>CANREF010000011.1 GCA_947629575.1 uncultured Clostridia bacterium | reverse complement strand
CCCCTCCTTAGGAGGGGGGCAGGGGGGTGGTGCACATTCCGCCGCTACGTCCCGCCCATGCGTCATGCCACTCTATACTGTCATTCCGAGCGTAGTCGAGGAATCTCTACCATATCCTTGGCTATCCCTCAAGGGGTGGGCAAGATTCCCCCCCACCACCCGCTCCGCGGGAGCCTCCCCCCGTAGGGGGTAGGCCGTCACTCGCCCCCTCCTTAGGAGGGGGGGTAGGGGGGTGGTGCAAATTTCCCCCACAAAAAAAGGCGCGCCGCGAAGCGGCGCGCCTCAAAAATTGTTTTACAAAGTCGTCATGGTGACGGTCACGGTATACCCGCTCTTTTGGACCTGTTCATCGCCGTCGGTCACGGTGATGTCCGCGTCCTTGGTCACGGTGATGTCGAAGCGCACATCCTTGCCTTCCCAAGTCCCTTCCACGGTAAAGTGTCCGTCTGCGAGTTCCTGATAGCCATGGGAGCTGCTCAACCAGTCATATCTGCCGAAATTCCCGTTGAACACGCCCAAGCCCACGATCCGCACTTTTCCGTTCTCGTCCACAAAGAGGTTGATGAGGTATTCGGCGTAATTCACCACCTGCACGAATTCATATTTCTCCACCTTGACGGCTGTAATATTGTCATCCGTCCCTGTGAAAGTGATGAGATAACCGTCGCCCCATGCGCACGTCCCCGTAGTTCCCTTTTCGAGCACGCTGTCAATCTCTACGAGCCACACGCCCTTGCCGTAGCCGTCTAAAACGCTGCCCGTATCGTATTCGATGAGAACTGCGTCCCCGTTCTTCTTGTCGAAGAGGGTCACGTTGGTGATCTTGCCAAGAGCGGTATCTGTCACCTGTCCGTAAGTGGGTTCATGCCCCGCCGCGTCCGCAAAGCCCGAAACGGTGGACATCTTGGTATACACGAGCGTCTTTGCGCGCACGGTGTAATTCCCATCCGCGGAGGTGTAGTCCTTATAGGTGTAGAGCCCGAAGCACCAGAAGTAGACCCCGCCCTCATACCACTCATAGTAGTTGAGCGCATAGTCCTTTCCGTCGCTCCCATGGAACACAAGTTCCATGCGGTCCTTATAGCTGGGCACATAGCCCACCTTATAGACATCGCTCTCCTTCACGCCCTCAAAGTGAATGGGCTTACTGTAGACGTCGCTATCCTCGTCATAGAGGTACAGGAAATCGCCCGAGAGGGTCGTTTCGCCATTCGAAATAGGACCGAATCCGAAGCTCGTCTTGAAGATGCGCATACCGCGGTTGATATACTTCGTCACGATGTCGTCGCCGTTCTCGTCCTTTCCGTGGACGGGCTCGTTTTCGTAGTAACGGGCGGTGTGGTCGAGGTATTCCACGCTGTTATAACCCGCCGTCACGACGAAGGTGAAAGTGCCGTCCTTGTAGGTGAAGGAGATGGGGTACACATGGCGGTCGTAAACGACGTTGGGGGAGAATTTACTGCTCTCGCTGAACGATTCCCCGCTCGACGTGTAGAGGCTGAGGGCGAACTTATCGTCCACAAGATCTCCGCCGCTCTCGCCCTTTCCCTTGAGGGTGAACGTCGCCGCACGGTTGGCGTTGGTCGTCATATTGGGGGTGAAGGTCAAAATTGCATCGATCTTCTTGCTGCTGTCGGAGATCTGTTCGTCCTTTTTCAGAAGGTAGACAACGCCGTTGAAGGTGAGCGTTTCGCTGTCGCAGAGGTGATAATCCACGCCTTGGCAGGTGACCTTTTTGTCGCCGATCTTCACCTCTGTGGGTGTTTCCGTGAGGTAGACATGGGCCGTGTCGTTTTGCACGTAGTAAGGCCCGTTATTGGAACCGATATAGGCAGTGCCGTTCGTGCCGAGCACGACCGATTGCATATCGTCCGCGAAGTACAGCCCCGCCTTGCCCATGGCTGCAAGTCCCTCGTAATCGGTGGAGAAGAAAGTGCCGTTGCCGCCGAGCAGGTAGTAGAACACCTGACCCGAGATGGACGAATAGCCGTCGTCGTCGATCGTGAGGGAGATGAAGTTCTTTTCGTAGTCGATCACCTCGACTGTGCCCGTTCCCGAATAAGCGCCCGTCACAATAGAGCCGCGGTTGAAACCGTCGAGAGTGAGCACGTTCCAATCCCCGTCGATGAACACGGCGGTGCGGTTTTCGTAATTTTCGAGGATCTTCATGTTACACACGAAGCACGCCGCCATACTGTTTGCGTTGAAGGCAAAGGTCACCTTGTATGCGCCCTGCGGATAATCCTTGTCGTTGAGCGAAATATCGTAGATCAGGTATTCTTCATAGCCAAAGGCTTCATTGAACGTGCCGAGCGGGCGGTAGTGCCCCGTCTTCAACGTGCCGTTTTTGTTCGTAGGGGAGTAGACGGTGATATTCCCGTTCCCGTCGAATTCGATCACCTGATCATGATAGTTGTCGCCGATCGGCTCGTAATTGCTGTCGAGGAGCTGCCATGTGTAGCCCACCGCCCAGTCGGTCTCTTCAAAAGTGCCGAGATCGTCATGGATGAAGAACTTGAATTCCACGCCGTTTCTGTCGGTAAACACAATAGAGCCGCCGCTCAGGTCGGTGATGAAGTAGTCTCCGTAAACGGCAGCGCCGTCTCCTCTGTCGAGCGTAGCGGTATGGTAGTGGTCGATGGTGAGGGTGGCGTTCCCGGAAACAAACGTATCTTTCTTAATGGTTTCGTCGTAGCGGATGCCGAAGAGCACGCCTTCAAAGTCCTCCCCGGGAAGGGTGGTGATGACGAAGCGGAAGCGTTCAGTCCCGCCTACATAGAAGGCATAGATCGTCTCGCCGAAAGTCGTCGTGCCGACTTCGGAATAAGTGCCGTCGGTGTAGGAGAAGGTGCTCCCGTCTGCGGATTCGCCCCGCCTTGCAAGGCCTACGCCGTCGATAAAGAGCACGTCGTGTCCCACGCCCGCGCTGTTAGGGCCTGTCGCGGGGATGAGATAGAGCAAGGTCTCCGTGCCTTTGAGAGGGGTAGCCGTTGTGTTTTGGTCGCTCATTTCAAAGCGGAGGGTCACAGCGTCGCCGCTCTCCGTCGCATAGAGGAAAGTGCCGACGGTCCTGTCAAAGTTGGTGCTCTTTTCGATCGTGAACTGTCCTTCATACACTTCATTGCCCACAATGTAGAGAGAGCCGAGCCCCGTCGTGGAGACGGTGGTGCACTGCCAGATCACTCCTCCGTCAGAGACCTTTATGATCTTGCGGTAATCGAGCTTTTCGCCCCCCTTCGTTTCCCCAAGGAGGCAATAGACGTTATACGACAGATAGTCCGTCGTGCTCGTGACGCTCGTGTTATAGAAGAGCATCTCGGTGGCGATCTCTTTGTCGTATCCGTCTTCCACCCAAGTGCGGTGGAAGGTATAGAGATTGAAATCGACGCGGGAGTTAGAGCCGATCGTTTCGACCGTGCAATAGCCGCTTGCGGCGCGAATGAGCTCGTCCTCATCCTCGTTGGGCACCCAAACTTCCATTTTTTTGCCGAGAACGGTCTGCCCGTTCAATACGTCCTCATCATAGAGGAAGAGGAAGGGGGGATGCAGCGCGTTGCCGTCCATCCAGCGGAATTCGGTGTGCGCCACTTCGGAGCGAGGCGCGGAGACGGTGAGCGCGTCGAGATCAACCTGCATCTGGATATAGGGCGCTTTGTCCTTATACACGGTGAGGACAGACCCCGACAGAAGGTCGGTGGTGAGGTTGTACGTACCCTCATAGGTTACGCCGCCTATGGTGCATTTTGCGCTGTTTTCGAAGATGCCGAAGCCATCGAGTTCAACGGTGGCGTCTTTGAGGGAATAGCTCTCCTTTCCGATCTTCACCTCTGCCTCGGGGTCGCCCTTATAGGTATTGCGGTGTCTTTCGGCGAACACGAACCCGTTGTATTCGCCCTCGAGGGGAAGAGTACAGAGATATTGGGCGAGCTTTGCTCCGGGCGTTCCGCTGAGGCTGCCGTACATGTCATCGGTGAGGATGAGGGTGACGAGGGTGAGCGTCGCAGCGCCCACGGTCTCCGTGCCCGTCACATAATATCTGCCGTCGAAATAGTTTTGGTTCGTAAGATCGATGAGCATCGCGGTGCTGTATCCGTCGAGGAGAAGCCCCATAGTCTGCCCGAGGAAGCCCGAACCCGTACCACGGTCGAGCCAGATGAAGTCGATATAGGTATCCGCCTCATCGCCGCCGAGGGAGAACACATGGTCGTATTCGTAGGGGTGGCGGTCGTCCTTATCGGCGGGCAGGAAGCGGAAGCTCTCATCTTCGCTCGTGAAGATGTAGTCGCCCGTCTGCTCGGCGTAGGAAATATTTCCGTTGCAGGTATGCCCGTGGTTTTTGTAGACGGCGGTCATGTAGGGCTCGATGGTGAGCGTCCGCTCGCTGTCGTACTGGTGGTCTTCATAGGCGGGATCGGGCGTATTCGCATAGAACACATAGGTGTTCGCAAGATCGCCGCGCTCATAGGAGAAGAAGTAGTTGGGGTACACCTTGCCATTCAGAACTGTCCCGTTCGGGGTCTCAAAGGAGAAGTTATCCCCCTCACGCGTGCCCTTGAATTCCTGTCCGCCGCGGGAGAGGATGGCGTTGTCGGGCTCGAGGGTGGGGAAGAACACGACGTCCTCTCCGCCGTAGCGGTCCACATAGCCCCTGTCCCAAACGGCAAAGAGCTGAACATTGCCGAGCACGGTGAGCATGCCGCCGTCTGCGTATTCAAAATCTCCATCCAAAGAGGTGGACCAACCGACAAAGCGGTGCCCCTCATAGGTGAAAGCATTCTCGGTGAGCTCAACGTTGAGTTCATAGTATGCCTCGAGCGCTTCCATCGTCCCCGTAGTCTGCTCTGCGGGCGCGTTCGCGTCGAAGTAGACGGTGTAGAGCCGCCTGTCGAAGTAGAAGCGGAACACGTTGTTCTCGGCGTCTTCGGAGAGCTCCAAGGTGGCAACGGGCGCTCCGCCTTCGGGAGAGCCGTTATATACGAACCCCGTATGCGTGGGCGCGGCGGGGGAGAGCACTGTTCCCACATAGTCGCTGCCCGCGGTCTCGCCCTGTTTGATATAGCTGTTGCGGCTGGTGTTCTGCAGATAGCTCTCTATCACATAGTCCACCTTGTAATTGGCAACGAGGGTGATATCCTGAGCGGGCATCTTGGTGTTGGCATTGAGCTCTGTGCCGTTCAAAAACCAGTTGCCGAACGTGAGGCTGGATTTGACGGGCGGAGCGACTTCCCGCACCGCTTCGAGGAGCAGAGCGCCCTCGGCGACCTGAATGGGATCGGGCGCTCCCGCGGCATAGCTGCCGCCCGCCGCGTCGAAGGACACGGTGTGATAGACGACCTCGGCGGGAGGATTTTCTCCGCCGGGGTTGTTGCCGCCGGGATCGGTGACGTCGCCCGGGGTGTTCCCCGAACCGCTGTCATCGGGAGTATCGTTGCAGGCGACGGCAAAAAGGCCTATGGAAAACGTCAGCGCCGCGAGCAAGCAGATGAGCAAGAATTTTCTGAACTTTGTCATGATGTCCTCCTGTGGGATTTAGTAGGTTTCCCTCTTGCGCAGAGGGAGGGGGAGGGGTTGGGCGGCGGAAATGGCCGCCGTGGTTTTCTTTTCGGGGTTCTTCCAATAGCTGTCCGAAGCGTAGGGGGCGAACAGTTTATCGAAGTCATCGAAGGTACTCGTTCCCGAATGGATGACGCTCACAACGCCCTCGCCGTCGATGACGACCGTCTGGGGCACGTCGGTGAAGCCGAAGGCGCTCTGAATGCCGAAGGAAGTGCTGAACGCCACGGGGAACACGAGCCCGTATTCAATGGCGAATTGGGTCACGGCGACCATGGAGTCGATCCGCGTCTCGTCGATGGCGATCACCGCGATGCTGTCTTTATACTTGGTGTACGCCTGCATGAGGTAGGGGAACTCCCGCTGGCAAGGACTGCAGGTCGTATAGAAGAAGTTGAGCACGACCGCCTTCTTTGTCTTGAGCAGTTCGGAGAGGGTGATGTCTTTTCCCGTATTGTTGTCTTTGGCGGGAAGGGTGAAGTCGTACATCACAGAGCCTTCGGTATACCGTTCGGTACGGGATGGCGTTCCCTGCAGGGGCGCCGCCGTGAGCCAAATGGAGCAGTTGGGGTCGGCGGGGGAGACGGTATATTCTTCCTTTGCGGAATACCCGCGGGGAAGCCCCGTCACCTTTGCGGTATAGGTCTTGGGCGAGGCGGCAGTGCCGGGGTCGAGCGGCACTGTGAACACGCCGTTCACGAGCGTCGAGGCGTCGCTCTTTGCGACTTCCGCTCCTTTGTCGAAGACGGTGATGACGATGTTCGAATCGACGATCTTGTTCCCGTTGTTGCGCAGGACTTCGAATCGGAAGGTGACGGGCACGTTCTCCTGCAGCATAGGGATCTCCACGGGGTCTACGTGCTCTTCACAGCGCCTGCAATGATAGGACTTGCTGCCCGCCTCGGTAAAGGAGGGAAGTTTGTCTATCGTGTATTCGGCGGGAAGATCGTGCCCGAGCGCGGGAACGGTCGTTTCGTCTTTTGTGCCGCAGACGCTACACTCACGGTTATGCTTGCCGGGATCGGTGCAGGTGGGTTCGGTATCCCCCGCTGCCTGCGTCCAAATGTGCCCGCTTGCCCTGATCGTCTCCGTCTGTTCGTACGTGCATCCCGGCACGGAGCAGACGAGGACTCTCTTACCGTCTTCTTCGCAGGTCGCTTCTTGGCGGCGGGCAGAGTCTTCCTGCAGATCGTGGGGCGCGAGGAAGAGTTCGCGGTCCTCCGTCGTCTTACAGACGCTGCAAGTGAGGCGGAGCGTGCCCGCTTTGATGCAGGTAGAGGGTTCGACGATCACGCCCTCGTCCCAGTTATGGTTGAGCTTTTCTATGGTCTCTTCCTTTTCCTTTTGGCAGCGGGTACATTTGCGGACGCGCTTGCCGGGAGTGGAACAGGTCGCTTCCACCGTCACCTCACCTCTGTCGTAATTGTGACCGAGATAGGGGATAACGTCGTCCTCGCGGTAGCCGCAAACCGAGCATACATGATAGCGCGAACCCGCTTCCTCGCACTTTGCTTCGGTGACGACCGTCCAACTTCCGAATTGATGTTCATGCGCGGAATTGTCTGTTTTGTGCGACGACTCACTGCAAGCGGACAGGGCAAAGCCTCCGAGAGCGAGCAGCGTTGCCGAAAAGAGCAGAAGAAGTTTTATCGAAAATTTCCTCATGAAGGGCCTCCATTATGGTTTTATGCAATTATTTCGAAAAATATCGGAATTCTTGCAGATGATTATAACATTATTATATCACACTTGTATAAAAGGTGTCAAACGTTCGCTATGGCAAATGTAAATATCACATACTTTTCATTTCGTCCACTCCGCCCCCTCCAAGGAGGGGGGTAGGGGGGTGGTGTCCATTGGCTTCCACCACCTCAGTCACCTGCGGTGACAGCTCCTCCTTAGGAGGAGCCGAGGGGTTGCCTCAGCGTGACGCCTTTTCACCCCCTCCAAGGAGGGGGGCAGGGGGGACACTCGGCGCTTCTCTCCGCGTCATTCTGAGCGCAGCGAAGAATCCCGAAGTACGAAGTCCATCCCCCCTAAAAAATCAAAAGAGAGCGGTAAAAACCGCTCTCTTTTGATTGGAGGTATTGTCGGGCTCAATGATTTTTTGAGCCGTAAACGGGCAAATCCGCAGGAAGGGCGACGATTTGAACATCCGGAGCGGTTTCATCGCCCGCCGCAGCGATCGTTATGGAAACGCCTGCATGTGCCGGCATTGCTGCCGTAGCGGAGGAAGGAGCGACGGAGAAATCGAGGGTATCTCCCGCAGACAGGGTGATCGCACGCTGTGTAGTCTTGCTTGACACGGACCATGCTTTCGCGCTTCCGTCATCCCACGCTTCTACACCGCTTATGATAGTAATCTTAGTCTTCAGCAATGCCGTGAAATTGAGCGTCACATGTTCGGTCGCGACATAGCGGAAATACAGCTTTGTGGATGATGCTGTTGCGAAGATATCAATGCTTCTGTTCGTCGTGAGCACATAGGGATCTCCCTCCGAGCCGTTGCCGCTCAAGTCGCTGAAATCGGGCGGCAGGGTTTTTACGATCGTAATATTGGTTTGCGTTTTGCCGGTGGCCGCATAAAGGATGACCGTGTAAGTCTTTCCCGCTTCGCATTGCATATAGGTTGGACCGGTCGCCGTCAACGTGCGCGTAGTCAACGCGGAGAAGGCCGTTCCCTCCGGCCCGAATTTGACGGTTGCCATAGCTCCTGTCGTCGAGAAAGTATAGTAAGCATTCTCGGTGGGGGCAAAACGGATGTTATAGCCGCCATTGGCGGTGGTGGCCGTTGAGGTCGCGGGTTTCGTCCACGTCCCCTCCAAGACTTCCACGTCCTCGGGATTATCAGGCGTCCCGAGGTCGGTCGTCTCCTCTTTCTTCTCTATCTTAATGGAGCAGTTAGAGGCGATGGCATTGGCGCTGTGCACGCGCATGGTGACCTTGCCCGCTTCGAGTTCCACCTCGATCGCGGAAGAGGAGATCCTCTTTTCGTCGAGCTCGTTGAACTTCACGTAGTACGTATCGCTTCCGCTCACGAGGGTAACTTTGATGGTGACCTTTTCGGAGAGGGTGAACGTGTAATATTTGTTCTTTGTCGTAATGTCCTTGACTTCGATCGTCGTGAAGGGATCATCGATCTTTATGGGATTGTTCTCCTCGCCCTCATCTGTGCCGAGGTCGAGCTCGATCTTGATCTTATAAGCAGTCCCGGGGGTGAGGGAATAGACTTTCACGGTGTAAGCCTTCCCCTCGGTGAGCTCTCTGTCCAAAGCGGGCTTATGGGATCTCCCGCCGACGGTCTCTTCCGCGAAGTCACCCGATACGGTGAACCAAACGCCCTCGCCCTCGCCCGAGAAGGTGTACACGCCGTCTGCGTCGGGTGTAAAGGTGTAATAGATACCCGTCTCGGAATATTCAGAGGGAACGGTCACTTCCGTTTCGCCCTTTTCTATCGTGAGCGGGTGTCCCTGCGTCCCGAGGACGGTGAGGACGGTCACTTCCGTCTCCGTATTCGCAAGGGGCACGGGGTAGGTCTCTTCCACGCCGTCGATGCGCACACGGTAGGTGGCCTTTTCGGGAGCGGAGAGGACGACAACGCCCCCTTCACCCGTTGTACCCGTCGCGACCTCGGTTTCACCGTCAAGAAGGGTCACCGTTGTGCCCGTTGCGATGGGAGTGGGAGTGTATTCCTTGCCGAACACATCCGTCTCGCCCGTCGTGACCTTCACGGTGTAATCGACGTATTTGGCGATAAAGAGGGTGTAGGCAAAGGACTCACCTTCCTCGGGAACGACATTGGGGACAGCGCTCAGCGCCAAGGCCTCTGTGGTGAGGGTGAGCTTTGCGGTGAGCGAGCTCACGCCCTTGCCGACGAGGGGATCGCCCGAGCCTGCGGTATTGCCCTTGTAGACGGCGAGCAAATCGCTCGAAGCGACAAACCCGTAGTCAGCCCCTTCCTCGGGGGTAAAGGTGAAGTAGATGAAGTGCTCCTTGAGGTTGAGGATCTCTCTCGTGAAGGTAAAACTGTTATTGCCCTCGGTGAGGGTGAGGGGATGCTCCGCATCCGAGCCCCATACAATTTCGGAAACGACGTTCACATTGAGATTTTCGCTCTCGAAGGGGTAAGACTTCTCCCCGATCTTCACGGTGTAGCCGTCCTTCTTCTCGGCGGTGAAGACGACCTTGCCGTCGTCGTCCGTCTGTTTGGTATCCACGACTTGTTCGCCGTTCATGAGGGAAATTTCGATCTGAGTGCCCTTATGGGTATTGCACGCGTGGCCGAAGATATCCATATCGGATACGGTCACCGAGACGGTATAGTCCGCGGTTTCGACGACGTAGACGTCCTCGATGTCGATCTTCACGCCCACTTTGGCGAGCGTGGTGCCGATGTAGAGCCCGAGCGCGAAGGTCACGGTCTGCCCCGCCTCAAAGGTAAGGGTGCGGCTTGCGTCGCTGCCGGGTCCCGTGTAGGCGTAGAAGTCGCTTGCAAGATTGCCGCTCTCCCCCCATTGCAGCCCGCCCATGAGGGTGATCTTCGTCTTATAGTTGGTGTTGGGCGTAAAGGTCATTGTGCCGCCGTAGGTGAACGTGTACTTGAAGTAGAGGTATTTCGTCGACGTGGCGTAGATCTCGAGGTTTTCGTCCCCCGTCAGAACGTAGGGGACGCTCTCCGTGCCCTCGCCTTCCCAAGAATAGGTAGGCATCGGCTCACTGGAGACGGACATTGTGAAGTTCACCTTTGCTCCTGTTGTTTCCAGCGGGAAGAACACGACGACGTACTCCGTTCCCGCCTCGGCAAGGAAAGCCTTAGAGGTGTTCGCGTTGATCGCGCTGCCCTTGCCCGAAGCGGTAGCCACATCAAAGCGGACATAGACCGCGACAGTGGATTGGTTGGTGATCGTATAGATCGCGCTCTCTTTGGCGGTGAACTTGATATACCAGCCGTTGTTGTAGTCCGCGTTCCTCGTGAAAGTTCCCGTGAAGGGATCCATCACTTCGGGGTTGTCCTTCGTTCCGCCCGTCACGGGGGGAATGGGCTCTTCGCCGCCGACCTTTTCGATCTTGATCTTCACTTCGATCGTGCCTTCCATCATGTTGGTGACCCAGATGAGGACTTCGCCCGCCTGCGCCGTGAAAGTATTGGTGTAAGTTCCCGTTACCTGCTTGGAGATGAGATTTTTGCCCGACTGCGAGATCACGATCTTAAAGAATTTCGTCAAAGCCGTGACCTTTATTTCCGTCTCCTCTTCAAGGTCGAAGGTGTAATAGAATCCTGCCTGCGGAACGGCCTCAAAGGTGTGTTCGCTGAATACATCCTCGAGCGGGAAGGGATTGGCCTGCGTGCCGTCGGGCTCGCCTGCGGTCCACGTCTCTATGGTGAAGGAGAAAGTCTCCGTTGCCGCGCCCTCGGAGATGAGGTTGGACTTCACGGTGAAGTAATAGGTCTTGCCGTTTGTAAGTTCTATAACGCCCTTGTCGCCCGCAGAGAGGTTGAGGTCAAAGAGTTTCTTGCCCGTGGGAACGCCGTATTCGTCGAGGGTGAGGCTGTCGCGCACGGTGAAGGTGATGCCCTCTGCGTAATCGGTGGAGACGTAGTACTTGCCGTCCGCGGTGGCGGTGTAGGCGTAGTAGTATGCGCTCTCCGTCGTCACGGTGTGAGTGCCGAGGAGCTCGGTGAGCGTGTCGGGTTTCTGCGCGCTGCCCGTCTCGGGCTCGGGAAGTTCATAACTCTCCACTTTGAAGGAACACTTGAACGTCGCATACGTCTGACTGTCTTCGTTTTGGCTCGTGTCGTTGCCGCCCGAGACGCAGATGGTAAGATCTTTGCCCTTGGTGAGTTTGATCGTCGCGGAGTAGTTCGCTGCGGACGCCGCATTCACGAAGGGAATGGTCTGTCCGACGGGAGCTTTCGCGCCGATGAAGGTGATCACGGCGTCTCCGGCAACGGTGAGGGTGAGGGTGTAGTATTCCACATCCTCGGTGGGGGTGTACTTGAAGTACACGTTCACGAACTCAGCTTCTACGCCCGTGTAGACGACTTCGATGTCGTTGTATTCGCCGATGAGCTCTTCGATGATGTAGGGCTCATCCTGCGTGCCCTGCCCCGCCCAAGGGGTTGCGGGCTTCGCGGCAGTAATGGTGATGGTATAGCCGTAGTCGCCGTCGATGGGAGAGCCTGCGGAGAGGGTGAAGTGATACACGGTCTCCGCGTCGAGCTCTTTTTCCACCTGCTGCGCGCCGCTGCCGAGCAGCCGAATGCTGAGCTGGCTGCACTGCACGCTTGCATTGGCGGGGAAGTCAAAGACGTAGTTGCCCGAGGTCTCCACCTGCAGGTCGTAGTACACAAATCCCTCCACGGCGGAGAGCACGTCCATCGTCAGCGGGATCTTGTTCGCGCCGACGGTCAGGGTGAGCGGGTGCTCCTGCGTGCCGTAGACGACATCCGACGTAGCTTCCACGGTGACGGTCTTGGAAGTGAGGGCATAGTCCTTTCCGTAGATTTGGACCTTGTAGGTATCCCTCTCCACGACGGTGAAGGTCACAACGCCGTTGCCGTCCGTGAAGGCGGTCTCCACGATGTCCTCGCCGTTATAGAGGGTAACTTCCACCTGTGCGCCGAGGCGGCCGTTGAGGGTATTGCCAAAGACGTCGCTGTCCTTGAGGTTGACGGTGACGGTGTAAGTCACCTTGTCCTCCGTCTCGCCGCCCTGCGCGCCCGCATTGGCGAATGTGTAGCCATCATCGGCCTTGAATTTTTTGAGCTCGAGTGTGGTGTTGAGTTCGCCCTTCGAGAGTTGCAGACCCCACTTCTCGCCGTCGATTTCGAGAATGTAGACGGTCGTGAGCCCGTCGCCGTTCGTTCCGATGACCTTGACGTCATGTCCCGCCCAGGTGACGGAGTTTGTGCCCACCACAAGGTTGGGAACGCCGCTCACGTCCTCGTCATCATCTTCGCTGCCCTGGCACTTCCAGCTGCCCTGCATTTCGGTGGGGAAGTCCACCGTGAAGCCCTCGGTCGCCGAAAGCTCAAAGCTCTTAGAGCCGCTTGCAGACGAGAGGGTGAGGGTGATGGGATCGTCGAGATTCTTAAATGTATAGGTGACGCTGTTCCAGACAATGGTATAGGTTCTTTCCTGGAATCTGTCGGGCTCGCTTTCCGAGATCGTGTAGGTCGCTTTCACGCCGCTCGCCTCGGTGAGCAGGAAAGTCGTTGCGGTAATGGAAATGGTGTACCCGTCCTCCGATTTCCACGTGCCGACAAACTGTTCATTGAAGTGGAATCCCTCGTCGGGAGTCGCCTCCACAGTGCCCGCCTGCACGGAGATCTTGATGACGTAATCTCCCGCGGCCACCCCGAGCGCAACGATCTTGTACGCCGTATCTGCGGTGAGGGGCTTGGAAACGGGCGTGATCCCTGCGAATCCGCCGACCGTTTCATACAGTGCGGGGTTATCGCTGTCATAGAAGAAATTATAGAACGTGTTCTCTCCCACGCCGTCAAAGATATAGGTAGCGTCTGAGGAGGGGGTGAACGTGTAGTACACGCCGCCCGCGCTCGCAAGCTCCTGCGTCATGGGAATGGTGTTCTCGCCGAGATGCAAGGCAAGCGGGTGATCCTGCGTGCCGTACACAACGCCGCTGTCGAGCGTGACCGAAGCCGCGTTCTCGGTGAAGGTATAGGTGTTTTCGTCGATCTTCACGGTGTAGTTGCCTTCGGGCTGGGAGAAGGTCACAGTGCCGTCCGCGCCCGTCTGCTTGGTCTCAACGACCTGTTCGCCGTTCATGAGGGAAACTTCCACGCCGCTCTTTGCAGCCTCGTTTATGGTGTTGCCATAGACGTCCTTATCGGCGCTCTTCACGGTTACAGTGTAGTCTTTCTTCTCGACTGCCTTTTCGATCTTGAACGTCACGAGCCCCGCAGCACCGGTTGCAGAACCTTGTACATAGAATTTGAGCGTGCCGCTTGCGGAGACGGTGTCACTCATGCGCGTGACAGAGTTGAGCGTAGTTCCGCCGCCCGTCTTCCATTTCGGACCGCCGCTCAGACTGATGCAGCCGTTGGAGAGGAGGGTGAACTCCAAGAGGGTAGTCGTATCCACCGTGTAGGTGAAGTAAATGAATCCGCTCGCCGCGACAAACACGGTGACCTCTTCGCCGAGTTCGGTGAGGACGTAAGGGCTGGCGCTCTTGCCCGTACCGCTCCAAGGAATCGCGGGAGTGTCGGACGTGGAGAGAACGATCGTCACGTCCGCAGGACCGCTCTTTTGGCTTGCCTGAATCCAGAAGTTATAGACCGTGCTCTCCTTTATCTGCACGGAGACTGTGCCGCCCTCGGTAAGAGGAGTGGTGCGGTTTTCCAGAAGCAAGCCGCCCACGGAGCAGACGCTCTGCGCCGTAATGGTGAGAATGGCGTTTTTATCGGCGGTGAAGCGGAAGTAGTACCTGCCGTTCGCATCGATCCCTGCATGGCGGGTGAGCGACTGGTTGAGGCTCTTCAGGATCTCGGGGTCGTCCGAAGTGCCGCTTCCCTCAATCTCGGGCTCGGTTTTCTTTACGGTAAATATGTAGACGTCCTCGGTCGAGGTGTCGGTGAGCAAAAGACAGGTGTAGGAGTAGGTGTCCTTGTCGGCTTTCAGCGTCCACTCTTTGCCATCGATCTCGAGGAAGTAGAGCCCGCTCTCTTCGCCGAAGGTTTTCACCGTTTTGTCGCCCCATTCCACGGTATGCTCGCCGATCACGAGGTCGGGCACTTCCGAAAGCTCCGTATCGGAGTGCAGTGCATCGAACTCCCATTCGCCGACCAAATCTTCGGGGAAGGTCACTTCTGTCTCCGCCCGCTTGGCTTCGATCTTGAACTCATAGTAGTCCGTTACTTCGGAATAGAGACGTAAAGTCAGTTTTGTGCCCGCACTCAGGGTAAACTCGTCGTATTCAAACTTGCTCGTGTCATAGGAGTATTTCCCGGACTTTGCGAACAAAATCGTGGTGGGGTCGAGATAGAACGTGGTTTTCGGCCCGCTCAAAAGGGTGATGCGATAGGTTTGATCTTCCGTTGCGGTATATGTAAAATAGACATATGCACTCTTTACCGCAAAGATCTTGTATTGGCCCGTCAGGGTCTCGAGTTGATAGGGGTCGGACTTCAGCCCTGCGCCCTCTCCGGGGGGCTCGGGCGCGTCGGCGGTGGAGAGGACGATCGTTACGTCAGTAGCACTGCCAGTTTGGCTTGCCTGAAGCCAGAATTCATACGTTGTGCCCGCTATTACCTGCGCGAGAATTGTCCCGTCCACCGCAAGAAGGGTGGTGGAGTTGTTCACGAGCTTTCCGCCCACGGAGCAGAGGGTCTGTGCCGTAATGGTGAGAATGGCGTTTTTCTCGGGCGTAAAGCGGAAGTAGTACCTGCCGTTCGCATCGATCCCCGCATGGCGGGTGATCGTCTGGTTGAGGCTCTTCAAGATCTCGGGATCAGCCTGCGTGCCGCTTCCCTCTATCTCGCCCTCCGTCTTTTTCTCGATCTTGAGGGTGCAGGCGGAAGCGTCCGTGTTCACGATCATCACCGAGTAGGTGGTCTTCTCTTCGAGCGTCACTTCGCCCGAGAGCTGTCCCATGAGCATGAGCCCGTCATCCTCGTCATCTCCAAAGGTAAGCATGAACATCACGGTCTCCGCGCTCACGGTGAACACATAAGTCCCCGTCTCGGCGGGAGTGAACGTGAAGTACGCACCCGACCGATATGTATCGAGGATATCCTCGGTGAAGGGCAGCTGCGTCAGCCCCGTCTTGAGGGCGATCGGATGCTCCTGCGTACCGTACACGACGTCGCTGAACAGGGTGACGTTTGCGGCGTTGTCCGTAAGGTCATAGCTCTGCCCGTTGATCTGCACGGTGTAGCTGTCCTTGGGCTGGGTGAAGGTGACCTTGCCGTCCGTGCCCGTCGTCTTGGTCTCCACGGCCTTGTCTCCCTTCATGAGGGAGACGGACACGTCCGCTTTGACCGCTTCGTTGAGAGTATTTCCGAAGATGTCCTTATCCGCGCTCTTCACGGTGACGGTGTAGGTCACATCCTGGGGCTGAGGCGCGCCCTCTTCGAGGGTGTACGTCGTGCCTTCCACGGTGTCGATGAGCATGAGCATTCCGCCGTAGTTCATCAGCTGGTAGGGATTTCCGTCGATGAAGAGGGGATAACCCGTACCGAGCTCGGGATACGTCTGCAAGACGTTTGCAACGATCACGTTGTGACCCGTCCATGTGATGGCATTCGCCGAAATGGTGAACTCGCCTTCAGCGGGCTCTTCCTCATAAACGTCCACGAGGGTGTAAGTTCCGATCTCGGAACTGAAGGTGACGGTGGGAATGGGGTCGGGGGTGAAGTACACCGTCTCGCTGTCCGATTCGAGCATGAGAGTACCCGTGCCCGCGGGAGAGTTCGCAAGCTGCCACTTTGTGCCGTCCACGGTGAGGAAGTAGAGGGTCTCAACGCTCTGCTTTTCAGAGGAGAGGGTGAACTGCTTTTGCGCACCGCTCACGGTGAGGGTGAGCGTCTTGGTGTCGGTGATGTCGAGCTGATACTTGTCGTCGAGGCTCTTCCACTTGCCCACGAACGCTTCGGGCAGTTCCACCGCCGCCGCTTTGTTGTCGAAGTAGAGCTTCGCGTACTGGAAGTAGAACGAGCCGTCCTGAACGAGCACGATCTCGGGCTTGTCGTCCACATAGGCAGCCCACGCCTTGGTGTAGCCGGAGAAAGATCCCGTCACATCGCCCACAAGGAGGACGGTGTGGCCCTGCCACGTGATGGCGCTCTCGCTCACAACGAGGTTGGGCTTTTTGCCATCGCGGTCGGTATATTCGCCCGCATAGTCGCTAAGGTCGAAGGCGGGAAGGGGATCGGGTGCGAAGTAGATGTATTCGCCCGTACTTCCCGAAACCTTTGCGTATAGTTCGAGCGCGTTCTTGCCTACGCCGTCCCATTTGAGTTGATACTGTTTGCTCTCAAAGGCGACATAGTAGAACGTGCCGCCCTCCATAGCGCCCGTGCCGCTCGTGACGACGGTCGTCACCGCCGCGCCGTTCTTTTTGAGGGTGAGCGCGCCGCTTTCATCGATCGTCATCTCGTACACTTTGTCAAGGCTCTTCCACGTGCCCTTGAATTCGTCGGGCAGGGCAACGCTCGAAATATCCTTCTTTGCAACGGTGAATTTGACTTCCGTCACGGAAGTTTTTTCAAACTTGATGAGAATGTCGCCCTTGGAGAGGGTGAAAGTCTGTTCTTTTCCCGCCGCTGCCGTCTGGAGAGAGACATTGCCGATCGTAAGGGTAAGGGCGGTGTTTGCGGTGATGACAACGGTCATATCCTCGGAGATCGTCGCCTTATAGTAGACGCTCGAGGGAACGGACACGGTGTGTTCGCCGAGGAAGTCGCCTGTGAGCACGAAGGGTCTTTCCTTACTGCCGTCGGGTTCGTTGCTCTTCTTCGTCACGGAATAGGAGACCTTCGCGGTCGCCGCGCCGCCGTACGTCTTGACGCCTACGGTGTAGCTCCTGCCCGTCTTTACGGTGAGGGTCACCGTCTTGGAAGCCGAGTCGGAAGCCGAGAAGAGGTCTTTGCCGTTCACAACGAGCCAGCCCTTTGTTTTGAGAGCGAACACGTAGTCGGCGTCCTCGGTCGCGGTAAAGGTGTACCAAACGCCGTCGGAAGTTGCGTCTACGTCGTTATGTTCGCCCACAACGTTTTCGAGTACATAGGGGTGATCCTCACTGCCGTCGGGCTGTTCGGGATCGACAACGGCCTGGCCTTCTTCGATCTTGAATTTAAGGAGCAGCGACCAAACCTCTTCCTGCACGTCGGGGTTGGTGAGGTTGATATAGAACAGATAGGTCGTCCCCGCATTGAGGGTGAACGCTACGGGGTTTTTGTCCACGGTTTCGTAGGTTTTCAACTCTATGGGATCCCCGTCGTTGTAGTCTCTCACACTGAACGATAAGGTATAACTTGCCGTCGCCGCGATCGTGTAATTCTTGGTTTCCGTCGCTTCGTACTTGAAGTACACGCCTGCGGGGCTGACCATCACGTCATAGGTGTCGATCAACGTCTTGATGATATAGGGATCGTCTATCCCGGGAACGCTCGGCTTCGTCTGCGCTTTCTGGAAGCGGCCGCTGCCTTCCCACTTGGACATCCAACCCGCGTAGTCGCCGATCGTGAATTTGACGGTCAAAGTCGTGGTGGAGTCTTCGTCATAGGGGGAGAGCTCAAAGAGATATTCGGCAGTGTCCGCCGTCTCGAAGAGCGAGACCTCCGAGGCTTCGTTTCCGCCGCTGGAGTATGTCTTCACGGGCTTGAGAGAATCGCCGTCTACAAGCATAACGGAGAGGAAGAAGTCCTGATTGCTCGAGTAAATGGCGTACTTCGCCCCCTTGGTCTCGGTATACTTGAAGTATACGGGAGTATAGCCGTTGTCATAGACGAGCTGTACCGTATATTCGTTCTTGAGCTCGGTGATGATATAGGGCGAATCTTTCGTGCCCGCACCTGTCCAGGGAACGGTGGGGGTGTCCCCTCCGCCCTGCGTGTTGCCCTCGGTGATCGTCACCGTGTAGTCAAAGCCCGTATCCGCGCTTCCCGCAGAGGAGCACGCGAAGGTGTACACTTTGTCCGCTTCGAGCTCTACTGCGATGTGCTCGACAGCGATGAGCCCGCCCGCGAGCTCGAGCGCCTCGCCCGAGACGTTGGCGTTCTTGTTGTTCGCGTCAAAGGAATAGAGCCCGCTCTTATCCACCTTGAGGGTGTAGTGTACGCTCTCGTCCCCGAGAGTTTCGAGGATCTGCTGCGTGAAGGGCAGCGCGTTTGCGCCCACTTGGAAGGCGAGGGGAGCGTTCACGGTGCCGCCCGCAAAGTTCACATTTACTGCAGCAGTGGAAGTCGTCTCGCCCACCTCGATCGTGCCCGCGTCCGTGCCGTTCACTTTCACTTTATAAGTGCCGAGCTTGAGCGCGGTAAAGGTATATTTTCCTTCGGCGTCCGTCGTGCCCGTCACAGTGGCGGTGATCGCTTCGCCGAGATAGAGTTCCACCTTCATGCCCGCGGCAGCTGCGGGAGTGTAATCTCTCCCGAACAGATCTTTATTTGCGGTATTGGTGACAGTCAGAGCAACGTCCACCGCTTCCACCTTCTTTTTGAGGGTGAAAGTCGCGTCGGGCGCTTCGGGCGTCAGCGTTGCGGTCGTTTCGGAGACGTATTCAAGCCCTGCGGGAAGTCCCGTAAGGACCGCCGTATAGGTATTGGGCTCGAGGTCGAATTCCGCCTTGCCGTCTGTGAGCTGTTTGGTCGCCTTCACCGCGCCGTCCGCAGAGAGCTGTACGCGCACCGTTGTGGGAAGGGTCGCCCCCGTGCACTCTACGGTCACCGTATAGTGAACTGTCTGAGGATCGGGTGTGGTCACCTTCTTCACGGTGAGCGTCACTTCGTGGGTATCCGCGTTCACGGTCGCGCTCTCGCAGGTGTATCCCTCGGTGAGCCCCGTCAGCGTCACGGTATAGGTATCGGGTGCGAGCTCGAACACCGCCTTGCCGCCTTCAACGGGCTTGGTGGAGACAACGGAGTTGCCCTTCTGCATCTGAACGCTCAGCCCATCGGGAAGAGTTCCCTCCTCACATGCGACGGTGACGGTATAGGTCGTCGTCGTTACGGGCGGTTCAACGGCGCTCACCGTGAGCGTCGCCGCGGGAGAATCCGCAGTCACGGTCGCGCTCTCATAGGTGTACCCGTCGGGAAGTCCCGCAAGCATTACGGTGTAAGTTCCCTCCTCGAGCTCGAAGACAGCCTTGCCGTCCGCAAGCGGAACAGTTCCCTTCGTCACGCCGTCTTGCGAGAGTACCACGCTCAATCCCGAAAGCCCGTCCGCACCTTCCACGGTGACGGTGTAGGTCACCGTCTGAGGCTGGGGATGAGGGGGATCTTGAACGTTGATGGTCGCCTCGGGAGCGCTCTCTGTGAGCAGGGCGCGAGAATAGGTATATCCCTCCGCAAGCCCTCTCAGAAAGGCTTCGTAAGTGCCTGCAGGCAGTTCGAAGACGGCCTTCCCGTTTTCAGGCGTCTTGGAAGCCTTTTCCGCACCGTCCTGTGAGAGCACAACGCTCACACCGTTAAGGGCGTCCGCGCTCCCCACAACGTTCACCGTGTAGGTGACGTTTTGAGGCTCGGACGGAGTTTCGGGGTCCTCGCCGCATGCCGTGAATATGCCGAGGGACAGGCATATCGCAAGCGCCGCAAGGAGAACCTTTCTCAAAAGTTTACTCATGGATCTACCTCCAAAAAATTGTTTCCTGTTTTGCCCCTAATATATAAATAGTATGCGCGCACACTAAAAATAGTAGGGTATTTATACATTAACACATTCCTTATAAAAATGCAATCGTTTTGCCGTATATTTTTTATATGAGAAAAATTAACAGAATTATTCCAAAAACGGCGAATGCTGCGTTAAAACGTGATAAAATAAGAACAAACGGCGCATTTTTTAAGGATTTTCGCTTTTTGTCGATTTTCGGAGCATAAGTAAATATAATGGAATTACCGAAATTTATAAGTTGCGATAATAACTTTATTCAACTATTGACAATTTTTGCATGGCGTGCTATAATAAAAGAAAGCGCTCTTTCGCGGGCGGAAGAGGAGGACAAAAACTTGTATCCCAATGAACTGTTCAGGCTGTTCGGCTCGCCGGTCACGCTCTACGATATCTGCACCGCGCTCGCGGTCCTTGCGGCGCTCATCGTGGCGCGGGTCTATGCCGAGAAGCTGAAGATCCCCGCAAAACTGCAAAATTGCGGCATTTTGCTCGCCGCCTTTTCCATTTTGGCGGGATTCGGCTTCGCCGCGCTCTTTCAGGCGACATACAACTACATCGCAAACCCTTCCGCTGGTTTCCATTTCAAGGGGATCACCTTCTACGGCGGTCTCATCGGCGGGGCGGCGCTCTTTTTGCTGCTTTGGTTCACTCTCATCAGGAAGCTCTGCGGCAGACAGGTATTTGAGATCTTTCCGCAGGTGCTCGGCATCGCGGCATGTTGCATCGCGATCGCCCACTGTATCGGCAGGGTAGGGTGTCTCATGGCGGGCTGCTGTCACGGCGCAGTCACGGACGGACCTTTCGGCGTCTACCAGCCGGGCGCGTTCGGCGGTTTGGGCGGAAGGGTCGTGCCCACCCAGCTCTTCGAGGCGATCTTCCTCTTCGAGCTCTTTTGGCTCTTCACGTACACCCTGTTCCGCACGAAGCTCTACGGCATAGAGCTGTATATGCTCCTCTACGGATTTTTCCGTTTCATCATCGAGTTTGCGCGGGATGACGCGCGCGGCAGCTTCATTCCCGGGCTCACGCCCTCGCAGGCGTGGTCGGTGGCGCTGTTCGCGGCGGGCGCGGCCATTCTCATCGCGGAGATCGTGCTGCGGCGGAAAAAACGGACGGCGCAAAATTAAAACGCCGAGCAAATGCCCGGCGTTTTAACGAGAAAAAATATGGGATGTATAAGCAAGTTTTGGGGTACGTTCACCGTACATGTCCATTATAGGAAATGCTTGCCGAGCTGTCAAGCGTTTTTCCCCGACTTTGCAAAAAAATTACCGTTAAATTTATTACGCATACAAAAAATTTGAACGAACGGCGGGAGGTTTTATGTTCCACATCATTCTCGTTGAGCCCGAGATCCCGCAGAACGCGGGCAATATCGCGCGCACCTGCGCGGCGACGGGGTGCGTCCTGCATCTTGTAAAGCCGCTCGGCTTCGAACTTTCGGACAAGTATCTCAAGCGTGCGGGGCTCGACTATTGGAGTCTTGTGGAAGTGCGCGTGCACGAAGATCTCGGGCAGGCGCTCTCCTCCCTTCCCGAGGGCACGGGGGCGCATTTTTTCACCACGAAGGCGAAAAAATGCTACACGGAAGCCGAATACCGCGCGGGGGACGCGCTGATCTTCGGCAAGGAGACGAAGGGGCTCGAGGAGAGCCTGCTCCTTTTACATCGGGAGGAGTGCGTGCGCATTCCGATGGCGGACGAGCGCCGTTCGCTCAATCTGAGCAACGCGGTGGCGATCGCCGTCTACGAAGGACTGCGCCAAAACGCATTCCGCGGATTGAAAACGGAGGGGGAATTGCACACACTGAAATGGTGAGTAGAGTGGGAAAATCGAGACCCGTATTGCGTTTTCTCGCCTTTTTTGCAGCTTTTTCGCTCGTGGGCTTGCTGCTCTTTCTGCCCTTCCCGAAGCGGGTCGGAGCGAACGGGAACTATGAGGTCGAATGGGAAAACGGCGCGCGCACTTCCGAGACGTATGCCTCCGTTTCAGCCTGTCTTGAGGACTGCACCGAGGAAGAGCTCCTGCTCGGGCGGGAGGGCGTAAGCGGAAGAATGGCGGTCTCCGCCGAGTATTCCAAGCGCTTTGCCCTGCTCGCGGGCGGAAGCCTTGCGGAGCTGCTGGCGGCCTCCTATCCCGCCCTCTCTCCTTCCGAATCGCTCGCGCTCTGGCGCAAATTTGCGCAGGTCGGCTACTATTCGGAGGAATTTTTCGCCTACGGCGGGAGCGGGTTTTCCCGCACCGAACGCACCCATTTTTCGGAAGTCGTGCTCATGACGGGGAATATCTCCGCCTCCGTTCTCCAAAGATCGGGCGCGGAAAAGCTCACTTTGCGCGCGGAGGCGCAGCTCAAGGGGAGCGCGCTTTTTGGGACACGTATCAAAGAATTCGGTGCATTTGCGCCCTATTATGCCAAGGAAGACGCCCTCTTTCTCTCAACGCCGGGCGGGACGCGGCTCGTGGCGGCGCTTCCCCTTGCGGAGGAGCTCTGTATTACGGAAGACATCCATTTCTGCGACGAGGGCGCGCTCTCTTCCTGCATGGCTCTGAAGACGCTTACCTTGCCCTTTGTGGGAAGTTCGGTGAGCCCCGACGGAAGCGATTACGACGGCAGATTGCAATATATGTTCGGGGAAAACGTGCCCGAAAGTCTCAAACGGGTGAAGGTAACGGGCGGCGCGCTCAAGACGTTTGCCTTTGAAGGCTGCCGCGCGATCGAGGAGATCGATCTGTGCGGGATCGCTTGGACGGCGATCTCCCGCGACGCCTTTGTCGGGTGCTACGGTCTCGAAAAGTTGCATACGTCCTTAAAAAATCCGAACATCGAAGGCAATTTCAAGGTCACGAGTTTGCCTTGCGGCTGTTTTCTTTACGAACGGGAGGTTTTATGAAACGCTTTTTCAAGATCTTTTTCAGCCGATTTTTTCTCATCGGGCTCACGATCATTCTCATCTTTGCGGTGAACGTCCTCGTGGTGCTCGCCGCTCTGTATTTCGCCGAGGAGGCGCTCGCCCTTTACTTCCCCAAGGCGTCTCCCTATGTGCGGCTCATCTTTAATTTCGTGCAGTGGTTCGTCGTCGCCATCACCGTTCTCTCCGTCGTAAACCGCGACATGATCCCCGAAACGAAGATCCCTTGGATCCTGTGCGTGGTCGTGTTCAACGTGTTCGGCGTTGCGATCTACATCGTCTTTTCCTACAACCGTCCCTCCAAGCGCCAGCGCAGGCAATACCGTCTGCTGAACGAGCGTTCCCGCATCTATTCGGCGCGAAAGGTGGGGAAGGAGGAGCTCAGAGAACAGCTCGGCGACTGGGCGCCCGTCTCGGAGGCGCTGCTTCGGAACAACCCCAACGCCGTCGTCTATTCGGGCACTAAGACGGAGTATTTCTCCACGGGCGAACTCTTCTTCGCGCGCCTTTTGGAAGATCTCAAGAGCGCAAAGGAGTATATTTTTCTCGAATACTTCATCCTTGCCCGCGGCACGATGTGGTACACGGTGCTCGAACTGCTCAAGGAAAAGGTGAAAGAGGGGGTGGAAGTCCGCGTCATCTACGACGACATCGGCTGCATGGGCAAGCTGCGCGCGGGCTATTACCGCGAACTGAAAAAGGCGGGCATCGGGTGTGTAAAGTTCAACCCGTTCGTTCCCATCGTCACCAACCTGCACAATAACCGCGATCACCGCAAGATCGCCATTATCGACGGCAAGGTCGGCTATACGGGCGGGATCAATCTTGCCGACGAGTACATCAACGTGGAACAGCCCTTCGGGAATTGGAAGGATACCGCGGTCCGCCTCGAGGGGGAAGGGGTGCGCGGGCTCATCCTGATGTTCCTGCGCCTTTATAACATGCGTTCCAAGGAAGCGGAGGACTTCGCGCCCTATCTTCCCGAGACTTACGAGAATTTCGAGGGCGAGGGATACGTTCAGCCCTACGGAAGCGGCCCTCTCCCGCTCTACAAAAGACACCTCGCCGAGGACGTGTATATCGACATTCTGTCGCAGGCAAAGCGGTATGTTTGGATCATGACGCCCTATCTCATCATCGATTACAGAATGCGTGCCGCCATGCTCTCCGCGGCGGCGCGCGGGGTGGACGTGCGCATCGTCACCCCGCACATCCCTGATAAGAAAGTTCCCTTCGCGCTCACCCGTTCCAACTATCTGGCGCTCATCCGCGGCGGGGTGAAGATCTACGAATACACCCCAGGATTCGTTCACGCCAAGAGCTTTTTGGCGGATGACGACACCGCCATTGTGGGGACGATCAATCTCGACTATCGCTCCCTTCTGCACCACTATGAAAACGCGGTCATGCTCTTCCGCACGCGGGCGAACGCCGCGATCAAGGAGGACTATGAGCGCACCTTCGCCGTCTCCGCTCTTCAGACGGAGGAGGACGCCAAGAGGAGCGTGGTATGGCGGGGGATCTGCGAGCTCGCCAAGGTATTCGCTCCGATGTTCTGAGAGGGGGGAAGGTATGATCCATTCATTGAGCGGCGGCGTCATCAAGGACAATTTCAAACACACCTTCGTGAAGGTGGAGCTCGAGGGGGAGAGCGCGTGGTATCTTTCGCCCACTTCCAAGGTGGCGGTCGGGATGAGGGTGAGCGTGCCCTTCGGAAGGGGGGACTTCCCCCGCGACGGGGTGATCGTCAAGGTGGAGGAGGCGGACGCGCAATGCGCCCCCTGCCCCATGAACCGCGTCCGCGAGATCTACGGGATATTGTAAGCTGTCAAGGTAAATTACTTGACAGACGTCGGAAAATGTCAAGCAAATTTGCTTGACATTTTTTTCTGTCCGTGCTACTCTTTGGATAGCGGAAGGGAGTAGTCCAAAGCGTCGAAGCAACATACCCCGCCCTGTTTCAAAGGCGTGTTTCGGCGGTTCGCAAGAATGACAAGACTTTTGCGGATTCGGAAAAAGGAAGTGTCGGGTATGGAATTAGCTCTGCAATTTTTCCTATTGATCCTCGGGTTCGTCCTTCTCGTGAAGGGGGCGGATTGGTTTGTGGACGGAAGCGCGGGGATCGCTTCAAAGTGCAAGATCCCCGCCCTTGTCATCGGGCTCACCGTCGTCGCCTTCGGCACGAGCGCGCCCGAGTTGTGCGTCTCCATAACGTCCGCCATACAGCATTCAACGGACATCTCCATCGGGAACGTCGTCGGGAGCAATATCTGTAATATTCTGCTCATTTTGGGGCTTGCGGCGCTGTTACATTCCCTGCCCGTGCAGAAAAACTCTCTCGTGCTCGATCTGCCCGTGCTGCTGCTTTCGAGCGCCCTTTTGATCGGGCTCGGCATTTGGGGGCACGCCCTGAATTGGTGGGACGGACTCATCTTTTTTGTCATCTTTTCCGCGTACATGGTCATCCTCGTGCGGGGAGCGCTCAAGGAACAGAAAAAGGCGAAGGAGCTTGAAAAGAGCGTTCCTCAGGGGGAGATCGCGCCAAGCGAAGAGAAGAAGCCCAAGGGGAAGGTCGGACAGTGGTTCGACAGAATGGAGCAAAAGACGTGGTTTTTGATCGTGCTCGCGCTCGTGGGGCTCGCCATGGTCGTGGGCGGCGGCACTCTTCTCGTAGACGCGGCTAAGTATATCGCAGGTTATTTCGGGGTGTCCGAGCGCATCATCGGGCTCACGGTCGTCGCTATCGGCACGTCCCTTCCCGAGCTCGTCACCTCTATCGTGGCGGCGTTCAAAGGGGAGACGGACATCGCCGTCGGGAACGTCATCGGCAGCAACATCTTCAACATTCTGCTCGTGGCGGGCGCGGCGTCCCTCTTCTATCCGCTCACGTTTACGACGGCGGGCACGGCGAGCAATCTCATCGACGCCTGCGTGGCGCTCGGGGCGGCGGTTTTCCTGTACGCGTTTGCGCTCTTCAAGGGGCATAAGCTCGGCAAGGTCGCGGGCGCTGTGCTGTTTGCCTGTTTCGTCGGCTATTATGTCTATCTCTTCGTCATCTGAGGTCTTCCTTGAAACATCTCTTTTCCTGTCTGAAAACCTATCGGAAGGAAGCGATCCTCGCTCCGCTCTTCAAGCTCTTCGAGGCGTGCATGGAACTTCTCGTCCCGCTCATCGTCGCGCGCATCATCGACGTCGGCATTGCTTCGGGCGATAAGATCTATATTGTGAAAATGTGTCTGGTGCTCGTCGGATTCGGCGCGCTCGGACTTTTTTTTGCGCTCACGGCGCAGTATTTCGCCGCCAAGGCAGCGGTGGGAACGGCTGCCGAATTGCGGCTTCGGCTGTTCAACAAGTTGCAATCCTTTTCCTACGCGCAGATCGACGAAACGGGCACTGCCCGCATGATCACGCGCATGACGAGCGACGTCAATCAGGTGCAGACGGGGGTCAATATGACCCTCCGTATTTTTCTGCGCTCGCCCATTGTGGTATTCGGCGCTACGATATTGGCGTTCGTGATAGACGCGCATTCTGGGCTCGTCTTTGTCGGGCTCGTGCCCATGCTCGCCTTGGTGGTGTACGCCGTCATGGGCGGCTGTCTGCCCCTCTACAAAAAGGTGCAGGAAAGGCTCGAACGGGTATATCTTTCCACCCGTGAAAATTTAGCGGGCGTAAGGGTGATACGCGCCTTCTCCTTGGAGGAGAGCGAGCGGCGGGAGTTCGAAGCGCGGGAGACGGCGCTCAAACGGTCGCAAAAACTTGCGGGTGCGGTCGCCGCGCTCTCGAGCCCCTTCACCTATGCCCTCGTCAATATCGCGCTCATCGTGCTCTTGTATGTGGGCGCTCTCCGCGTCAACGGCGGAACATTGGCGCAGGGCGACGTGGTGGCGCTGTACGGCTATCTTTCGCAGATCCTTGTGGAACTCATCAAGCTCGCCAATTTGATCGTGACGATGACGAAGGCGGTCTCCTGCCAAAAGCGCATCGGCGCAGTGCTCGACGCGGAGGGGGAAAAGTCGGTCTCTGTCGGGCGGCCCGCCCCCGCTCTCGCGGAAGGAAACCCCGCCACTCCTCCCCCCGCGGTCTCCTTCGAGAACGTCTCCTTTTCCTATGCGGGCGGCGGAAAAACGCTGGACGGTATCACGTTTTCGGTGCAAAAAGGGGAGACGGTCGGCATTTTGGGGGGCACGGGCTCGGGCAAGAGCACCCTTGTGGACCTCATTCCCCGCTTCTATGAGAGCACCGAGGGAAGGGTGCTCATAGACGGCGAAGACGTGAATACGATCCCCGCCGAGCGGCTGCGCGCGCGCATCGGCATGGTGCCGCAAAAGGCGGTCCTGTTCAAGGGGACGATCCGTTCCAACCTTCTTTGGGGGAATGAAAACGCCACCGACGAGGAGTTGCGGCGCGCCCTTTCCCTCGCGCAGGCGGAGGACGTGGCGGAGGCAAAGGGGGGCTTGGACGCCGAGGTCGCGCAAGAGGGGAAGAACTTCTCGGGCGGACAGCGGCAGCGGCTCACCATTGCCCGCGCCCTCGTGAAGACCCCCGACATCCTCATCCTCGACGATTCCTCTTCCGCCCTCGATTTTGCGACCGAAAAGTATCTGCGCCGCGCCCTCATCTCCCTCGACTGCACCCTCTTCCTCG
This sequence comes from uncultured Clostridia bacterium, assembly GCA_947629575.1. Taxonomy (GTDB): domain Bacteria; phylum Bacillota; class Clostridia; order Christensenellales; family Borkfalkiaceae; genus Gallimonas. The sequence continues at coordinate 18,630 of CANREF010000011.1, read as the reverse complement.
TCTCCCAGCGCGTGACTTCCCTCCTTCATGCGGATAAGATCCTCGTGCTCGACGACGGAAAATTGGTGGGGCAGGGCACTCACGATATCTTGCTCAAGACCTGCGACGTCTATCGCGAGATCTACCATTCTCAGACGCGGGAGGAGATGTCATGAAAAGGTCTGTCTTCCGTCAAATTCTTCGCTATCTGAGACCCTACCGCTTCTTCTTTGCGCTCACCGTAGTTCTTTCCGTCGTGAACGTGGCAGCCACCCTTGCAGTGCCCTATCTTGCGGGGCTCTGCGTGGACTGCATCGTGGGAAGGGGAGGGGTCGATTTTGCGGGTCTGTTCCGCTATTTCGGCGTGATCGGCGGGTGCATCGCGGTCGCGGCGGTCTCGCAGTGGGGGATGAATGTCGCGAGCAACCGCATCGCCTATCATATGCTCGCGGATATCCGCAATGACGCCTTCCGCAAGATCCAGATCTTGCCGCTCAAATATCTCGACAGCCGCGCCTACGGCGAAACGGCGAGCGTGATCATCTCGGACGCCGAGCAGTTCTCGGACGGATTGCTCCTCGGCTTTACCCAATTTTTCACGGGCGTTGCGACCATTTTGGGCGTTCTCGTCATTCTCTTTCTCATGCGTTGGGAAGTCGCCCTCGTCGTTGTGACCGTCACCCCGCTCTCCCTTCTCACCGCGCGGTTCATCTCCACCCACACCTATTCCATGTTCAAGACGCAGACGGAAGTCCGCGCCGAACAGACCGCCTTCATCGATGAAATGATCGGGAATCTCAAGGTCGTCAAGGCGTTCGGGCATGAGGAGAAAAACGAGGAAGAGTTCAAAAGGCTCAATGCCCGCCTCAAACAGTGCGGCGTCCGCGCCATCTTCTTCTCTTCCACGACCAATCCCGCCACACGGTTCATAAATGCGGTCATCTATGCCGTCGTCGCCCTCGTCGGCGCCTTTATCGTGATCTCGACGGGCGGGCTCTTTACGACGGGAAATCTGACTTCCGTGCTCTATTATTCCACACAGTACACCAAGCCCTTCAACGAGATCTCCGAAGTGCTCACCGAGTTCCAGAATGCGCTCGCATGCGCGGCGCGCCTGTTCGCGCTCATCGGGGAAGAGCCCGAGGTGTCGGACGAGGGCAACGAGGACCTCGGCAAGGCAGAGGGGGACGTGCGTTTTGAAGGGGTGAAGTTCTCCTATCTTCCCGGGCAAAAGCTCATCGAAGATCTGAACATCGCCGCCCCCGCGGGGAAACGGGTAGCGATCGTCGGCCCGACGGGCTGCGGAAAGACGACGCTCATCAATCTTCTGATGCGTTTCTACGATGTGGACGGCGGGAGCGTGAAGGTGGACGGAAAGGATGTGCGCTCTCTCACGCGGCATTCCCTGCGCGAAAATTATGGGATGGTTTTACAGGAAACGTGGCTGAAAGAGGCTACCGTTCGCGAAAATTTGTGCATGGGACGCCCCGACGCGACGGAGGAGGAGATGATCGAAGCGGCAAAGGCGGCTCATGCGCATAACTTCATCATGCGGCTGCCGAAGGGGTACGATACGGTCATCGGGGACGAGGGAAATCTTTCGCAGGGGCAGCGTCAGCTTCTGTGCATTGCCCGCGTCATGCTCTGCCGTCCGCCCATGCTCATTTTAGACGAGGCAACGAGCAATATCGACACCCGCACCGAACTCAAAGTGCAGGACGCCTTCCAAAAACTCATGCAGGGCAGGACGTGTTTTATCGTAGCGCACCGTCTTTCCACCATACAGAACGCCGATCTCATTCTTGTGATGAAGGCGGGGCAGATCATCGAGCAGGGCACGCACAGAGACTTGCTCGCCCGCCGCGGATTTTATTACGAACTGTATAACGCGCAATTTGCGGAATAGGTTCACACGTTTCTTTGCTCCTCGCCCTAAGGCCTATCCCCTTTGGGTGGAACAGCGCGTTCTGCCACGGGTGGTGGGGGGATAGGCTCCTCCTAAGGAGGAGCTGTCACCGTAGGTGACTGAGGTGGTAAAAAATCAGAATAAAGGACACCACCCCCTTAGTCCCCCTCCTAAGGAGGGGGCGGGGCGTGCGGGCGGTTTCCAGAAATTCCAAAAATCATAGACAAATTCCAAGACTGCGGTCTTGCTTTTTTCTTCTCAAAAAGGTAGAATGAGGGCGAGGTGACAGAATGAAACAGTCTATCGGCGAATTTTTGGCGACCCTCCGCAAGGCACACGGCTACACTCAGCAGGAAGTCGCGGACCGTCTCTCCGTTTCTAACCGCACCGTTTCGGCATGGGAGCGCGGAACGGTCCTTCCCGACATTCTGCTCCTCCCTGCGCTCGCGGAGCTGTACGGGGTCACGGTGGACGAAATTTTGGCGGGTGAGCGAAATACAGAGGCGGCATCCCGTCCCGCGCTCTCCGAAAGATCGGAACGGAAGCTCCTCAAAAAGAAGATGAACGACTTTTTTACCCGCTCGCTCATTCTCTTCGGCGCGTATGTGACGGGGCTTTTGCTCTTCTTTATCGGCTTATTTGTCGATTTTTCCACCGTCGTTTGGGTCGGGTGGCAGTGGTGGCTCGTTCTGATCATCTCGGGGCTTGTCGCCTTCCTCGTCTGCGCCGTCTGCATTCTCGCGCTGTGGAGAGGAGCGGAAAACTCCGCCGACGAGGAAGCGGACGGCTACGGCGCTTTTTGCCTGCTTTTGCGCAGACGTGTCGCGCTTTTGAGTTCTCTTTCGGCGGGAATGTCCCTTCTATTCAGCGTTGTTTGCATTGTCGCGATCGTCGCGGGGACGGTGCGCGAAACGGCATTTGCCGTGGCTGCAGCCCTGTTTTTCCTCTTTGCGGTCGGCAAGTTTTTGTTTGGCGTTTTGCTTTTGCACCGTGCGGAAAAGAAGTTCGGCGGCGAGGAGGGCGCCCAAATTGCCGTCCGAAATGCAAAACGGTATCGAAAATGTGCGCTCTTTTGTCTCATTCCCGTGCTTTTGGGCGCGTTCGTTCTCGTCCTGTTCGGGACATGGCATCCCGAGACGCGGCTTTCGGTTTATGAAAGCGGGTTGGAGGAATTTACCGCAAACCTCGAAACGATCGAAGTGACGGCGGCGTACGGCGGGGCGGACGCCCCGAAAGAGGGCGAATATAACTTTCCGCTCTCCGAACTTTCAAAGACGGCGGTCGAGGGGAAGGAGTACGATTTGGGGAACGGCTTTACCTGTACTTTCCGCGCCGATATGGAGATCTGTTGCATTCAAAGCCTCGTACCCGTCAAAATCGGGCTTTTTGGCGGCGTGGGGGATACGTTCACCTTCCACCGTCTCCATGCCGCCGAGGGGGAGTATTCGGTCTATAATCTCAAATACAGCGAGTATTCCGAGGGGAAGGTCTCTGCGGCCGATTGGAAGGGCGACGAGCTGCCTCTGTCGCTGCGCCTTGAAGCGGACGAACACCGCGCAAAACTGCTGCGGTGCTACCATGAGGATTATTTCCCCCTTGCCGCGCCGATCTCCCTTTTCGGAATGTTGGTAGGCGTAGGGGTGTGTGTTCTCGTCTGCGCCCGAAAACGCGAGAAGACAGTCGTGAAGTTATAAGAGGTTCTCTGTTGCGGTCACCGCCCCCCTGCCCCCCTCCTTGGAGGGGGCGTCGGACTTCGTTCCTCGGGATTCTTCACATTCGTTCAGAATGACGCGAGATCGACCCGCCCCCTTCTAAGGGGGCGGCGGCACGAACGCAGTGAGTGACAGGTGGGGGTGATTCCCTTTCATCACTGCGCGGAGCAGGGTTTCCCTGCGGCAGCGCACACAATTTGCCGCACACCTGCGGCTTTTTGTTTTTACGGAGCAGTTATCGGGTGGGCAGATAGCTATTACGAAGCAGACTAACTAACCCCTCGCACATTTCTTTTCGAACGACACCCCGCCGTTTGCTTATAGGACGAGATCCCTCGACTTCGCTTCGCTCCGCTCGGGATGACGTGTTGGTGGGCGGGGTGTCGGAGCAAAGAAATGTGCGAAACAAAAAAGTCGGGGGCGGGAAAATCCCGCCCCTTCCTTTCTCAGAGATCGTCTGCGTCCTGAATGGGTTTCTCGTGTTCATCGGAGGATACGCCCGTGTAGCTTCCGAGCATATCTTCCTTTGAGCCCATCTTTGCGCCCTTTTCAAGCGCAGAGACCTTCCTCTTGCTCATTTAGCCGCGATCCTTCGTCTCCGAAGTCTTCTTCCCGCAGCAACCGCCCTTGTCGGACGTTCTGTTCGAAGTCTTGTTCGAAGTTTCGTTCTGCTTGTTCTGAGCGTTTTGCGTTCTGGAGCTTTGCTTGTTTTTCATATATTCTCCTTTTTGAAAGGAAGATGAAGTTCGGCTTGTCCCTGAGACGCGCCGCACAGGGGGCAGATGTTCCATGCCTCATTCGATGTGTGCATATAGCCGCATTCGCCGCAGATCCACAGCATCGGACGTTCCGCCTTGTAGAGAGAGCCGTCCTTGAACGCCTCAAAGAGATATTCGAAGATGATCCGATGGTTCTGCTCCACCTTCGCTACCTGTTCGAATTTGAGCGCGATTTGCTCAAACCCCTCATCCCGCGCGATCTTTGCAAATCCGGGATAGAGCACTTCGGCCTCATCCTGTTCGTCGATCGCCGCAAAGCGTAAATTTTCTTCGAGCGTTCCCGCATGAAAGGGAAAGTTTGCGTCAATATGAATATTGTCTTGACTTCCCGCATTGGTCTGTATCGCTTCGAAAAACACTTTGGCGTGATTGGTCTCGTTCTTTGCAATGGTACGCACGGTGTCGGCAAGAACTTCATAGCCCTGCTTCATTGCCATCTTCACCGTGAGCTGGTAACGCATTCCCGCCTGACATTCCCCCGCAAATCCTCTTGCAAGGTTATAAAACGTCTGCGTCTTGGTAAAATCCATACCCGTCCTCCTTTCGCTCTTATTTTGGGCACGGCAAAAGGGCATTATACTCTTTGGCGGCAGGAAATTTTTTCATAGGAAAAAACACAGAAATTTCACGGGAACATTGACAAATTTACGCAAATCGGTGTATAATTATATTTGATAGCATATCAGCGGAGGCATTTATGAAATCGAAAAAATTGCTGCTTGCGGGCGTCCTTTTAACGGCAGGCGCGCTTGTTGCAATGACCGGATGCGAGTTGGGATATACAAATATCGTCGATTATCGCAATCCCTATGAAGTGGCGACCGATCTGGGTACGGAAGGGAGCGCCGCGGAGTGGCTCGCGGGGAATGAGTCCGCGCCCACCGAGGCGCGCCGCATGTTTGAAGAGGCGCGCGAGGACGGCTACGGCGGAACGTATATGGACTTTCTGAAAGAGCTCGGCATGGGCGATTCCGCCGCGTCCGTCAATCGGGCGCTGCTTTCCGCGGTGGACGTCTATGCCGTCTTCGAAAAGACGGGTTCGCGCAACGAGACCACGAGCTATGCGAGCATCGGCACGGGGGTCATCTACGATCTCGACAAGGCGCAGGGGGACGCATATATCGTCACCAACTACCATGTGATCTACAGCGCTTCGAGCACGGGGAGGGAGAGCATTTCCCATATCAGCGATGATATCACCATTTATCTCTATGGGTCGGAATATGCGGAAGAGGAAATTCCCGCCACCTATTTGGGCGGAGCTATGGAATACGACATCGCCGTTCTGAGAGTGGAAGACAGCGAATTTCTCAAGAACAGCGACGCCCGCGCCGCCACTGCGGCGGATTCGGACGCGCTCTCCGTGGGGGAGAGGGTGTATGCCATCGGGAATGCCGACGGCGACGGGATCTCCGCCGTGGAGGGGATCGTCTCCGTGGACGCCGAGTATCTCGATAATATCTATGCCGCGGACGAAAAGACGCAGCTCGAACTGCTCGAGATCCGCACGGACGCTCCCGTCAACCACGGCAATTCGGGCGGCGGGCTGTTCAATGCGGACGGCGCACTCGTCGGCATCGTGAATGCGAGGTTGGAGAAGGACGGAGTTCTTCATTTCGGCTACGCGATCCCGTCCAATCTTGCGCTCGCGATCGCTCAGAACATCATCGACAATTCCAAAGTGAATTCTTCGCGCGGCGCTTTGCGGGCGACCCTCGGCGTCACGGTGAGCGTCTCCGAGAAACACGCCTATTACGATGAGAAAACGGGCAAGACCTATGTCATGGAGACCATCGTCGTGGAGGAGGTCACCCCGGGGTCGGTCAGCGCGGGGAAATTGAAGGCGGGAGACGTCATCTGCTCTCTGCAAGTTGAAGACGGGAAGGTCAAAAACATCACCCGTATGCACATGATCGGCAATACCCTCTTCCAGATCAGGAAGGGGAACGAGCTCAATGTCACCGTATCGCGCGGAAATACAACGCTCGAGTTCGCGCTGCAATTTACCGACGATGAGGCGTTTACTCTGTTCCAGTGAATCTTTTGATAAGTTTCCGCCCGCGGCGCACTTGCGCCGCGGGCGGTTTTTTCCTATAAGGGACATCGAGTGCCCACCCCCTTAGTCCCCCTCCAATGGAGGGGGTGGTGCGTGCGTCATGCTGAGCGAAAAGAGCAATTACGCAGTCCGCCTAATGCTCTCCCCGAAGCATCTATTGTCCCCGCGAGATTCTTCGAGGACAACTCTCGGTTTTCATGTCACTTGGTCACCTACTTCGCACTTCGTGCTCGTGCCGCCCAATGAACCATGACAGTAGGAAGGCGGGGCAGAATGACGCGGGGGGAATGACGCGGGGCGCGCTGAGTGCCCACCCCCTTAGTCCCCCTCCAATGGAGGGGGCGGTGCGTGCGTCATGCTGAGCGAAAAGAGCAATTACGCAGTCCGACAACGCTCTCCCCGAAGCATCTATTGTCCCCGCGAGATTCTTCGAGGACAGCTCTCGGTTTTCATGTCACTTGGGCACCTACTTCGCACTTCGTGCTCGTGCCGCCCAATGAACCATGACAGTAGAAAGGCGGGGCAGAATGACGCGGGGGGGAATGACGCGGGGCGCGCTGAGCGCCCACCCCCTTAGTCCCCCTCCAATGGAGGGGGTAGTGGGCGGACTTCGTTCCTCGGGATTCTAACTTCGCGCTTCGCGCTCGTGCCGCCCAATGAACCATGACAGTAGAAAGGCGGGGCGACTTCGCTCAGAATGACGCGGGGGGAGGGAGGAAATTTCCAAAAAAGAGGAGGGGGCAAATAGTTGACACCTGCACGCTTTTCTTCTATAATAATGATAGAATATTAACGATATTCAAAAATCAAGGAGAATTTCTGCCGATCCGGAGGGCCATATGGAAAAAAATGCAAAGATCCGTCTCATTTTTTCGATATTCCTCGGAGTGTTCACCGTGGCGGTGGGCATTCTTTTCCTTGCGGAAGCGGCGGATATCTACTTCTCGGGCGTTGCGCAGACGGGCGTCGATCGGGGAATGTATTCCCGCGCGCTCGTGGGGGAACGCCTCGGCGCTCTGATTTTGCCCGTCTGTCTGTGGCTCGTCGCCATCGTGGAAAGCGTGGTCGTGTACGCCCTCTTTCCCGTAGCGCCCGCGCGGAAGGGGGGCTTGGCGCAGGAAAAGATATATGCGCGGCTCAATCGGCGCATCTCTTCCGAAAAAGACCCCTCTGCCTATGCCCGCCTGCGCCGTGCGGGGCGCGTCCGTCTCGGCGTTCGCATCTTCACCGCGGCGTTTTGTTTGGCGGCGGCGGTCATGTGCATCGTATATCTTGCGGACGGAAGCCACTTTACCTCGTTTGCCTTGCTCAACAGCGAGGTGCTCGCCATGGTGCGGAACGTGCTCCCGTGGGCGGGCGCGGCGCTCCTGCTCCTCATCTTCGAGGCAGTCTTCGAAGGACTGTATGTCAAAAAATATCTGCCCGTCGTTAAGGGGCTCGTCGGCAGCGTCTATGTCCCTTCCAAATGGGAGAACGCCGCAAAGAAGGTCTCGGCGGCCGCGGGGAATCAATATGCCGTGCTCGGAGTGCGGATCGCGCTCCTTGTCCTCGCCGTCACGTTCATCGTGCTCGGCGCTGTGAACGGCGGCGCGGGCGACGTCTTCATCAAGGCGATCAATATCTGCACCGAGTGCATCGGGCTGGGCTGAGGAGGAAAACATGATCGCATTCATCGTCATCGTATCTCTCCTTTGCGCGGCGCTCGTGTTCTATGGGGCAGTCACCGTCATCACCGAGTGCTTCCCCCGCCGAAAGGGGGAGAAGAAGGAGGGGAGCTGGTGGAGCCGTCATAAGCCCACCAAGCGCAGGATCATCCAGCTCTATGCAGCCCTCCTTACGAACGCCAACCTCAAGGGCTTCTTCACGGGGGGGATCTACAAGGGAGCGGGCAAGTATGCCTGCGTGCCCGGGCTCAACTGCTATTCCTGTCCCGCGGCGGCGGGCGCTTGTCCTTTGGGCGCTCTGCAAAACGCCTTGGCGCAGTCGGGAACGCGGACGCCCTACTATATCTTTGGGATCGTCATTCTCTTCGGGCTCTTGCTCGGCAGAACGATCTGCGGATTTCTGTGCCCGTTCGGGCTGGGTCAGGAACTTCTCTATAAGATCAAGACCCCCAAGCTCAAAAAGAGCCGCTATACGCGCATTCTCTCCTACTTCAAATATGTCCTGCTCGCGGCGCTCGTCATCGCCATCCCCCTCATCTACGGGCTCATGGGCAAGGACGGAGGGCCCGTGCCCGCATTCTGCAAATACGTCTGTCCCGCAGGGACGTTCGGCGGGGCGGTTGGACTGCTCATCAACCCGAACAATGAACAGCTCTTTGCCATGCTCGGCCCGCTCTTCACGTGGAAGTTCTGTGTCCTCATCGCGGTCTGCGTTTTGAGCGTGTTCATCTTCCGCTTCTTCTGCCGCTTCCTCTGCCCGCTCGGCGCGATCTACGGTTTCTTCAATAAGATCGCCTTGCTCGGCGTCAAGCTCGATAAAAACAAATGTACCGACTGCGGCCTGTGCGTTTCCCACTGCAAGATGGATATCAGGCATGTGGGCGACCATGAATGTATCAACTGCGGAGAGTGTATCGGCGTCTGCCCCGCCAAGGCGATCTCATGGAAGGGGAGCAAGCTCTTCCTTCACAAGAATGCCGTGGAAGCTGCTGCGACGCCCGTAGTAACGGACGAGAGACCGATCTTGCTGTCCCGCACTGCGTCGGGCGCGGCGGCATCCCTTCGGGAAGCGCCGTCGTCGGAATCCCCGATCTCCGTCTCCGCTGCTGCACCCGCACCCGTTCCCGCAAAAAAGCGCGGCAGAGCGTTCTGGTTGCAAGTGATAGCGTGGACGCTCGCGGGCGTCCTTCTCGTCGGCGCGCTCGTCTATTATAATTTTATCGATAGGGACAACATTGCCGCTCCGCCCGTGGAGACGGGCAACGAAGTGGGGGACGTCGCGCCCGACTTCACCCTTTCCGAATACTTCGCGCAGGAGAAGTTCAACGTATATGAGCACCGTGGGAAGATCCTCGTGCTCAACTTCTGGGCGACATGGTGCGGTCCTTGCATTCAGGAGATCCCCTATTTTGAACAGCTCGCAAACGAGTTCGCGGAGGACGTTACGGTCGCGCTCATCCACGGCTCGGATATTACCGAGGACGTGGAGAAGTTTATCGTCGCCAAAGGCTGGGGCGGTTTCACCTGCCGTTTCCTGCAGGACGATACCGAGCAGAATTGCTATTACACCCTCGGCGGACTTGCGACGTGGCCGATGACGGTGATCCTCGATGGGGAGGGCGTGATCAAATTTACGCGGCAGGGATCGGTGACCTATCCGATGCTGCAAGAACAGATAGAGGCGCTGCTGTAGACCGCCTCAAATAACTTCCGGACGAACGGGGGGGAGCATGGCTTCCCCCCTTTTGCATACCGTTTGCAAATTAAAAGGTTTTCCCGCATAATTTTTCCGCGACTGCTCACATTGTGCATAGGAGGAAATTATGAAAAAGATTTTGGCAATCGGCGGATTGGCGCTCGTGCTTTTTGTCTCCGTGGCGGCGCCCGCGACGGCTTACGCAGTCATCCGCTCCGAGCGCACATCCGAAGTTGCAAGCGTGCTTGCGGAGGAAACTGCCGTGCTCCGTCAGGGCAGCCGCGGCGGCGAAGTCAAGGAAGTGCAGCGCAGATTGAAACAATGGGGATATTACTCGGGAAGCGTGGACGGCATTTTCGGCGCGGCGACCAAAAAAGCGGTCATTGCCTTCCAGAAAAAGAATGGGCTCACCGCGGACGGCGTTGTCGGCAAAGCGACCTATCAGGCGCTCGGCATGAATGATTCCTATAACGCTCTCAACGGCAGCAGACCCAATACGGGGAGCTCAAATTATACCTCGTCCGATCTCTACCTCATGGCGAAGGCGATCTACGCCGAGGGCAGGGGAGAGAGCTATACGGGGCAGGTCGCGATCGGTGCGGTCATCATGAACCGCGTCAAGAGCCCCTCCTTCCCCAATACCATTGCGGGCGTCATCTATCAGAAGGGCGCATTTACCGCCGTTGCGGACGGGCAGATCAATCTCGAGCCCAATCAGACCGCCTATGACGCTGCGAAGGACGCCATGAACGGCTGGGATCCCACTTACGGCAGTCTCTATTACTACAATCCCGCCGTCGCGACGAGCGCGTGGATCTTCAACCGTAAGACGGTTACGACTATCGGCAAGCACGTGTTTGCCATTTAAGGAGGAGATATGGAAAAGAAAACGGGTAAAAACGTATCAAGCGGCGCAAAGAAGGCGGTAAGCCTCGAAAGAGAGCCCGCGGCAGCCGCGGCAAACAACACGGCGGGAAAGACGGGAACGGGAAAGACGGCGCAAAAGAGCGTCCGCAAGAGCCCCCAAAAGACGGCGCAAAAGAGCCCCCGCACGTCCGCAAAGACGGCTGCCGTAAAGGCGGAGAAGAAGGAGGACGCGGCTGCCGAAAAGCGCATCGCCGTTGCCAAAGCCAAGGCCGAAAAGAAGGAGAAAAAGCTCCTCAAAAAGGCCGAACTGAAGGAAAAAAAGATGGAGAAAAAGCTCGCGCTCAAGGAGAAGAAGCTCGCCAAGAAGGAGGCGCTTGCACAGAAAAAGGCTGACCGTAAGCAGAAAAAGCTCGATCATAAGGCGGCGCTCAAGGAAAAGCGCGTGGAGCGGAAGGCGGAGCGCATCGCCCGCCGCGAGATGCTCAAAAACGAGAGCAAGGCGGATAAGCGCGCCCGCATCGAACGGGAAAAGAAGGAGCGCATCGCCCTGAAGCGGCAGAAGGCCGCCGCCCGCGAAAAGGAGCATGAACAGCGCATGAAGGCGCGGGAAGCCGCGCACGAGCGCAGAGCGCAGAACAAGCGCCACAAGCGGGAACAGAAGACGGAGCGCAAAAAACATGCGCCCGGGTTCGGCGGATGGCTCGCAGCCGTCATTTCCCTCGGCGTCGCCTGCCTTGCGCTTTCAACGGTCGTCACGTTCGGCGCACTGCGGATGAACGACATGACCCTCGAAAACGCAAACGGGTATCGTTCTACGCTCTATGAGATGGTCGCCGCGTCCGAGGATATGGACAGCAATCTCTCCAAACTCCGCGTCTCTTCGGGCGTGAATGAGCAGAGGGCGCTTCTCACCGACATCCTCGTGGACAGCGAACTTTTGGAGAGCGCGATCGAGCGTATGCCCATCGATAACGTCACGAGCACCGACATTTCCGCCTTTGTCAACAAGACGGGAACGTACTGCCGCAACCTTCTCACCAAGCTCTCCAAGGGCGAACCCCTCACCGAGACGGAGAAGAACACCGTGCAGTATCTGTACAACGTGAACGCGGGGCTTCACAATGAGCTCAACGGCCTCACCAACCACATGACCGAGAAGGACTTCCTCGCCTTTGTAGGTGGAAAACAGGGCAACGTATCCCAAAAATTCGGCGACATGAGCAAGGGAACTCTGCAAAAACCGGAGGACACGATCGACGCGCCCTTTACCGAAGAGGGGAACGTCGGAAAGAACAGCATCGCTTCCGAGGCGGAGATCTCCGAGGGGAGAGCGGAGGAGCTCGTCAAGCAGTATCTTCGCGCCTATCATATCGCGGAGACGCAGTACACGGGGGAGACGGTGGCAAACGATGTGAGCTGCTATAACTTTACCCTGCGCGACGAAAGCGGGAACGAGATCTTTGCGCAGATCACCAAGAACGGCGGCAAACTTGCCTTCTTCAACACCTATGAAGTCTGCACGGAGAAGAACTTCGACCTCGAGACCTGCGACGACCTCGCCCGCAAATTCCTTGCCGAGCACGGCATTGAGGGCGTGGAAGCGGTGTGGCTCGCCGACGGCGGCATGGTAGCCGACCTCACCTATGTGAGCGTGCAAAACGGCGTGCGCGTCTATCCCGAACTCATCAGGGTGCGGGTATGCGAATCCAAGGGACGGGTCGTCGGAATTGACAGCATGGAGTATCTTCTGAACCGCAAGGAGAGCAGGACGGTGGGGGAGGCGATCTCCCGCGAGAGCGCGCAGGAAAAGCTCGCCGAAGGGCTCACTCCCTATGCCGCGCATCTTGCGATCATCCCGCTCAACGGGGAAGAAGTGCTCGCGCATGAATTCGCCTGCACCTACGGCGAGGAGGAATACGTCGTCTACCTCGACGCAAAGACGGGCGACGAATTGCAGGTCTACCGCGTCCGCGAGAGCGCGAGAGGCAGCTATTTGAGATAAAACAAAATACCTTTGGGTGAGTACGGGAACAGCGAGGAAATTTTCCTCGCTGTTCCTGAATTTTTTACATCACTTCGCTCAGATACTTTTTGATCGCACCGTCGCTTGCGCCCGCCTTCGCGCCGTGAACGGAGAGCCCCGCATCGATCTCCGCATTTTGCAAAATCCGCTTCAGATCTCTTACGCTCGAGCCCATGCCGCTGCCCTCGTTGGTGCAGACGGGGAGGATCTTTTTGCCCGAAAAATCGTAGTCTTCCAAAAAGGTGTATACGCACATCGGCATCGTTCCCCACCAATTCGGATAGCAGAGGAAAACTTTGTCGTACCGCGCAATGTCTATATCGAGAGGGCGATATTTCGGTCTTGCGTTTTCGTTGAGTTCGCCTTTTGCTTCTTCGATGCACTTATAATAGCTGCCCGAGTACTCCTTTACGGGGACGATCTGCGCAAGGTCGCCGCCCGCATACGCTTGGATCTTTTCGGCAACTATCTCCGTGTTGCCTTTTTCAAGCGTTTTTATCGCTCCGTTTACATAGTTCTCGCCTTTGCGGGAGAAATATACGATCAGATTCATTTCTTACACCTCTTTTATGGCTTTTCATACTTCGGACGGAATGAGGCGAACGCCGCAAGTTGCTCGTCGGTGCGGTAATAATAGCGCACACCCTTGTTCAGTTTCGCGATCTCTGCCATATCCTCGGTTGTCAGTCTGAATTCGAGAATATTAAGATTGTCTTGGATGTGTTCCACATTTTTACTGCCGGGAATGACGACGAACCCCATCTGCGTGTGCCAACGCAAAACGATCTGCGCGGGCGTTTTGTTGTACTTTTCCGCAAGTTTTTTCAGAATCGGCTCTCCGATCAGAGACTTGTCACCGTGCCCCAAAGGATACCATGACATGAGCCGAATATCATATTTTTCGAGCGTTCCGCAAAGTTCTTCCTGCGGGAAATACGGATGTGCTTCCGCCTGCATGAACTGCGGCACGATCTCCCACTTTGTTTGCAGCTCTTCAAAATATTTTCCCTCGAAGTTGGAGATCCCGATCGCTCTTGCCTTTCCCTCTCTGTACGCTTTTTCCAGAAGTCTGTATCCCGCAAGCCAATTCCCTGCGGGTTGGTGGATGTAGAGAAGATCCACATATTCTACACCGAGCCGCTCCAACGTTTCATCGACGGCATTTTTGTTTTCATACTCGCTTGGCCAAAGTTTCGTGGAGAGGAACACCTTTTCCCGCGGGACTTTGCTCGCTCGGATACCGCGCCCGCACGCCCTTTCATTGACATAAGCCGCCGCCGTATCCACACATTCATATCCCATTTTGAGCGCTTCCCGCACACTGATTTCCGCGTCTGCGGGAGAGATCGTGTACGTCCCGATCCCGATCACGGGACATTTTCCGCCGTTGTTCAATTTAACATATTCCATTGTTTTTCTCCTTTTAAGTATGGTTTCATCATTGCGGGCAGGAACATCGCGCAAAACGTCTTGGTGCGCTGCTCAAAGCTGTACGCTCCGCCCGACATATCCCAGCAGAGCATTTCGCCGTAGATGACGTCCGTCAAGGCGGCCGAGAGCGCTTCCACGGGCGTGTCCTCTTTGAGTTCGCCCCGTTCGACCCCCTTTTGTATCATCCCCTTCATGGAATCGTTGTCCATATGGAGTTTTTCCTTGTCGTAGGGGTTTTCCACAAGATCGGGGTCTACGGTATTGCGCACCCATTCCTGACAGAGTTTGAGCCCGTCCCGTTCGATATGTCCCGAAAAAGTTACCATATAGAACGTCATCCGCGCCATAAACGGTCCGTCATACCTTTGCGCCTCCTCGTAAATTTCACGAAACATATCGTGGCTCAACGCAAATACCACGTCCTCTTTGCGCTTGAAATAGGTATAAAACGTACCGTTTGAAACGCCGCATGCCTTTGTGATCTCTTCGATCGAGGTGTTTACAAGCCCCTTTTCGCGGATGATGTCGTTTGCCGCCTCTAAAAGTTTTCTCTTTGTCTCCAAAGCGGCGAGCTTCCTGTTCGTCATTTTTTCAGACATATCCGATCATTCCTTATCTTTGATGAGGAGCAGGCGCAGTCCCATAACCGCAAAGGGTACAATAACGGCTTGTAACACCATGCCTAAAAGTCCCGTCTGGATCTGCGACCAAACCGTTATCGCCGAGAGGGGAGAGACGCTTTGAAAAATGGCTGCAATGGCGAGGAAGGTGAGCCTTCCTGCGACCTGTGCGAGCAGTACGGCGGGAAACGCCATCCAGCCGTTTTTAGCGATACTGCGCGAAAACAGCCCCGAAACCGTCGCGAACACGGCAAGTTCTGCAATCATGTAGGGCAGACGAGCCAAGGCGGGCATTGGGTTTCCGATAAGCGAAGTGATCGCAAAACTCACGACGGGAGAGAGAATTCCCACGCCCAAGCCCCATATTGAGCCGAGCAGACACCCGCCGAGAAGGATGGGCAGATACATGGGCAGCCACTGAACGCCGCCGGGCGCGCCGAGGGCGAGGTGGATAAGCTGCGGTAAGATCACCGCAAGCGCGACGATCCCGAGCGAAATCAGCGTTTTCACCGTGATCTTCATCCGAAGAGTTGCGCTGTGACGCGAAAGAACCTGTTCGATCATTGTATATTACCTCCGATTTTTTATTTTTAAATTTTTCTGCTATGATATGCACCGAGAGATTTCAGTTGGTCTTTTCCGAAATAAACCTTTGTGGTGTTTTGAAAAACAAAATCGTTCATTTACAGCCTTCTTTTTGATTCCTGTTTTATGATACCACATTCGCTGAATGAAAGTCAATGATTTTTATTCATCAATGGAAAAAATTTTTCCACAGCCCCGTCCGAAGCGCGGAAGGGCTGTTTTGTGAAATTATGGACCATTTTTTCGTTTATAAAAAGAAAGTTGCGATTTCTTGCGTTCCGCTATAAAATAGAGCAAAAACGAAAGCAGGAGGAAAATGATGAAACCGAAAAAATTCTTGTTTACCGTCCTCGTCTGTCTGATGGCGGGGACTGCCTTCCTTGCCGCCTGCGGCGAGGCCCCCGCAGATCCCTCTCCCCAACCGCAGCCCAAGCCCACGTATGCGGTGACTTATTCCCTCGGCGAATGCGAGGGGAGCGCCTATGCGGGAGAAAGCGCACTTCCCACCGAGACGGAAAAAGAGGAGGGGGCGCAGTTCGCCCTCGCCGCAGTTCCCGAGTGGGAGGGCTATACCTTCCAAGGCTGGAACGACGGAACTGCCACCCTCGATGCGGGCGTGCAGTACACCATGCCCGCCCACGCCGTCACCTTCACGGCGCAGTGGGAAAAGGAAGAGCCCGAACCCGAACCCAAGCCCACGTATGCGGTGACCTATTCCCTCGGAGAATGCGAGGGGGTCGCCTATGCGGGCGGGAGCGTTCTTCCCACCGAGGCGGAAAAGAAGGAGGGGGAGAAGTTCGCCCTCGCCGCAGCGCCCGAGTGGGAGGGCTATACCTTCCAAGGCTGGAACGACGGCGCTTCCGCCCTCAAGGCGGGCGTGCAGTACACCATGCCCGCCCACGCCGTCACCTTCACGGCGCAGTGGGAAAAGGAAGAACCCGAACCCGAGCCCAAGCCTGAGCCTAAGCCCGATTTGCCCGACGGGTACGTGAAGGATACGAACGTGACCGTTCCCGGTTGGTCGGAAAACGCGACGGAGGGGGGCTATGAGATTGGCAAGGGACAGTACGTCAAACTCACCGCCACGCTCACGAGCAAGGAGACGGGAGATTCCGCTTACGGCATTCCCGCCAAGATCTTCCCCAACAGCGCAAGGGACAACAATAATTTCTATCAATTCCGCTGCGACTTTGCCGTCAAACGGGTGAACTGGAGCTGGAACGAGAACAACGACGGGTTTACCGTCAGCGACGGCGGCTGGAACCGTGAAGCGTATCGCGCGTGCACGGCGGGCAGCGTCGAAATCACCGTTGCGCTCAGCGAGGAGGGCGTATTCACCTACACCTTCTCCTTTGCCGCGGACGGCTATTCCCACGATCGGGTGTTTACTGACAATGTGAAGATGGACAGCGCGGTCGTTCTGTTCGGTCTTGACCACAGCTCCGCTGAAGACGTGACGGTAGAATACCCCATGAACGGCGCTTTGACCCTCACCCTCGATCAGGGCGAGGGCGCGGCGGAGACCTACCATTTCTCGAAGGGGGACGCCTATACCTTCGGGACAGATCCCTTCCGCAGCGGCTACCTCTTCCTCGGTTGGCAGAAGGAGGGGGAGGGGACTTACTACAAGCAGGGAGATCAGTTCCTCGTCACGGAGAGCGCTGCCTTCGTCGCTGCATGGGTGCAGAAGCCGAAAGCAACGATCGACAAGGACGGCGGCACGGGCACGGTTTACGAGCCCAAGATGACTTACGACCCCGAAACGGGAAAGTTCGCGGTCGGTCTTCCGACCGTGCAGAGCAGTTTCAAGAAGCCGGGCTTCGCCCTCAAGGGCTGGGAGATCACCGTCAATGGGGTTTCCTCCGAGGGAGAACTCTCTGTGGAAGCGGGCGCGCAGATCGTATTCAAGGCGATCTGGGCAACTCCCTATGCCGTGACTTATTCCCTCGGTGAATGCGAGGGCACGGCTTACGGCGGCAATACGAGAAAACCCACCGAGGCGAGCAAGGCGGAGGGGGTGACGTTCACCCTCGCCAAAGCTCCCGAATGGGCGGGCTATACCTTCAAAGGCTGGAGCGACGGCGCTTCCACCCTCGAGGCGGGCGCGCAGTACACGATGCCCGCCCATGATGTGACCCTCACCGCAACGTGGGAGAAGCTGCCCCATTATGCCGTCACGTTCCTCGCGGGAAGTTGCAACGGCGTTCCTTACGCGGGACAGACGCTCATCGACGCGCAAGACGACCTCTACGAGGGAGCGGTGTTCCCGCTCGCAAGAGCGCTCGAATGGGCGGGCTATACCTTCAAGGGCTGGAACGACGGTTCGGAGACGTATGCTGCACTCTACCGCTACACGATGCCCGCGCACGCCGTCACCTTCACGGCAGTTTGGGAGAAACTTCCCACCCACACCGTCACCTATCTTCCCGGCGCAGACGGCGTTCTCAATATGCCGCAGAGCGGGGAATACTTCGAAGGACAGACCGTCATGACCCTTCCCATCCGCGCGGGGTATACCTTCCTCGGTTGGAGCAAGGGGGAGAAGGTCTACCGCGCGGGCGACGCCTTCGACTTCACCGAGGAAAACGTCACCTTGACGGCGACATGGGAACAGCTTTCCCAAGAGAATGCGCAGATCTTTGTGCTGTCTGGCGTTTGGAAGATGACCACGGAAGATGGGGACACCTATCTTCAGATCAGCGGCACGGAGGGCGCGTGGGACGCTTTCAAAGCCATCGGCTCTTATAAAGTCGGCAGCATCGAGATCAAATCAATCACGGAGACCTCGATCAAATTTACGATCCACGCCGACCGTCCCGCGGGCAGCGGCACGAATAACATCGGCTGCACCTATAACTTCGCAACGGACACCATCGACGCGGGGATCTACGGCTCTTACACGAGGGAGACGCAAAAACCGCAAGCGACGGTTTCCACCCTTCCCGCCGTTCTTCCCGTCACGAAAAAGCATTGACGTATCTTAAAAAACAGGTCAAAACCGCCCTCTCCCGCTTTTGGGGAGAGGGCGGTTTTGACTTGATGATTTTACTGAGTGCTCAGATTTCGTCGCAACGGAAGGACGGTGACGAACGAGTCGGTTTCGCTCCTTTGCCCCGTTCGAGAAAGGGGAAGTGAGAGGACTTTTCGAAAAATTTTCTTTTTTCTTCAAAAAACGATTGACAAATGCAAGTTCTTCCGCTACAATAAATAAGCTATACGGTTTGCCGTGTGGCCGATATCGCGGGGTAGAGCAGCCAGGTAGCTCGTCGGGCTCATAACCCGGAGGTCGTAGGTTCGAATCCTACCCCCGCA
>CANREF010000010.1 GCA_947629575.1 uncultured Clostridia bacterium | reverse complement strand
GACAGAATAGAAATCATCTTCAATAGCCCTATCAACACAAGTCCCGACGGCGAGCGGGGCTTTTGTTTTTATATGCGAAATATCCGACTGAACAGAAAGATGATTTTGATGAGTTTCCTCATCTGACACCTAACGGCTATTTATTCCACATTCCGCTTGACACGAGCCTCTATGGGGCGTGTTGGATAGGCAAAGAGCCAACTGACACAGCCCCGTGGGGGCTTTTTGTTTGCCTTTGGCGACAGCCTAACACGCCCCAACTCATGTCAAGCGGCTTTTGCGGCATAAACCGCCGTTTGGAACGATACGGAGAGGAAACCGAGGACACGCGCAAAACCCCGCAGAGGGCATTTCAGCGGGCATAAACGAAGTATTTCGGAGTACAAAAAAATCAGCCCAAACCGAACATTGTGAAATATTCGGATTAGACTGACTATGGTGACCTTGCCGGGAATCGAACCCGGGATTGCGCCGTGAGAGGGCGCCGTCTTAACCGCTTGACCACAAGGCCGTCTATTTAACTTTTCGATTCCCTCTTGCCGGGAATACTTCGCGGGCGTTGCCCGCTCGTGCCGCCCTTAGTCCACAAAAGAAACTTCGGGCGGGGCGCCCCCGTGACCGCACTGTCAAAACTCGCCGTCTTAACCGCTTGACCACAAGGCCGTCTGTTTTATTTTCGATTCCCTCTTGCCGGGAATACTTCGCGGGCATTGCCCGCTCGTGCCGCCCTTAGTCCACAAAAGAAACTTCGGGCGGGGCGCCCCCGTGACCGCACCGTCAAAACTCGCCGTCTTAACCGCTTGACCACAAGGCCGTCTGTTTTATTTTCGATTCCCTCTTGCCGAGAATACTTCGCGGGCATTGCCCGCTCGTGCCGCCCTTAGTCCACAAAAGAAACTTCGGGCGGGACGCCCCCGTAACCGCACCATAAGAACTCGCCGTCTTAACCGCTTGACCACAAGGCCGTCTATTTAACTTTTCGATTTCCTCTTGCCGGGAATACTTCGCGGGCATTCATGCCCGCAAGGATCGCTTGACTACTTCGTGATTATACCATAATCATCGGGAAGTTGCAACCGATTTTGAATGTATTTTGCGAAAAATTTTCGTTCCGCGCGGAAAAACAAAAAGACATCCGCCTGTGCCGCAAATCGACAATGGTTGACCCGCTTCTCGCAGGTGGGTGCGAAGCGCGGGGACGTCGGACTTTCCGTTACCGTAACAGACCTTGCCTATCCCCCGCGACTTCCGCTCCCGAATTTTCATTGTGGATCACGCGTTCGCCGATTTCCGTACACCGCAGGTGTCTACATTATTATATCAAACCGTGCCGAAAAAAACAACCGCTTGCACGAATTTTTCTCAGGAAATATTATACAGCTCCGCCCGCGGGAAACCGTACCGTGAGCACGCTCAGATCCTGCTTGGTGCGATAGAAGATCTCCCCGCCCAATTTGCGCAGGTCGGCCCCGAGCCCGTGCTCCGCATTCTCATCCGCTTTCAGGGGGTTGAAGGGCTCACCGTCGTCGGTAAAGCGAACGGCGATATGTCCGTCTCCCCTCTCGCAGCCGATGCGGATCGCCCGCGCGCCCGCATGTTCCACGATCCCTTGGAAGATCTGGGTACACACGGAGAGAATATTGCTCTTGCGCGGATCGCTGCCCAGCCATTCGGAGAGAAATCCTCTCATCCCCTCCGCCTCGGGGAGTTTGGCGCGAAACAGCCGCTGTGTGCCGCCGGGAAAAACGAGCATGAGCTCGGAGACGTCGGGCGTCTCGCCGCAGAATTCGGTGAGCGCCGCCACCATCCCCTCTGTCACCGCGTCGGCGCCGAGCGCGCTTCCCGAAAGCGCCTTGAGGACCGCCGCCAATCTTTCGTATCCGAACCGCTCCGTGCCGTCCGAACCGTTCACCGCGCCGTCCGTATACAGGAAGATCCCCTGTTCGGGAAGGACAGAGAACACCTCTTCCGTATACTGCGCGTCCGCGAAGATCCCGAGCGGCGCGCCCGCCTGTACGGGCAAATATCCCGCCGTATCTCCCGTGAGAATGGGCGGATAGTGCCCCGCGTTCGCACAGCGCAGTGCGCCCGAATCGCAGTGGAAGACGGCGCAGAAGAGGGTCGCGGTATACCCCTCTCCGTTTTCCGCGCAGAGCGCCCTGTTCACGGCGGAAAGCGTCTCTGCCGTGTTCCTTCCCATGAGGATATTCTCTCTGAGCAGCGTCTTCACGCGGGAAGAGAAGAGCGCCGCGCCGAGCCCGCTCCCCCACACATCCCCGATGGCGAGGAAGATCCGCCGCCCATCGAGAGGGAACGTCTCCGCAAAATTGGCGCCGACGGCAGGGGAATAGTGAGTCCGTCCGCACACGCCGTAGCGCAGACCGTCCGATCCGATCTCCTCGGGCGTCTGCAATCTGCAGATCCTCAGCGCCGCGGCCGCCTGCTCCCGTTCGGTCGCCCGTCTGTCCGCCAGAGCTCCCGCCTCGGCGAACGCCGCTTTCAGCTTTTCCTCCTCGCGGGACAGGCTGTCTGCAAGCCCTGCAAGGCTGCCGACAGAGGGAACGGACGCACCCTCCCCGCCGCTTGCGACCCGCTCCGTGAGCTTTCCGACGGAAGCGCCGAGCCGAGCCGCCGACCTCTTCAGCCGCACATGCAAATAGACGGTTGCCGCGGCGCAGAAGAGCAGGACGATGAGGGCGGGAACGATCTCCCAAAGCACGGTGAGCGTTTCCGCCCCCGCATTTTTAAGAATAAAGAAGCGGATGAGCCCGAAGACGAGCAGAGCGCAGGAAAGGGTCAAAAGCAGGATGAGTACGGGAATGAAGAGAAATTTTTCAGTTTTTTTCATAGACCGCGATCCTCCCGTAGAGCCCCGTCATGCGGAGAAGCTCCGCAATCTCCTTTGAAACATGAATGAGCGAAACATTCATCTTCGTCTGTGCGCGCACGATCTCCCCGAGCCCCGCCGTGGAAAGATAGGTGAGCTCATCTAAATCGAGCGCAAGGTCGGTGACGTCGTTCAATTTTTTCATTTCGGCGGCGAAAGCGGGCGCATCCTGCGCCTCGAAGCTGCCGCTGAGCGAGAGCATAGCGGCAGTGCCGTCCTTTGTGACTGTGATCTTCAAAATATTCCTCCGTTTTTGGAATGACCCGCCCCGTCGATGAGGGGCGTCACAAAAAAACGTTCCCCGCAGGGAACGCTTTCTCAGCCTTGCAGGCGGTCCATCATATCGACGATATCCTGCACCGTCTTGACCTTTTCCACCTCTTCCTCGGGCAGGGTGATACCGTAAGTATCCTCGAGCGCCATCATGAGCTCGACGACGTCGAGAGAATCGGCGCCGAGGTCTTTGACGACTTCCTGTTCGGGGCGGATGCTGTCGGGTGAAATGCCGAGCTGTTCGCCGAGCATTTTGCATACCTTTTCAAACATGATATTCCTCCGCTTGCCGCGCGGGCGGCTTGTTTTTCTTTATTTTATAACAATTCCCACGGAATGTCAACCGTTTTGGAATATTTTACCTGAACCGAAAGTCCCGTCTGCGCTCCGTTCTCCCCCGAATACTTCGTCGAGCGCCGCCCTCCAAACCTCCGCCGAAAAGCGGGGATTGGCGGGCGAGGTGGACGGGAGCAGCCTCGTCAGCGGCAAGAGCTGTGGGAAATGCTCTTCCAAAAGCGAAAAGGCTCTCTTCCCGTTGCAGAAGATCGCCCCAATGCCCGTCTTTTCCATGAGCGCGGGAATGTCCGCCACGGCGGCGTCCCTTATGTCCGCATCCGCCGAACCCACGATGTCGCAGCTTAGTACAACGTCCCAAAGAGCGATGCCGCGCCGCAGCAAAAAGACCCGTTTTTCGGACACCGTGTGCGCTTCTTCACCGAAATAACCGCATACGGTACGCCAAAAACGGTTTTGCGGATTGCCGTAATAAAACCCCTCCAAACGGCTCTTGACGGAGGGAAAACTCCCCAAGATGAGTAGTTTGGAGTTCC
This sequence comes from uncultured Clostridia bacterium, assembly GCA_947629575.1. GTDB lineage: Bacteria > Bacillota > Clostridia > Christensenellales > Borkfalkiaceae > Gallimonas. The sequence continues at coordinate 47,355 of CANREF010000010.1, read as the reverse complement.
CGTCGAAGACGGGCGAAAACCCCTCGGCGCGCATCACAGCGTGATGGGGTCTGCGAGATTCCCCACCGATGCGATCGCCGCTTCGGAGAAATCGAAATTCCGCTCCACCGCGTCGAGGATATCGGAGAGGGTGAGCGCGGAGATCTCCTGCATCCTCTTTTCGAAATCATAGACCTCGTTCTTGTAGAGGAGCTGCTTGCCGTAGAGGAGCATCTGCGAGGAAGTATTCTCCTGCGCGAAGATGTTCCCCGATTTGAGCTGCTCTCTCCCCCGCAAAAATTCCTCCTCGGTGATCCCGTTCTGCCTGAGCCCGCGGATGACGGAGACCACCGCCGCCGCGGCGTCGTGCGCCTTTTGGGGATTGACCCCCGCATAGACGGTGAACAGCCCCGTCTCCTCGTAATGGGAGGAATAGGAATAGACGGAATAGGCGAGCCCGAGCTCTTCGCGCACCCGTTTGAAGAGGCGGGAACTCATGCCGCCGCCCAAAATGACATTCAGAACTTGCGTTGCCGCGAACGCGGGGTCGTCCCGCTTCACGGCGGGGAAACCGAACGCAAAGTGCGCCTGTTCGATGGGTTTTTTGCGGAACAGGTTATCCTTTCTGCGCTGAACGACGGGAACGCGCTTGGTAAAATCGGTCTTCTCCATTCCGCCGAAGTGTTTCTCGGCGAGCTCTTCCGCGAGGGAGAGCTCGATATTTCCCGCAAAGGAGACGACGATATTCTGCGGGCAGTAGCACTCCCGTTTGTATGCAAAGAGCTGTTCCCGTGTGAAGCCCTCGACGTTTTTCGCAGGCCCGAGAATATTTCTGCCGTATCCGCAGCTGCCGAACGCGGCGCGGGCGAGCAGGTCCAAGCAGAGGTCTTCGGGGGAATCCTCGTCCATGTTGATCTCCTCGACGACGACCCCCTTCTCCCGCTTCATCTCCTCCTCGGGGAAAGAGGCGTTGAGGAAGAGCTCCGAGAGCAATCCGAACGCTTCCGCGGCATGATCGCTCGTAGACTTGGCATAGAAGCAGGTCATGTCCTTGCCTGTAAAGGCGTTCACCTGCGCACCGAGGGCGTCGAAGGCGTCCGAGATCTCAAAGGCGGTGTACTTGTCCGTTCCCTTGAACTGCATGTGCTCGAGGAAATGGGAGATGCCGTCCTCCCCGTCCGTTTCAAAAGCCGCCCCCGTGCCGACGAGCACCCCCATCGTGACCGAGAGCAATCCTTCCATGCGCTTGACGATGACGCGCACACCGTTTGAAAGTGTCTTTGTCGTTACCATTATTGTACTCCTTATGTATTTTCCGAGGCCAAGCCGATGTTTTCACCGACCGTGATCTCCTTTAAGCCGTTTGATCTCAGATATTCAAGGATGTCGGGAAGCGCCTCCACCGTGTGCGCCATGGGGTGCATGAGGATGAGATCTCCCCCCTTCACCCCCTCGGTGGCACGGCGGAAACACAGAGCCCTGTCCTTGTCCCGCCAGTCGATGGTGTCCTTGCTCCACATCACCGTCTTGAGCCCCAGCCGCTCCGCCGCGGAGACGGTCTCTTCGCTATATGCCCCCGAGGGCGGCGCAAAGAGGGCGACCTTCTTTTCCGAGATGAGCTCCAAGTATTTTACGCTCGAGCCGATCTCCTGCAGGTTTTCCTCAAAACTCAGTTTGTCGTGTTCGCGGTGAAAATAACCGTGTGACCCGATTTCATGCCCACGTTCTGCGATTTTTTTAACACAGTCGATGTTATCGTCCGCCCAGCTCCCGCCGAGGAAGAAAGTCGCCTTCACTTCAAAACTGTCGAGGATATCGAGGATTCGATAGACTTCCTCCGTTCCCCAATAGACGTTGAACATCAAAGAGACGCCCTTTTCCGAGCTGCCCTTATAGTACACCCTGTCCTGCACGCGGGTGGCGGTAGAGGCGTTTGGGATAAAGCAGACGACGCCGATGACGAGCACGATACAGACGAGAAACAGATTGGTGAGCGCTGCGACCGCGCGCGAAGAAATTTTTTTCATCAGACCCTCATAAATTCCTGTTCATTTTATGAGGGCGGACAAGGGATTATGTCAACGCCACCCGTCCCGTACTACACGTCACCCTGAGCCTGTCGAAGGGGCGTGTCGTCATTGGATTTCACCACCTCAGTCACTTCGTGACAGCTCCTCCTTAGGAGGAGCCCTCAGCCCCCTCCAATGGAGGGGGTGGCACGAGCGAAGCGAGTGCCGAAAGGGTTTTTTACGAGCTTTCGGAAAACCCCTCAGTCACTCACGTTGTTCGTGACAGCTCCCCCAATGGGGGCGCCAAGTGCCCACCCCCCTACCCCCCCTCCAATGGAGGGGGTGGCACGAGCGAAGCGAGTGACGGGGGTGGGGTGCTTCCCAAAATCTGCGCGTTGGAAAATCACACTTTTCCATAAGCGCACACAATTTGCGCGACACCTCGCGCTTTTTGTTTTTACGGAGCAGTTATCGGGCGGGTAGATAGCAGCTACGGAGCAGAATGCCTAACCCCTCGCACATTTCTTTTCGAACGACACCCCTTCCGTCACGCGCTCTGCGCGTGACACCCCTCTCCGCGGGTAGAAACCCGCGTTCGGTCACCGTTCGCGCCTCTGGTGCGCTCACTCCTGTCACAGCGCGCCAACGGTTATCAACCGTTGGCAGAATGCGCTGTTCCACCTCAAGGGGTGGGCAAGGGGGTGGAAGTGAGCAAAGAAATGTGCGAAACCATTCTTAATTACTTGCCTTAGGCGGAATTCACTTCCGCCGTGGGCGACTCAATTTGGCAATTACTTTTGCCTTGTTGTCCAAGCCAAGCGAACGAGAGGAACACTCGGTTGATGTAGGAGGAAGGTTTCCTCGCACATTTCTTTTCGCAGTTCCCGCGCGCTTGCGCAAAGGGAACAAGCAAAGAAATGTGCGAAACCTATTTTAATTTTACGATTGTCACTCCCGACTCCCCTTCGCCGTATTTGCCGAGACGGAAACTCTCGACCCGAGGGTGTCTCTTCAAGAAATTGCCGATCGCCTTGCGAAGGATCCCCGTGCCCATTCCGTGCACGATTCGCACTTCCGACAGCCCCGAAAGAAGAGCGCCGTCGAGAAAATTCTCCACCTCGAAGAGCGCTTCATCTGCGGAGAGCCCAATGACGTTGCATTCCCGTGCGGAAGCCGTGCGCTCTTTGAGGTCGCGCACCACCCGCACCTTGTTCTCCTCCTCCCGCTTGCGCTGCGGAAGATACAAATCGGAAAACTTCACCCGCACCTTCAAAGCCCCGCATTGCACTTCGGCGCTCTCCCGATTGACGGAAAGCACCTCGCCCTCCGCGTCCATGCTCCCGATGTGCACCCGATCTCCCGCCTTGAGCGAAGCGGGTTCTACGGGGGAAGAGCGCACCCGCTCCTTCTCCTCTTCCGCGGGCGGAAGGATCTTGTTCTTGAGGGTGCGCGCCTTGATGAGATCCGCCTCCGTGAGCGTCTCTTTTTTGAAGATCTCCTCGATCTTTCCGAGCAGTTCTTCCGCCTCCGCCGTGCGCGCGGCAACGATGCGCCGCACCTCGGCACGGGAAGTTGCCAGCAGTTTTTCCCTCTCTTTTTTGAGCTGCTGTTCCTCTTTCTCTATCTCTTTGAGCTTATTTTCCCAATCCGTCTTGAGTTTTTCGGTCTCGGCTACCAATGCTTCCGAACGTATACGGCTCTCCTCCGCCGCCCGCACGGTATGTTCAAATGCGCGCGCCCCGTCCGAAAGGTGTTCCCTCGCCTCCCCGATGATCTCCTCCGAAAGCCCCAACCGCGAACAGATGAGAAGGGCGTTGCTCGCGCCGGGAAGCCCGATCTTCAGACGGTAGAGGGGCAGCAAGCTCCCCGCATCGAACTCCATACAGCCGTTCTCGATGTCCTCCGCCTGAAAGGCGAACTCCTTGAGCGCCGAATAATGGGTGGTGACGATGCCGCGGCAGCCCTTTCGCATGAGCTTTGCGAGAATGGCGCGGGCAAGCGCCTGTCCCTCCTCGGGATCGGTGCCGCCGCCCGGCTCGTCGATGAGCACAAAGCTGTTCCTTCCCGCCTCCTCCGTGATCTCCTTGAGGTTGAGCACGTGCGAGGAAAAGGTGGACAGATTCTCCTCGATGGACTGGCTGTCCCCCACGTCGCAGAACACGCCGTCGAAGACGGGGATGCGCGTACCGCTCTCGGCGGGCACGAACATCCCGCACGCCGCCATGAGGCAGAAGAGCCCGCACATCTTGAGGGTGACCGTCTTGCCCCCCGTATTCGCACCGCTGATGAGCAGGAAGGAATACTTCTCCCCCACCGCAACGTTGACGGGCACTGCGCTCTTCCGGTCGAGCAGGGGATGTCTTCCCTTGCGGATGTCGAGTATCCCCTTCCCGTTGAGGGCGGGGCAGACGGCGCGCAGAGAATAGGCATACTCCGCGCGGGCGTAGTAACTGTCCGTCTCGAAGAGCACCTCCATATCCCGCTCGAGCGCGGCGCGCATCCCCCCCACTTCTCGGGAGAGTTCTCCCAAGATCCTCTCTATCTCCTCCTTTTCGTCGAGCAGAAGGCTCTTGAGTTCGTTGTTCATTTCGAGCACTTCCTCGGGCTCGATAAAGACGGTCTGCCCCGTTTGGGAGCGGTCATGGATGAATCCCTTCACGCTCCGTTTGTATTCCACCTTGACGGGAATGACGAACCTGTCGTCGCGCATGGTGACAACGGCGTCTTGCAGATATTTGCTCTCTTCCCCCACGAGATATTCGGAAAGACGGGCGCGGATGCGCTCATTGAGAAGCTTGATGTCGCGGCGGATGGAGAAGAGTTTTTCGCTGGCATGGTCGGAGATCTCGTTTTCGCCGACGATCGTATCCCCGATCTTCGTCTCCAATCTCTCATTGAAGAGCAGTCTCTCGGTGAGCTCCTGCATCCCCTCCGTCTCTCCTCCCCGAAAACTGCGCACCGAGCGATAGCACACCCGCGCCGAGCGCAGAAGCCGTGCGGCGTCGGTGAGTTCGGAAGGGAGCAGGACCGCCCCCTTTTCGGCGCGCTCTAAAATGTCTCCGAGGGGAGGAAAATATTCCACTTTGCCCGCGCCGAGCTCGAAGAGCAGTTTTACGCTCTCCGCCGTGAGCGTGAGCCTGCGCCTCGCCTCCCCGAGATCGGAAGTCGGTTTCAGGGCGAGCACGGCGGCTCTCCCCCCTTCGAGGGAGGCATACCCTGCGGCAAGGGATAAGATCTTATCGAGTTCGAGACGGACATGGTGCTTATTCATAGCAAACTCCTGTTGGTGTGCCCGCGCGTCGCGCCGTCGAGCGGTGCGGCCTCGGGACATGCGGCGAAGGATGAAAGCGAGGGGTCTTGTCCCGTCAGATCGGCGAGCGCCCCCGCTCGCGTGCGCTCCCCTCTCAGGGGGGCGCAGTTATAGAGCTCGAAACGGCAGTTCCCCGCAAGGTATCGCCTGAGCGGGAACTTCCGCCCCTCCTCGTCGGTGAGGATGTATTGCCCCCGCTTATCGCACTTTCCGCAGGTGCGCCCGAAGGGGCAATAGAGAAGGTCCATGATCTTCACTCCCCCGAGGGTGAGCGCAAAAGCGCCCTCCGCAGACAGCGCGTCCTGCTCGGCGGAGGTGAGTTCTTTGGACAATGCAAAATAGGAAACGCCCGCCCGTTTTGCCTCGGAAATTGCGCCGCGGTTGGACAAATTCCACCCCGTTCCCGCAAAAAACGGCAAACGGGTCTCGTTTGCGAGGGAGAGCCCGTAATATCCGTCGCTGTAGATCCCGTCGAAGAGGGAGAGCTTTTCACGGATGAGTTCCTCGTCCGCGCGGGTGAAAAAGGGGGGAAGGAAGAGAAATTTTCTGCCCCGTCCCTTTGCGACCTCCTCCGCGGAGATGTTCCCAAAATCGCGCGGCTTAAAGATGAGGATATCCGCCTCAAGCCCCTCCAAATCGGGCGAGATCAGCGCCGTCATGGCTGTTTTACAGAGGGAGAGGGCGGGAAGTTCGGCCTTCCCGAGCGGTGTACGCGGGGGCACGAGGCGGGAGACGAGCTCCTCGAAGAAGGCGCGGCGGAAGGCGTTGAGCGCCGACTTCGGCAGGAATGCGTCCGCGGTCTCCACCCGTCCGAACCGCACAAAAAAGGGCAGACCGTCCGTCTTTTCAAAACAGCGCTCGAGCTCTCCGCGGGTGAGCGGCGCGCTCTTCGCCCTCTCCAAAACGCTTCCCGTGTAGCGAAAATCGCCGCAGGAAGCCTCCGCGGGCTCTCCCGCGACGAAGCGCAGGGAGAGCACGATCTCCCTTGTCCTCTCCCGCTCGAGGCGGGCGGGCAGAGCGCTGTCCGTCGTGAGGCGCACCTCGTCTCCGCGCAGAAGTTTTTCGCGAGAGGAGAGGAAAAATCCCCCCTTGCCCGCGCCCGCAAAGCGAGCGCCGCCGACCTCTTCCCCGCCGCGCAGGATCTTGAACCCGTCCCCTTCGCGCGCGGGATGACCGCTCTCGCAGAAAGAACCGTCCCGCATGTTTCCGACCCTTTCGCCGATGTGCCCCTGCACCCTGCGGGAAAGGAGATCTTTCCCCTGCCCGAACGCGAGCCCATGGGTATAATCTCCCCTGTTGTAGGCGCGCTTGAGGTCGGAAAAAGCCCCTTCCGCGGGCTCTCCCGCGAGCAGGGCGCGGTAGTATGTGACGGCGGCTGCGACGTACTCGGGCCGTCTCATCCTGCCCTCGATCTTGAGGGAGACGACCCCCGCGTCTAAAAGTTCCCTCACTCTCTCGCCCACGCACAGATCGGAGAGGGAGAGGGCATAGGCGGGCGTTTCGAAGCCCTGTCTGTCGATCGAATATTTCTTGCGGCAGGGCTGTTTGCACAGCCCCCTGTTCCCGCTGTTGTTCCCCGCAAAGGAGGAAAAATAGCACTGTCCCGAAAAACAGGTGCAGAGCGCCCCCTGCACGAAGACCTCCGTCTCGATGACGGAAGCGATTTTTTCGATCTCGGAAAGCGGCGTTTCGCGGGCGAGCACCACGCGGGAAAACCCGCACTCCTTGGCGAGCGCCGCCCCTCTTTCATTGCAGCAGCCCGCCTGCGTGGAGAGGTGAAGGGTGAGCGACGGGAATCGCTCTTTGAGCGCCTTTCCGAGGAACATATCCTGCATTAAAATGGCGTCCGCGCCCCCTTCCCACGCGCAGCCGACGCTTTGGAAAAAGGCGTCGAGCTCGCTCTCTTTGACGAGGGTATTGAGGCAGACATAGACCTTAACGCCCAATAAATGGGCATACGTTGTGAGTTTTTTGAGCCCTTCGGCGTCGAAATTCGCCGCTTCCCTTCTTGCGGAAAAGGCGGTGAGCCCGAGATACAGAGCGTCTGCGCCGCTTAGAATGGCGGCGCGGGCACACCGCTCGTCCCCCGCGGGGGCAAGGATCTCGGGGCTCATCTTCCGATCGTGCGCTGGATGAGCTCCTGCGCTGCGTCATAGCCCATGTTCTTGAGGCGGTAATTGCGGGCGGCGACCTCGATGAGGATGGCGAGATTGCGCCCCGGAGAGACGGGAACGACGATCTTGGGCACTTTCACCCCGAGGATCTCCTCCACGTTCTCCTCCCCGCCGATGCGGTCGTACGCCTTGTCCCGCTTCCAGTGCTCGAGCTCCATGACGAGTTCCACGTCCTTCTCGCCGAGAATAGAACCCGAACCGTACATGTTCTTGACGTTGATGATGCCGATGCCCCTGAGTTCCATGAAATAGCGGATGCGCTCGGGCGCAGTGCCGATGAGTTCGTTCTCCACCCTCTTTATGAGCACGGAATCGTCCGCGACGAGGCGGTGTCCGCGCTTGATGAGCTCCATTGCGGTCTCGCTCTTGCCCACGCCGCTCGTTCCCGTGATCAAAAGTCCCACGCCGAACACGTCCAAAAGAACGCCGTGAACGGTCGTCGTCGGGGCGAGCAGACGGTTGAGATAGATGACGAGATCGCTCATGAGCAGGGTCGTCATTTTGCCCGAACGGAACACGGGCGTTCCCGTATCCCGCGCACAGTCCAAAAGCTCGGGCAGAACGGGCAGATCGCGGGAGACGACGATGCAGGGGATCTCCCCGCATTCGCACAGCTTTTTGAGCTTATCGCGGCGCTCTTCCTCCGAAAAAGCGCGCAGATATTCGTACTCCGTCTGTCCGAATACGAGGATACGGCGGGTATCGAAATAGCGGTAAAACCCGGCAAGTCTGAGCCCCGGGCGGTCTACGCCGCTGCTCGTGAAGGTGAGGATGCCCCTTCCCGCATAGAGCAGCGTGAGCCCGAGGTCGAAGGCAAATTTATCGAGCATGACAACTTCGCTCGGAAGAAAATTTTCGCTCATATCAGTCCCCCATTGCAATTTCCAACGCTTCTTTTACGCCGTTCTCCTCGCAGGAAGCGACGATAAGCGCGGCGCTGCGCACCTCTTCCTCCGCATTGGCGACGGCAAATCCCCCTCCCGCCCTTCGGATCATGGGCAGGTCGTTGAGCTGGTCTCCGATCGCCGCGGTCTCCCCGAGCGAAAGGCCGTAGTGCGCGGCGAGGAAGTCCACCGCCTGCGCCTTGCTCACTCCCGCGGGAAGGATCTCCACCAAAAAGCCAGCGGAAGCCGTCACGGTATAGCCCTCTCCGAGCGCCTTGCACCGCTCAAAGAGCGCCGCCCTCCTTTCGGGGGGGATCATCACGAGAACTTTGGCAACGGGTCGTCCCCGTTCGAGCACGAAGTCCGCAAGCCTCTCCTCCCGTCTCCCGCGTACGCCGCAGGTCTTTTCATACATCTTCAGGAATCCGTCGCTGCGGTTGACAAAGAGTTCGTCGTCGATATAGGCGTGGATATGTTCGTCCCCGAGGAAGCGGATCGCCTCCGCCGCCTGTTCGGGCGAAAACCCGTCCGCCTTGAGGAGCGTGCCCGTCGCGATGTCGGCGATCGTCCCGCCCTGATAGGCGACGACGAGCCCCTCTTTCAGCCCCAACTCCTTGAGGCGGGGAAGAATGGAGCGGACCATCCTTCCCGTGACGACGGCAAAGATCCCGCCGCGGCGGCGGTATTCCCCGATCGCCTCGATGTTCTCTTTTGAGATCGTCCCGTCCCCGCGGACGAGCGTCCCGTCGAAATCGGATAAAAATAATTTATATCTCATAGTTCCTCGAAATATTTGCGGATGCGCTTCGCAAGCTCGGGGCCGACGCCCTCCGCCTGCTGCAACTCCTTTTCGGAGGCTTTCATGATGCGGTCTATCGTGCCGAACTTCTCCTGAAGCGCGAGCCTCTTTTGCTTGCCCACCCCCTCGATCTCCTCGAGGACGGAGGACAGATTGCGCTTGGAATGGATGTTGCGGAAGTAGGTGATCGCAAAGCGGTGCGCCTCGTCGCGGATACGCTGGAGCGTTCCGAGGGCATAATCTCCGCGGGGAATGCGGATGCTCTCGCCCTTTGCGAGGGTGAACACTTCCTCCTCCTGCTTTGCAAGCGCGATGAGGTCGATGTCCGTGATCTCCAACTCGTCGAAAATTTCCTTGACCGCGGAGAGCTGCCCCTTGCCGCCGTCGAGCACGATGAGTTGGGGCTTGGGAAAGCGCTCTTCCTCGTCCGTGCCGAGCTTTACAAGTCTGCGGCGAAGGACCTCCTGCATGGAGGCGAAGTCGTCTGCCCCCTCCACCGTCCTGATGCGGAAGCGTCGGTAGGCATACTTGTCCGCCTCGCCGTCGGTGAACACGACCATACTGCCCACCTTGTCCACCCCCGAGATGTCGGAAATATCATAGCACTCCATCCGCTTGGGATAGCGGGAGAGCCCCAAAATCGTCTGTAAGCGGGCGCACGCGCTCTTCGTCATGTCGTTCTTGTGGGCGATCGCCGACACCGACTTTTCGAGGAATTCCGCTGCGTTCTCTTCCGCCATGGTAAGGAGCTCTCTGCGCACGCCGAACTTCGGGCGGACGATCTCCACCTTCCTGCCCACCTTTTCGTGCGCATAGTCGGCGAGAAGGGCGTCGTCGAACTCCTCGCCCGTTACGATCTCGTGCGGCAATTCGTGATTGGTATAGTACTGGATGAGGAAGGACAGAAAGTCCTCGCCCTCCTCCCCCGCGCCCGTCTCAAGGGGGAAATTGCGGCTTCCCTGCATGATCCCCTTGCGGGTGACGAGCACGCTGATCACCGAATAGAGCCCGTTTGTACGAAGCGCCCAAATGTCCGCGTCCACGTCCTTTGGCATCGCCGTGATCCGCTTGAGCTGTAATTTTTTGAGCATCCCGATGCGGTCACGGTATTCCATCGCCAGCTCGAATTCCTCGTTTTCGGCAAAGAGCGCCATTTTCTCCTTGAGAAGGCGCTCCGCCTCCTCATAGTTTCCCGAGAGAAAGGAGAGGACTTTTTCCACCCTTTGGGCATACTCTTCCTGTGTGCACAGATGCGCACACGGCGCGAGACACCTTTGAAGATGATAGTTGAGACAGGGCTTTTTGGGCTTTTCGGCCACCGCGGTATTGCAAAGGCGCACCCCGTAGACCTTCGCCGCGACATCGAGGATGTCCTTGCATGAAACGCCCCCCATGAACGGTCCGAAGTACCGCCCGTCCTTCTTGATACGGCGGGTGACGGACAGGTGGGGAAATTTCTCCCCCGTGTGCACTTTGATGTAGGGATATGTCTTGTCGTCCTTGAGAAGGATGTTGTACTTGGGCTTGTACTTTTTGATGAGATTGTTCTCGAGCGCGAGCGCGTCCACCTCGGAGGGCGCAACGATGTATGAAAAATCGGCGATGTTGTCGATCATCGCCTGCACCTTCACGGGTTTGGGAGAGGAGTGAAAGTATTGGCGCACGCGGTTCTTCAGCACCCGCGCCTTTCCCACGTAGATGACCGTGCCCTCCCCGTCGAGCATGAGATAGACTCCCGGATCTCCCGGAAGCAACTTGAGTTTTTCCCTCAGTACGCTCTCGCCCATGACCTTATTATACACAAACCGCCCGAGGATTTCAAGGAATTCGCACAAACTCGCAAAAAATTTCGCCCGAACAGTTGACAAATTACCCTCTGGGGGTATATAATAAAAGTACCCGACAGGGGTATATGGAGACTCAAAGATGAAAAGCTGTTGCCAGACCAAAAAGACGGTGCGGAGCGCGGAAGAAAAAAAGGCGCTCATCGCGCGCATCAACCGCATCACAGGACAGATGAACGGGGTAAAGAGGATGATCGAAGAGGACAGATATTGCGACGACGTACTCATCCAGCTCTCCGCGATCGACCGTTCGGTGAAAAGCCTTGCGGGGGCGATCCTCGAGCGGCATATGCACTCCTGCCTTGTAGAGGGAGTGCGCGAGGGCGATCTGAGCGTGATCGACGAGATCGTGGAGCTCTTCAAACGGTATCAATGAGCGGATATTTCCGCAGAGGAAGACGATCGAAGTGAAAAAGAGATACAGCATCACGGGAATGACCTGCGCGGCGTGTTCTTCGGGCATCGAGCGCACGGTGAAAAAGCTCGGGGGAGTTTCTTCCTGCTCCGTCTCGCTCATGGGCGAGTGCATGGAGGTGGAATATGACGACGCTCTCCTCACCGACGAGAAGATCCGCTCGGCGGTGTTTTCGCTCGGCTACGGAGCTTACGACTACGGCAAAGCGCCCCAAAAAACGCATAACGTCAATACACTTTTTGTACGTTTTGTGCTCTCGGCGATCTTGCTCGTGCCACTCATGTACCTCTCGATGGGCGGGATGCTCCACCTGCCCGTCCCCTTCGGTTGGTGGAATCACGGCTTCCAGCTCGCCCTCTCCACCCTTATTCTTCTCGTCAATTACAAATTTTTCACAAGCGGCGTGAAGGCGGCGGTAAAACTTGTTCCCAATATGGACACCCTCATCACGGTGGGAAGCCTCGCCTCCTATTTTTACAGCCTTGCGGTGCTCATTCTCCACCATACGTCGGGAAGCGGCGGCTCAATGGCGGGCATGGAGCTCAACCTGTTCTTTGAATCGGCGGCGACGATCTGCACCCTCGTCTGCCTCGGAAAATGGCTCGAGGACCGCTCAAAACGCAAGACGGGTCGCGAAATCGACAAACTTCTCTCCCTCGCGCCCGACGCCGTTTCGGTGGAGCGGGACGGGAAGGAGGAGAAGACCTCCCTTGCGGACGTGCGCGTGGGCGACATCGTGCTCGTGCGGCAGGGGGAATCGGTCGCCGTGGACGGAACGGTAATTGCGGGTCATGCCTTTGCCGACCAGTCCGCCGTGACGGGCGAGAGCCTGCCCGTGGAACTTACCGAAGGTTCGCGCGCGATGAGCGCTTCCCTCGTGACGAGCGGATTTTTGAAGCTCCGCGCCGAGCGGGTGGGCGAAGATACGATGCTCTCGGGCATCATCCGCATGGTGCGGGAAGCGGGCGCGAGCAAGGCGCCCATCCAAAAACTTGCGGACAAAATCGCCGCGGTGTTCGTTCCCGCCGTGATCCTCATCGCCCTTGCAACGTTCATCATCTGGATGTGCGCGACGAAAAATTTATCCCAAGCGGTCAACTTTGCGGTGAGCGTACTCGTCATTTCCTGCCCGTGCGCGTTAGGGCTGGCGACGCCCGTTGCGATCATGGCGGCGACGGGGCGGGGCGCTTCCCTCGGGATCCTCTATAAAAACGCCGAAGCGCTTCAAAAGATGGCGACGGTGCACGAGGTCATGCTCGACAAGACGGCGACGATCACCGAAGGCAAGCCCAAGGTCGTGTATTTCGAGGGGGGCGCGGAAGCGCGGAAAATCGCTTACGGGTTGGAAAATAAGCTCAACCATCCCCTCGCGCGTTGCATCGTGGATTTCTGCGGAGAGGGATACGAGGCGGAAGACGTTGCCTACGCCGTGCGGCAGGGCGCGGTCGGGAAGGTGAACGGCAAGACCTATTTCCTTGGCAACGAGACCCTCATGCAGGCAAGGGGAATAAAATTTACCGAACGGCTCGAAACGTTTGAAAAACTCACTTCGGAGGGAAAGACGGTGCTCTTCCTTTCTTCTAGAGAGAAGGTGCTCGCCCTCTTCGCCATCTCCGACACTTTGAAGGAGGGAAGCAGGGAGGCGATCGGCGCGCTCACCCAAATGGGGTGTCTTCCCGTCATGCTCACGGGGGACAATCGGGCCGTTGCAAGTTATATCGCGCGGGAAGCGGGATTCCCGCCCTACGATACGTGCCTCTTGGCGGAACTTCTCCCCGAAGACAAACTTCGCTATGTGAAGGAGCGGCGGGAGGAGAACGAGACCGCAAAGAGAGAATTGCGCACCGCAAGGCGGGCGAACCGCTACGTTGCGATGGTGGGCGACGGGATCAACGACGCGCCCGCCCTCAAGGAGGCGGACGTAGGCATCGCGATGGGAAACGGCACGGACGTCGCCATTGAGAGCGCGGACGCCGTACTCATGAGCGGCGACATTGCGGCTCTTCCCAAGTCGATCCGCCTTGCAAGGAAGACCATGCGCATCATCAAACAAAATCTGTTTTGGGCGTTCTTCTATAATTGTATCGGAATTCCGCTCGCCGCGGGGGCGTTTGCATGGGCGAGCGTAACGCTCGATCCGATGATCGCCGCGCTCGCGATGAGCCTTTCCTCCCTCTTTGTGGTGACGAACGCTCTGCGCCTCATGCGCTTCGGCAAAAAAGGCACATGTCAACCGAAATCACTTGACACATGTCAACCGAAATCATTTGACACAAGTCAACCGAAATCATTTGACACAAGTCAACCCGAATCGCTTGACCCGTCGCGTCATCCCGAATCGCTTGACCCGTCGCGTCATCCCGAATCGCTTGACCCGTCGCGTCATCCCGAGCTTGTCGAGGGATCTCTCAACGAAAAAACAAAATCAAAAGGAGATAAATGTATGAAAAAGACGCTCTATGTAGAAGGAATGATGTGCGCGCACTGTGTGGCGCATGTCGAAAAGGCGCTTGCGGAAGTCGCGGGCGTGAGCAAGGTGAAGGCCGACCTCAAGAAGAACAAGCCGAGCCCCGTCACGGTGGAACTCTCTGCAGAGGTCGCCGATGAAGCGCTCACCGCCGCCGTCGCGGAAGCGGGCTACACCGTGAGCAAAATCGAAGGCTGAAACCCGCCAAAAGCCCCGCCGTTCCGTTTTTGGAACGGCGGGGCTTTTTATGTGAAGTCCGTTAAAATTTCGCCAAAACTTGCCACCGCTCGGCAAAACTGCCGAAATTGTGAATGTGCGCATATGTTATCCTGTCATAAAAGGAGGCAACTATGACGGAAACATTGCTGCTCGATAAGCGCACGCAGTCCATGGTGGAGGGCTACGTTCCGACGGGAGAGATCCTCTCCTCCCTCGTGCGATTCTTCTCTATCTTTTCAGACAGTACGCGGCTGCGCATTCTCTCCGCGCTCGCGATCTCGGAGATGTGTGTCACGGACATTTCCCGCGTGCTCGAGATCAACCAGACCACCGTGTCCCACCAGCTCCGCTTTCTCAAAGACGCGGGAATGGTAAAGACCGACCGCCACGGGAAGATCATCTTCTACTCGGTGGTGAACGACGTGGTGAACGACGTTCTTTTGAAAGGCGTGGAGTTTTTGGGCTACTGAACATCATGCCAAGCTCGTCTTGTTCAAAATCACATTGCTGACCGCCCCGAGGCCCGCGGCAAACAGCGGCCCGCCTGCAACGCAGAGAAGGACGTTGAACGCTCCCGAATCGAGCGGGGTCATCATGGGGATCATGGTGAAGAGAAGCATTCCCGCAGCCAATGAGCCGAGGATGGAGAGCCACAGTTTTTGCTTCCCCACGGTTGAAAGCGTGAGGGCGATCGACACAAAGACGAGCGCGAAGAAGATTTTTGATACCATGCAGGCGATGATCCCGCCCGCGCTTGCGCCTGCTGCCGCAACGTCGAAGGAAAGGCCCGCGATTCCGCCGCCGATCATCGCTCCCACAAAGTACAGGAGGAACATTCCGACAGCCGCCACAAACAGCACAATGGTTTTGGAAAGGACGTAACTGAGCTTTTCGGAGCGCACGGTAAAGAGGTTCTTGACGTAGCCGCTTTTGAAATCCTCGCCCACGAACAGGCAGACGAAGATCGCCGCAAGGAAGTACAGGAGATTGATATTGCACATGCTCGTTAAGTCCATGGCTCTCGCATTTCCGCCAGCCGAGCCGATCGCCTGCCACACGTTTGTAAAGGTCTCAACCGTTTTTTCCACACCCGTCTGCGGGTCAACGGCCGTTCCGCCCATGAAAGAGGTCATCACCAAGATGAGAATGGGAAGCGCAAGGGAAACTGCGAGCATGACCCACACCGTGGGCATGGTGAACATTCGGCGGAAGTCCACTTTGAGCATGGTCTTGAGGCGTTTTCCGAAGCCGTTGAATTTTGTATTCGCGTTCATTTTCTTCCCTCCTGCATGAGCCCCACATAGTATTCTTCAAGGCTTATCTTCGCCGTTTTCAGCTCCGTGACGGGAATGCCGAAGTTCCCGAACAAGAACATCGCGACATCCTCCGCTTTCCCATTGTAAACGCGGATCTCGCCCGTCGCCCCGTCATATTCCGCCCGCCCGAACGCGCGCTGTAAAACCTCGCGCGCCTTTTCCATGTCGTCCGCTTTGAGGGCGACATAGGTCGGGCAGTCGGCGTTCAGCTCCGAGGCGGTCATTTCACGAAGCATTTTGCCGCCTCGGATAATGCCGTAGTGGGTGGCGATCTTTTCGAGCTCGCCCAAGATATGGGAGGAGATGAGCACCGTACAACCAAAATTTTGGGTGACGTCTGCAAGAATTTCGCGCATGATGCGCATCCCGTCGGCGTCTAACCCGTTGATCGGCTCGTCCAAAATGAGGAGCTTCGGACGGCCTAAAAGGGCAAAGGCGATGCCGATTCGCTGTTTCATTCCGAGCGAGCAGTTCTTGAATTTACCCCCCGCCGCGCCGTCCATGCGGACGAGGCGCAGGACCCGCCGTATCTCTTCGTTCTCGTTTTTCAGCCCCAAATTGGCGGCTTGCAGTTTCATATTGTTCCAGACGGTATAGTTGGGGAAGCACCCGGGGGATTCGATGAGAACGCCGATTTGAGAGCGTACTTCCCGATCTTTATAGTCTTTGCCGAAGAGCTTGATCTCGCCGCCGCTCGGCGGAAGCAGGCCGCAAATGAGCTTTTCGGTCGTGGACTTCCCGCTGCCGTTTTCGCCGATGAAGCCGTAGATCGCGCCTTGCGGCACGGTCATATTCAAGCCGTCTACCGCGCGTTTTTCCCCGAACGTCTTGGATAAATTTCCGATTTCGATCGCGTTCATACTTTCACCTCAATACACGTCGCGATGATATAAGATCGCCGAACCGAGGACGTTATAGACAGCCGCCCAAACAGCAGAGCAGACAAGGCACACGAGAACGGACGCAAAATTCGCCGAGAGGCACGCCTGCACCGAAGAACCGTAGAGGAAGATATTCAATGCTGCCGTATTTCCGACGAGCGCCGCCGCACCGATGACGGGAACGCCCGTGCCGAGGACGAAGCAGAGGGCAATGGAAATGCCGAATTTCCTGCGGAAAATGATATTGATGAAGGTGTACAGGCTCGCCCAGCCGAGGCTCATGATCATTTTGCCCAAAATGGCACAAAGGAGAGAGCCGCCATTTATCGTGAACGGAAGTCCCGTCGCCGCTCCCGAGATCATTCCGCCGATGAGATAGGTAAGGCACATGCACACCATGGAGAATGCGGAGACGAGCGTCTTTGAGATCATATAGTCCTCTTTCTTGGCGTGGGTGGTAAAGAGCTGTTTTACATACCCGCTTGAAAAGTCGTGTCCGATGAAGATCGAAACCATGATCCCGCCGAAGATAAAGACCATGTTCATGTTGGCGTATTCGCCCATGTCGTGAACGATGTAGAGAGGACTATCTGCCGCGATAATCTGCCAAGCGTTTGTGAACATTCCCGCCGTCTCCCCTTCGCCCATTGCTCCCATGGAGACGAGCGCGGGAATGAGCGCCGCGATCACGATAAAGATATAAAAGAGAGGCGTATGGAACAGGCGGTAGAAGTCCACGCCGAGCATCCCTTTGAGGCGTTCAAAAAAGCTCGGCTTCTCGAATTGCAATACTTTCGCGTTTTCCATGTTACACTGCCTCCTTTCCGCTCATGAGGGAAACATAGTACTCTTCCAGCCCGATCTTGTGCTTTTTGAGTTCGCTAAAGGCAATGCCGTTTTGTAAAAGATAGGCGGAGAGTCTTGCCGTGTCGTTTACGTCATAGACGCGGAGTTCCCCTTCCTCGAACTTGACGTTGCACCCGCCGCGCCACAGAAGGTCACAGGTCGCCTGCAGGTTTTTCGTTTTCAGGGAAACGTAGACCTGCGAGCGGCTGTCCATTTCGGAGGCGGCGATCTCCTTTATCATCTTGCCGCGGCGGATGATGCCGTAGTGGGTGGCGATCTTTTCGAGCTCGCCCAAGATATGGGACGAGATGAGCACCGTGCAACCCAAATTTTGGGTGACGTCCACAAGAATTTCGCGCATGAGCCGCATTCCTTCGGCGTCTAACCCGTTGATCGGTTCGTCCAAAATGAGGAGCGCAGGGTCGCCCAAGAGCGCCATTGCAATGCCGACGCGCTGTTTCATGCCGAGCGAACACTTCTTGAACGTGAGTTTTTCGTACTCTTCCATGCGGACGATTTTCAAAACCCTTCGTATCTCTCCGCCTCTGTCACGGAGGCCCAAATTGATCGCCTGCATCATGAGGTTCGCGTATACGCTCGACGAGGGAAAGCACCCCGCGTTTTCAATGAGTGCACCGACTTTTGCACGAACGCCCGCGTCGGAATAGGGCTTTCCGAACAATTTGATTTCCCCCTTTTCGGGAACGAGGTGTCCGCAGACGCACTTTTCGGTGGTCGATTTGCCGCTGCCGTTTTCGCCGATAAAGCCGTAGATCGCCCCCTGCGGGACGGTCATATTCAGCCCGTCGAGCGCGTACATTCCGCGGAAACTCTTTGAAAGATTTCTGATTTCGATTGCGTTCATAGCCGCCTCCTTGCTTTGATACTTCAATTATAAAACTTCCGAGCGAGAAACGCCACAACATAAATCCCAAAAAGTGTCGGTTTCTGAAAGTCTTTCGGAAAGATACGGATGAACGCGCTTATGAACGCAGCAAAAAAGCCGAGAGCATTCTCTCGGCTTATGCTGCAACTACCTATTTATTCGACTTCCAAATCTTCCGAAGTAAACACAGGATCATCCAAAAATTCCAAAAGCGTCATATCGAAACCACGGGCGATCATGATGATCGTACTCAACGTCACCGTCTTATTCCGACCGTTCATAATACACTGCATACTCCCATGCTGAACGCCGGATGCCTGCTCCAACCGATACTGCGTCATTCCCTTCCCGATCAGCAATCTGCTTATTCGTTTTGCAACCGCTTCGCTTACAGTCAAAATGGCTCTCCTTATGTAGTTCTGCCTACATAACAGTTTAAGCCATCACCCTTGACAAAATGCGAAGGTGTACCTACATAGTGTTTGCTTATTTTAGCCGTTTGGTCTATAATAATAGGTAGGCATACCTACATATCGGGGAAACGTGATGAAAACGGCATTTATCGGACATAGGCAAATATTTTCTAAAACCCTGCCGCAGAGGTTGATCGAGGCGATCAAAGCTGAAATCAAAAACGGCTGCTTTTCGTTTGCGATGGGAACGCACGGCGAATTTGACAGGCTCGCTTTACAGTCCTGCCGTAAGCTGCGGAACGAATATCCCGAATTGCAGATCGAAGTCGTCCTAACCAGCTTGCATACCATTCAGAAAAGGAACGAATGGGATAGCACGCCATATTCCGACGTAAGCACCGTTCTGTACGACATCGAGGAAGCGCACTTCAAGCAGCGGATCACTTTGAGCAACAGGAAGATGATAGACACCTGCGACGTGCTTATTTGCTATGTGGACGAAAATGCTTACCGTAGCGGAGCGAAAACCGCGATGCGCTATGCCAAGAGCAAAGGCTTACGGATCATCAACCTATACGATGAAAAGGATAAACCATTTTACGCGACAGACGTCTGAAAAGTTCCTTACAGAAGCGGGGCGAAGATCTTTACGAGCGCGCCCACAAACCGCCGCCATATCGTTTGACCCAGCATTTCGCTGTGATATTCGATCGACTGCTCCTGCGTCAAAATAAAGTCCTTTTCCATATCGGCGATCGCTTCGCTTTTATACATCCAAACGCCGTTTTCAAAGTGGTGGACAAGCGAACGATAGTCGAGATTGACCGTGCCGACGATCGCCGCCAAACCGTCTGCCGAATAGGTTTTCGCATGGATAAAGCCCTTCTCGTACTCGAAAATCTTTACGCCCGCCGTCATAAGGCGCGGATAGTAACTTCTCGTCATCAAAAAGACGAGCTTTTTATCGGGAATGTGCGGCGTGATAATACGAACGTCCACGCCGCGGAGCGCGGTGTTTTCGATCGCCGAGGCAAGCTCGTTGTCGATAATGAGATAGGGCGTCGTGATATAGACATACCGTTTCGCGCCGCCAAGTAAATTCATGATCGCCGTCTTGGAAACCTGCCTTTCGTAAATGGGCTTCGGACCGTCGCCGAACGGAATACAGTAGCCCTCGGCTTTACTTTCGGAAGTCCTGTAATAGGCTACGAAATTATCCGTCGGCTTTTTGACGTTCTGATTGTAGTCGATAAGGAACAGCCTCGTAAGTTCATTGACTGCTTCACCCTCCAAACGAACGCCGACGTCCTTCCAATGTCCGTGTTTTACGATGCGGTTGATGTATTCGTCGGCAAGGTTGACGCCGCCCGTGTAGCCCACTTTCCCGTCGATGACGGTGATCTTTCGGTGGCTTCGGTTGTTGAATTTGTTGTTCGCCTGTCCGCCGAGTTTGGAGAACGGAACGCATTTTATCCCCGCTTTTGTAAGCTGTTTATAGTAGTTGCCGGGGAGCGTCATCATGCACCCGATGTCGTCATAAACGACGCGAACCTCGACGCCCGCCTTTGCCTTTTCTTTCAAGACATGGAGAATTGAATCCCAGAACAGCCCGCCTTCGATGATGAAGTATTCCATAAAGATAAACTTTTCGGCTTTCTTCAAATCTTCTATCATGGCGGGAAACAGCTCGTCGCCGAGGGGAAAATACTGAATTGCCGTCCCGAAGTAGAGGCGGGACGAGGAAAGTTTTGTAAGGGAGACCGCCTGCGAATACACGAGTTCGTCCTGCTGCTTTAAGGCGAGGAATTCTGCCGAATCGTCTTTCCCCGTCCTTTCCGATTTTGCCCGTTCCACGTTTTTTCGCTGTTTCCGATTGAGCTTGCGGTCATAAAACATGAAGTAGAGCATAAATCCGATGATCGGAATGAGTAGCACGAAGAACAGCCACGGGAGCTTATAATCGGGGTTATCGTTTCGTGCGATAATGCTAACCGCAACGCTCACTTGGGTTGCAACGACGGCAAAATAGAAGTAGGGAACGTATATCGTGATAAGGCTGAGTATCGCGATCACGGCGGCGATCTCAAAGAAGATCAGGAGAATATTCAAGATATAACGGAGAGGGATGTAGGAAACCACCCTCTCCTTTTTTACTCCGTTCTCTATCACTTCGATCGTCTTTTTCAAAGTCTTTTCCCTCGGTTCGAACTATTTCTCGGCAATTTCCTTTACTACATGACAGGGGTTTCCGACCGCCACGACGTTTGCGGGAATATCCTTCGTGACGACCGAACCTGCGCCGATCACAGCGTTGTCGCCGATGGTCACGCCCGGCAATACGGTCACGTTCGCGCCCAGCCAAACGTTGTTGCCGATTTTGATGGGCTTGTCGTTGAATACGCCCTTCAAACGCTCGTCGGGGTCAATCGAATGGTTGGTGCAAATGAGTTTGCAACCGGGACCGATCAAGGCGCAATGCCCGATGTCGATGATATTCGTATCGAGGAAGGTGCAGTCGTAATTGATCATCGCCATTCCGTGAAAACGGATATTCTTGCCGAAACTGCAACGGAATCCGTCCTCGATAAAGACGTATTGGTTATATCCCGTCACAAGCTCTTTGATAATCTCCGTCCGTTTCGGATCGGACGGCTTTAAGGTGTGTAGTTCGTGAAGCATATCCTTGACTTTGCTTTGGAAAAGAAAGACTTCTTTGTCCCTGCGATCGAATTGCTCGCCCGAAAGAGCCTTTTCAAGTTCAGTCATAGCTTTATTCCTCCACGATCTGGACGGCGTACTTTTCGTCCAAGCCCCGCTCCTTCAAAAAGGCGTTGAACTCGGCGGCAAGTTCTTCGGCGGAGTATTCGGCGGGTTCTGCGCTTCGGCTTACGCTGTGCGCACGAATGCTTGCCTGCGTCTTTGCGTGAAGCTCGTCAAGTTTTTTGGCAGTGTCCGCATTTGCGTTTTTCGCGCTTTTTTTCATGTTCTCAATGACGAGACGGCACTTCGCCTTGAAGCCTTTGGTGTGCAGAAATTCTCTGAACTCCTTATTCTCCTCTGAGTTTTTGACGGCTTCGATATTCGCCTTGTCCTGTTCCTTTTGGCGGCGGGCGTTTTCGCCCATCTGTTCGAACGCCACCTTGAATTTTGCGACAATTCCTTTGGTATGGCAAAATTCTTCAAATTGCTTTGTGATCTCTTCCTGACTGACTGCGCAAGCAGCGTTTTGGTTTTCCATTTTCTTTCTCCTTATTTCTATAAATTTTTTATTTTTTTCGGAATGGGCAAGAAGAATAGCAAATTGCTCTTCGTAAGTTTTTGCCGAAAGAAATTCCCGAAACTCATCCATTGTGAGCGCAGGATCGTCATCGGGATCTGCTTCCACCTTTACGATTCTGATTTTCTTTGCCATAGCTTTTCCTCATCCTTTAACAAAAGTTTAGCGCGTTTTTCCCAAGAATACCACAACATAAATCCCGAAAAGTGTCGGTTTCAAAGAAAAAAAGTTGCGCGGAGACGGAAAAAGGAGTATAATGACGGCATGAACAAGTCCGAAGCGAAATTTCATAACACGGCTGTCAAAATGGACGGCGCTCTCGTAAAGCTCCTCGAACAAAAGGAGTTCAAAGAGATCTCGATCCGCGAGATCTGTGAAGAAGCGGGCGTCAACCGTTCCACTTTCTATGCGCATTACGACAATCTCTATGACCTTCTGAAAGAGACGCAGGAACGCGCCGTTTCGGACTTCTTTGCCTCTTTCAGCGGCAAGGTCAAAACCGATTTCTCCAAGATGACGGCGGAAGAGCTCATCTTCATCTCGCCGCAGTACCTCGTGCCCTATCTCACATTCATCAAGAAGAACAGACGGCTGTACGAGGTCTATAACAATTCGGGGGCATTCCAGATCGGGGAAATGGATAAGCAGCTCATTGAAAACATCTTTGTCCCGATCTATGCAAAGAACGGCGTGACGGACAAGCGCGTTGTGGAATATATGTCGCACTACTTCATCAGCGGGGTGACGGCGATCACCATGGAATGGGTGAAGCGGGGCTGCGAGGACGATATCCTCTTCATCTGCGAAGTGATCTCCGTCTGTGTGAGACCGTTTGCAAAGGCGAATGAGATAAAGTGACACATCACGAAACGCGAAGTCGAGAAATCTCACTGCATAATAAGGTAGAGATGTCTCGACACGCCTCGTTCCTCGGCGGCTCGACATGACATTTTGGAGACGCCCCACCCCCTTAATCCACCTCCCACGGAGGGGGTAAGCGACCAATCGCGCAAAAAAGCCATCGGCGTATTGCCGATGGCTTTTTATGATATGTTATAAGTTATTTCTTCTCGAATGCGTCCTTGCCCATGCCGCAGATGGGACAGATCCAATCGTCGGGAAGTTCCTCGAACGGAATATCTCCGTCGTACTCATAGTTACACACCGAACAGACGTATTTCGCGCCCGTCTCCGCGCTCGCCTTCTCCTCCACATAAGTGGGAGCTTTGGGCGCGGTCTTTCCCTTTAACACTTTGTGATAATAGGAATAGGTCATGGGCGTGCCCCTATGAACATTCTCCGCCTCGATGACTTCCCCCAAAAAGACGGTATGGGTGGCAGTTTCGAGCACGTTCACCACTTTGCACGAAAAGAAGCACAGTCCTCCGTCGGGCACAGGCAATTTGCCGCGCACGGAGTAGGGCACGTTTTCGAATTTATCCGTCTTTTCCCCGCTCATAAAGCCGAATCTGCCGATGAGGGTGGGATCGCAATTCTCCCCGAGAACGACGATCGCGAAGTGCCCGCAATCTTTTATACAGCGGTGGGTGTAGTTCTCGCGGTTGATGCTCACGGCGATCGTCGCGGGCTCGGACGTGATCTGCATGGCGCTGTTGGCAACGCATCCGACGGGACGCCCTTGATCCCAGCTCGTGCACAGATATACGCCGTAACTCAAATTGAAAAATGCTGTTTTATCCATACTCTCGAGGCCTCAAACGGTTTTCATGATAAAAGACAAAAAGCGGGCTCGAAAGTCAAGTCCGCTTTTGGGATCGAAACAAATCAGTCTTTCTTCTCTTCTTTGGGCGCGACAACTTCCTGCCCGTCGTAATAGCCGCAGTTGGAGCACACTCTGTGCGCTTCCTTCAGCTCATGACAGTGCGGGCACTCCACAAGCGTGGGAGCCGTTGCCTTATAGTTCGCAAAACGCTTGTTGGTTCTGCTCTTCGATTGTTTTCCCTTGGGAACAGCCATCTTATCACCTCTTTTTTAATCTTCTTTGTAAGGGGGCGCAACGCACGTTTCACTGCACACAAGGCGTGCGGGAAGCAGAAATGCCACGCTGTCGCGCAAAAACTCACCCAGCTCTATGACGCCGTTTTGGTAGGAATAGTCGCTTCCGTCGCTCCCGCTGCCATCGGGCACAAAGTACCCTTCCGCTTCCCCCGAGATCTCCGATTCGGTCTCTTTGAGACACCGCGAACATGCCCCTTTCAAACGGAAAGAGAGCGTGCCCGAGATCTCCACGGAATCGTCCTCAAGGATCTCATAATGGAGCTGCGCCTGCACGGGCGACGAGAAGGAGACGAGGGGGATCTCCAGAAGATCCGCCTCCGCCTCAAAGGAAAAGGAGAGGTCTCCCGCGTACTTTTTTTCCGCATTTGCCCTGCGGACATCCAACTTCGGCACCATTGACTTAAAAAGTATAGTATTTTTCGACGGGTTTGTCAATCGCTTTTTATCGGTAATTGCAAATTTCCGCAAAAATCAAAGGAGCGCCGCCGTTTCGCGCGCGATGACGAGTTCTTCGTTCGTGGGGATCACGAGCACTTTCACCCGTGAAGTCTGCGCCGAGATCTCGCGGATCGTGCCGTCGTTTTTCTGCGCGTTCTTCTCATTGTCGAGTTCGATGCCGAACGCCTCCATATCAGAACAGACCGCCGCCCGCACGGAAGGAGTGTTCTCCCCCACGCCCGCGGTAAAGACGATCGCGTCCAAACCGCCGAGCGCCGCCATGTACGCTCCCACATATTTCTTGCAGCAGTAGCCGAACATGTCGAGCGCGAGCTGTGCCCGCTCATTCCCCTCTTCCGCCGCCGCAGTGAGGTCGCGGAAGTCGGAGGAGACGCCCGAGACGCCGAGCATCCCGCACTTCTTGTTGAGATACACGCCGCCCTCTTCGAGGGTCATGCCCTTCTTGCGGCAGAGGAATTCCACGGCGGCAAAGTCGATATCGCCGCTGCGCGTGCCCATGGGAACGCCCGCCAAGGGGGTGAAGCCCATGGAAGTGTCGATGCACTTGCCGCCCTTCACCGCCGAGATCGAAGAACCGTTGCCGAGGTGGCAGGTGACGATCTTGAGCTCTTCGGGCTTTTTGCCGAGGTAGCGCGCCGCTTCCTGCGAGACGAACTTGTGGCTCGTTCCGTGGAAGCCGTACTTCCGCACCTTGTATTTTTGGTAGTCCTCATAGTCTATCCCATAGAGATAGGCATAGGGAGGAAGGGTGGCGTGGAAGGAGGTATCGAACACCATCGCCATTTTTTTGTTCGGCATGACGGCGCGGCAGGCGTTGATGCCGAGGATCGCCGCGGGATTGTGGAGCGGGGCGAGCTCGCTCAGCGGTTCGAGCAATTTCATCGTCTCGTCGGTGACGAGGGTGGTCTCGGTGAACGTCTCGCCCGAGGCGACGACGCGGTGACCCACGGCGTCGATCTCGTCCATGCTCTCAATGACGCCCGCCGTTTTATCGACGAGTTCTTTGAGGACGAGGGAGATCGCCTCGGTGTGGTCGGGCAGTTCCTTTTCGATGACGAAGGTCTGTCCGTGCGCCTTGTGGGTGAGCTTTCCGCCCGCGATGCCGATGCGCTCGCACGTACCCTTTGCGAGGACTTCCTCCGTCTCCATGTTGATGAGCTGATATTTGAGGGAAGAACTCCCCGCGTTGATGACAAGAATTTTCATATATTACCTCATAATGAATTGAATAGCGAAGCCAAAAGGATCGACCCGCTCAAAACCCCTCAGTCACTCACTTCGTTCGTGACAGCTCCCCTGTAAGGGGCGCCGAGGGAAACACCACCTCAGTCACTTCGTGACAGCTCCTCCTTGGAGGATCCCTGCCCCCTCCTTAGGAGGGGGATGAAGGGGGTGGTGTCCTTCCAATCACTGCGCGTTGGAAAATCACATTTTTCCATAAGCGCACACAATTTGCCGCACTCTTACGGCTTTTCGTTTTTACGAAGCGATTATCGGGCGGGCAGATAGTAGCTACGAAGCAAATAACCTAACCCCTCACGAAATTTTGTCGCCAGACAAAATTTGTGAACTCATTCCGCCTGCAGCGCCGTGATCGCCACGGCGCACACGATGTCTGCGGGTTTGCAGCCGCGGGACAGATCGTTGAGGGGCTTTGCAAATCCTTGGCAGATAGGACCGATCGCCTGAAATCCGCCCAAACGCTCGGCGATCTTGTAGCCGATGTTGCCCGCCTGCAGATCGGGGAAGATGAACACGTTCGCATGGCCCGCGACTTCGCTGCCGGGCGCTTTGAGCTGCGCCACTTCGGGAACGATCGCGGCGTCGAATTGGAGTTCCCCCTCGAGCTTCAGATCGGGCGCTTTTTCCTTTGCGATCTTCGTCGCTTCTTGAACGAGGGTAACGAGGTCGTGCTTGGCGCTTCCCATCGTGGAGAAGGAGAGCATCGCGACGCGCGGTTCGAGCCCTGCGATCTCTTTGGCACTCCTTGCCGTCGCAATGGCGCAGTCGGCAAGCCCTTCCGCCGTGTAAGTGGGATTGAGCCCGCAGTCCGCAAAGACGATCTTCCCGTCGGGAACGTACTTGTTCCCGCAGGCGGGAGCGACCATGAGGTTGAAGCTCGAAACGGCAGTCACGCCGGGCGCGGTCTTGATGATCTGAAGCCCGGGGCGCAGGGTGTTCGCCGTGGAATGACATGCACCCGAGACGAGCCCGTCCACATCTCCCGCTTTGAGCATGAGCGCGCCGAAGAAAGTCGCGTCCTTCGCCTGCTCCTTCGCCTGTTCCTCCGTCATGCCCTTCGCCTTGCGGAGTTCATATAAAAGGTTTGCGTATTCGCCGAGCTTGGGCGACGAAACGGGATCGATGATCTCCACGCCCGTGAGGTCGGCGTCTTCGTTGTTCTTTTTGATCTCCTCCTCGTTGCCGAGAAGGACGATACGGGCGACCTTTTCCCGCGTGCAGATGCAAGCCGCTTCGACGACTCTCTTATCCTCGCCCTCGCACAGGACGATCTTCTTATTGAGCGCTTGCGCCTTCTTCTTGATCTCCTCGACGATCGTGCCGCTCTCCGAGATCTTTCTGCCGAAGTCCTTCACTTTGTCCATGAATGATGCCATAATAAATTTACTCCGAAATGCTTTATTTTTCCCCGAAATTCGTGTATAATGAAGGCGGGGAAATAATTTCCCCGACATTATACACCTTTCGCGGGAAATTGTAAAGGACAAGCGGGAAAAAAGATGAAATTTTGTGCGGTCATTTGCGAATACAACCCCTTCCACAACGGGCACAAATATCAGTTTGAACAGATAAGAAAACTGAGCGGATGCGATAAGATCCTCTGCCTTATGAGCGGGAACTTCACCCAGCGGGGAGACATGGCGGTGCTCCACAAATACGAGCGAGCGCGCCATGCGGTGGAAAACGGTGCGGACGTCGTTTTGGAACTTCCCACACCGTTCGCCGTCTCCCCCGCCGAGCTGTTCGCGGGGGGAGCTGTACATATCCTCTCCTCCCTTCCCTCGGTGAAGGCGCTCGCCTTCGGCTGCGAGAGCGGCACGAAGGAGGATTTCCTGCGCGCGGCAAGGGCGACCCTTTCGGAGGATAAGCAGTTCAAAGCCCTTCTCAAGGAGAACATGAAGGACGGCACTTCCTATGTCAAAGCGAGGACGTCCGCCGTTTTGCAGCTGAATACCGACATCGACGAAGCGTTGCTCACTTCCCCCAACAATATTTTGGGGGTGGAATATTGCCGTGCGCTCCTCTCCTCGGGCGCGGAGATAGAGCCTCTCCCCATTCCGCGGGTGGGAGGCGGCTATGCCGACACGGCTCTGTTCAAAGATTTTTCCTCGGCGAGCGCTCTGAGGGAAGCGCTCAAAGACGGCTCTAAGAAGGCGGCAAAAGCGCTGAAGGGGAATTTGCCGAAAGACGTCTATGCCGACCTTGCAGATCACAGAGAGCCCCCCTTCAAACAGGCGGCGCTGTGCGCCCTGCTCGAAAATGAATCCGAGGAAGTGATGAAGTGCCCCGACTGTTCGGAAGGGCTCGAAAACCGCCTGCGCAGCATGGCGAGGAGCAATCCCGATTACGACGGTCTGCTCTCGAAAATCGTCTCCAAACGGTACACCCTCTCGCGGCTCAAGCGCATTCTGTTACAGAACTTTTTGGGCGTTGAGCGAAAGGATGTGAGGACCTTTCTCGAATCTCCCCTCTACTGCAATGTGCTCTGCGTGCGGCTCAAGGAGCAGGGAACGATCTTGGGCGAACTTGCCAAGGGAAGTTTTCCCCTTTTGGTGCGCAAGAGCGACTGCGCCTCGCTCAAAAAGGACGCCCTTGCCTGTTATGAGGCGGACGTCCGCGCCAACGATCTTTACAATGTCCTTACGGGAAAGCACACCAACGAATACGAAACGGTGATGCTGTAAAGGCTTCGGGGGAAAATCTTTTCCTGATTTTAATCCGTTCATCACACAATATACACTTTCGCAGTGTATATTGGAGACGTTCTTTGGAAAACGTCCATACTCCACAATTTTTTCATATTCTCTCAGGAAAACTCTCTTCGTTAGCGAGGGGAGTTTTTCTGTACTTAAAATTCGTGGCGTGTTCCAATTATAAACGCAAAGGCGCGGAAGTTTTGCTCTCCGCGCCTACTTTTCTGACTTTTGTAACTTTCGACGAAATTTTTTCACCGAAAGTTTTACAAGGGTTATGACTGCTTTTTCCAGACGACGGGCATTTTATCGTCCGCGTCATAGTGCCAATAGTCGCCCTCATTCTCTTCGGGCATGGGGTCTGCGTAGTAATAGACCTTTGCGTCGTTGAATACTTCGCCCGCCCAACTCTTTTCCAACGCCGCCCAAGTGTTTGCATCGCCCTTAAAGTAAATCGCCTCAAAAACGGTGCAACCTTTGAAAATATCCACTTCTATAGAGGTAATTCCGCTCGGCAGAATGACATATTTCAAAGAAGTACAACCGTCAAATAAGCAATAATCCAGTTTCGATACACCGCTCGGGATTTCGATATGCTCCAAAGAAGTGCAACTTGAAAAGGCATAGTTCCCAATCGATGTTACTTGCGACATTTCTACGCTTAACAGATTTGAGCACCAACCAAAAGCCTGACTTTCAATCGTTGTCACATTTGGCATTTCCAAAGTAATCAGATTTGTACATTCGCGGAACGCCTGACTTTCAATCGTTGTCACGTTTGGCATTTTCACAGTGGTCAGATGTGAACACCTATTGAATGCCTGCTCGTCAATCGTTGTTACGCTCGGCATTTCCACGGCTGTCAAAGAACCACAATCTCGAAATGTATAGGGCGCTATTTTTGTCACTCCGCTCGGAATATTAATACTCTGTAGCCCACAAGATTCAAATGCAGAAGCACGGATCTCCGTAATGCTTTCGGGAAGATGTGCAAGTTTGAACCGATAACTTGGATTAAGAGCTTCAAACGCATTTTCCGCGATGACCGTGACGGGCTTTTCGTCATGTACGGCGGGGATAAACAGCTCCTCGGTTTCCTTACTCATTGTTCCCGCGGATACGCGATATTCCTGTTGATTGTTGATGAGGGTAAAGGCAAGTCCTTCTGTTTCATACACGGCGTTCACCGTCATGTTTTCGGTAATACGGGAGAAGTCTTTTACGTCCCAATAGGCAAGTTGGTCTGTTTTCTCCTTAATTGTCGGGACATCTTCGACTGCCTGCCCGTACTGCACCGTTCTCGTCACGTCCTCTTCCTCGGTGTATTCGTTATGGAAAGTCACGGTGAGTTCCTTCATCGTGTAGACGGCGTGGACTTCGATATCGGAAGTGATGTTTGTAAAATCCTCTCTGTCCCATTTTGCACTCGCCTGTCCCTCTTTTTCGGGGACTTCGGGAATATCGAGCAGATCCTGTCCGATGAAAGCATAACGCAAAATATCTTCCGCCACCTCGGACTTGAATGTAATTGTAAAGACCGTAAGATTATCGTACATCAAATCATCGATCCAATCTTTTTCAGTGCCTTGATAGTAGGGATAATATTTCTTAAAGAGATCAAACGCAGAAAGCCCGTCAGCGCCGTTGTCGCCTTTCTGCCCCTGCGCACCTGCCGTGCCTGTATCGCCTTTCTCGCCCTTTAACCATTCGAGAAATTCGGCTTCCGTGCCGCTGTGTCCGTTCTCTTTCCAAATATCGTAGGCGCTCTTTCCGTCTTGTCCGTTCGTGCCGTTCTGTCCGTCTTTCCCGTCCTGTCCGTCTGCGCCGTCGTCGCCTTTTTGACCCTGCGCACCCTGCTCGCCCGTTTCGCCTTTCTCTCCCTTTAACCATTCGAGAAATTCGGCTTCCGAGCCGCTGTGTCCGTTCTCTTTCCAAATGTCATAGGCACTCTTTCCGTCTTGCCCGTTCGTGCCGTCTTTGCCGTTTTGCCCGTCTAAGCCGTCTTTCCCGTCAATTCCGTCTTTCCCGTCTTTGCCGTCAACGCCGTCCTTGCCGCGAATGCTTTCGAGCCATTCCTCATAGGAGAGAACGTCGTCTCCCGCGGCGGTCGCATAGGCGACATAGGCATTGTAAACTTCCCGCTGCTTGGACGTTTCTCCCGCGTTCGTTCCCGTCTCGCTGCAGGCGCACAAGAGCGCAAGGCAGAGACATACCGCAAGCGATAAAACCATGCCGATCAAAAACCCTTTCTTTTTCATATGAAATCTCCTTTTAGGGTGATATACATGGTACATTATACACATGCTGCGGGGAATTGTCAAGATTTTACCAAGAAATATGTTTATTCCATCCAAAAAAATGGACATACTACACGATGTTGCCAAGTGCAGCCTACCCCATGCGGCGCGCCCGATGCTCTATAATAAAATCATCAATATGCAAGGGGGCTTTTCATGGAGAAAACAGACATCATCGCAAGGATCGGCTACATTCGGGTGCGGGCGAAACTCACGCAGAAAGCGCTCTCCTATGCGATAGGCATGAACCCGAACTATATCAACCGCTTGGAGAGCAAGAAGGACTTCCTGCCGAGCCTCGAAGTACTTTTCAAAATCATCGAAGCGTGCCATAGCACCCCCGAAGAGTTCTTCTATCACGACATTACGGAGTATGAAAAGGACAGGGAACTTTCCGAGAAAATCGAAAATCTTCCCGCCCACGCCAAGGAATTTGTACTGAGTTACGATCCCGAACTCATGGACATGTTTACCCGTCTCAATGAGAAATTCGTGCGCCTCAAAAAGAACGATCGGAAAGAATGATACGCCGCCCCTTCGGGACGGCGTTTTCCTTACTCTACATGTATCTTTCGGCGATCGCCGAGGCGACGCGAAGCCCGTCGGCAGCGGCGGAAGTGATCCCGCCCGCATAACCGCAGCCCTCGCCGCAAGGGTACACCCCAGCTTTCCCCACCGCCTGCAAGTCTTCGCCCCGCACGATCCGAACGGGCGAGCTCGTCCGCGATTCCACCCCCGTGAGAATGCCGTCGGGACAGGCGAACCCTCTGAGCCGCCTGTCCATATCGGGGATCGCCGTTCTCATGGCGTCCGTGATATAGGCGGGGAAAAGGGCCTCCATATCCGCAAAAACAGTGCCGCGGGCATAGGTCGGCAGCACCTCGCCGAAGCGGGAACTCTCCCTTCCCGCCAAAAAATCTCCCACAAGCTGCACGGGCGCACGGTAGTCCCCCGCCGCCGCGAACGCAGCCCGCTCCAACTTCCGCTGGAATTCGACCCCCGCAAGCGGGTGTTCGCTCCCGAAGTCCCCCCGCCGCACCTGCACGACGAGCGCGGAATTGGCGTTCTTCCCCTCCCGCGCGAAGTTGCTCATGCCGTTGGTGACGACGCCGCCCTCCTCGGACGCCACGGGAATGACCACGCCCCCGGGACACATGCAGAAGGTGAAGGCGGCGCGCTCGCTCGCGTGCGAAACGAGCTTGTAATCGGCGGGCGGAAGCAGGGAAAATTGCGGCCCGTATTGACTTTTCGAGATATTTTCCTGCAGATGCTCTATGCGGACGCCCACGGCGAATTCCTTCTGCTCGAGGGGGAATCCGCGCGCAAGGAGCATTTCGAAGGTATCCCGCGCGCTGTGCCCCACCGCGAGCACGAGCAAGTCCGCTTCCCGCCATTGCCCGTTCACGCAGATCTCGGACAGAGAGCCGTTTTCAAAGCGCACGTCGCCGAGTTTTGCAGAATATTCGATGTGCGCTCCCCGTTCGAGTAAAAAACGGCGCATGTTCGCCACGACCTCCCGCAGCCTGTCGCTGCCGATGTGCGGCTTGCCGAGATAGCCGATCTCCTCGGGCGCGCCGAATTCGAGAAAAGTGTCTATCACCTCCCGATTGAGCGGGGAATTGGTCTGCGTATTGAGTTTTCCGTCCGAAAAAGTCCCCGCGCCCCCTTCGCCGAACTGCACATTGCTGTCCCTGTCGAGAACGCCCGTGCGGAAGAAGCGCTCCGCGTCCTGCGCCCGCTCCTCCACCGGTCTGCCCCGCTCGAGCAGGGTGGGCGTAATGCCGTGCCGCACGAGCCGAACGGCGCAGAACAGCCCCGCGGGCCCTGCGCCCGCGATAAACACCCGCGGCATGGGTTTTGTTATGATTTTTAAGCAACGTTCCTGCTTTTTTTGTACACGGCTGTCGCATTCCACGGTGTACACCCAGCGGATATTGCGCTTGTCGCGGGCGTCGAGCGACTTCCTCAAGATGCGGAAATAGCGGCAGGGCGCTCTCAACTTCTTCTCGCAGAGGGAGAGCAGCTCGCGCTCGGAGCGGTCGGGAGAGAGGGAACATTCGAAGATCATGACAGCGCCCCCTCCGCGGCAAGATAAGCCGAAGTGAACGCCCACTGCAAGTTATATCCGCCGCATTCGCCGTCCACGTTTAAGATCTCCCCCGCAAAGAAGAGCCCCTTTTGAAAGACGCTCTGCAAATTTTCGTCCGTCTCGGAGAGGGGAACTCCGCCCCGCGTCGCCTGCGCATAGGCGAACCCGAGCGTGCCCGTCACCTCCAGCGGGAAGGCTTTCAGCAGGGAGAGCAGCTTTTCTTCGTCCCCCGCCGCCCGTTTCAGAAGCATTCTGCCCAGCCCATTGTTGACGATGCAGAGCAGTTTTTCTTCTCCCGTATTGCGTAATATCGCCTCCCGCAGCCGCTCACGGCTCACTGCGGGCAAAAAATCTATGGAGAGGGTATCCCCTTCCTTCGCATAGGACGAGGCGCGGAACACGGCGTCGCCCGAGACGCCGCTCTCGGTAAAGAGCACGTCTCCCCGCCCACGGAAGAGCTCCCTCCCGCCGCGGAGGACCTTGATCTCCGCATCGGTGCGGATGCCTTTGAGCCCCCTCACCGCCTGCGGCGGACAGCGGAGCTGCACCAAGACGGGAGAGCAGGGCAGAACGGAATGGCCGAACCCCTCCGCGAGCGCGTAGGCAGTTCCGTCCGTTCCGAAATTGGGCGCGGCCTTCCCGCCCGCACACAGCACGGCCCGTTCCGCCTCGTAACTTTTTTGGGCGCATGTGAGCGTAAATGCAGACCCGTATGCAAGTTTTCGCACCTGCGCATCCGTCACGACCTCTACGCCGAGGCGGGAAAGTTCCGCGCGCAAGAGGTCGGTCACCGCGGACGCCTGCCGCCCCGCGGGGTAGACCCTTCCCCGCTCATCGGGAAGGAAGAGCCCGCCGAGCCCCTCGAAAAAGCGCACGGTATCTTTCTCCGAAAAGCGCGCAAGCGCACGGGCGACTTTTTCCCCGTCGTCCGAAAAATAGTGTTCCGCTCCCATGTGCACGTTCGTGAGATTGCCCTGTCCGTTCCCGCTCGCCGAGAGTTTTCTGCCAAGGCGCGGGCCCCGTTCCAAAAGAAGGACGCGGGCGCCCTGCCGCGCAAGCATGACGGCGCAGACCATTCCCGCCGCGCCGCCGCCGATCACTGCGATCTTTTTCATATTTTTATAATATCGCAAATAAAAAAATTTGTCAATGGATTGACATAAGTCAATTTTTGTGCTATACTGAACATAATTTACAAGGGAGACGGAAATTATGAAAGAGGTCCTTGCGTATCTGAAAGCCAACTGGCCGCTCACCATAGTGCTTGCGGTCATCCTCGTGATGGTGATCATTCTCATCGTCCTTCTTGCGACCGAAATAGCGCGGTCAAAGAAGCGAAAAGCGAATGCCGAAAAAGCGACTGAAACGGAAGCCCTTCCCGAGCCGTCCGAGCAGCCTCAGGCCGCCGCAGAACCCGTGGCGGAACAGACAGAGCCCGCTCCCGAGCCGTCCGAGCAGCCGCAGCCCGCCGCAGAACCCGTAGCGGAGCAGACAGAGCCCGCCGCAGAACCTGTAGCGGAACAGACGGAGTCCGCTCCCGAACCCGTTCCCGAGCAGCCTCAGCCCGCTGCGGCAGAGGACGGAGAGGAGAAACCTCCGTTCATATTCGTTGCCGTAAAGGAAGACAAGCGGCAGCCCGATCAAAAATCCAAAACGAACGCGCCCGTCGCGGAGAATCAGGAGGAAGAAATGAAACAGGAAAAGAAACCCGAGACAAAGAAACCCGAGACAAAAGCGGCTCCTGCAAAGAAGCCCGAACCCAAGGCAACTCCCGCAAAGAAGCCCGAGACAAAAGCCACTCCCGCAAAGAAGCCCGAGCCTAAGGCAGCTCCCGCAAAGAAGGAAGCGGCGGGCGCTACAGGCAAGTGGGTCATCGAGAATGTAAAGGGCAAATATTGGCTCAGCCTCATCGCTCCCAACGGTCAGGTCATGCTGGAGAGCCCCACGGCTTATGCCTCCCTTTCGAGTGCGAAATCGGGCATCAAGACCTATCAGGATAACATTGCCGCGGGAAGATTGGAGATCACCGAACACAAGAACGGCGACGAGCAGGTACAGGTGCTCAACGCGCGCGGCGGTCTGCTCGCCACGAGCTCGACCTATTCCTCCCGTTCCCAGGCGGAGAGCGCGCTCGCTTCCATCAAGCGCTGGGCAGCGACCACCGTCATCGTGGAAAGCGGCGAAAACGATAAGAAGTAATTTTCATTCGACATTCAAAAATGCCGTTCGGCTTCCGAACGGCATTTTTCATATTTTGAAGTCATTTCATTCCGTTTTCGCTATCTCTGCAAGCCCAAGAGGTAGGACGGGTCTTCATCCAATAGTGCACAGAGCTTTGCAAAGGTATCCAGCGAGGGCAGGATATCCCCTCTTGCATAATGGGCGATACACGATTGCGACACCGACAGTTTTCTTGCAAGCTCCGTTTGCGGAATGCCGCTTCGTGCGATCGCCTCGGCGATGTTCTTCTTGATCTGTTCCACCGAAATCATATCCATTGCATTGCTTCGGGCGGCTTTTAAGTCCCCTATTTCAAATAGTCTCCGATCACGCGGGAATGTTCGATCTTAGCAAAGATCCCGGCGAGCGGGTCGGTGTCCGCTTCCTCGATCCTGCCGCCGTCCGCAAGGGAAGCGAGCGCGGGGTCGATGGGGATCTTCGCCACAGCCGAAACGCCGTATTTCTTCCCGAGCGCTTCCGCTTTGCTCTTCCCGAACAGCTCGATCTCTCTGCCGCAGTCGGGACACTTCAAAAAGCTCATGTTCTCCACGAGCCCCAAAATGGGCACGTTCATGAGTTTTGCCATGTTCACCGCCTTGCCGACGATGGTCTCCACGAGATCCTGCGGGGTCGTGACGATCACGATGCCCGAAAGCGGGATACTCTGGAATACCGACAGCGGTACATCCCCCGTTCCGGGAGGCATATCGATGAACATGATGTCGATGTCCCCCCATACGACGTCCGTCCAGAATTGGAGGCAAGCTCCCGCGATGAGCGCGCCCCGCCACACCACGGGGTCTTCTTCCCCCTCCAAAAGGCAGTTCATCGACATGATCTTGATCCCCCGTTTGCTGTTTAAGGGTTGGATCGCGCCGTCCTCGCCCGTTGCAAGGCCGTGGATGCCGAAGAGTTTCGGAACGGAAGGGCCTGTGATGTCGGCGTCGAGAAGGGCGGTCTTGAACCCGCGCGCGGCGGCACGGACGGCGAGCAGGGACGCCGTGAGCGATTTCCCCACTCCCCCCTTTCCGCTCGCAACGGCGATGACCCGTTTCACACGGGAACCCTTGCCGAGCGGCTTGATAAACGATTGCTTGTTCCGCGTACCGCAATCGGAACTGCAAGTGGAGCAGTCGTGCGTACAGTTTGCCATAAGGAGATCTCCTTGTGCTTTTTTCTTATTTTACCACCTTTCGGGGAAATTGACAAGCGTTCGGAAAGCGTTTTACCGCTCTTCCCCCTCGAAAGGGAACGCGCTTTATTGTATAATCAAGAAAAACAAGGAGAAATTTATGAAATTTAAACGGATCTTGTCACTGTTTGCCGCCGCCTGTCTCCTCCTTCCCCCTGCCGCCGTGTCCGCAGCGGGCGCAGAAGACGGCTATGCGCGCATCTATGAAAGCGATACGGGGCTCATCAATGCTCCCACGGTGCTCACGCCGCTTGAAAAAGAGGAAGATCTCGCGCTCTTTACGGGCGAGACGCCCCCGTCCGTTGCCGTTCTGACGGTGGACGATTCCCTCAACGTCGTTCTCAGCCAAAAGCCTTTTCCCTTGGAAGAGACGCTCTCCCGTCTCGGCGACAGCTGCGCCGCGGCGGTGCGCATCCAAAACGGCGTGCAAGCGGACGCCTTTGCCGCGTGGTGCGAGGATTCAAAGACAAAGGACCTCTTTGCCCTCTCCTCCGACCCCGCGCTCCTCAATAAGGCCGCGTCTCCCCGCTACACGCTCGGGATCTACGACGTCCGCGGGACTTCCCCCACCGTGGAAGAGGCGAGCGCGGCAGCGACGGAGGCCCATGCCAAGATCATTCTCTCCGACCTTCCCACGTTCGGATATTCCGAAAACCGCAGGCTGAAAAATTTGCAGATCTTCTCGTGGACGGCGGCAGAGGGCGAGGAGGAGATCTACGAAGCCCTCTATGAAAACCACACGGGCATCCTCACCACCTCTCCCGCCGAGGCTTACGCCGTCTATTCGTACTTTCCGCAGAGGACGGTCTTCGACGCTTCCTTCCTCATCGGGCATCGCGGGTCGAGCGGGACATTCCCCGAGAACTCGGTGGAGGCGGTTCGCCACGCCATAGAGCAGGGTGTGGAATCGGTGGAATACGACGTTCATCTCACCAAAGACAAACAGGTAGTCGTCATGCATGACGACGACATTTCCACGACGACAAACGGCACGGGAAAGGTCGCGCAGATGACCCTCGCCGAGATCAAGCAGTATCATTTGATAGGGACGAACGGAGCGACAGCGGAGATCCCCACTTTGGAGGACATGTTCGCGGCGCTTGCGCAGAGCGACGCCGTGCACTACATAGAATATAAGGCGAACAGCGAGGAACTCGTGCCCTACGTCAAAGAGCTCGTGGACAAATATCACATGACGGGGAAAGTCGTGTTTATCAGTTTTTTTGCGAACGTTCTGCAAAAATCGCAGCAACTGATGCCGCAGATCCCCACAGGACAGCTCTACGGCAACTTCGACACGCGAGACATCTATGATGCGCTCGACAAGACGGTGAGTGAATTTGCCGCGCTTGGAAAGAGCAATCACTGTACCTACACCTACCTCTATAAACAGTACATCGCCGTTGCGCGCCACCGCGGGATCGCCTCCAACGGCTGGACGTTCACAAACAACGCCTACCTTCGGCACTTCCTCTACGGAATGACTTCCCTCACGATCGACGACCCCTCCCTCGTGCCAGAACTTCCTCTGCGCGTGGAAGCAGAGGACTTCACCGCGGAAGCGGGCAAGGCCTTCCGCCCCCGTGCGCGCGTGCTGACTGCGGCGAATGAATTTGAGGCGGACTGCTCCCTGCTCTTCCCCGAAGGCACGTTTACCGAGACCGATGCGGGCTATCTCCCCGCCGCCGCGGGGCAGTACCGCGCCGTACTCCTGTATTGCTACGACAAGACCTATTCCGTCGCATCCCGTCCCATTACCGTCACGGTGACGGCGCAGGAACCGTCCGAACCCTCCACGCCCGCAGAGCCCGACCCTCCCACACCCGAGGAGCCTGCGCCCGAAACCCCGCAGGAAGAGGCGGGCGGCTGCGGCGGGATGAGCGGAACGGTGTTCCTTCTCCCCTTCCTCGCCCTCCTCATAAAAAAGAAGGATTGAACCCTGCCGCCCGAAGCAGCGCTCGGACGGTGACCGTTGTCGCGAGAGCGAAGCGGCATTATGACAATTTATTCATAATATGCCCCCATTTTAGCACGAAAGTGCTAAAATGGGGGCATGGAAAAGATAACGGTGAATGAACGGTTGAAAATGCTGCGCACGGAGAACGGTCTGACGCAGACGGAACTTGCCAAGGCGCTTCACATCGGGCAGACGACGGTAGCGGCTTATGAGCGTTCCCACGATCCCAATCTGTACAGTCTCATCGCCTATGCGGATTATTTCGAGTGCACGCTCGACTATTTAGCGGGAAGAGAGGACGCGCCCCTTCCCTATGCGCTCACGCAGGACGAGCGCGAGCTCGTGCGGCTCTTCCGCACCTTGAAGCCCGCCGCCAAGGAATTTGCGCTCAAACAGCTCGAAACGCTCTCCGTCTCCCTGCTCAACCGCACTTGAGAAATTCTTTTGCAAAATCGGTTGCAAAATTTGTGCGATTGCGGTATACTGTATCTTGCTGTGATAGGTGGGGAGTTAGCGGTGCCCTGTATCTGCAATCCGCTATAGCAGAGCCGAACGCTTTTCTCGGTATATCCTATGGAAGGCTGCACGCGATAAGGAATGTTGATAACAAGGTCTCATGCAACGTGCGTCCGCGAACCGTGTCAGGGTAGGGATACAGCAGCACTAAACGGAGCCGCGCGTGTGCCATGAGGTAGCTTTGTCGGAGTCACCTGTCGCGTTCCCGCTTCGGTGGGGTATAACAAAAAAAGCCCTCACAGTTTTTTCGTTTTTCAAAGGGAGAGAGATCTTCCTTTTTTCTTTTACCGCTCTATATACAATATTTTGTAGGCAATAAATTGTGAAAACATCTTGACTTTTTTCGACAAAGTGATATAATCTCCCCGTGATATTTGCGGCCTGACCGCAAAAATATTTTTTGGGAGATGTATATGAAAAAATACTTCACTGTCTTCCTTGTTTTACTTGCCGCATTTTGCGGGCTCTTCGCGTTCGCGGCTTGCGAACCTGCCACTTTGGACGACCAAGGACAGACGTCCGGTCCGCAGGAGGAACAGCAACCGCACGTCCATGATTGGGACGAAGGCGTGGTGACGCTTGAGCCGACCTGCTCTCGGGAGGGCATACGGACCTTCGCTTGCTCCGGATGCACCGAGACAAAGACCGAACCCATCCCGGCAGACCCCCAAAAGCACTCTCTTCAAAAGCACGCCGCCGTCAAGGCGTCCTGCACAGAGAATGGGAACAGCGACTATTGGGAATGCGAGCTGTGCGGGAAGTTCTTCTCGGACGAAGGCAAGACGCCGATCGAGCGGGACGAATGGATCGTCGAAGCGACGGGACACAGCTGGGACGGCGGAAGGGTGACCCAAGAGCCGACCTGCACAGAAGAGGGCGTGAAGACCTTCACCTGTAACAACTGCCAAGAGACCAAGACGGAATCCGTTTCCATCGATGAGAACGCGCACGACTGGGACGGCGGAAGGGTGACCCAAGCGCCGACCTGCACTGAAGAGGGCGTGAAGACTTTCACCTGTAACCGTTGCGAAAAGACCAGAACGGAATCCGTTTCTATAGATAAGGACGCGCACGAATGGGACGGCGGCAACGTGACTTTGAAGGCGACCTGCTCGCAGGAAGGGCTCGTCACCTATCAATGCCGTCACGACCCCAAACATACGAAGACGGATGTTATTTCCGCCGATCCCGATGGACATTCCCTTCAAAAGCACGCCGCCGTAAAGGAATCCTGCACCCAGAGCGGGAACAGCGACTATTGGGAATGCGAACTGTGCGGGAAGTTCTTCTCCGACGAGGGCAAGACGACGATCGAACGGGACGAATGGATCGTCGAGGCAACGGGGCACAGCTGGGACGACGGCAACGTCACCCAAGAGCCGACCTGCTCTCAAGCGGGCGTGAAGACCTTCACCTGTAACAACTGCCAAGATACCAGAACGGAATCCGTTCCCATCGAGCAAAACGCGCACGATTGGGACGACGGAAGGATAACCCTTGCCGCCACCTGCACCCAGCCCGGTACCAAAACGTACTACTGCCGCCACAACGGAGATCATGTGCGCACCGAACAGATCGAGATCGACCTCACCGCCCACTCTCTCCAACTTCATCCCGCAAAGGAAGTGAGCTGCACCGAGGACGGAAACAGCGATTACTGGGAATGCCTTCACTGCGGAAGGTTCTTCTCGGACGGCTTAGGCGAACAGCCCGCGGAATTCGGCGAATGGGTGCTCACCGCCACCGGGCATGACTACGGCGACGCAGACAACTTCACCGTGGAGCGTGAGGCGACCTGCATCGCGCCGGGTTCTAAATACCACGACTGTACCAAATGCGGACATCGCGAACATATCGTCATCGAAGTGGACTCCACGGCGCACAACTTCGAGGAATATGAAGCCGTCAAGGCGGAATGCGAGAAGGCGGGCAACCATGCCTATTCGCAGTGCACCTATTGCATGAAATACTTCATGGAGGGCGAAGAAGTGCGGGAGGGCGACTGGGTGATCAACGCCACGGGGCATGTGGAGACGAGATGGGAGACCACCCTCACGCCGACCTGCTCGGCTCCCGGGAGCAAGCGCGAAGTATGCCAACTTTGCGAGAAAGTCCTCAAGACGGAAGAGATCGGGATCGACGCGGACGCGCACAAATGGGACAACAAATGGGAGACCGTTCTTGCCGCTACCTGTACCGAACAGGGCGAAGAGATCTGCCACTGCGAATACGATCCCGAACACATCAACAGAAAGACGATCGACATCGACCAAGACAATCACGATTGGAGCGGGCGCACCTCCAACCACGACGGTACGCACGCGAGAGTGTGCACCCGCTGTGAAAAACACGACGACTCCGTTCCCTGCAACTTCGACGAGCACGAGACCAAGGACGCCACCTGTACCGAAGCGGGCTACATCAAAGATATCTGTACCTACTGCGAATACGAAAAGGTGCAAACCATTCAAGCGCTCGGGCATCGGTATCCCGATGATTGGACCTCGGATATGCAGGGACAGCACTTCAAGATCTGTCTCAATGCTCCCACGGACGAAACGCACCGTAAAGTCGAGAACTGCGCGGACAGCTTCGGCGCAGCCGACGTCCATATGCCCACCTGCATGGAGAACGGCTACACTACCCACACCTGCGAAAAGTGCAACTATGTCCTCTTTGAAGAGGGAGAAGAGAAACTTGGACACGACTTTGTAAATGGCAGTGTGGAGAAGAGCACGGACAGACTGCACCATGTCGTCCATTGCAAGAACGATCCCAACCACATTTCGGTAGAAGAATGCACGCATTCGTCGATAAAGACGGACGCCACCTGTACGACGGACGGCTACACCACCTACACCTGCGAACGCTGCAGCGACAGCTATACCGGCGATCACGTGGACGCATTCGGGCACACCTATCCCGCAAAATACATCTATGACGCAGAAAAGGGCAATGTCCACTACCGCCTCTGCGAAACTTGCGAAGACCGCGACGAACAGGATTGTATCTTCGCCGATCACACCGTGCCCGCCACCTGTACCACAGCGGGCTCTGTGACCGCGACCTGTACCGTCTGCGAGCACTCCTATCTCAAGGAGACCCTTCCCGAGATCCCCCACCTCTGGGGTTCTTACCTCTCCGATAACGAGGGACACCACGCCGCCACCTGTCTGTACGGCTGCAATACCCGTGACGTCCGCGATTGCACCTTCGACAACGGGACGGTGACCGCGCCCACCTGCACGGCGAAAGGGTACACCACCTTCACCTGCACCGTGGAGAGCTGTTCCTACACCAAGCGGGAGCGGGAAACGGACATGATCGCGCACGACTTCGACAGCTGGAAGCCCGTTGAAGCAGAACCGGGAACGCACAGCCACCGCTGCAATTCCTGTTCGATCGTCATCGCGCAGAACTGCAATTACGGCGATCCTGACGTCACGAAGCCGACTTGTACGACAGCCGGCTATACCACCCATACCTGTCTCGACTGCCAATATTCGTACAAGGACGCCGAGACCCTCGCCAACGGGCACACCTATCCCGCCGAATGGACTCCCGCAGAGAACTATGCGGAGGGAAAGACGGGTCACTACCGCCTTTGCTCCGTCTGCGGAGAGGGGCGGCAGGAGGGAAACTGCGAGACCTTCTCCTACGAGATCACCGATCCTACCTGCTACAAAGCGGGCGTTTCGCGGCAGATCTGCGACCTCTGCAAGGGGGCTACCGAGCAGGAGATCTCCATGATCGAACATACCCTCAGCGGCTATCTCATCACCCCCACGGGACACTACCGCGAATGTACCGTAGAAGAATGCACCTTCCGCGAGGAGGAAAAGTCGCACAACATGGTCGATAAGACCTCTCATCCGACCTGCACGGCGGCGGGCAAAGTGAGTTCCATCTGCGACGTGTGCGGTCATGTGGAGAACGGAGACGATCTCCCCTCCCTCGGTCATTCCTACGACGGAAAATGGGTGTACGACGCGCAGCGGTCGCAGCACTATCAGACCTGCTCCGTCTGCAACGACAAAGACTATGAAAACTGCGTGCTCGACGAGCATGTCACTTCCCCCACCTGCGCGCTTGCGGCGGTGGAGACCAAGACCTGTACCCTCTGCGGCAATGAGGCGTCCCGCCGCACCATCGGCGAGCCCCTCGGCTGCGACTACGGCGAACCCGTGCCCGACGGCGATCACAGGGCGCATACGCAGACCTGCCGCCGCGGCGACGCGTGCGACGCGCCCGACGGGAAGATCAAACGGACGGAATGCAGCTATACGGGCGTCAAGACGGCGGCGACCTGCACGAGCGGCGGATTCACGACCTTCACCTGCCCCGAATGCCATGACGAATACAGGGGCGAAGAAATACCGCAGCTCGGCCACAGCTGGGGCAATTGGATCTCCGGCAGGAACGGCACCCACTACCACATCTGCAACAACGACAAGGGGCATATCGCCTCCGAGCGCTGTTCCTATGAACAAAAGGTCGTTGAGGCGACCTGCACGAGCGGCGGATATACCCGCAATACCTGTAAGCATTGCAGATATTACTACGACAACAATAAAACGGAGAAGAAGGAGCACACCTTCCCCGAGAGCTGGCAGAGCAATGAGAACGGGCAGCACAGCCGCACCTGTACTTCCTGCCGCACCACCGTCAACGAACAGTGCAGCTATGAGACGACCGTTCTTTCGGACAACTGCACCACCGAACATATCCGCAAAACTTGTACCTACTGTAAATACACCTCCGAGACCGTTCGCCAAAAGGAGAACAGCGCCCACCGGTGGACGCTCAAGGAGATGTCAAAGGACAAAAAGCAGCACCTCATGATCTGCACCGTCTGTTCCGAGGAGGAATACCAGCTGTGCGGCTACGACGAAGTGCACGTCGAGGCGACCTGCACCGGCGGCGGAAAGCACATCCACACTTGCAGCGTCTGCAAATACGTCTATGAAGACTCCTTCACCGATCCGCTCGGGCATCATTACGGACAGTATACCTTCGACTTCGAGACAGCGACCCACTCCGCCGTCTGCATCCGCCGCGGTTGTGAAGAGACGATCAGCGGACCTTGCTCGGGCAATGTCAAACGCATCGTTCCCGCCACTTGTCAGGCGGGCGGATACACCGAATATGTGTGTAAAACATGCGGAGGCGAATATACGGGCGACCCCACCCTCGCGAGCGGACATCAGTGGGCGCGCAGCTACGAATCGATCGGCGACAAACAGCACCGCCGCCTCTGCACCGTCTGTGGCGCCGCCGACATACGGTCTTGCGAATTCAAATATGAGACGACGCCCGCGACCTGTACCGCGAACGGCCGTTCGGTGGGCATCTGCCTCACCTGCACGGCATACGATATCCAAGTGCTGCCCATGCTCGGGCACGACTTCGGAGAACACGGCGAGGACGGCTGGAAGCCGATGGAGAACAAGGCGGGCTGGCACAGCCGTACCTGCCGCCGCGCCGATTGCAGCGAAACGGAATCCCGCCCGTGCGAGCTCTTAGACCTGAGCGTCGCCGCGACCTGTACGAGCGGCGGGAAGACGGGCAAGATCTGTATGGACTGCGGCTATTCGGTCGGCGTGGGCGAGACTTCACAGCTCATGCACGACTGGTCCGACTGGGCGCCTTCCGAGAGCGGAAAGACCCATTCCCACTATTGCAGACGCACCGGGTGCGGCGTCTCGGAGACGCAGCCGTGCAGCCTCAATCGGGCGATCACCGATCAGACCTGCGAATCCCCCAAGAGCGAGAGAACGTGGTGCGAGACCTGCGGCTATGACCACAGCGAGATCGAAGCGCCCGCGCTCGGGCATCTCTGGGAAGTCACGGATCGGACGGAGACCCACCACGACAGTTACTGCAAGCGCTGTGAAGTGACCTCCAAAGCCCCCCACGATTTCAGCGAGAGCAACATCTGCAGCGTCTGTGAAACGGACGGGCTCATCTATGAAGCGATCGCAGGCGGAACGGCATACATGGTGAAGAGCGACGAGAACGTTTTGAATGCCAAGCATATCATCATTCCCGAAACGTATAACACCTTCCCCGTCCGCGAGATCGGAAAATTCGCGTTCTACAATAATACCTCCGTCGAGTCGGTTGAACTTCCGAGAGGGCTTCTCACGATCGGCGACAGCGCCTTCGGAAATTGCAGATCGCTTACGAGCGTGAGTTTTGCCTCGGGCGAGAGCGAGATCGCTCTTACGACGATCAGGTACAGCGCATTCAGCTTTACTGCCCTCGAGAGTTTCCCCTTCGGTGAAACGAACAAACTTTCCACCATCGAGGCGAACGGCTTTATGCACAACAGGCTCGATTTCCTGCCCGAGGATATTCCCGACAGCCTCGTCGTCATCGGCGCGAACGCCTTTGTCGACACGGTGCATTACAATACTCCCTCCCACTGGACGAACGGGATCGCCCTCTACATCGGCAAGCAT
Organism: uncultured Clostridia bacterium; assembly: GCA_947629575.1. GTDB lineage: Bacteria > Bacillota > Clostridia > Christensenellales > Borkfalkiaceae > Gallimonas. The sequence continues at coordinate 2,491 of CANREF010000010.1, read as the reverse complement.
CTCATCAAGGTGAAGCCCGAGTACAGCGGAGAATTCACCGTCGCCGCGGAGACCATCTCCATCGGAAACAGCGCCTTTGAGGGCTGCACGGGGATCTCCTCTCTCACGATCCCGAATACGGTAGTGTCGGTCGGAAACGACGCGTTCAAAAATTGCAGCCCCATCCGCGATCTGCACTATCAGGGCGCTCTTCGCGATTGGCTGTCCATCGTCTTTGGGAACGACTATTCGAGCCCCCTCGGCATCGTCGAAAACTTCCACATCGAAAAGGCGCTCGATAATCCCGAATTCCCCGCCGAAGTCACGGCGATCCCCGCCGGGACATTCCGCGATAACGACGATCTCGTCACCGTGCACATCCCCGAAAACATCACTTCCATCGGCGCGTATGCCTTCAAGGATTGTACCAACCTCGCCAACATCGTCATTCCCGATACCGTCACCTACATCGGCGAGGGAGCGTTCGACGGCACGGCGTTTTACAACACGGCGGAGAATTGGACGGAAGACGGACTTCTCTACATCGACAATCACCTCATCGCGGCAAACAACGAAAAGATCGGCACGGCGGGCGGCAGGATAAATGTGAAGAAAGGGACAGTTACGATCAGCCCCAAGGCCTTCATGAACTGCACCGAGCTCACCTACGTGTTCATCCCTCGGGAGATGTATTGGATAGGCGAACAGGCGTTTACGGGCTGTACCCAGCTCAAGGCGGCGCATTTTGAAGGCGCTGTGAACGACCGTCAAACGGGCGTACAGTACTTCTGCACGACCTACGCCAACGGCGGTATGGGCATGGGACGCTGGCACGACGACGTTCTTGCCAATGATGGGCAGGCGGCAGGAATGCTCACGACCTTCTATCAAGGCTATTGGAGAAGGACGCGGGCAGGCACGCTCTGATCTGCGTTTCCCCTTCGGGACAAAACATAAGGGAGGCAAGAAATTGCCTCCCTTAAAATTTGCTCTGAAGTTGCGTTCGCAGCCCGAGCCTGTCTATTCCATCACTTCATAAAGGCGAGAAACGCCTTGTAATTGCTGTAGACGTCCGCCTTGGAGACGAGCTCCCACGGCGCGTGCATGGAGATGACGGGCACGCCGAGATCTACGGTGTCGATATTGAGCTGCGCCATGAATTTGGCGACCGTTCCGCCGCCGCCCGCGTCTACCTTGCCAAGTTCCGCGGTCTGCCACACGACGTCGTTCTCTGCGAACATCCTGCGCACTTCGCCCACAAATTCTGCATTGGCGTCGTTGCTGCCGCTCTTGCCACGCGCTCCCGTGAACTTGCACATCGCCGTTCCGCAGGAGAGCATCGCCGAATTCATCGGTTCATACACGCTCGCAAAGTTGGGGTCGTACGCCGCCGTAACGTCCGAAGAGAGGCACTTGGAGGCCGCACGGACTTTGCGGAAATTCGCGCCGAGCGCCAGAGCGATCTCCTCCATGAGGTCCTCGTACACCTTGCATTGGATGCCCGTCGTCCCCTCGCTGCCGATCTCCTCCTTGTCCACGAGCATCGCGAGCACCGTGTGTTCGCTCTCGTTGTCCAAAACGGCGGTAAGGGCGGGATAGGCGCAAACTCTGTCGTCATGCCCATATGCGCCGATGAGCGCACGGTCAAAGCCGATGTCGCGGGCGGGATAGGCGGGCACGGCGGAGAGTTCGGCGGAGAGAAGGTCTTCCTCGCAGATGCCGTACTGCTTGTTCAAAAGGGCAAGCACGCCGAGTTTTATCTTATCCGAGACTTCCTTGTCGTCATAGGGCATTCCGCCGACGACGACATTGAGCTGTTCGCCCTGAATGAGCTTGCCCGCGTTCCCGCTCATCTGCTCCCCGCCGAGGTGGGGAAGAAGATCGTTGATATAGAACACGGGGTCTTTGGGGCTCTCGCCCACGCGGAGAGTGCGCTTCGTGCCGTCTTTGAGCACGATCACGCCGTGAAGGGCGAGCGGGATCGCCGTCCATTGGTACTTCTTGATGCCGCCGTAGTAGTGCGTCTTGAAAAACGCCATGCCGCTGTCCTCATAGAGCGGATTCTGCTTGATGTCGATACGGGGAGCGTCGATATGGGAAGCGATGATGCGAAGCCCGTCTTCCTCGATATTCTTCGTGCCCACGCGGAAGACGACGACCGACTTTCCGCGGTTGACAAAATATTTTTTGTCGCCCGCCGTCAGCGCATCGCCGAAGCAATATTCGGTAAATCCCCTCTCTTTCGCCAATGAAACGGCGAAATCGCACGCCTCGCGCTCAGTCTTGGCAGCGTCGAGGAAATTCTTGTAGCCCTCGGCATAGTCGAATATCGCCTTCTTTTCGGCCTTATCCGCGGTCTCGTAGTAGTTGCGCTTTTTATAGGAGAGCTCCTTCTGAAGCTCCTGCCCCTTGCTCTTCTTTTCAGACATAACCGTCCTCCGTTTTTTCTTTTTTATACCACCATTATACCACCCTTCAAACAAAAAGGCAAATCATCGGCAACGATTTTTCA
>CANREF010000009.1 GCA_947629575.1 uncultured Clostridia bacterium | reverse complement strand
ATTTCTTTTCGAACGACACCCCTTCCGTCACGCGCTTTGCGCGTGACACCCACCCCTCAAGGGGTGGGCAAGGGGGGGAGTGAGCAAAGAAATGTGCGAAACCTTTAATCGCTATTCATCAAATCACAGGCGGCAGTGAGCCAGCCCGAGACGGGGAAGGCGGCGAGGATGACGACGAGAATGTAAAGAATTTGCGAGAGGTTGAACTCTACCATCTCCCAATTACGAATAAGGTTTCCGGCAGAATCCCGGACAGAATAGACGAAGTTCCCGAGTGCGGGAATACTCAACGCGACGACGCACACTGCGAGGCATCCGCCGTAGAGAATTCCGCGAATGACGTTGAGCGGTTTCAGAACGCGGTAGAGCATCACGACGCCGCCGAACGTCACCGCCAAGATGAGCATGGGCTGGAAGTTCCGAGTAAAGCCGTAGCCGTGGATGAACTGTCTGCCGAAGTAGACGGAGAGCACGCACAAAATGAGGGTGATCGCCCCCGGGATACTTCGCGAGAGAACGTATAGGATAAACTTCCCTTTGACGCGGCTGGTGTTCGGCTGGATGGAGATGACGAAGGAGGGGATCGCCGCCACAAAGAACTCAAACAGAATGAGGTTATTTGTGGTGAAGAAGTACTGCTCGCGCATGATGACGCAGATGACGGCGAGCAGGGTGACGAACAGCGTCTTCATGATGTAGAGCGAGGCGCTGTTTTTGATGTTATTGATGACCCGTCTGCCCTCGTTCACCACCGCGTCGAGGTTGGTGAAGTTGTTGTTCATCAGAACGAGGTGACTTACGTTCCGCGCGGCTTCGCTGCCCGAGGCGACCGAGATCGCGCAGTCCGCTTCCTTGAGGGCGAGGATGTCGTTCACGCCGTCCCCCGTCATGGCGACGGTATTGCCCTCCCGTTTGATCGTCCTCACCAAGATCGCCTTCTGCTCGGGGGTGACCCGCCCGAACACGGTATATTGGTTTGCGACGTTTTCCACTTCGATGTCGGTGAGCCCGTCGAGGGAGATGTATTTATTGGCGTTCGCAACGCCCACCCTGCGCGCCACCTCGGAGACGGTGACGGGATTGTCGCCCGAGATGATGCGGATATCGACATCGTTCTCTTTGAAGGACTTGATGGTCTCTATCGCCTCGGGGCGCACGTTGTCCGCAAGGGTGATGAGCGCCATGGGGCGAAGGGCCGCGGGAAGTCTGTCTCCCGAGATCTGTCCCTGCGAATGGGCGAGCAAGAGCACGCGAAGGCCCATCTGCGCATACTGTTTTACAATTCTCTCGATGCGCGGAGACATGGGGCGAAGCACGAATTCGGGCGCGCCGAACACGAAAGTCCCCACGTCGCCGAAGGTCACGGCGGAGAGCTTCCTCTTGGAGGAGAAGGGCAAGGTCGCCGTGGCCTGGAGAGCGGACGAGTGCCCGAACCGGTTGAAGAGGGCAATGGACGTCTGATTGTTGTCTTCGAGCGCGGAGAGCATACTGCCCATGATCTCGTCGATGGAATAGTCGGTATAATTGGCAATGATCATGCAGTCGCTCACCGTCATTCTGCCGTCGGTGATCGTGCCCGTCTTATCGAGACACAGAACGTTCACCCGTGCGAGCATTTCGAGGGAGTTCATATCCTGCACAAGGGTCTGCTTCTTGGCGAGCCGTCTTACGCCCACCGCCATGGCAAGAGAGGTGAGCAGGAGCAGTCCCGAGGGGATCATGCCGATGATGACCGCGCCCGTGTATTGGATGGATTCGGCGATCTTGTCCCAACCGCCTTCGGCGCTGCTGCCATGGTAGTTCGTCCAGAAAATGAGGGCGGCAACGACGGGAATGAGCACGCCGATCACGCGGATGAAGAGACGGATGGAGTTCATGATCTCCGACTTCGGGCGCTTATACTTCTTGGCGCGGGAAGTGAGCTGGTTGAGGTAAGTGTTCTTGCCGACCTTATCCGCCCGCACGAGGCAGCTCCCGCTGGAGACGAAGGAGCCCGCGTAGAGGGTATCTCCCTCCTGTTTTTTGACAGCGGCGGATTCGCCCGTTAAAAGGCTCTCGTTGAGTTCCACGTTGCCCTCGGCGAGGATGCAGTCTGCGGGAACTTGCTGTCCCGCTTCGAGGAAGAGAACGTCGTCGAGGACGAGTTCCTTCATCGGGATCTCTTTTTTTACGCCCCCCCGCATTACCTTTACCGTCGCCGAGATGAGCACGGCGAGCTTGTCGATCTGCTTCTTCGCGAGGATCTCCTGCACGATGCCGATGACGAGGTTGGCGGCAAAGATGACGACGAACAGAAATTGGGTGATGTCCGCTCCCGCGATCGCGAGCGCAACGGCGACGGCGACGCACAGGAAGTTGAATACCGTGCACAGATTCCCGATGAGGATCGCCGCATATGATTTGGAGTATTTTTTATTGACGTCGTTGAAGAGGAACTGCTCGTTTCGCTTTGCGACTTGTTCCTCCGAAAGCCCCTCGTCGATGGGCGGAGTGAAGCGCTCCACCTCGGCGTCCGAGGGGATGTTCTTTGCATGGCGGAATTTCCGCATGAGCTTTTTATGCGCCTTCTTGTCTTGATCTTCCGCCCCCCCGCGGTCGAGGATGCGCATAAAGAAAGAGCGGCTTCTCGACGGAGCGGGTGCGGAGGGCGCGGAAGCGGGCACAGGGGCGGGTGCGGGCGCGGGAGTTTCTTCCACGGCGGCAGACGTCTCTGCGATCGCGATCTCCTTTTCCGCCGCAACGGGCGCGCGTTTTTTGGACGCGGGCTTGCGCGTTGCGGAAGGGGCTGCGGGCTTTTTTGCCTTGCCCTCAGGCTTTTCATCCGATGGCATAGTTACCTCGCAAGGTTCAGTCTATCCTTATTATACAACCGAGATGGGAAAAAGTCAATCCCCCGCGGTGAAATCCTTGCATTCGGGCGCAAAAAGATGTATAATAAAGTATGGACAAACACAGAGAGGTGTCAGCATGATCGATATTGAACTCATCCGCAAGGACCCGGACCTTGTGCGGGAAAACATCAAAAAGAAATTTCAGGACAGGAAGCTGCCCCTCGTAGACGAGGCGATCGCTCTCGACAAGAAGAAGCGCGCCCTGCAGCAGGAAGGGGACGCCCTGCGCGCTTCCCGCAATACGCTCAGCAAGCAGATCGGCTTGCTCATGCGGGAGAAAAAGATCGCGGAAGCGGAGCAGGTCAAGGCGCAGGTAAGCGAAAACGCCGCCCGCCTTGCCGAGATCGAACGGGAAGAGCCCGAAGTCGGTGAGCAGCTCAAAAAGGTGATGATGAGCATTCCCAACATCATCTCTCCCGACACGCCCATCGGCAAGGATGACACGGAAAACGTTGAACGTCAGCGGTTTTTAGAGCCGAAAGTCCCCGATTTCGAAATTCCCTATCATCTCGATATCCTTGAAAAGCTCGACGGGATCGACATCGACAGCGCAAGGAGAACGAGCGGTCAGGGCTTCTATTATCTCACGGGCGACGTCGCCCGCCTCCACTCCGCGGTGCTTGCGTATGCGCGGGACTTCATGATCGGGAAGGGCTTCACCTATTGCATCCCGCCCTTCATGATCCGCTCCTCCGTCGTCACGGGAGTGATGAGCTTTGAGGAAATGGACGGCATGATGTACAAGATCGAGGGGGAGGATCTCTACCTCATCGGAACGAGCGAACATTCCATGATCGGAAGATTCATGGGGCAGACGATCGACGGCAGTAAGCTCCCGTTGACCCTCACGAGCTATTCCCCCTGCTTCCGCAAGGAGAAGGGCGCGCACGGGATCGAGGAGAGGGGCATTTACCGCATCCACCAATTCGAGAAGCAGGAGATGATCGTCATCTGCAAGCCCGAGGAGAGCTGCATGTGGTATGAGCGGATGTGGAATTACACGGTGGAGCTGTTTGTCTCCATGGGCATTCCCGTCCGCCAGCTCGAGTGCTGCTCGGGAGATCTTGCCGATCTCAAATACCGCAGCTGCGACGTGGAGGCATGGTCTCCCCGCCAGAAGAAATATTTCGAAGTGGGGTCGTGTTCCAACCTCACGGACGCGCAGGCAAGACGGCTCGGGATCCGCTACAAGACGGAGAAGGGGAGCGAATTTGCGCACACGTTGAACAATACTGTGGTCGCTCCGCCGCGTATGCTCATCGCGTTTTTGGAAAATCATCTCCGTGCGGACGGCAGCGTGGAGATCCCCGAAGTGCTTTGGCCCTACATGGGCGGGACGAAAGAGATCAAAGTAAAATAGGTTTCGCACATTTCTTTTTCGCACATTTCTTTGCTCACTTCCACCCCCTTGCCCACCCCTTGAGGGGTGGGTGTCACGCGCAAAGCGCGTGACGGAAGGGGTGTCGTTCGCTAAGAAATGTGCGAGGGGTTAGGTTGTTTGCTCCGCAGTTGCTATCTGCCCGCCCGATAATCGCTTCGTAAAAACGGAAAGCCGTAAGTGTGCGGCAAATTGTGTGCGCTTATGGAAAAGTGTGATTTTCCAACGCGCCATTATTTCGGAACTCGCCCCACCCCCGTCACTCGCTTCGCTCGTGCCACCCCCTCCCACGGAGGGGGCATAGGGCTCCTCCTTAGGAGGAGCTGTCACAGAGTGACTGAGGTGGTGTCTTTTGCGGCGGTCCCTGCCGCCTAAAGCGCATGGAAAAGTGTGATTTTCCAACGCGCAGATTTTGGGAAGCGCCCCCACCTGTCATGGCAAACGCCATGCCACCCGCCCCCTTAAAAGGGGGCAGAGGCCTACCCCAATAAAGCAGTTTCATGAAGTATCTTTTTTTTGACATCGAATGCGCGTGCGTATATAAGAACGTCGCCAAAATGTGCGCCTTCGGGTACGTTTTAACGGACGAAAAGTTCAACGTGCTCGAGCGGGAGGACATTCTCCTCAATCCGCGCGGGAAATTCCACCTCACCGACCGCAAGGGCCGTGAGGGTCTCGTGCTCCCCTATGAGTATGAGGATTTTAAGAAATATCCCACCTTTCCCGCGGAATATCCCCGCATCAAGGCGCTCTTGGAAGAGAAGGACTGCATCGTCCTCGGTCATGCGACGGTCAACGACGTCAACTATCTCAACCTCGAAACGAAGCGTTACAAACTTCCCTCCTTCCGCTTCTTCTATCACGACACGCAGTTCTTCTACATGAACGCGCAGAAGAACTTTACGCGGCAGTACGGCTTGCAGGCAATGGCGGAAGAGCTGGGGGTGGAATTCACCCCTCACCGCGCCGTGGACGACGCCTATGCCACCATGCGGGTGTGCCGTAGGCTGTGCGAGCGGGAGGGGACGGACGTAACAGGACTTGCGGAGAAATACCGCATCCGCGCGGGCAGGATCAACGGCTATCGCATCCAGACCCCGTCTTCGGAAGGGTTGAGGGAATACTACGCGGAGAAGGAAGAGAAGCGGGAGGCGCACATGAAGGCGCACGAGGAATTTTACCGCTTTGTAAATAAGCACATGAACCGCCGCAAGAAGGGGGGATCGCTCGAAGGAAAGATCTTCTGCTTCGCGCGGGACATCGAGGACGACGTGTCCGTTTCGCGCAAACTTGTGGAGGCGATCTTCGCCTCGGGCGGGCAGTACACTTCCCACCCCACGGAGTGCAATGTCTACATCGCCCGCGAAGAGGAAGAGCCCCGCGCCAAGAACGCGATCACCGCGGGTGCGGCGTTCATTCCCCTCGAACAGCTCGAATCCGCCCTCGAAACGATTTAGAAACAGAGATGCCCAATTTACCCGCAGCGTTTTTAAGAAGAATGAAAGAAAGGCTGGGAAGCGATTTCCCCGCCTTTTTGGCATCTTACGAAGTCCCGCCGCAGAGGGGACTTCGCGTCAATACTCTGAAAATTTCCGCCGAAGAATTTTGCCGCCGCGCTCCTTTCCCGCTCGGCGGGCGTGTTCCGTGGGCGGAAGACGGCTTCTACCCCGAAGAGGAAAAACCGGGGGCAGATCCATACCATTTCGCGGGGCTCTACTATCTGCAAGAGCCCTCGGCGATGGCGGTGGGGGAACTTTCGGCGGACTGTTCCAAAATGCGCGTGCTCGATCTCTGCGCCGCGCCGGGCGGAAAGACGACGCAGCTCGCTTCCCGCATGAAGGGGGAGGGAGTACTCATCGCGAATGAGGTAAACTACGCGCGGGCGAAGATCTTATCGCAGAACGTCGAACGCATGGGGATCGCAAACTGCGCCGTCATAAGCGCCGCGCCCGACAGCCTCGCCGCCCTCTTTCCCTTTTATTTCGATCTTGTTCTCGTCGACGCGCCCTGCTCGGGCGAGGGGATGTTCAAGAAAGAGCCGAACGCCATTCCCGAATGGAGCGAGGAGAACGTTTTGATGTGCGCCGCGCGACAGAGGGAGATATTGGACTGCGCGGCGGAAATGGTTTCCGCGGGCGGGCATATCGTCTATTCAACCTGCACCTTTGCGGAGGAAGAGGACGAGTGGCAGGTGGAGGATTTTCTCAAACGTCACCGTGAATTTGCGCTCGTGAAGGAGGAAAAGCTCTATCCGCACCTTGTCCGCGGCGAGGGTCACTTCTGCGCCGTTCTAAAAAAGAAAGAGGGCGAAACGCGGCGCACAAGACCCTTCCCGATCGTTCGCAACGCGCAGGCGGAGCGGGCATTTCATGCGTTCGGGGAGGACTTCTTCCTTGAACCCTTAAAGGGAACGCTGCATACCCTCGCGGACGGGAGGATGTACCTCGTGCCCGCGGGTATGCCCAATCTTGCGGGGGTGAGCATCTTGCGGCTCGGGGTGGAGCTCGGCGAGTGGGACGGCAAAATTTTCAAACCTGCCCACGCGCTTGCCATGGCGTTTGGGACGGGCGCAAAGCGGAAGCTCTCCCTCACCCGCGCAGAGAGCGAGCGGTATCTCCGCGGCGAGACCCTTCAAGCGGAACTTGCGGAGGGTTGGTGCGTCGTCTGCGTGGAGGAATTCCCGCTCGGGCTCGGGAAATGCGTCGGCGGGACGGTGAAGAATCATCTTCCCAAGGGACTGAGAAAGGTCAAATAAAAAAAGCCGCTAAGGCGGCTTTTTTGATAAACGTATTTCCTCCCACGAAAGGTGTCGGCGATCAACCACCCCCTCCTACGGGGGGAAGGGGTGGGCTAAGCCCTCTCCTAAGGAGAGGGTGCCCCCACAGGGGGGCGGGTGTGGTGTCCTTTGCTTCAATTCACCACCTCAGTCGCCTGCGGCGACAGCTCCTCCTTAGGAGGAGCCTTCCCCCCACCTCCCCGCGTCATTCTGCCCCACCCGCATTCTTTCATGTCCAAGGGCGGCACGAGCCCGCAGGGCGAAGTAGGTGACCAAGTGACATGAAAACCGAGAGCTGTCCCCGAAGAATCTCGCGGGGAGCATCAGATGCTTCGGGGAGAGCATGAACGGACTGCGTAAGTGCTCTTCCGCTCAGCATGACGCCCCGTCCCCCGTCTTCTGCCGGCGGTTGATCTCCTCCTGCTTTTTGAGAAGCCGCAGCCAATTTACGAGCCCATACACGTCGTTGACGAAGAAGACAACGAAGCAGACGACCATCGCAAGGCAGCTTCTGTCCTGCGGAAGCATGATCGCCCACAGCACGATGAGAACGCCGTCGTTGAGCAGATAGCCGAAGGCATAGAGGGGGCTTCTGCGGACGGAGAGGATCATCGCCATGGAACTTGTGAGCACGGAGACGGTGCTCCACCACAGGTTTGCGGTATCAAGGGCTTTGAGGATGAAGAAGAAGGCGACGGAGACGGCGAGAGATATGGCGAGGATCGTGGGGTATTCCCACCACTTGAGGTGATTGACGGTGACCTCGCTCTTATTCCCATGGAATGGGTGCTTGAGCCACGTGACGACGGCGAGCACGGCGATGGGGGCGGACATGCCGAGATAGGTGATGATCTCGCCGTAATAGGCGCGGTAGAACGCCACGACGCCGTAGAAGACGGAGAAGACGACGGAGAGGATCTGCCCCGCAACGTTCCCCTTCGCCACGAGGATGAGCGCGAGCGCGCCGATGAGGGAGGCGGTGAGTTGCAGATAGTCTGTGTTTTTCGTCAGGAAAAAGGACAGCAGGATCGCCGCCACAGAGCCGAGGAATATGACATATTCTATCGGTTTTACGTCGCGAAAAAACTGTTTGACCGCGTTCATGCTCTCCTCCTTTGCAAAAGAGCACCCCGCTCTGCGTTTACCTAAGACCGAAGTCCAAGACCTGTCAACGCAAATCGGAATGCTCTTTCGGCATTCACCGCACCCGGTGGCACGATTCATTTCTACTTTCAGTATATCACGCCGCGCGAATTTTAGCAACAAAAAAAACCGACAAAAATGTCGGTTTTTTATATATGCGAATATTTTTTATTCTTCGCTGTCCGTTTCGTCCGTTTCGGGCTCTTCGTCCTCGGCGGTGGCGGCGGGCGCTTTCTTGCTCGGGCGATAGCGTTTATCCTTCTGCGCCTTCACCTTTGTGCGCTTGCCGAACTTCTTCATGATGCGTCTTACGATGAGCGCCAGGATGACGAGCACGAGGATGACCGCGAGGCTTCCCGAGGAGATGAGCAGCCAGATGTTCATGTCGCTTTCGGTAGCGTCGTCGGAAGTGGTGGTGTCGCTTCCGTCGTCCTGCGGCGGGTAATCGCGTTCCACGGTCACATCGGTCGCATTGAAGTCGATGAAGTAATAGCTGTTCGCCGTCTTCTCGTCGCGGTAGGAGAGCCAAACGAGGAGTTCCTCTCTGTCGGACTGCTTATAGGAGTAGTAAGGATCGCCTAACCCTTCGCTGTCCTGCGTCTCATCGTAACGGAGATAGTTGGGTGAGTCGAAGAAGGTGAAGGTGTAGTAGCGGGCATACTTTTCGGGAAGGGGATCGTCGCTGCCGAGGTATCCCTCGTCGTCCAGCTTCTTGCCTTCGTTGAGTTTGTCCTTGATCTGCTGGACCAAGAGATCGCGGTGGGAGGTGAAGTTGGAGGAGACGTCGGTGGAGGAGAGATTATCGAAGGCGACGAAACTTCCCGCCGCGCTCTTGACTTCACCGTCGCGGCTGCCGCTCCAAACTTCGAGACGGTAGGTCTTGGCGGTGTCGCCCGTGTGCACATAGAAGTTTACGGTCTCCCATTGACCGTTGGTATCCGTCACGGTGATCTGTGCCTTGGTCGTCTCGGCGAGGGCGGCTGCGTCGCCGTCTTTGCTGTAATCATAGCGGCGGGGCACATCGTCGGGGATTTGGTACACGAGCTTTTTAGGGTCCTTAGTGCTGTCTTGATAGTACGCCTTCTCCTCATTGCTGTAATAATAGGCAATGGTGCCGTCCTTGGTCTCAAGCCAGCGCTCGACTTCCTCGTCGTTCGTTACTTCCTTGTCGTTCGTTACTTCCTTATAGTTTTCGAGGTTCACATAGTATTTTGGATCAGTGGGATCTTTCTTGTTGAGATAGAGCCCGTTGCTTTGAAGCTCGAACAGGATGCCCTTTTGCGCATCGTTCTTGTCGTAGTCCTCGGCGGTGGGATCGCTGCCGCAGATGTTCCCATCGTCGTCATACCAATAGGTAAGGGCGGGGACGCTCATGGAGAGCGGTTTGCGGGTCGAGCCCTCAAGGTCTCCCGTGACGTCGGTGAGATAGATGTTCGCAGTTGCGCCCGCGGAGACCTTCACGCGCATGGAGATCCTGCGGTAGGAGGAGGCGGAGACCGTCTCGGTATCGCTTGCGAAGTAGCCCCAAGCGGCTGCCTCGCCGTTGACGATCACGAGGGGTTGACGGGCGTTGCCGAAGAGGGAATTCCACCAAGCGTCGCCGTCCGTTGCATTGCCCGCGAATTTGTCGAGCGTCGTTTTCCAAGCATCCGTTTGGCTATAATAGTTCGCCGCGTATTTGGAATTGAGAAGCCCCGATTGCACATTGTCGGGTTTTTGGTTGGGAACTTTCGTGTCGTTGGACTGCACGTAGTCGCTTCCGCCGAGAACGCCGTAGTAGTTGGCGGGAGCGGCGAGCCCGTTCTCGAGGACCTTTTCGTCGGGTGCGACAACGGAGTCGAACTTCTTGGTCTCTTCCACGCCGCCCGTGAGGGAGATCTTCTTGGCGCGGTCGCCCGTCGTCACATAGCCGTATTCGGCTTTGGTGAGCGTTCTCGTCTCGAAGTTGGTGAATGCCGCATAGCCGTCGCCGTAGTCGAATTTATCCGTCGAAACAATGGAAGTAGGGCCGTAGGTGAGTTCGATGTGGAAGGTCTTCGGCTTATCGGTGGTGTTCTCGAGGAAGAAGAAGCACTGCGTCCAACCCTTATAGATGTCCTTGAGGGACTCTTTCGCGTCCTTGGAGCTGTCGATGTTCACATCGGCGAGGGTGGTGGTGTCGAAGGGGGAGATGTAGGTCTTGTTCTCGCCGTCTACCACAATGGCGCCTGCGCCGTTCAGCCCGCTCGGGATCTTGCTCGACTTCACGAAGAAGGAGATGAGTCTGTAGTGATCGGGTTCAAGCTCGATATCGCCGAGTTTTGCGGTGTACGCCGCGCCGCCCGCGGAGAGGAGCATCACGACTTTCCCGTCCTTGTCGAAGGGGAAGGGACGTTCGCCCTCAAAGTCGCTGTCGAGTACCTTTTTGAGGTAGGAATTAGTCGTTGCCTTTTCCTTGAGAGCGGTGTAGTCGACAACTGCGGTGTAGTCGTTCGTTGCATCCTTTCCCACGCCCTTGTCGGCGGAGGTGTAAGTTTTGCTGCCCGAAACTTCGCTCGTCAGATCGATGGTAGCGCCGTCGAGCATTTCGGTAACGGTCGTAGGATCGCTGCTGTCGTTGTTGGGGGCATAGAGGTCAAGTCCGTAGGTTTTGATCTCCCCGTACTTGTCGTAGTCGAACTGCTTCTCATCCTTGGTGGAATCCACGGTGCATTCCTTCACCGTTTCGCTTTCCCCGTCGATGGCGGTCTCGTACTCATCGCCGGGCATGAGCTCGCATACCACGTCGTCGAAGAAGGCATAGCCGTCCACCATATAATACTTGTCGTCAGAGTTGCCCTGCCCCAGCCCGAGCACGATGCGGAAGGTCGTCGTGGCGAAGGTGCTCGCGCGCAGATAGACGGTGTACTGCTGCCACTGTCCGTCCGTGTGGATATTGTAGATCTGCATCTGGTCGAGCGTATTGCCGCCGACGGTATGGGTCACGCCGATGTAAGCGCCGCCGCTGCGGGTGAGATCGACGCCCCAGTGGCGGAGACTGTCGGTACGCACCCAAACGGAGACCTTCGCCGCAGTGCCCGCAGTCAAGGTGAGAGAGGAGGAGGTGAAATACTGCGCCGTGCCGTTCACATTGTCCGAACCCGACGCCTCTTTCATGTTGTGGATCATGAGGACGCTCGTGTCGTTCTCCTTTCCTTCGCCCTCGGCAGCGCCGGGGTGGAGCTCGAACTTGCCGTCCGCTCCCGCCTCTTCGTTGATCTTCTCAACGTCCTCGAAGTCGATCGAGTAGTTGTACTTGTTGAACAGCGTCTTTTCTTCCGAGTCGCTCTTAAGGGCGGAGATGTCGTCCTTATAGAAATCGAGGAACTTGAGACGGTCGTAAGCGGAGACGTTCTCATCCGTCCAATGGGCATACGCTTCCTCGATGCTTCCGAAGGTCTCGGCGGTCTTTTCGTCGTCGCCCTCGCCCTTTGTCACCGTCTGGAAAGTATATCCGCCCGTCTTGGTGAAGTAATCCCAATCGGCGGTATCGATGATGCCCGACTTGGTCTCGGAGCTGGGAGAGCCCGAAGTGAAACTCCAACCGTCGAAGGAGGAGGTGATGATGTTCTTCTTTTCGAGAGGCTTTCCGTCCACGTCGTCCACGAGCTTGTCCGAATAGAATTCGAAGTTGCCGTTTTTGAGGATCTGCGTATCGGTCGGCGCGACCTTAGACGTCGAATCGTCCGTTTCGCCGCCGGTCTCCGTCTTAGCGCAGGCGGAGAATGCGCCGAGCGAGAGGGTCGCCGCGAGAGAAAGCGACAGCGCTATAAGCGTCTTTTTCTTCCATTTTCCGTTCAAATAGATTTTTGCCATAAAACACCCTTTGTTTTTTTTCGGAGCACGCGCCGAAGTATTTGCGCCCGCGCCCCGGATCCGATCTTAGCAATTGTCTTTATTTTAGCGTAAAACGCGAAGTTACGCAAGCATTTCTGAGTGAAAACGCAAAAAAAGGCAAAAAATTTTTGGGATATCTCATTCTAATGGTAAAGAGAGGGGGAGAAAAAATGAAAAAGAGAGGGGGGATATTGGAGTTTGCCGCGGGGGGCGCTCTGCTCGGCGCGGTCAACGGGCTTCTGGGAGGGGCGGGCGGAATGCTCGCCGTGCCGCTGCTGCAGGCGGGAGGGCTGGAGGCGCGGCACGCCCACGCAACGGCGATCGCCGTCATTTTGCCCGTCTGCGCGGTGAGCGGTTCTGTCTACCTGTTCGGAGGGCTGGTCCCCTTCGGCGTGCTCGTTCCCGTGGCGCTCGGCGTATTTTCGGGGGGATTTCTCGGCGCGAAACTGCTTGGCGTACTGCCCGTGCGCGCAATTTCCCTCCTCTTTGCCCTTCTGATGCTTGCGGCGGGCTGGAGGATGCTGTTCTGATGTCGTTCTATCTGCTCTTTCTTTCGGGAATGCTCGGAGGACTTCTCGGCGGCATGGGAATGGGCGGCGGAACGCTGCTCATTCCGATCCTCACCCTCTTTCTCGGGGTGAGCCAGCCCGTCGCGCAGGGGGTGAACCTCCTGTCCTTCTTGCCCATGTCCGTTCTCGCCCTCGCCGTGCACAAAAAGCGGGGGCTTTTGCGCACGCGGGGACTTCCCGCCATCATCCTGCCCGCCGTCGTCTTTTCCGCGGCGGGCGCGCTCCTTGCCTCCCGTCTGCCCGCCGCCGTCTTGAAAAAGGGCTTCGGAGCTCTCCTTCTCGCGCTGTCCGTTTTCCCCCTTACGCTCGCTTTGAAAAAAAAGAAGAAAAAAATTTGAAAACTTTTGGGAAAAAAGGCAAAAATTTTTCCAAAAGGGTATGGACAAACCTGTTTTCCTGTGCTAAAATAGTAACATAGCGTATTATGGGTGAATGTTTGTTTGTCACCAAAAAGTGTCCTAAAAAATTCGCGTCGCAAAAATAAGGACGGCAATCATGGCAAAGATAGGCATTATCGATCTGGGATCAAATTCCGCGCGTCTCGTCATAGTGAATCTGTTCAAAGAGGGCTTTTTCATGGTCGAGGACGAGCTCAAGGAGAGCGTTCGCCTCGGACAGGATATGGACAGGGACGGCTTTTTGAAGCCGCAGCGTGTGGCGGAGACCATTAAAACGCTCAAGATGTTCAAACGCCTTTGCGAGGCGTCGGGTGTGGAACGCATCATCGCCGTGGCGACTGCGGCGGTCCGCCGCGCCAAAAACCAACGCTCCTTCCTCGATGAGATACAGGCGACCTGCGGGCTCAGAATGACGGTGCTCTCCGAGGACGAGGAGGCGTCGCTCGTCTACCGCGGGGTCATCAATTCGATGGACGTTCCCAAGGGGATCATCCTCGAGATCGGGGGCGGCAGTTCCAAGATCGTCTACTACAACCGCCGCTGCGTGCTGCAGCACATCACGCTGCCCTTCGGCGCGGTGACCCTCACCGACCTCTTTGCGGAGGAAGGGGTCGCGCCCGAGGAACAGACGGCGAAGATCGAGGAATTCTTCACCGAGCAATTCAAGAAGATCGATTGGCTCGCCGAGGTCGATCCCGATGTGCAGATGATCGGCGTGGGCGGCTCTTTCCGCAACCTCTACAAGATGAACCGCATGGTGCGCAAGTATCCCTTGAACATCGTGCATAACTATACTTTCGCCACCGAAGATTTCCGCTCCATTTACGACATGGTGCGCGTTTTGGACGTGGAAAAGCGCAAACGCATCCGCGGGCTTTCCCCCACGCGGGCGGACATCATGCCCGCCGCTCTTGCCATCATCAAGGCGTTTACCGACTATCTGCATATCGACTCGTTCCTCATCAGCGGCTGCGGCCTGAGAGAGGGCATCATGTTCAATCAGGCGGTGCCCGTCACCGAAGAGCGCCCGCTGTCCGATGTGCTCGGCTACTCTCTCACGACCTTGGTGAAGTATTACAACTGCGATGAAAAGCATGTGGAACACGTGGTGCATCTTGCCATCCAGCTTTTCAAACAGCTTCGGGTGCTGCACAAGTTCCCGCGCATTTATCTGAAAGTTTTGAAGGTGGCGGCGAGCCTGCACGACTGCGGGCTCAGGATCCGCTATTACAACAATCAAAAGCACAGCCGTTACATGATCCTGAATTCCGCGATCTACGGCGTTACGCACAGGGAGATCGTGCTCGCGGCGTTCGTGGCGGGCTGCCACAGGAAGGAAGACCTTCTTCCCGCCGATTGGGCGAGATACAAGGATATCGTCACCGAAGAGGATATGGACGTCGTGCGCAAGTTGGGCGTTCTTCTGCGCATCGCCGAGAGCCTCGACAGGAGCGGTTTGGGCGTCGTCACGGGCGTCAACTGCGACGTCTTGGGCGATTCCGTCATCATGAAGACGGAGCTCGCGGGAGACGCGAGCCTCGAGATCGCGCAGGCGATGAAGGCGAATGCGGAATTCAAGCGCACCTTCCGCAAAAATCTCGAAATTTTGTAAACCATTCGCAAATGCAGCTCATACTTGCCAGCAATTCCCCGCGGCGGCGGGAACTTTTAGCGCAATGGAATATCCCCTTTGAAACGATCCCTTCGCACTTCGAAGAGGTCGCCTCGGGGCTTTCCGCCCGCGAAACCGTCCTGCGCTTTGCCTGCGGGAAGGCGGAAGAGGTGTTCTCCCGCTATCCCGACCGCGCCGTGCTCGGGGCGGACACCGTGGTCTGTCTGGACGGAAAGATACTCGGAAAGCCGAAGGACAGGGCGGACGCCTTCGGGATGCTCCGCGCTTTGAGCGGCAGAACGCATTCCGTGTTCACGGGAGTGTGCCTCATCAAACCGGGGATGCGTCTTGAGGACGCCGTGGAGACGAAGGTGACCTTCTTCCCGCTCGGGGAAGATCTCATCGCGGAGTATGTGGAAAGCGGCGCTCCCATGGACAAGGCGGGCGCCTACGGCATACAGGACAGTCCGTCGCTCGTCTCTCATTACGAAGGAAGTTATACCAACGTTATCGGGCTCCCCATGGAACTTGTGGGAGCGTTTTTGAAGGAAGGAAACTTATGCTGAAACTTGCAATCGATCTCGGGACTTCGGTCACGAAAATCTATCGGCTCGGCAGCGGCATCGTGCTCGCGGAGGCGACCTGCGTCACCGTGAGCAAGGAGACGGGGGAGATCCGCGCCTTCGGCAACGACGCCAAACGCCTTTTGGGCAAGACTGCCGACCAGACGGAGGTGTGTTTTCCCGTCTACGAGGGGGAGATCGTCTCCGAGAAGCTGGCGGCGGCGCTCCTCGGCTATTTTCTGAAAAAGGCGGCGGGCAGGACGTTTTCGGTGGAGGCGCTCTTCTGCGTGCCCTGCGGCTATAAGAGCGAATCGCGCGAAAAGGTATACCGCGTCGCGAAGGAGGCGGGGATCTCCCGCGTGAATTTCGCCGAAAGCCCCTTCCTGAGCGCGCTCGGGCAGGACGTTCCTTTGAGCGAGAGCAACCCCGTGTTCGCGATCGACATCGGCGCGGGCGTCACGTCGGTATCGGCGTTTTCGCTCGACGGCACGATCGCAGGCCTTTCGATGAATGTCGGCGGAAATAATATGGACATTCATATCATCGATCACATTGCCGATAAATTCAACCTGAAGATCGGCTCGCTCACGAGCGAGAAACTCAAGAACATGGTGGGAAGCCTCATCGAGGGGGACAACCAGTCCACGATCATCAACGGGAGGGACATCACCACGGGCAAGCCCCGCTCGGTGTCCGTCTCCTCGGCGGATATCGAATTCCCCGTCCGCGTCTATATCGACAAGATCGTCGAATACGCCGAACTCATCCTGCAAAAACTTCCCGCGGAGGTATCCGCGGCGGTGGGCAGAAACGGGGTCTACCTCTCGGGCGGGGTCTCGCGGCTGGCGGGTTTGCCCGATTACATAGCAAGGAAACTGCAAATGGAGGCGCACATCTCCTCCGACCCGCAGATGTCCGTCGTGCTCGGCGGCGGCAGGGCGGTGGGGAACGCGAACTTGCTTCGCCGCATCCGGATGGAATAAAAAATCGGTCCCGCGCCCCGCGCGGGATTTTTCAAGAGGAGAAATTATGAACAACGTCATGTTTATTTCCTGTGCGGAGGAGGGGGAAGGGCTTCCCGTGTTCCGCAAAACCTTTCAAATGGGGCAGAAGCCCCGCTCCGCCGCGCTCCGCGTCACCGCGCTCGGCTGCTACATTTTCTTTATAAACGGCAAACGGGTGGGGGATTTCGAGCTCGAGCCGGGCTCGGAGGAGATGGCAAAGCGCAAACGGTATACGGAATACGACATATTGCCCCTTCTCAACGAGGGGGAAAACGTGCTCTCCGCCGTCGTTGCGGGCGGCTGGTGGTCGGGCAGGATCGCGGACTACGGCAAACGGGAGGCACTTTGGGCACAGCTCACCCTCACCTTTGAGAACGGAGAGGAGCGTGTCTGCACCGACCTTTCCTGGAAGAGCGCCCGCAAAAGCGCCTACCGCAGCGGGGATATCTATGACGGCGATGCGTACGACGCGCGCATTCAAGACGATTGGAAGTATGTGGGGTTTGACGACGAAAAATGGCAATACGTATTGCAAAATACCGAATTTTCGGGGGAGATCGACCCTTGGCGCGGACCGCACATCACCGTGAAAAAGGAACTCACGCGGCGGGCTTCGGGGTACATCTACCGCGGCGTTACGGGCGCGGGGGAGAACGGCTACGGCAAGGTCAACATTCTCCGCCGTTTCGAGGACGGCTTCACCCTTGAGGCGGGGGAGACCGCCGTCGTGGACTTCGGGCAGAACTTTTCGGGCAGGGAACGCTTTACCGTGGAGGGGGCGCGCGGAACGGCGGTCACGTTCCGCCACGGCGAAGTGCTCAACACGGACGGCGGCAGCTTTGCGCGCAACAACGACGGCGCGGAGGGGAGCGTCTATTTCACCAACCTGCGCACGGCAAAAGCGCAAACGGTATATATTTTGAGCGGCAACGGCAGGGAGGAATACCACCCCTCGTTCACCTACTACGGGTTTCGGTACATGGAAATTACGGCGACCGCGCCCGTGCGCTTTTATGCGCTCTCGGGGGAAGTTCTCTCCTCCGTTCCCCGCCGCACGGGTTGGCTGAAAACGTCGGACAAGCGGTTGAACCGCCTCGTGGAGAACGCCGTTTGGGGACAGCTCTCCAATTACGTCTCCGTGCCCACCGACTGCCCCCAGCGGGACGAGCGCCTCGGCTGGACGGCCGATACGCAGGTCTTCGCCGAAGCGGGCTGTTTTTTGGGGGACGTAAAGGGTTTTTTGGAACATTGGCTCGTCTGTCTGAGGGACGCGCAGGGCGAGGACGGCAGTTTTTCGGGCGTTGCGCCCACGGGACAGTATCACGGCTCGCAGTACGGCGGCACGGGCTGGGCGGACGCAGGCGTGCTCGTTCCGCACATCCTTTGGCAGATGTACGGCGACAAGTCGGTCATCGAAGAGAATTGGGACGCGATGCGCCGTTACGTGGACGGTTATCTCGGCGGTTCGGGTGGCTTGGGCGGCAAGCCCCATTGGGGGGATTGGCTCTCCTATGAATCCAACGACGACGAGATCCGCGAGATCTTGGGCGTTTGCTACTACGCATGGGACGCAAAACTCATGGCGGAAATGGCACACGTATTGCAAAAAGAGGAGGAGAGCGCCCACTATGGGGAGCTCTACGCGCGCGAGCGGGAGTTCTTCCGCAGCCGCTATATAAAAGAGGGGAAACTCGTGCGCGGGGAACAGTCCGTTCTGGCACATGCGATCCTGCTCGGTCTATTGGAGGAAGAGGAGGAGGAACGGGCGGAAAAGATGCTGCTCGAAAACTTGGCGCACAACGGAAACGGACTGCGCACGGGCTTCCTTGGGACTAAAATTTTATTGGACGTCCTCACAAAAATCGGACACAGCGACGTCGCCTACGCCGTTCTTCTGAATGAGGATTGCCCCTCGTGGCTCTATCAGGTGGAACACGGCGCGACGACGGTCTGGGAGCGTTGGAACAGTTACACGGCGGAGGACGGCTTTGCAGACAAGGTGATGAATTCCTTCAACCATTACGCCTATGGCTGCGTGGTGAGCTGGATGTTCAAGACTATGGCGGGCATCCGTCCCGCCGAGGCGGGCTTTGAAAAGATCTTGCTCTCTCCCGAGCCGTCCGCCCGCGTTCCCGTCGTGGAGGCGAGTTATGATAGCGTGCGCGGGAAGATCGAGGTCTTCTCGAAGTTGGATGGGGGAGTTTGGACGTACCGTATGGTCATTCCCGCAGGCGCGAGTGCGATTTTGCGCCTGCCCGCGGGCGCGAAGAACGCCGTCTTGGACGGCCGCCCCATATCGGGCGAATCCGCCCTTTCCCCCGGCGCTCACACCCTTACCGCCACCTATTGAGGTTCACGTCATTCCAAATATGTAAAAAAATGACCCCGAATGTTCGGAGTCATTTTTCTATATATTCGATAATATCCTCTACGCGGCAGTGCAAGATCTTGCAGAAGTCGTCTATCTTGGCAGTGCCTATCCCATTTCCCTTCTTTATGCGGTCAATGGTCGCACTGCTGATATTGTATTGATGAATGAGCGCATAGGTCGAAACGCCTTTCTCCTTGAGCGTGCGCCAAAACGGAGCATAACTTATCATAATTTTATTATAAATCCATGTTATTTTCTTGACAATAGTCATATATATGACTATAATGTAGAGAAAAGCCGTTTTGCGGCGAAAAGGAGAAGAAGCATGAAAAAGACAAATTGGTTGGCGATGCTGTTTGCGGGCGCGCTCGTATGCGGGATCGGCGTCGGCTGCGGCGAAAGCGGAGGAACAGAGCAGGACGCACACACTCACACCTTCGCGGAAGAGTGGACGAGCGATGAGAACTCTCATTGGCACGCGGCGACGTGCGACCACAAGGAAGAGACTTCGGATAAGGCGGCGCACACTTTCACAAACGGCGAATGCACGACCTGTCACTATGTCAAGGTCGACAAGAGTACCGACCTCACTGCGCTTGTCTCCGACAAGCTGACCGAAGAGGAGTGGGAAGCGGCATTTTCCGAAGAAGCGCTCGAAAACTTCAAAGTGGATTTTGAAGGCGATCCAACGAAACATATGTCTTCCGAATATTATTCGTTCATCGGGAAAAACGTGCTGGTAGAAATGAGCGATCAAAGCCACGGGGACGGCGAAAAGGTCTATATGATCGCCGAGTACAAGGACGGCAACTATGAACTCTATCAGACGTTAGATGAGCAGGGGACCCAATGGGGACATGCGACCTGCAGCGAGGAAACGTACAAGGCGATGCTTTGGGGCGGTCCCTCTGCCATTTCCGAGGAGATCCGTTCCTTAAAGGACAAATTTGCGCAAGTGACATATGATGAAGATCTCGACGCCTATCTTTACACCGATACGGATGATACGCACGGGACATACGCGAACACGACATTCGCCCTAAAATTCAAAAACGGGCGGCTTTGTGCGTTCGGGATCAAGAGCGATGACGAAAAACCTGTGGAATTCGGCCTTGTGCATGGCTATGGTGAAGCAGAACTCATTCCTCTTCCCACGGAATATGTCGAGATCGACTTGTTTTAAGCCAAATCGGATGTATAACGCCCGCCGCGCATTATGCGCGGCGGGCGTTGATCGTTCTCGCCGATATCCGCTCATTTTTCAAAATGCGGAAAGATTTCCCCGCGAATGATTTGACAATCCCGATAAAATCGCCTATAATAATCATACAGGCGTTTGAAGCGGAAGAGACGCGCCCGAAATTCCTTTTCAGAGAGAGAGGTCCGCGGCTGAAAGGCCTTTCAGGGAAGGGAGCGCGGTATTCCCCCGCGAGCCGCTTTGCCGAACAGAACTTTAAGCAGAGCCGTTTCCCGCGTCAAGGGGCAACGAGGCGCGTTTCGCGCAAAGACAGGTGGTACCGCGTAATTTGTCACGCCCTGTCAGCCGTTTTCGGTTGACAGGGCGTTTATTTTATGACCGACAGGAGGCAAAAAGTGGAAGAAGATTTGGATCTGTTGCAGGAAGCGACGCAGGAAGCGGAAGCGGCGGAGGACAGTCATTCGCTCTATGAAGTGAAGATGAAATTCCTCGGCCGCACGGGCAAGGTGACCGCGCTCCTCAAAGGAATGAAAGAGCTCGCGCAGGAAGCGCGGCCCGCATTCGGCAAAAAGGTGAACGCGCTCCGCGAGGCGCTCGAAGAGAAATTCGCCGCCCTCGAAGAGAAGATCAAGGCAAAGGAGCTCCAAAAAAAGCTCAAAAGCGAGGACGTGGACGTCACCATGCCGGGCAGAAAGCACAGGGAGGGAACGCTGCACCCCGTCACGCGGGTGAAAGATCAGCTCATCGATCTCTTTGCGGGCATGGGCTTCGAGGTATTTGAAGGGCCCGAGATCGAGAGCGATTATTACAACTTCACGGCATTGAACACTCCCGCCGATCACCCCGCGCGGGACATGCAGGACACCTTCTATCTCACCGAGAAGTTCCTTCTGCGCACGCAGACGAGCGCGGGACAGATCCGCGTCATGGAAAAGAAAAAGCCGCCCATCAAGATTCTCTCCCCGGGCAGAGTGTTCCGCTCGGACGACGACGCCACCCACTCTCCCATGTTCCACCAGATGGAGGGGCTGGTCGTGGACAGGCACATCACCCTCTGCGATCTTCAGGGAATGCTCGACGAATTCGCAAAGAAGATGTTCTCCGAGACGAGCAAGACGCGCCTCCGCCCGAGCTATTTCCCCTTCACCGAACCCTCTGTCGAGGTGGACGTGAGCTGCGCTTCCTGCGGCGGGAAGGGCTGTCCCCTCTGCAAGGGAACGGGCTGGATCGAGGTCTTGGGCGCGGGCATGGTGAACCGCAAAGTGCTCGAAAATTGCGGGGTCGATCCCGACGAATACTCGGGCTTTGCGTTCGGCATGGGCATCGAGCGCATCGCCATGCTCAAATACGGCATCAATAATATCAAACTGCTCACGGAAAACGACGTCCGTTTCCTCGAACAGTTCAAGGATTAAGGGGGGAGAAAGAATATGTTATTGCCTTATAGCTGGTTGAAAGAATATGTGAACGTTTCGATTCCCGCCGAGGAGCTCAAGGACAAGCTCTTTTCCTGCGGCTTTGAAGTGGAGGAACTCACCTACCTCGGCAAGGACGTCGAGGGGGTGTATACGGGGAAGATCGTAAAGTGCGAAAAGCACCCCGACGCGGACCGTCTCACCGTCTGCGGGGTCGATTGCGGCGGTAGGGGAATGAAACAGATCGTCACCGCGGCGACCAACGTGTTCGAGGGGGCGATCGTGCCCATCGCGCTCGACGGCGCGACCGTAAAACACGAGGGCGGGGTGCAAAAAATCAAGACGGGAAAGCTGCGCGGGGTCACTTCCGAGGGCATGTTCTGTTCGGGCGAGGAGCTCGGGATCAATGACGATTTCTATGAGGGCGCGGAAGTCAACGGCATCCTCATCCTCGACGGGGACACTCCCCTCGGCGCGGACATCCGTCCGATCGTCGGCATCGACGACTATCTTTTCGACATCGCGGTGACGGCGAACCGCCCCGACTGCATGAGCATCTTCGGGCTCGCGCGCGAGGTCGCCGCCGTCTGCAAATTGCCCCTCAAAGCGCCCGAAACTTCATACGGGTGCGCAAAAACGGATGTAAAAGTCACCGTTGAGGTCAAAGAGCCCAAACTCTGCCCGCGCTACATCGGTCATTATGTCAAGGATGTGAAGATTGGGAAGAGCCCCCGCTTCCTGCGCCGCCGTCTTGCCCTCATGGGGCTTCGCTCGGTCAGCAATATCGTGGACATCACCAACTATGTGTTGCTCGAAATGGGTCAGCCCATGCACGCGTTTGACCGAAAATTCCTGCACGGTGATCGAATTATCGTACGCTGCGCAGAGGAAGGGGAGAAGATCACGACGCTCGACGAGAAGGAATTCACGCTGCGCCCCGACAATTTGCTCATCTGCGACGGGGAACGTCCCGTTGCGCTCGCGGGGGTCATGGGGGGCTTGAACAGCGAGATAAAAGAGGATACGTATGAAGTTTTCTTCGAAGCGGCGAGCTTTGCGCGCGACAGCGTGAGAAAGACTTCGAGGAGCTTGGGACAGCGGAGCGATTCCTCCGCCCGCTTTGAAAAGGGGGTAGACCCGCTCTATACGCCCGAGATCGGCATGGCGCGCGCCCTTCACCTCGTACAGGAACTCGGCTGCGGCACGCCCACCGACTACGGCGCGGACGTCTTCTCCGTTCCCATGACGAAAAAGGTCGTCCGCACTTCCTATGCCGCGCTCGACAGGGTGCTCGGGATTCACGTGCCGAAGGAGGAAGTGAACGGCATTTTGGGGCGGCTCTTCTTTGAGATCGACGAAAAGGGCGAGGAATTTTCCGCCGTCGTTCCCCTCTGGAGGGACGATGTGGACGGCTTCCCCGATCTTGCCGAGGAAGTCATCAGAATGTACGGATATGAGCATATCGTTCCCACATTTTTGGAACGTGCGACGGTCACCCACGGCGGCAGAACGCCCGCGCAGGCGCAGGAGCAAAAGGCGAAAAAGGCGTTACAGCACGAGGGATTCATGGAAGCGTGCAACTATTCTTTCTATTCCCCCAAGGACTTCGACCTTTTGCGCCTTCCCGCCGACGCGCCCGAACGCAGAGCCATTAAAATTCTCAACCCGATCGGCGAAGATCTGTCCGTCATGCGGACGACCCTTGTGCCCTCCATGCTGCAAAACATCGTGCGGAACGTCCGCCGCGGCAACTACGAGGGGAGGCTGTTCGAGCTCGCAAATGTGTATCTGTGTGAAGCTACGGAGCTCAAAGAGCTTCCCGAGGAGCGCAAGCATCTTGTGCTCGGGCTCTGGGGCGAAGGGGACTTCTTCGACTTGAAGGGCGCGGTGGAAGCGCTCGCCGAGGCGTTCGATGTGCGCATTTCCTTTGAAAAAGGAACGCGCCCGTATCTTCATCCGGGCGTGACGGCGGTCGTCAAAATGGGGGAGAAGGAAGTCGGCGTTTTGGGCGAACTTCACCCCGAAATCGCAAACGGGTTGGCATTGGAGCGGAAAGCGTACCTCGCCGAGCTCGACTACGCCGCCCTTTCGCGGAAGTTTGCAAAGGACATCACCTACCGCGGACTGCCCAAGTTCGAGCGCGTACAGCGCGATCTTGCGGTCGTGGTGGGGGAAGAGATCACCTGCGCGCAGGTGACGGAGTGCATTCTGCACGCCTGCAAGGCGGTGACGAAGGCGGAACTGTTCGACGTCTACCGCGGCAAGCAGCTCGGGGAGGGGAAGAAGAGCATGGCGCTTCGGCTCACCTTCGAATGTGCGGACAGCCCGCTTTCCCCCGAAACGGTGGAGAAATTTTTCGGCAAGATCGTGGGCAATTTGCAGCACAATTTGAGCGCCGAATTGCGCTGATGCGATTTATCCAAAAAGGGAAAGCCCTCTCCGCGGAGAGGGCTTTCCCATGTTCGCCCCCGCGTCCTCCTGAGCGAAGCGAAGAATCCCGAGGAACGAAGTCCGCCCTCGCGTCATCCTGCCCCGCCCGCATTCTTTCATGTCCAAGGGCGGCACGAGCACGAAGTGCGAAGTAGGCGGCAATGTTCCATGAAAACCGAGAGCTGTCCTCGAAGAATCTCGCGGGGACAATAGATGCTTCGGGGAGAGCACTCGCGGACTGCGTAATTGCTCCTCACCTCAGCATGACGCACAACCTGCCCCTCGGCGCCCCCATCGGGGGAGCTGTCACCGTAGGTGACTGAGGGGTTCTCCGAGAGTGGGAAAACCCTTTCGGCTCACTGCGTTCGCCACTTCCCCTAAAAGGGGCAGCAAGGGGGCGCTCGGCTATTCCTTCACCCGAACGCCCGTTTCGTCCACAATGCCGAGCAAATAATCGGCCGAGACGTCGAAATACAGCGCAAGCATGCAAAGTTCGTCCAAGCTCGGCTCATTGTAGCAGGTTTTCCACTTGGAAAGTTTTTGCTTGGAAATGTGCAGTTCGGCACAGATATCCTTCTGCATTTTCCCGCTTTCCTCGATCAGTTCCTTTAATCTCGAAGCAAATTGATTCGTCATATCAAGCAAAAAATATCAAAAATGGGGATTATTCACTTGACAGTTTCTAATTTGGGGACTATAATAATGCAAGCAAAACGAAAAAGGAGAAGAAGCATGAAAAAGACAAATTGGTTGGCAATGCTGCTTGCGGGCGCGCTCGTATGCGGGTTCGGCGTCGGCTGCGGCGAAAACGGAGGCACGCAGGAGGGCGGCACGCAGCAAGGTGGAACGCAGGGCGAACATACCCACACTTTCTCGGAAAAGTGGACGAGCGATGAGAACTCTCATTGGCACGCGGCGACGTGCGCCCACAAGGAAGAGATCTCGGACAAGGCGGCACACACTTTCACAAACAGCGAGTGTACCGTCTGCCATTATTACAAGATCGGCAAGGATACGGACGTTTCCGCGATCGTCTCAGACAAGCTCACCGAGGAGGAATGGAAGGAAGCTCTTTCGGAGGAAACGCTCGATAATTTCAAGGCGTATGTTGCCACCTATGACGAGGGCACGGCTCTCTATACTGACGTTCAAAGCTATTCCTTTGTGGGAAAGAGCTGGCGGCTCGAACAAGTACTACCCGGCGAATCGATCGATAAATTAAGAGCGACTAAGATCGTCGAATACAAAGAGGGGAAA
Source organism: uncultured Clostridia bacterium (assembly GCA_947629575.1). Taxonomy (GTDB): domain Bacteria; phylum Bacillota; class Clostridia; order Christensenellales; family Borkfalkiaceae; genus Gallimonas. The sequence continues at coordinate 31,711 of CANREF010000009.1, read as the reverse complement.
TACGAATTCTATCAAACGATAGATGAGCAGTTGACCCAATGGGTGCATGGAAGCTGTACCAAAGAGATGTATGAGTCAACCATGCTCTGGTATCTTCCCGGCGTCATAGCCGAGGAGTTGCGCTCTTTGAAGGATAAGTTTGCGCAGGCTACATATGATGATACGCTTAACGCCTATCTTTTCAGCGAAACAGATCCAATGCATGGGATGTATGCGGAGAGAGTGATCGCACTTAAATTCAAAAACGGAAGGTTATGCGGCTTTACCGATTTTCCCGCCACCGCGGGACAAGCGGAATCGGCTTTGCAATGGTGGTGTGTTGTCTATGGCTACGGCGAAGCGGAAATTGCCCCGCCCACGGATTATGTCGAGGCCGGTGATATGTCGTAACCCGTAATCGTATTTACGACGCCCGCCGCGCACAATGCGCGGCGGGCGTCATTCTGCCCTCGGCGTCACTTACAGGGAAGCTGTCACCGCAGGTGACTGAGGGGTTCCGCTACTCTCGGCGCCTCCTTAGGAGGAGCTGTCACGAAGTGACTGAGGTGGTGGCAGCAAGGGCGACCCGCCCCCCGCGTACACGGAAATTTCTCGCAAGACAAATTTGCGGACAAAAGAAATTCCAAAACCGTGCGAAAATGCTTTGACATTTCCCCTTGAATATGGTATCCTATAAAAGACGTCCGCGAGGAATTGCGCTCTCCACGCTATTCTTGGCGGCACGCGAATACTTCCATAGGAGGATAAATGCAAATGGAAAAGCAGGAAATCATCACAAAGTTCGCACAGCATGAAGGGGACACAGGTTCTCCCGAGGTGCAGATCGCGCTCCTCACCGAGCGGATCAATCACCTCAACGAGCACCTCAAGATCCACAAGCATGACAACCATTCCCGTCGCGGACTTTTGAAGATGGTCGGTAAACGCCGCGGTCTTTTGGATTATCTCAAAGCAAAAGACATCGAGCGCTACCGTGCGGTCGTTGCGGCACTGGAACTCAGAAAATAAGAAGAAAGGGCGGCGGGTCATTCCGCGCCCTCTTTTTATTTGCTCCCGCCGTTTGACGGCGTGGGCACAAGACGAAAAAGAACAAGGAGTTAAGGATCATGACAGCAAATTACAGAGAATTCAAATTTACGATCGGCGGAAAAGAAGTCACCGTGGAAACGGGCAAGTACGCCGAACAGACGAACGGATCGTGCGTCGTACGCTGCGGCGAGACGGCGGTCATGGTGAACGTGTGCATGTCGCCCACCCCGCGCGACGGCATCGACTTCTTCCCCCTTCAGGTGGACTATGAGGAGAAGATGTACGCCGTCGGCAAGATCCCGGGCGGCTTCAAGCGCAGGGAAGGCAGGGCTTCGGACAAGGCGATCCTCACCGCCCGTCTCATCGACAGACCCCTCCGTCCGCTCTTCCCCAAGGGACTTTTCAACGACGTAGTCGTCACCGCTTCCGCCCTTTCGGTTGAACCCGACGTTGCGCCCGAGCCCCTCGCGATGATCGGCTCTTCCATCGCCCTCGCGATCTCGGACATTCCGTGGGCAGGGCCTACGGGAAGCGTCGTCGTCGGGCTCGTGGACGGCCACTATGTCATCAACCCCGACGCGGAGCAGCGCGAAAAGAGCACCATCCACCTCAATCTCGCGGGCACGAAGGACGCCATCCTCATGATCGAGGCGGGCGCGAACGAAGTCACCAACGACGAGATGGTCGGTGCGATCATGTTCGGCCAGCACGAGATCGAGAAGATCTGCGCTTTCATCGAGAACGAGATCGTTCCCGCAGTCGGCAAGAAAAAGAAGGAGATCGAACTTTATCGCATTCCCGAAGACATCGACGCGGCAGTGCGCGCCTACGCTTCGGACAAGCTCGACTGGGCGCTCGACACCTTCGACCGTCAGGAGCGTCAGGCAAGACAGGATCAGGTCGGCGCGGAAGTCCTCGAACACTTCAAGGACATCTATCCCGAAAACACGCGGGAGATCAACGATTCCATCTACTACCTCACCAAGGAAAAGGTCCGTGCGAAGATCTTCGATCACGGGATCCGTCCCGACGGAAGAGGCTTAAAGGATATCCGTCCCATCTGGTGCGAACGCCACGTTCTGCCCCGCGTACACGGCTCGGCGGTGTTCACCCGCGGCCAGACGCAGACCCTCACCACCTGCACCCTCGATATGCTCGCGGCGGCGCAGAAACTCGAGGGCTTGGACGACGAGACCGAGAAGAGATATATGCACCAATACAACTTCCCCGGCTACTGCACGGGCGAAGCGAAGGCGCTGCGCAGCCCCGGCCGGCGGGAGATCGGTCACGGCGCTCTTGCCGAGCGCGCACTCGAGCCCGTCATTCCCTCCAAGGAAGAATTCCCCTATGCGATCCGCGTCGTCAACGACATTCTGTCGAGCAACGGCTCTTCTTCCATGGCTTCCGTCTGCGGCAGCACGATGGCGCTCATGGACGCGGGCGTTCCCATCAAAGCTCCCGTTGCGGGCGTCGCCATGGGGCTCATCAAGAACCAGGAGACGGGCGAATTCCGCGTCATGACCGACATTCAGGGGCTTGAGGACTTCCTCGGCGATATGGACTTCAAGGTCGCGGGAACGATGAAAGGCATCACCGCCATTCAGATGGATATCAAGATCAAGGGCATCTCCGAGGAGATCATGCACACGGCGATCGAACAGGCGAATGAGGGCAGACAGTTCATTTTGGGCAAGATGCTCGAATGCGTTCCCGAGGTCGCTCCCGAGCTCTCCAAATATGCGCCCCGTATCATCTTCATGCGCATCGACCCCGAGAAGATCGGCGAAGTCGTGGGCAAGCAGGGCAAGGTCATCAATTCCATCATTGCCGAAACGGGCACCAAGATCGACATCGAGGACGACGGCACGGTGTGCATCGCTTCCTACGGCGATCCCGAAGCGGGCAAGCGCGCGAAGGCGATCATCGAGAGCATCGTGCACGATCCCGAAGTGGGGGATATGTTCCTCGGCACGGTCGTGCGGATCGCCTCCGAGATCGGCGCATGGGTCGAGTTTGCTCCCGGCAAGGACGGCAGAATTCACATCTCCAAGCTCGCCAACCACCGCGTGGAGAAGGTGGAAGACGTTCTCTCCGTCGGGGATACCGTTAAGGTGGAGATCATCAAGATCGGCGAGAAGGGCATCGACCTCAAACTGCTGCAGAAAATGTAAAAATTTTTCGCACATTTCTTTGCTTGTTCTCTCAGCGCGCCGCGAAAGCGGCGCGCTTCGCTCACTGCGCAAAGAAATGTGCGAGGGGTTAAGTTGTCTGCTCCGTAGTCGCTATCTACCCGCCCGATAATCGCTTCGTAAAAACGAAAAGCCGTAAGAGTGCGGCAAATTGTGTGCGCTTATGGAAAAGTGTGATTTTCCAACGCGCAGTAATTTGGAACGGTTCCGCACATTTCTTTGCTCACTCCCCCCTTGCCCACCCCTTGAGGGGTGGGTGTCACGCGCAAAGCGCGTGACGGAAGGGGTGTCGTTCGAAAAGAAATGTGCGAGGAAACTTTCCCCTCTGCCTTAACTTTCTTGTCCTCTCGTTCGTTTCAAAGGACAAAAAGCCGCAAGTGTGCGGCAAATTGTGTCCCGCAGCGCAAAAGCGTGGTTTTGCTCGCGGAAAGAATTTTATTCACCCCCACCTGTCATGGCTAACGCCATGCCACCCGCCACCCTCCTCCTAAGGGGGGTGGCCGCGGGAAAACCCTTTCCCCCTCGCTAAAGCTCGGGGACTTCCCCTAAAAGGGGTAGCAAGCCCATTCGATAAGTACATGGTGACGTGAAACGATCCCCATTGGTAAAATTTCACTCAAACGTCCCGAAAAACTTGAAAAATACTTGACAAGATAAATAAGAAAAGGGTAAAATATTACTACAAATTTCCATAGGAGGCAAAATATGAAAAAACTGTTGGCAACGATGCTGTCCGTCCTTGCGCTTTGTTCGTTCGTGGTCGTTCCCACCGCGTGCGGCGAAACGGGCGGAAAGGGCGGAGCGAATGAAGACGAAACTTTTGTCGGAAGCGATACCTTTAAGGGCGCGCTCTCCGAGGAGAGCTATGAGACCGAGACGAAAGCGGTGGAGGGCTTCCTCGCGACCGAAATCTCGGGCGAAGTCGTGAAGGCGAAACTGGAAGAGGTCGAGACGAAGAAGGAACTCACCCAGACGGAGATCGCCGCGCTCGAGACGGAGGACGTTCTCGAAGAGGGCGATGAGATCGTTTCGGCAAAGGAAGTCGAGGTGAAGTATACCCGCGCGGGGGGTTCTGTCAGCTCCACGGCTGCTGCGCCCGCACCCGAAGATGATTATTTCGTCTTCACCGTCTACATCATCGAGATCTCTCCCCACGGTTCGGAAGTTCACGTCTTCCATTACTATGTTCCCAAGGCGGAAAACGGCGACGTGCTCACAAAGAGCTATTATAATGACGTCCTCGATCCTTCCAAATATATGAACTGCACGCAGGAATACACGAACGATGTCTGTTTGCCCGCATTGAATTTCGATCCCACATCGGTCAATCCGGGCACCTTTGATCCGAACGACATCCAATATACGACTGCGACCGGGCAGATGAAGTACACCATTAAGGTGGCGGACGACAAGGCTTCCGTCGATATGCACATCATCGATACGGACAATTGGATGATGTACGGGCCTCTTCCTTGTTCCGACATCTTGGGCTATTTCGAAATGAAGGACGGGGAATTCCTCACGTGGATGAAGAAGGATGAGGGCGAATATCAGAAATTCCCCCAGAATCCGTTCCTGCCTTACGGCATCGTGGATATGGAATCGTTCGCTTCCATGTGCCTTCCCAATATCGACTACAGCTATTACGAGAAGACGAGCTACGGCTTCAAAGTGAATGAAGACTTCCTCAACGAGTATATTTTGAAAGCGCTGAAGAACATAGCGAGCTCGATCGTTTCCGCGCAGGCCGAACTCAAAATTTATGTGCAGGAAGGCAAGATCGTTCAGATGAAGGCAAGCTGCAGCTATTCGACGAATGTGCTCCCGGGAGCGAATCTTACCTCGAGCTCGCAAGAATGCGTTGTATTCAAGGATTTCGGAACGACCGTTGTTACCAAACCCGACGGGCTCACCGACTGAGAGAAGTCACGCAGAACAGTTAAAATCCAACTGAAATCAGAGAAAAAGCAGCCGCCGCGGTCTCCCGCGGCGGCTGCTTCTGTGTCGGGCAACGTATCGGTACGCGCCTTCCTCATGCGTCAATCCACGACTGAAGCGCCGTTTGTTTGAAATCCTTCTTCGATCGCCGCGGCATACTGTCCGTCGGGGAGGGGGTACTCCTTCAGCTCGTCATAAGTATAGTTCATCTCGAGGATCGCGGCGTCTGAATAGTGCGTGCCGCCAAAAATATCGGTAACGATAAATTGATAGACATACATCATCCCGTCGAGCGGCTCTTCCGAGATCGTGTATTCCCCCTTGGGAACGGTCATCTCAAGCATGCCCCTTCCCGCTCCCTCGGCGTCCTCCGCAACAAGGCTCGCGACGGAATAGGGACAGTACACCTTGATCTCGTCCGTCGGCTTCACCTAAAAGGGGCAGCAAGAGGCTACGCCATGGTTGGAATACTTCATGAAAAAACGTCCCGAATTTTGCAATACGTATTGCAAAATTCGGGACGTTCTCAGTTTTTCAGGCTCTTTCGGTAGCGCAGCGGGGAGAGCCCCGTCTGTTTCTTGAACACCTGAATGAAGTAACTGTAATCGCCTAAACCGATCTCTTCGGCGATCTCCCGCACCGATTTGTTCGTCGTTGCCAAGAGCTGTTTCGCTCTCTGAAGCCGTTTCTTCCCGACATATGCCTGCGGCGTGTCGTTGAAGTTGCTTTTGAACAGTTCGCACAGGTCGTGGTGGTCGGTATAGAACCGCTTGCACAGCACCTCCGCCGTGAGCTTTTCGTTGAGATGATCCTCAATGTACCGTTCGATCTCAAGCGCGAGCATATTGCGGTCGAAGCGGATGAACCGCTCGTTGACGATGTATCCAACAAGCGCCTTCAGGATCTGAATGGACGCGTCGATATTGCTCTTGTGGAAGACGGGCAGATCGAAGTAAGCTGCGAGCATCTTTCCCTTGTCGAGCCCGTATTTCTCCGCCGCACCGATCACCTTGTCCTCCGAAGTGAACATCCGCTCCGCGTCGCGGAACTTCCCGATCATGAGATAGCCGATGTGCGTGTCCTCGAAAAAGATGGGCGCGACCGCCTCCGCGATCCCCGCGTGGCAGGTGTACATATATGTCTGTTTTTGGTTGAGCGCCTTGATCGCATTCTCCCGGTTGCAGCAGTTGCACTGCGCCAAAAGGTCGGGATTTTCCCCGATCGCGAGGCAGTACGGCTGCCATTCGCCCGCGTCTGTGATGCAATTCAGATCCGCGTCGAAGAGGATGATCGTGATCTTCGTCAGCTCGTAAAATGCCGTGAGCAGGCTCGTGAGCTTTTCTCTGTCGAATACGATTTTCATGGCTTCATTGTAGCACCTTTTTTTGCGAATAGCAAGAGAAATTAAGAAAATTTTTTAGATCACTGATATTTTTTGTTCCAGAAAATGTGTTTTATGTGAATTTTTAACAAATATCACAATGTTTTCATTTCGACCCAAATCCGCCCGAAAGAGGGTTTGATCCCCAATTTTGGGGGGATTTTTTACACGATAACAATATTTTTGGACACACTTTTCTATATACAAGGAAAGAAAACGGTGATAAAATGAAGCCGAAACTGGCGGACGTCCACCCTGTGCGTCCCGAAATAAGGAAAATCATATGGACAATTTGTTTGCTCTGAACATCATTCACCGTCCCGAACTGTCCCCCGAGTATGCGGAGCGGGCTCTCGGCGGGAGGAAGGACGTGCGGGACGAATCCCTCGACATCTTTCTCTTCCAGCAGAGCGCCGCGCACGAGAACGGATTGAAGACGACGATCCAGATCACCTACGCCTCTCTCTTTTCGGACAAGATCGTGGAGATCGCCAAGGAGCACCACGGGATCTACGGCGACGAGATCGGGCTCTCCCTTTTGGGACTTCCCTGCAAGCAGTTCCGCGAAAAGTACAAGACCGAGGACTTCTGCATCTGGATGTTCGACGAAGAGACCAAAAAGCAGATCGTGGACGACTGTTTCTCGCTGTTCTTCGAAAAGTTCGGGTTCTACCCCGAATCGACGGGCAGCTATTTCCTCGACGCGTTCACGATCAACTACATCAAGAAAAAATATCCGAGCGTGAAGTGCGCCGTGGCGACCTGCTGGGAAGAAGGTCCGAAGGCCTATCACACCTGCAATAACAGCTGGTACACCTTCATGGACGGCGGGCCGTGGAATCCGTGGATACCCAGCAAGGTCAATTCCCACTGCCCCGCGAGCGGGAAAGAAGACGACAGCGGCATCGTCGCCATTCCGCACCTTTCCCGCGATCTCATGGCGTGTTTCGACGGGAACGGGTCGAACTTCGGCACGCACCCGCAGAACGTTCTGCGCGGCATGATCTACTACAAAGACGGGGACAGCGTAGAATATCCCTACCTCTACAACCTCATCGATGAGTACCGTCATCTCGCAAAATACAACGACGGCTATTGCTATAACATGATGTTCGTCGGCCCCGGTTGGCTCAACAGGGCGGGGCGGTGGGAAGCTCCCTACGAGCTCCTCGCCAAGTCCTACCGCGACGGCATGAAGTACTACGGCAAGCTCAAAAAAGAGGGCAAGTGCGTGGACATGACCATGAGCGAATTTGCAGACTTCTACCGCGAACGCCACCCCGATTACAGGAGAGGGGAGTGCGCGCTCTGGAAGGACATCCTCTATGGGAGCGACAAGGAGTACTTTTGGTATGCCGACCCCGCGCTTCGGTGCTGTCTCGATTTCAATCAAGGAGGCGCGATGATCGACCTTCGTCCCTACATCGCCCGCATCCCCCAAGAGACGGGGATCGGAACGGACAGCGTTTGGGACGCTTCCTATCCCTACCTGATACAGGCGAACTACCGCGCTGGCTATTTCACCCACTATGCGGGAGCGGGCACGGTGAAGTCGTGCAAGGTGCACTACCACGGGCAGTCCGCCGATCTGTGCCTTTGCCGCACCATGGCGTCCTTCCGCAGGACGGAGGGGGGCGTGGAGATCACGGCAGACCCCGTGACCGTTCTTTTAGACGGGCTCGCTATCGTCATTCGTTCGGTGTTCTTCTTTGAGGACGGGACGGGAAAAGTCCTCACGCGGCGGGAGATCGTGAACGATCTTCACGGGGAAGAGGTCGAATTTGAAGAATATTTCACGGGCGGATTCGGCACGACGGAATACCAGCCCGATATGACGAAGCTCACCCTCGGCGTCGGCAAGGAGGAGTTTCCGTTCACCTATCACGGCAAAAAGCTCTCGGGGAAGGGCACGGCGCACGTCTCCATTCCCGATGTGTACACCCGCGTGGAGATGGGGGGCGAGGCGGATCTCTGTGAAGTGGAAGAGGGGATCGCGTTCTCTCCCGTCTATCATCTGAGAGCGAGCAAAAAAATCACGAAAGGAGCGTTTGAAACATGGCTCAGGCTGCAAAGGGAAAACTGAATTTCCGCTGCCCGCGCTGTTTTATGCGGGACATCGACATCGATATGTTCTTCGACGCCGACAAAAAGGAATACTACTGCCTCCGCTGCAATTTCCGCGGCACGGAAGAGGAAGTGGAGGCGCTCAACGAGCAGGTCAAGGAAAAGTACGGGCGGCTCAGAGAGCGGGTCACGGACTTCGGAGCGGACAACCGTCCGCCCGTATTCGCCCCGCACAGACGCGGGGAGCAGTGAGGAAACGATATGAAACTCGGAATTGACGTATCTACATATCTCGAAGAACTCGAACACGGTGCGAAATATTACGACGGCGACCGTCAGGTCCAGCCCCTCGACCTCTTCCGCAGCAACGGGGTGGACTGTATGCGTATCCGCCTTTGGGTAGACCCCAAGAGCGAGAGCGGCGCGCCCTATCTCGCGGGGAACTGCGATTTCGACAATTTCATCCGTTTGGCGACCCTCGCCGCGGAGAAGGGATTTTCGGTCATGCTCGACTTCCACTATTCCGACTTCTGGTGCGATCCCGGGAAGCAGACGATCCCCAAGGCGTGGCGGCATCTCGGACTCGAGGAACTCGTCGAAAAGGTGTACAGCTACACCCGCCAGACCCTCATCCGCATCAAGGAGCACGGCATTTCGGTCTCCCTGATCCAAATCGGGAACGAGATCACGAACGGGATACTGTGGCCCGTGGGCAAGCTCACGGGAGGGGAGAACGGCGTCCGCGACAACTATGACAGCCTCGTAAAGCTGCTCAAAGCGGGTATCCGCGCCTGCCGCGAAGAGATGCCCGCGGCGTCGCTGGTGCTCCACCTCGAGCGCAGCTACGACCAAAAGCTCTACGACGAATTCTTCACCCAAATGGAACTTGCGGGGGTGGATTACGACGTCATCGGCTATTCCTACTATCCCTATTGGCACGGCACGTTCGATATGTTCTTCGCCAATGTGGACTTCTGCAAGAAGTTCAAAAAGCGGCAGATCATCGTCGAGGTCGGCTATGCCTTCACGCTCGAGGACTATATCAAGAGCGAACACGGCGGCGCGCACCTCGTGGTGAGCGAAAACAACGTGGACACCCTCGGCTTCACGCGGGAATATCCCCTCACGCCCGAGGGACAGCGGCACTTCACCGAGGACTTCCTGCGTCAGGCACAGCAGCACGACGTGGAGGCGGTGTACTGGTGGGAGCCGCTGTGGATCCCCGGCGACGGGATCTGCTGGGCGTCCGAAGCGGCAATGGCGTACACGGGCGACAAGAGCAAGTCCACCCGCAACGAATGGGCGAACCAGTGCCTGTTCGACTATGAGGGCAGAAAGCTCCCCGCGTTCGACGCGTTCAAGTCTTCCCGCCTCTGAAAAACGGAACAGAGGGGATATTCCCCCGAAAATAGAAAAAAAAGGATAAGGAGAAAGAATTATGAAAAAGAAACTGTTGTCTATGCTCCTGTGCACCATGCTCGCTCTGCCCGTCGCGCTCTGCGCGGGCTGCGGCGAGGAAAGTACGTCCACGGGCGGCGGGAATAGTACGGGCGGCGGCAATGCCCAAACGTACGATATCGTCGTATGGGTCGGCGAAGGAACGGACGTTCTCACCAAGAACCAGATCGCCAAATTCAACGAGGAGAACGAATGGGGCGTGAAGTTCAACGCAAGAGTGGAGATCGTCAGCGAGTCCAAGGCGGCGGGCGACGTCATTTCCACCCCCGAATCGGCGGCGGACATCTTCTGTTTTGCGCAGGACCAGCTCGCGAGGCTCGTTGCGTGGCAGCGGCTCGGCGCGCTCAATCCCGCATCCGTAGAGGCTGTCAACCTCTCCGACGAGGGCTCTGTACAGGCGACCAAGATCGGCGACAAAGTGCGGGCGTTCCCCCTCACGGCGGACAACGGCTATTTCATGTACTATGACAAGCGCGTCGTCCCCGAGGAGCACGTCGGAAGCCTCGAGGCGATCATCGAGGACTGCAAAGCCGCCAAGAAGAACTTCTCCATGAACCTCACGGGAGAGGGCGGGAGCTGGTATGCCGCTTCCTTCTTCTATGCGACGGGCTGCAAGTCCGAATGGCAGACGGACGAAGACGGCAAATTTACGACCCACGAGGATACGTTCGACAGCCCCGAGGGGATCATCGCCCTCAAGGGGATGCAGAAGTTGTTCAAGTCGGGCACGTATCAGGCTTCCGCCGAGATCTCCGACCTCACTACCGCCATTCCCTCCGCGGTCGTCGTGAGCGGCATTTGGAGCTATAACGCCGCCAAGACCGCCCTCGGCGACAACCTCGGCATCGCGCCCCTTCCCTCCTTCAATGTGGATGGGAAGGACTACCAACTCACCACTTACCTCGGCAGAAAGCTCCTCGGCGTGACGCCGCAGAGCGATCCCTACCGCGCGCTGTATATCCAAAAGCTCGCGATCTATCTCACGGGCGAAGAGTGCCAGCGCCAGCGCTTCGAGGCGGTGAAGTGGGGACCTTCCAACAGCAACCTGCAGGCAGACCCCACCATTACGACGGACGCGCTCCAAGCCCTCGCCGCTTCCAAGACGACCCCGCAGGGACAGTATCCCACGAACTGGTGGGCAAAACTCGAGATCGTTACGGAGACCGTGAGAAAGGGCACGGATGACGAGGCGACCCTCTCCGCGGCTCTCCATACATACAGCGATTCCCTCGCCGGACTGAAAGACTGAGAAAGTCGGGGGGAACGTATGAATAATCAAGATACGTATACCGAAACCGAGGGCGGCGGACAGAGCGAAGAGCTCGCCGTCACCCCGGAGGAGCAGAGCGAAGAGTTCCTTTCCCCGCAAGAGGAGCAGGGCGAACTCCTCGCCGCTGCGGACAAGGAGCAGGGCGGACCGAATGACTATCTCCGCCTGAGCAGGCTCGGGAAGATGGGCTATAAGCTCAAGCGGTTCTTCCTCGGCATTCCGCATTGGTTCGCACAGCTCGGGCGGGACATCTGGCGCGGCCTGCGCTCCTTTGGGCTGCGCATCGCCGCCTGCTTCCGCGACATCTTCATGACGTTCAAGACGGGGAGCTGGAAGACCCGCGTCTCCTATCTTGTGATGGGCTTCCACAACCTCTTTGCGAAACAGTGGCTCAGGGGGCTGCTCTTCCTGCTCTTTGAGGGCGTGTTCATCGTGTACATGGCCCTTTGGGGCGGGGCTTGGCTCTCCAAGTTCGGCACGCTCGGAACGGTCGCCACCCACACGGAGGAAGTGCTCCTTCCCGAGCTCGGCGAATACGTGGAGCGGCAGATCATCGGGGACAACTCTTTCAAGATCCTGCTCTATGGGCTCATCACGATCTTCTTCATCGCCGCATTCCTCTATACGTGGTATCTGAACGTCAAGCAGTCGAGACTGCTCGACGAGATCGAGCGCAGCGGCAGAAAGGTGCAGGGGAGCAAGGACGACCTCCGCGCCGTCGTGGATAAGCAATTCCACAAGACCCTGCTCGCCCTCCCCGTGTTCGGCATCGTGATGTTCACGATTTTGCCAATCGTCTTCATGATCCTCGTCGCGTTCACGAACTACGACTCCATGCACGACGGGTATGTGAATCTGTTCACATGGGTCGGGCTCGACAACTTCAACTCCCTGTTCGCGTTCGGCTCGGAGGTCTCGGTGGCATTCGGGGAAATTTTGGCGTGGACGCTCATTTGGGCATTCTTCGCCACCTTCTCCAACTACTTCCTCGGAATGTTCGTCGCGATGATGATCAACAAAAAGGGGATACGGGTCAAGAAAGTGTGGCGGACGATCCTCGTCATGACGATCGCGATCCCGCAGTTCATCTCCCTGCTCTATGTGTCCAACCTGTTTGCGCACAACGGCATCATCAACGGCTTGCTCATGAAGCTCGGCTGGATCAAATCGCCCATCCCGTTCTGGGAAAACGGAACGCTCGCCCGAATCATGGTGCTCGTCATCAACATTTGGGTCGGTATTCCGTACCTCATGCTCATCACGACGGGCATTCTCATGAACATCCCGCAAGATCTCTATGAATCGGCGAAGATCGACGGCGCGAACGCCTTCCAGCAATTCTGCAAGATCACCCTGCCCTACATGCTGTTCGTGACGGGGCCCTATCTTCTCACGAGCTTTGTGAGCAATATCAACAACTTCAACGTCATCTACCTGCTCACGCAGGGCGGTCCTATAAACCCCGCATGGGGGGATTTCAGCGGCGCGAAAGCGGGCGAGACTTCCATTCTCATCACGTGGCTCTTCGATATCACCAACAGCGCTGCGGACTACAAGCTGGCGTCCGTCATCGGCATCATGATCTTCGTCGTCGTATCGGTGCTTTCCCTCGTCGTGTTCTACATCATGCCATCCAATAAACGGGAGGACGATTACTCATGAGCGAACAGGAAAATATCGTGGAATTTGAGGAGATCTCCATCGAAGCTCCCGAGCGTGCATTCGACATCGAAGCTCCTTCCGCTCCCGTGAGCGACACGCCGCTCGCAGAGGCGCGCGAACGGACGCAGGCTTCCGTAAAAAAGACGCACATGTCCCAAAAAACGAAGAACGCGATCACAAATACGATCATCCATATCGTGCTCGTCGTCATGTGCTTCGTGTGGATATTGCCCTTTATCGGCATTGTGCTCGAATCCTTCCGCTGCGAGAGCACGGGGCTTGCGGGCTACATCTTCCCGCAGAAGTGGGGATTTACGAACTATGTGCGGCTGTTCAAAGAGACGGACTTCCCGCACTGGTTTCTCAACACCCTCATCATGGGGGTCATCGTGGCGATCGTGCAGACGGTGTTCGTGCTCATGGTCGCCTATGCGCTCTCCCGCCACCGCTTCAAGGGCAGGAAATTCCTCATGAACCTCATGCTCGTGTTCGGCATGTTCCCCGGCTTTTTGACCCTCATCCTCCTCTATACGTGGATGCACGACTGGAACATGACCGACCTCAACGCCCTGTGGGGGCTCATCCTCATCTACACGGCGAGCTCGGGCATGGGCTACTACATCGCAAAGGGATTTTTCGACACCATTTCCCACTCCCTCGACGAGGCGGCGCGGGTGGACGGGGCGACCCGTCTGCAGATCTTCTATAAGATCATCATGCCGCTCTCCAAGCCCATCATCATCTATACCATTCTCATGGGATTTATGGGCCCGTGGGGGGATTTCGTCATGGCGACCTTCATGGCGCACAACGCCCATGCGGGCTACAACGTGGCGGCCGGGCTTCAGTGGCTGCTCACCGACTCCATGAAGAACGAGTACTACACCACTTTCTGCGCGGGCGGCGTCGTTGTCGCGCTTCCCATCACCATCCTCTTCCTGCTCTTGCAGAAGTACTACGTCGCGGGCGTCACCGGCGGCGCGGTCAAGGGATGATACTTTTTGAATACGAGGGGATATTTTATGGCTACTGTAAAACTCACCAACGTCAAGAAAATTTACGGCAAGAATACCGTCGCGGTCCACGACTTCAACCTCGAGATCGCCGACAAGGAATTTATCGTGTTCGTCGGGCCTTCGGGCTGCGGGAAATCGACGACGCTGCGCATGATCGCGGGGCTCGAGGAGATCTCCGAGGGCACGATCGAGATCGACGGCAGGATCGTCAACGATCTGCAGCCCAAAGACAGGGACATCGCCATGGTGTTCCAAAACTATGCGCTCTATCCGCACCTCACGGTGTTTGAGAACATGGCATTCGCCCTCCGCCTCAAAAAGTCCCCCGTGACGGACGAAAACGGCAAGACGAAGTATGTCAAGCTCTCTAACGACGAGATCTACAAGCGGGTCACGGAGGCGGCGGAGATCCTCGGCATCAGCGACTATCTCCTGCGCCGTCCCCGCGAGCTCTCGGGCGGACAGCGGCAGCGCGTCGCGATCGGAAGGGCAATGGTGCGCGATTCGCAGGTGTTCCTCATGGACGAGCCGCTCAGCAACCTCGACGCAAAGCTGAGAAACCAAATGCGCGCAGAGCTCATTCTGCTCCGCAAGAAGATCGATACGACGTTCGTCTACGTAACCCACGACCAAACGGAGGCAATGACCCTCGGCGACCGCATCGTCATCATGAAGGACGGCTTTATCCAGCAGGTGGGAACGCCCACGGAAGTGTTCGAAATGCCCGAGAACCTCTTCGTCGCCGAATTTATCGGCGCACCCAAGATGAACATCTTCCATGCAAACTTAAACGAGGAGAACGGCAGCTACCGCGTGTCGGTGTGCGGCGCGGACATCCCCGTGGACGGGGAGAAGGGGGAGATGCTCAGAGCGCGCGGCGTGCCCTCGCGGGAAGTCATCCTCGGCGTTCGCCCCGAACACATCACCCTCACATCGAGAAACAACCCCGCCGCGATCCCCTGCGTCATACAGGTCAACGAGATGATGGGCAGCGAAATGCACCTGCACGTGCTCTCTCCCGAGGGGGAGGAGATCATCGTGCGCGTGCCCACCGTGCAGTTCACGGCGCAGCAGGTCGCTTCCCTCGTCGCGGGAGCGAAGATCTTCATCACCTTCCGCGGAAAGGTCATGCACTTCTTCTCCCCGTCGAGCGAGTTCAACCTGCTCACGCACGACGAGCCCGAGGAGAACGAAGCCACGGAAGACGCGGCTTCCGAAGAGCCCGCGGCAGAACTTGAAAATAAGGAGGAAACATTATGAAACTCTCGAAATTTTGTAAATTCGCATTGGCGTTCGTGCTCTCGCTGAGCCTATTCGCCTCTGCCTGCGGCACGCCCGCGGGCGGCACCAATGAGGGCGATAACGGCGGAGGCGGGAACGGCGGACAGACGGACGATACCGTCGCCGTCACGAGCGTAGAGCTCGACCAAGCGTCCCTCACCCTCGACATCGGGCAGAGCAAGACGCTCACCTGCATGGTGCTTCCCGCCAATGCCACCGATAAAACGGAGAAGTGGCTCTCTTCCGCCCCCAACATCGCCGAAGTTGCAAACGGCACGGTGACGGGCAAGGCGGAGGGAATGGCGACCATCCGCGTCACGGTGGGGCAGAAGTACGCCGAATGCACTGTGAAGGTCAACGACCCGAGCAAGGCGCGCGTGGAGGTCACCGCTATCACGATCACCCCCGCAACGCTCAGCCTCGAAGTGCCCAATGCGGGCAGGCTCACGGCGAACATCGAGCCCGCGAACGCGACAGATCAAAAGGTCACATGGGAATCTTCCCAGCCCACGATCGCAAGTGTGGACGCTGCGACGGGCATCGTGACGGCGGTCTCCGCGGGAGTGGCGTCGGTCACGGCGCGTTCCGCGAACGGCGTGCACGCGAGCTGTTTCGTCACGGTCACCTCTTCTCAAGGCGGTGGCGGCGGCGGAACGCAGACGAGCGACGCTCTTTGGGTCGGCAAGATCGATTCCCTGCTCCGCCGCTCCAAGGACACCCCCTTCATCATGGCAATGGACGCCTCCGCAGTGCCCTCGCTGGAAGCGGCGCGCGCCCCCCAGGGACTTTATTATAAGAATTTCGACGGAGAAGTGGAGGACGTGTTCAAGATCCTCAAAGACAACGGCATCACCGATATCCGCGTCCGCGTGTGGAACGACCCCACGGACGGCAAAGGGAACGGATACGGAGGCGGCAACTGCGATGTAGACAACGCCGTTGCGATCGCCCGCCACTGCAAGGAAGCGGACCTCGGGCTCATCATCGACTTCCACTATTCCGACTTTTGGGCAGACCCCGGCAAGCAGACCATTCCCAAGGCATGGAAGGGACATTCCACGACCCAGGTCGCAAAGGATATCTACGACTTCACCAAGGACAGCCTCACGAAGATCAAGGAGACCGGGGCGAAGATCACCATGGTGCAGATCGGCAACGAGACGACGAGCGGGCTTGCGGGTACGACCGATTGGGCGAAGAACAACGCGACGATCTGCAATTACATCAACAACGGCGCGAAGGCGGTGCGTGAAGTCACGGGAGACCGCGTAAACGGCGGCGCAAGGGTCGCGGTGCACTTCACCAACCCCGAGGCGGGCAACTATCTCAGCTTTGCGGGCTACCTCGACGCCAATAAGGTGGACTACGACGTGTTCGGATCTTCCTTCTATCCCTATTGGCACGGAACTCTTGAAAACCTCGCCAACCAGCTCACCGCCGTCCACAACAGGTACAACAAGGAAGTGATGTGTCTCGAAACTTCCTATGCGTTCACCCTCGAGGACTTCGACGGCTACGGCAACACGGGGCTCGATACGCTCACCCAGCCCACCACGGTGCAGGGTCAGAGCAATGCGGTGCGCGACGTCATCAAGACGATCGCAGACCTCGGCGATTGGGGTCTCGGCATCAGCTATTGGGAGGGCACATGGATCGCCGCGAGCGAGAGCAGTGACGGCAATTACAACCGCAACCTCTGTACGCAGTACGGCTGCGGCTGGGCTGCGCAGGCGGCGCACGACTACGACAGTTCCGCAAATAACGGCGGCTGCGTCATCGATAACCAGGCGTTTTGGCTCTCGGACGGCACGCCGCTCGAATCCCTCAAGGTGTTCAAGCTCGTCTATGAGGGCACGAACGTCTCCATAAAAGCGGACTCCCTCGAAGCGCAGGACGGCTACTATACCGTAAACGAAGGGCCTATCACCCTTCCCGATACTGTGCAGGTGACGCTCAACAACGGGACGTCCATGCTCGTTGCCGCGACGTGGAATATCGATCCCGCCAAGTTGGAAGAGTACATCAAAGTGGTGGGGACGTATGAAGTTAAGGGAACTTCTACGTACGGCGGCGAGTGCATCTACACGATCTGGGTCATGAACCCCAACATCTTCAACGACGGCAGTTTTGAAAGTTGCAAGTCGTACGGGAATGTGGACAGCACCGTCCAAAACAGCCAGCTCAACGGCTGGAAGCTCTCGGGATACACCTCGACTTCCACCCTGCAGCTCTATGTCAGCAACAACTCTCAGAACGCCCGCATGGGCAAGCTGTCCTTCCACTTCTGGGACGAGGGCGCGATCACGTTCCGCCTCTTCCAGGAGTTCACCCGTGACGACCTTACCGAATACGGCGACGGCAAGTACAGCGCGAGCTTCGACATCATGGGCGGCGACGGCGTGAATA
This sequence comes from uncultured Clostridia bacterium, assembly GCA_947629575.1. Classification (GTDB taxonomy): domain Bacteria; phylum Bacillota; class Clostridia; order Christensenellales; family Borkfalkiaceae; genus Gallimonas. The sequence continues at coordinate 14,017 of CANREF010000009.1, read as the reverse complement.
TGGACATCTACGCCTATATCAAGCTCACCTATACCGGCGGGAACACGCAGGAGTTCAAGGGCGAAAAGGTGGAACTCACCAAGTGGCTCGATTGGCACAAGACGATCGTCAAAGGCGTTACGATCGATTCTTCGGTGACGAAGATCGAAGTCGGCATCTACGTCAAGGCGGGCGTCACGGGCAACGGTCCTTGGGGCAACATCGACAACGCACAATTCTACTTTGATGAGGCTTAAATGGCTCACTGCCGCACCTCCCTTTCGGGGGAGGGGCGGCGCAGGCATTTTCGAAAAATGAAAAAACAAGGAGGAGATTATTTATGAGCAAGCGTTGGAAAGTATGGCTTTCCGTTCTTCTCGGTGTACTCTCGCTCATGGCCCTTTGCGGCGTCCTCGCCGCTTGCGGCGAAACGGAAGGGCAGGCGCATGAGCACACTTACGAGTGGGTGACCCGCTCCCCTGCGACCTGCACGGCGGGCGGCACGGAGACGCAGCAGTGCACCGTCTGCGGAAGGACGGGGGAGACGAGAGAAGTCGCACCCCTTGCCCATACCTACAAATGGGTGAAATTGAGCGAATCCACCTGCACGGTGAAGGGGATCGAGAAAGAGGTGTGCTCCGTCTGCGGTGCGGAGGGCGAGACGCGCGAGAGCGATCTTGCCGACCATACGCCCGGCACGGAGAAGGGTCACGACGCGCAGTCGCACTACACCGTCTGCACCGTCTGCGGCGGGAAGACGGACGTAGAGCCCCACACGGGCAGCGGGAATTATCTCTCTGACGGGAACGTGCACTACCGCACCTGCTCCGTCTGTGGCGAAAGGACGGACGTCGGCAGCCATGTCGCACCCGAGGGTGCGGAGATCGATGCGACCTCCCACAACTTCGACTGCACCGTCTGTTCCGCCCATGTGGAGGGCGAGCACTTCACCCTCTCCGCAAACGGCTACTACGAGGGCGAGGGCGTGTGCGCGGACTGCGGATATGCGATCTACTCATTCCATAACGGCGTCATCAACCTGTACAGAGGCAGCTATACCAAGCTGAAGCTCCCCGCAACGATCGGCGGAGAGCCCGTCACGGCGATCGGCTCGAATGCCTTTTTGAAGAGCGAGGTGACCGAGGTGGAACTGAGCGACACGATCGCTCTTGTGGGGGAGGACGCGTTCGCAAACTGCACGTCGCTCACCCGCATTCAGGGCGGCAGCGGCCTTACCACCCTCGGGAAGACGGCTTTTCGCGGCTGCACGCATCTTTCCACGGTCACATTAAAGGAATTGAACGAGATCGGCGAAGGAACGTTCGAGGGCTGCACGGCTCTCAGGCAGATCGAAATGCCCGCCTCGCTCACGACGATCGGACGAGACGCATTCTCGGGGACGACGGTGAGCGTGAAGTGGGCGGAATACCCCGCGATCCGTGAGATCGGCACCGCCGCCTTCCGCGGCTGGCTCGGGACGAGCTTCACATTCCCCGCAAGCGTCTCCGTCATCGGAGATCGGGCTTTTGACAGTTGCACCGAACTTCCCCTCATCAACGTTCCAGACAGCGTGATAGAAATCGGCTCTTCGGCGTTTGAGGGCTGCACTTCCATGCAGGCGGCGATCATCGGCTACGGCGTGACGGGCTACCTCGTCTCCACGTTCAAGGGCTGCACCGTCCTCAGCAACGTCACGGTGTACGGAAACATCCAAATGCTGCAGGATACGTTCAACGGCTGTTCGGGCTTGCAGAGCGTATTTCTGTACGGCACGTCCCTCGAACTGATGCATGAGGGCACGTTCGCGGGCTGCACTTCCCTCGACGGGGTATATCTCAACAACGACCTTGCCCGCATGATGAGCATTGTGCGCAACCATGTTTTCGATCTCGAAGTCCTTCATAAGGTATACCTCTATTATGAGGAAGATCCCTACAACGGCACTACGCTCGACGGGATGATGTTCAAGGCATGGCACTATGACGGGGGCGGAAACGTCGTGGTGTGGGAGAGTCACAGCCCGACGGCCTCCGCGGAAGAATAAGAGAGGAGGAAACGAAAATGAGAAAACTCAAAGCGATCATCGTTGCAGCATTCGGCGTGCTCTCGCTCGCAGCGCTCGGCGTGGGACTTGCCGGCTGCGGAGAGGAGACAAGCACCGAAACCTCTTTCGAGCACGAGCACGAGTATGAATGGGTGCTCAAGAAGCCCGCTTCCTGCACGCAGGAGGGGACGGAAGTGCAGAAGTGCAAACTCTGTCTTGAAGAGGGCGAGACCCGCACCGTCGCCAAGACGGCGCACAGCTATCAATACATCACGATCACCCGTTCCACCTGCACCACGGAGGGGACGGAAAAGGCCGTCTGCTCCGTCTGCGGCGCAGAGGGGGAGACCCGCGAGAGCGCGCTCGCTCCCCACACCGTGGGCGAGGAGTGGGAGTTCGACGAGGCGCTCGGTCTGCACTATAAAACTTGCAGCGTCTGCGGCGAGAGGACATCGCTCGGCGAACACCATGCGGAGAGCTACATATCCTCCTCTACGGGGCATTACAAGCTCTGCGAGGACTGCGGCGCCCGCTTTGCCGAAGAAGCGCACAGCACGACGTCGGACGAATGGCAGCACGACGCAGAGGAGGGGATTCACTTCCACGTCTGCGACGCCTGCTCGACGAGAATGGACGTGACGGTGTGCGTTCCCGCTTCGGCTGCTTATGAAGTGGACGAGACTACCGACCGCCACTATCAGACCTGCGCCGTTTGCATGGGCAGGATAAGAGAGGGCGAGCACGAGAAAGGCATCCGCTACAAATCGCAGGACGGCATGGAAACACACTATCTCGACTGTACGGTCTGCGGCAAGATCCTCTCCGAGGAGGCGCACAACTTCAGTGAGGCGTCCGTCATCGTGCATGGGAGCTGCACCGAGCAGAATACCTGTGCGGCGGTCTGCCTCGACTGCGGAACGCGCAAGACGTGGAAGGAGGGCTATACCCACGGCGAGACCGACGTGTGGTACAAAGAGGGGAACGGGCACTACCAGATATGCCCTCTCTGCAAACAGCACTTCAATGTGAGCGAACATACCTACGAGTATTATTGGGTAGAAGGAGATCAACACGGCGGGCTCTGCGTCTGCGGGGAAAGGGGCGCGGGCACACCGCATACCTATGTCCCCACGCCGAGGGACGCTGCGGGGCACGACGAGGTCTGCGTCTGCGGCGCGTCGCATGAAGGGCAGCACACCCTTGCCGAGAACGTCTCCGAAATGACCTACGGCTGTACCGCGTGCGGCTATGTGCTCTGGAGATTCGCCGAAGCGGGAGACGGCTATGCCGCGAGATACGTGGGCACGGGGCTGAGCGAGATCACCGTTCCCGAAACGTTTGCGGGAAAGAACGTGACCGTGCTCACAAAGATCGCCGATCCGGACGTGCAAAAAGTGAACCTTCCCGCAAACCTTCGGGAGATCGGCGAAAGGGCCTTCGCGGGCACTTCCGTCTGCCGTGTGACCCTTCCCTCCGCGACCGCGAAGATCGGGCAGGGCGCGTTTGCGGGCTGCACCTATCTCAACGGCGTTGTGATCCGCAGCGGGAGTTCTCTCCCCGAGGATCTGTTCGACGGCTGCACCGCGCTTAAGTGGGTGGTGCTTCCGCAGAACCTGAAAGAGATCGGCGTCGGCGCGTTCAACGGCTGTGACCTTCTCTCCGTCTATTTCCTCGGCGGAACGGGCGAATGGCAGAACGTGACGGGCGGCAGCTCCCTTGCGGAAGACGCTGACGTGTACTACTACAGCGCGCAGGAAGGTACAGCCACCGAATGGCACTGGGTGGAGAATACGAACGACAGCGAGCCCGAGGGCTGGAACGCGACTCTCTTCCAATTCTCGACTATCGGAGGGAATTTGTATGTCACCGGCTATCTCGGCACTCGCAGCAAGGTGGAACTTCCCAAAGAGCACGATGGCGTCAAGGTCAACGGCGTGTATACTTACGCACTGGACGGTCTTTCGTTCGTCACCGAGATCACCATTCCCGATACATATCAGTATCTCTGGGGTCACGCGTTCAGCGGAACTTCCATTACGGAGATCACCATTCCCGAATCCGTCGAGACTTTGAGCTTCTGCATTACGGACTGCTCCAAACTGACAAAGGTGAATTGGAACGCGACCAAAGTGACGGAACTGCCCAACTATTTTCTCAAGGGGACGGCGGTCACCGAGTTCACCATTCCCGACTACGTGACGCAAATCGGCTGGAATTGCTTTGAGGGGACGAAACTAAAGCGCATTGTCATCGGCAAGAACATCGAGAAGATCTGGCATCACGCGTTCAAAGATACGTCTGCCGAAATTGTCTGGGAGACCGAGCACATCACCGAACTCAGCCAAGGTCTTTTCTCGGGCTGGACGGGCAGCTCGTTCACGATCGGCGATAACGTCACCTATATTTGGGACGAATGCTTCATGGGCTGCTCGAACCTCACTTCGATCGAGATCCCCTCGAGCGTCACCTACATCGGGAGCAGCGCGTTCCGCGGGACGGGGATCAAGGACGTTGTCGTGCCCGCTCTCAATTACATCGGCAGTTATGTCTTTGCGGACTGTCCCAACCTCCGCACGGCGGTAGTGGGGAACTGTTCCAAGCCCAACCCGTCCTATTCGGGACTGATCATCGGCGTGGAGCACTTGTTTGAGAACTGCCCCAAGCTCGAGACGTTGAAGATCGGGAACGGCTGGCAGAGCATCTCCGACACCTTCAAGAACTGCCCCAAGCTCCGCACGGTGGAAGTCGGCGACGGGATCTACGATCTCGGCGGATTCGAGGGCACGGACAGCCTCGAGCGCATTCTCATCAAAAATCCCAAGCGGCTCAACTTCTACGATTGCGACGTCGGAGCGATCAAAGTCGGGACTAAGATCTGCGTGACGTGGGGGTACAAGAACAATTTTTACGAAGACGTCGTCACAAAGAACGACAACTCTGTACACTATCATCTGTACTTCTACAGCGAAGGCACTCCCCCGATAAAGAACGGTATCGGCGGATTCTGGCACTACGACAGTAAAGGAACAGGGGTAGAGAACATTTTATTCTGGTAATGTCTCAATAGGAGGAAAATCATGAAAAAGACACTTTATTTGCTGACGGTGGCGCTCGCGCTCGCACTGTCGGGGATAGCGCTTTCCGCCTGCGGTGAAACGGAGGGGGGAAGCGAAGGCGTCGCCCCGCACGACCACGTGTACGAATGGGTCGTGACGAAAGAGGCGACCTGCCTCGAAGAGGGGGAGGAGCGGCAGGAGTGTACCGTCTGCCATGAAACGGGCGAGACCCGCCAAACGGAAAAGGCGGCGCACACTCCCGAGCCCATTCCCGAAGTCAAGGCGACCTGCACCACCAAGGGCAAGACCGCGGGCGTGAAGTGCTCCGTCTGCGATACGATCTTGGAGGAACAGACCGAGACCGAAATGCTCCCTCATACCTCGGATGAAACCTGGCACGTGGACGAGACACAAGGCACGCACTACCACACTTGCACCGTGTGTGGATCCCGCATGGACGAGACGGCGCACGAGGAGGAGACCATTCCCGAAGTCAAGGCAACTTGCACCTCAAAGGGCAAGACGGCAGGGAAAAAGTGCTCCGTCTGCGATACGATCTTGGAGGAACAGACCGAAACCGAAATGCTCCCTCATACCTCGGATGAAACCTGGCACGTGGACGAGACACAAGGCACGCACTACCACATCTGCACCGTGTGTGAATCCCGCATGGACGAGACGGCGCACGAGGAGGAGACCATTCCCGAAGTCAAGGCAACTTGCACCACCAAGGGCAAGACGGCAGGGAAAAAGTGCTCCGTCTGCGAGACCGTTTTGCAGGCGCAGACCGACACCGACATGATCGCCCACACCCCGGGCGAAGAGTATTTCGTCGGCACAAAGGGTCACTATCAAAAGTGCACCGTGTGTGAAACAGCGCTTCAGGAAGAAGATCACACCGCGGGCGCAACGTACATCGACGACAAAAGCGGCAAGCACTATCAGGAATGTACCGCCTGCCAAGCCAAGATGAACGAAACCGAGCACACCGCGGGCGAGAATTGGGTTCAGGGCGCGGAAGTCCATTACAAGGAATGTACCGCCTGCCAAGCAAAGATGAACGAAACGGCATGTACGCCCGATAACGAGTGGCATACCGATAGCGCAAATCACTATTACGAATGCACCGTCTGCAAACAGCATTTACAGGAGGCGGCGCACGTGGAGCACACCATTCCCGGCGAGGAAGCTACCTGCACCGCAAAGGGAAAGACGGACGGCAAGGACTGTTCCGTCTGCGGGGCAATTCTCCAAGAGCAGACCGAGACCGAGATGATCGCGCATACGCCCGACGGGGGATGGCACACCGACGCTTCGGCGGGCACGCACTACCACGTCTGTCAGGTTTGTGAGACGCAGTACGATTTGGCAGAGCACTCCTCTGAGTCTCCCGCGGTCGCGGACGGGAGTTGGTGGCACGCGAAGTACTGCGACGTGTGCAAGGAAAAGTTCGACCGTGAAGAATGCGATGGAACACTCGCACCTATCGATAAGAACGAGCACTACTTCAATTGCGATGTGTGCGGGACACGCCGTGAGAGTGGTCACTACCACGCATACGAGCCCGACCCCACCGACGAGACTACGCACACCGATAAGTGCAAGTGCGGCTGGGTTTTCGCGAATGAGAAGCACTCCATACCGACGAGTCAGGGGCGCTATAAGGGCACTTACACGACGGAAACGCACTCATTTACCTGCAAGTGCGGGAAGGTCTTCGAGGGCGCGCACGACTTCGTGGACGATGTGGGGAAAAATTCTTCGGGCACGCAGAAGTGCTCCGTCTGCGGGATCAGCCTCTTATACTTCTCAAAGAATAATTCAACCAACGACTATTCCGTCTGGATTCAAGTCGATAACATGTACTTAAACGGGTTTGCAAAGGGGCAAACGCTCAAGATCCCCGCGAAATTTAATAACCTGTTCGTTCGGGAGCTGCTTGAACCGCGAAGTAACAGCGGCGTTGACTACTTTGCGAAGCTCGTCAGTTCGAGGATAGGAAAATTGGGGGACACTGTATTCAACTACAACACCTCTCTCGAGACGATCGTCTTCCCCATGCTCGAAAGCATGGAGCGGTTTGGGTTTGCGGGTACAAAATTCAAAAATCTCAAGACGATCGTCTTCGGTAAAAAATTGCAATCGATCAATGAGACGGTGGTCAAAAACAATCTTCCCGCCGACGCGGCGTTCTATTTCAATGGCGACGCGGAGGATTGGGCAGCGATGCCCGAGCTTGTGCAAACGCAGTGCGCAAATTATACCGTGTACTTTTACAGCATGAATGCCGCTCCGAACACGTGGCATTGGCAGGACGGTCTTGCTCAGGACACGCCCGTCCTTTGGGAATCCGCCCCCGCGCTCCTCTCCCGCAACGTCGCCTTGCTCCCGAATAAGGAGTGGTAAGTGGGGGAATCTTGCCCACCCCTCAAGGGGCAGCCAAGAGGACGACCCACCTTGCCCACCCCTTGAGGGGTGGGTGGCACGCGCGAAGCGCGTGACGGAAGGGGTGTAACACAAATGAACAGACACCCCCTCAGGCTCGGCAAAACGCCTCGCCAGCTCCCCCTCAAGGGGGTCGGGCTAAGACACCACCCCCCTACCCCCCCTCCTAAGGAGGGGGCAGAAGGCCTACCCCCTACGGGGGGAGGCTCCCGCGGTAGCGGGTGGTGGGGGGGAACAAAGCCCTCTCCAAGGAGAGGGTGCCCCCGCAGGGGGCGGGTGTGGTGTTTCCAATCACCCCCACCCGTCACTCACTGCGTTCGCCACTTCCCCTGAAAGGGGCAGCAGGGTACACGCCCCACAGGGGCACTAACTAATTCAGGCTCATCTAAAAAAATATATACAGGAGGTAAAAAAAGATGAGAAACAAAATGAAGGCACTTGTAACTTTGTTGCTGTGTCTGGTAACTGTGCTTGCCTTTGGGCTTTTGCTCACGGCTTGCGGTGAAACGGACGAATCGGGTACAAATCCCGGTGGCGGCGGTGAAGTCGTAACGCCCGGCGGCGGTGAAGACAATCCCGGTGGCGGTGAAGACAATCCCGGTGGTGGCGGCACTGCGCACACCCACACGCCCGATAACGTATGGCATGTCGATAGCACTGCGGGAACTCACTATCACGAATGCACCGTCTGCCACGAACGCGTAGACGAGGCAGAGCATGTGGAAGAGACCATTCCCGAGGTCAAGGCGACCTGCACCCAAAAGGGCAAGACGGCAGGGAAGAAGTGCTCCGTCTGCGATACGATCTTAGAGGAACAGACCGAGACGGACATGATCGCGCATACGCCCGACGGAGTGTACGTCCCCACCGAAACGGGGCACTATCAAAAGTGTTCCGTGTGTGAGACCGAACTCCCCGAGGAAGAGCACGTGGTGAGCGAAGACGCCGAAATCCAATACACCGACGAGGTGCACTTCTACGTTTGCGAGCTTTGTGAGGCACATGTGGAGGAAGAGGAGCACATCCCGGGCACGGTATATCATATCGGCGAGAACGGTCACTATCATAAGTGTGTCGAGTGCAAGAGGCCTTTCCCCGAGGAAGATCACATCGAGTCCACGGATGAAAGAGCGAAATATGTAAAACTTAGCGAAGACGGTTTCCACAAAATCCAGTGCGTCTGCGGCGCGGACATTGTAGAAAAAGAGGCTTGCACCTATACCTACATCGAAGGCGAGGGAAGCGCTCCAAACAACACCACCCACACCGTGACGTGCAAGTGCGGAAGACATGATTATCCCAAGCACACGCCCGTAGCAGGGGATGAGGGGGACTATTTCACGACCGATACCCAACATTATCAGCTCTGCTCTGTGTGCAACCATGAGTATAACCGCGAAGACCATATGATAAAGAAATCCGGCAAAACAGGGGAAGGCACTTTGATTTCTGCCGATATGGAAAACCACACCTTCACCTGCCACGTTTGCCAAAAGACCGTAACGGGCAAACATAAGGAATTTGTCTATAAGCAGTTGAACAACAATGGGCCCACTTATGACTATGAGTGCGAGGCGTGCCGATACAGGACGTTTACCTTCCACAGGAGAGATGACGTTGGTGATGCGGAAGAGTACGGGGTAAGCACATGTTTCAGTTCTTTTGGCAGTGATTTCCCCGCGGATAGCAAGGAATTCGAGTTGACCTTACCGAGCAGTTTCACGATCAACGGCGTAGAAAAGAAGGTCACATCCCTACAGGCGGACACCGGAACTGCAAACGTCAAACTCACAAAATTAGTCGTTCCCGAAGAGATCAAGATCATAACGGGGAGTGTACAGAGCTTCCAGTACCTCAAGACGATCGTCTTGCTGGGGGTCGAAACGGCTTACCAAGGTGTATTCCACGGAAATCCCGCGCTCACGACGATCGTGATCCCGAAGAGCTTGAACGAGATCAAGAACGGCAATAGCTTGGTCTACTCGGGCGATCCCAAGCCCACCGCGTACTTCCTCGGAAGTCAGGCGGAATGGAAGTCGGATCTTTTTGACACAACTGCTTTCAAGGCTATAAAGTATTACGGTACTGATTGGCATTGGGAGGATGAGAGCAAGAAAGATACGCCGGTAGACGGCGCGAAACCCGTGGCGCTTTTGCCCACGATGATCACAACAACACAGGCAAGGAAAAGAGAGATCTGATTTTTGCCCGTGGGGGCAGCTCTTCTCGCCTCCCCCCGCTTTGCGGGGGGAGGGTAGGGAAGGGAGCAGCCAAGGGACGCCCCACCCCCCGCGTCATTCCGCCACCCCGCGTCATTCTGAGGTAACCAAGTGACATGAAAACCGAGAGCTGTCCTCGAAGAATCTCGCGGGGACAATAGATGCTTCGGGGAGAGCGCAAACGGACTGCGTAATTGCTCCTCACCTCAGCATGACGCACCGTCACCCATTCGACAGGCTCAGGGTGACGTAGCGCGGGGCAGCCAAGAGGACGATCCACCTTGCCCACCCCTTGAGGGGTGGGTGGCACGCGCGAAGCGCATGACGGAAGGGGTGTAATTCAAAACGCGCAGACACCCCCTCAGTCACTCACGTTGTTCGTGACAGCTCCCCCTCAAGGGGCAGCCAAGGACACCACCCCCCTACCCCGTTTTGGCGGCAGGGACCGCCAAAACCCCATCGCGCTTTTACAGCGCTCCTGTCGCGGCGTCCCTCACAGCCCGCAGGGCTGTTGAGGAGAATGACGCCGCTCCACCCCTAAGGAGGGGGCAAGACACCCAATCATCAAACCAAAATAGGGAGAAAAATTTATGAAACGTTTCAAAATTTTGGCAGCTGCGGCTTGCGCGCTCTGCCTCTCCGTCGGCCTCGCGGCTTGCGGCGAAGATCAAACTCCGCAGACCCCGCAAACCCCACACGATCCCGCTCCCTCCGAGACGACGGAAACTGTGTGGTATCTGTCGCCGTCGTCACAATTTTTCCCGACGTACGACAAAAAAGAGGACGTTCCCGCCGAATTCCTCTTCTCTTCCTCCGCCGAAGACGTCTTTACCCTCACCGTGCAGCTCGAAGTAAATATCGAGTACACCTTGAACAAGCTCGGCTCGGAAGATAAGATCGGCTACTCCGCCCTCTTCTCCTCGGAAGGCAAACTCGCCGAGGGCACAGACGGCGCTCTGTCCTGCACAGAAACGGGAACGTTCGTCCTCACCCTCGATACGTCCTCCGCTCCCATACTCACCTATTCCTTCACAGCGCCCACACCGCCCCCGCCCGCCGAAAAGACGGTCGTCTCGGTGACGCTGACCCGTTCCAATACGAACATGAAGGTGGGGCAGGTGGACTACTTCTTTGCGTCCGTCCTCTTCTCGGACGATTCCACGAGCGACGCCGTTACATGGAGTTCTTCGGATACAAACGTCATCTCGGTGGAACAGGACGGCAAAGTGACCGCGCTCTCTGCAGGCACTTCCACCGTCACCGCCTCCGCAGGGAAGAAATCCGCCTCGGTAGACGTCACCGTTACAGCCGAGAATAAAGACATTCCCGTGACGGGCATCGAGCTCGACAAAGAGGAGCTCGTCCTCGAACTCGAGGAGAGCTACACCTTCCACGTCACATTCACCCCCGAAAATGCCACGGATAAGCGGCTCATCTGGCAGAGCGGGAGCGATCAGATCGCAACCGTTGAGAACGGCGTTGTGAAAGCCGTCAACTCGGGCAGGACCACGATCACCTGTAACTCCGTCAGCGGCGGACAGGTGGCTTCCTGCACCGTTACAGTGCGCCGCCCCGTTTCTTCCATAGACGTACAATCTGCGCTCACCCTTGTCGCGCAAGGGAGCGAGAAACCGCTCTCCGTCCGCGTGCTGCCCGCCAACGCCACCTATAAGACCTACACCGTAGAGGCGACAGAGGGCGGGGAGCATGTCTCCATAAGACATGCCGAAGACGGCACTACCTATCTCAAGGGCGTAAGCGCAGGCGAAGCCACGCTGAAGGTCACTTCCACGGACAATCCCGAAGCGATGGCAGAGTGCACGGTCACCGTCCGCGCCGCGGGTACGGTCGTAGCCGACCTCGACGTCACCACGCTCACCGTTCCCCTCGGAACGTCCGCCTCTCTCACCGCCATTCTCGACGGCGAGAGCATCACTTCCGTCTCGTGGACTTCCTCCAATCAGGACGTCGCCTCGGTGGAACAGGGCGACGACGTTGCGACGGGGGTCGTCACGGGCAAGAAGTTCGGAACGGCCACGATCACCGCTACGATCAAGAGCGGAAGCGCCTCCTATAACGTGCAATGCACCGTGTTCACCGCTTCCGACTACTTCTATATCTCGGGCAGCGGGACGGTCGCGGGCGAGCAGCAGAGCTGGGACAGCGGCCTGAGCATGGACGACGCCAACAACGCGCAGCGCCTTTTGCAGGAGACCGAGCCCGGCGTCTACACCCTCACCCGCCACTTTAAGGCGGAGGACGCGTTCCAGATCATCTTCCCCGAGATCGACACCGAGTGGACGCTCGCGATCAATCCCTTGAACGACTACTATCAAGTCGATGCCGCGTCGAGCCAATACTTGGGCCAGACGAGCGACTCCAAGAACGTGCTCGTCAACCTCACGGGCACTTACACCGTCACCCTCGACCTCACCGCGGAGAAGCCTTACTTCACCGTCAAACTTGACGCGATCGACGTCACGGGCGCAACGCTCAACGTCGAGGGAGAGCATTCGGGCACTCTCATCAAGGGGCAGACGGAGAGCACCGTGCTCGCGCTCAGCGTCAATCCCACGAACGCGCAGTTCGACCACAGCAAGATCGAATGGTGGGTGGAATCCAACTACGCCGATTGGCTCTCGCTCACACCGAGCGAAGACAGAATGACCTGTACCGTCACCCTGCTCGGCGCTACGAGTTCCAACGCTTCCCCCGTGCGGGTCTATTGTTCCGTCGGCGGGAACGAGACTTACTACACCCTCGCGGTCGTGCCCGAAGGCGCAGCCAAGAGGAAGGTGCAGTACATCATCGCCGATCCCAAAGAAGTCGCGATCGACGTTGCCGACGGCTGGGCGGGGACGGTCCATGCCTACGTCAATGAGGACGCCACCGTGCGCAGCGTTGCCTACACCGCAGTGGAATCCTCGGGCATCGAGGTCAACTCCGCCACGGGCGAGGTCACGGTGAGCGCGCTCGGCGTCTACCACGTCAAGGCCGCTTCCACCGACGCTCCCGCCGTGAAGTGCGAGATCACCGTGTATGTCTATTCGAGCAACTTCTACCTCGCAGGCGTTCTGAACGGCGAGGACAAGTGGGAGACGGATAACTCCGCGACCTACGGCTTTGAACAGATCTCCTATCAGAAGTTCGTCATCAGAGACGTCACCCTCATCGCTAACGACCAGTTCAAAGTCGTGTACAGCGGGCTCGACGAGGCTTGGAACAAGGTCATCAGCTACAAGAACCTCGATACCGCCAATTCCAGCGGTGTGAGATCGGGCACGGATAACGGCGTCGCCGTCTCTTCAAGGGGCGCTTACACCATTACCGTCACCTTGGGCGCAGGCGGGGAACTTCCCGTCCTTCTCGTGGAGAGAACGGGCGACGGCGCTCCCGAAAACACCGAGGACTTCGAGATCACCGTGCTCCTCTACGGCAGAGAGGAACTCTGGCAGGGCGAGGATAAACCGCTTGCCAGCGGGACTGCGACCCTCTCGCCCAAGAACGGCAACCTCACGATCACCTTCCAGTGCACGTTCTCGACCGCCGTGTGGGCGCAGGTCAATTTCGCCACCAGAAGAGGGGAGGGCAGCAGCCCCACCTTCTACGAGAGCACGACGAATACGATCGCGTTCTCGGGCTCGAAGTATTCCTCCTCGGGCTCTAACTGCTGGAGGAACACGGGCGACATCCTCTACCGTGAGGGCAGCCAGGCGCAGGGCACGTTCACCTTCACCGTCACATTCAACGGAGACGGCGTCATCACCGCCGTCGCCATCAACTGACGCTTCCTCATCATAGGGGGGAACTCTTCCCCCGAACTTTCCTCCAAGTCCTCTCCCGCTTCGGCGGGAGGGGACGCAAAGGGAGGTTTTTTCGTCTTTACCCCGCAAAACACAAAATATAGCGGTGCGGCGCGGAGCTTTCCACAAGAGGAGAAGCGCAAAAAAATTTTTTGGGGTTTTTCGCAAAAAAGTCAAAATTCCCTTCCAAAATCGCTTGACGAATATTTGCGGGTGTGTTAAGATGTATAAGCTGCCCCAAAGGTAGCCGAGACTTTCGTCTTGAAAGCGCAAATTGACAACTGCATAGCAAGAACGAAGTTTTATCATTTTGGAAGTGATAAGACCAAGTACGTAAGGCAAGAAAGATTCTTGAAAAAGAAAGGTTAATACGGAGTGGAACGTAAGGACGAGAAAGTCGGACTTAAGTGACATGAAGGGATTGACGGAAATCATAGAATTTTTGGACGAAGAGACGAGTAGAAAGATCAA
>CANREF010000008.1 GCA_947629575.1 uncultured Clostridia bacterium | reverse complement strand
TCGATGTCCTCCGCCGCGATCACGCCGCAGTTGCGGAGCGCGATGCGCATTTGCTTTTTATAGAAGGGGGTCTCCGCGAAGGGAGTGATCGTACCGTCCGGATGCACGGTGTCCTGATACAGGAGTTCCTTTATGATCTCGCCGCCCGGAATGAGGTGCTGCTTGACGACCGTTTCCACATGCTCGGGGGTCATCTGCGCATAGAACGCACCCTCGGGATAGACGATCATGATAGGACCTAAGGTGCAGAGACCGAAGCAGCCTGTCTTGACGACGAGCACGTCCTCGATCCCGCATTCTTTCAGCGTCTTTTCGAGGTGCTCGATAACTTGTTTGGAGTGGGAGGAAGTGCAGCCCGTGCCGCCGCAGACGAGGACTTGCTTTCTGTACCCCGTGTGTTTTGCCATCTCTTCGGCCTGTTCTCTCACGAGACGTCTCACGTCGATGAGCTGCTGTTTCTGTGCGCGGATCGCGTCTAATTCTTTGATCGTCATTTGCTTGCCTCCTTGTAAGAGTCGAGGATACCCTTGACTTTATCGGGTGTAAGTTTGCCGTAAACTTCTTCGCCCACCATCATGACGGGCGCAAGCCCGCACGCGCCGACGCAACGGCAGCTGTCGATAGAGAACAGCCCGTCTTCGGTGCATTCGCCGCACTTGATACCCAGCTCCTTTTCCACTTCCGCAAGGATCTTATCCGAGCCCTTTACGTAGCAGGCAGTGCCGAGGCATACGCTGATGCGGTGCTTTCCCTTGGGTTTCAGGGAGAACTGCGCATAGAAGGTGACGACGCCGTACACCTCCGAGAGGGAGATGCCTAAGCCCTCCGCGATCGTCTTTTGTACCCCGATGGGCAAAAAGCCGTAGATCCCCTGCGCCTCCTGCAGAATATGCATGAGACATCCGGGTGTCGAGCGCGACTCTTCGATGACTGCCTTCAAAGCTGCCGCTTGTTCGGGCGTCCCGCACGCTGCACAATGTTCCATTCTTAACCTCCTGTAATCTTCAATGCGACGCTGTTTTTTCCCTACGCGCGCGAAAAAACAACGGTTAGCCGCTTAATCGAGTGTATTATATCATAAACAAAAAGAATTATCAACCCAAAAACAGAATATTGTGAGAAATTGTCGACAGAAAATTCGAGGAAAAAGTGGGAGAGGCAGGGAAGTTTTCAATGTTTTTTAAGAGGAGAGAGAAAGAGGAAAAGCAGGAGCAGGGCGAAGGGGAAAACGACCGCCGCAAGCAGCCCCATACCGAGCGAGGAAGCCTCCGCAATTCCGCCCACAAAGATGGGTCCCGCCGCGCAGCCCATGTCTCCCGCGAGCGCCAAAAGGGCGAACATCGCCGTCCCGCCATTTGGGATCTTTGCCGCGGCGAGAGAGAGGATCCCCGGCCACATCGCGCCGACGGCGATCCCACACAGCGCACAGCCGCAGAGGGCGACGGCGGGGTTTTTTACGAGAGCGGTAAGAAGGTATCCCCCCGTGAGAAGGGCGGCGCAGGCGCTCAAATAGAGCACGGGGCGCACCTTTCCGTCCGTCTTGGCGTGCACGACCCGCGAAGTGCCCATGAGCACGAAGAAGAGGCATGGACCTGCAAGATCGCCCACCGTCTTGCTCACTTTGAGCCCGCTCTCCACAAAGGCGGACGCCCATTGGCTGATGCACTGCTCGGCAGCTCCCGCGCAGAGCATGAGGAGAATGAAGAGGAGAAAGACCCTGCTCTTCAAAAGGGCGGCGGGCTTCATGCTCTCCCCCCGTTGCGTGAGCGTGAAAATGGGCACAAAGAGGAAATAGACCGCGTTCAGAAGAGGAACGATCGCCCAAAGCAGGGAGAGCAGTTTCCAATATCTGATGCCGAAGAGAGCGAAAAAGCCCGTGGAGAGGGCGATCACGAGCACGCTCCCCCAGCAATAGGAGGAGTGCAGAAGGCTCATGGAAGCCGACTTTTTGTCGGTGGGGCACGCCTCCACGAGGGGGGAGATGATCACTTCTGTCAAGCCTCCGCCCATGGCATAGACGACGATGGGGACGCACAGCCCCGCAAAGGGAGGAAGAAGCTCGGGGAGCGTTCCGATGCCCACGAGCCCGAGCGCGATAAAGATGTGCGCCGCCACGGCGAGCGGGCGGTAGCCGATGCGGTCCACGAGCTTCACGGCAAGAAGGTCGATAATAAGTTGGGTCGCGAAGTTGATGAGGATGAGCAAAGACAGCATCCCATACGAGACGCCGTAACTTGCCTGAAAGGTGAGAAAGAGCAGGGGGATGAAATTGTTGACGATCGCCTGCGATATGTAGCCTGTGTGGCACGCCGCGATCGTGTGGCGGTAATTTTCCAGTCGTCTCATGGAGCGCCTTTTTCAAAGGAATGAGCGGTCACTTCTTGGGCAGATAGTTCTCGAAAATGATGTTGTCCGTATCGCGGCGGGCTCTTTGTTCGTCCGCCTCGCTGCGGACGGTCCACGCGAGCTTTGTCCCCTTGAACTTCGTCACCCATTTGTGGGGAAGGGTCCAGAACCCGTAACTGATGAAGTCGGGCTTCACGAGGAAATTGAACCGCAGGCGGGAGAGAAAGCGCGCCTTGATCTTCCACGCGAGTCGGGAGTTCTTGTTTGCCATGTCGCGGTTTGCGAGAATGCCGCAGGGAACGGCGGGGCGGAGCTTCTTGTACGCCTTTACATAGAACGGGTTGAAGGACTGGATCGCGTATTCGCCCTTGTAGCCGAGGCGGTCGATCTCGTCCGCGATCGCCTTTGCGATGCGCTTTCCCTTCACCTTCGGCATATCCTTGATCTCGATGAGAAGGGGCGCTCTGCCGTTCACCGTTTCCAGGAATTCCGCGAACGTGGGAATTTGTTCTTCGGAACCGCAAAGGCGGAGTTTCTTCAATTCTTCGAGCGTGCATTCGTCCACGCGGCGGGGGTCACCCGCGAGGCGGGAAAGATCGTCGTCATGCAGAATGACGAGCGCGCCGTCCTTGGAGAAGCGGACGTCCGTCTCCATGGCGTACCCCGCTTCCGCCGCCGCGCGGTATGCCGCGAGCGAGTTTTCGGGCTTTGTTTCGTCGTGCAAGCCCCTATGGGCAATGGGGAGTTCTTTGAGGAAATTTTTCATGGTTTTATTTTGCTCCTTTCGTCCGAGAGAGGACGTATATCACATGCGCTCCGCGTCTTTCTGCTTTCCCGCAAGCGTGCAGACGAAGACGTCCGTGTTCAGGTCGACGATGTTGAAGGTGTAGAGCAGGAAGGGGATCGCGATCAGGACCGCAAGCAGGGGATGGACAAAGAACAGCAGAAGAAAGACGGCGGCGTCAATGAGGAAAAACAATCCTCCCGTGGCAAGCTGCCCCAAAGTGTTTTTGAAGGTCAGCACTTCCCCGAGGTGCACCTTTCCGTCGCGGTGGACGATCCAAGAAGCGGTCAGCGAGAGTGCGCTCAGCAGCAGAAGCAAGGCACAGAACACGAGCAGACTGTAATAGCGGATGACCGCGAAAAGTCCGAGGGAGAGCACGATCGCCGACGCTTGTACGACGGGGACGAGAATGTGGGCGAGGAGAAACTTTTTCCAATCCCGTTTCGCCGAACGGCGGCGGATCGCAAAACGGGTCATGAAGTTGGCGAGCAATACGCCGAGCGCGATAAGGGAGATGGCGAGAGAGACGGAAACCGTAAGGGAGGAGGAGAAGTCCTCCACAATGGCGCCGAGATCCTCTTCGAACCCCTCCGTCGTGGCGTTCAGTGTCTTGAAAAATCCTTCCACCGTCTCCCTGACCCAACCGGTCGTCAAAATTTGTTTGAGTGCCGCAAAGAGCCCACTGTCCCAGTCGATCTTACCGAATGAATAGGTGAGGAAGTCGTTGACGGAGACGGAGGACGCTGCTGCGGAGCGATCGATGAGCGCGGTGAGCCGCGAAAGAGTACTGCCCGCATTTGCAAACAGTTCGGAGACGAACCGGATCCCCGCGATGAGCAAAAAGAGATAGAAGATGCCCATGGGGATAAACAGGAACACCAAATTTTTGAAGAAAGTTTTCAGCGAAGTGCGGATCATACTGCCTCCCGTCGGAGCAAGATTATATCACTGTGCGGGGAAGATGTCAAGGTTTTCCGCACGGCAAGTCGACAGGCGGCGGGAATTTGCTTGCGATGTTCAAACAGATATGCTATAATATTCGAGGAAAAAGGAAATCGCACATGGCAAAACCAAATCGGAATTTACGAAACTTCTGCATCATCGCCCACATCGACCACGGCAAGAGCACCATTGCCGACCGCATCATGGAGCTCACGGGGCAGGTAAGTAAGCGGGACATGGAGGAGCAGCTTCTCGACAGCATGGACATCGAGCGGGAACGGGGCATCACGATCAAGCTCGCGCCCGTCCGCATGTACTATACCGCTCTCGACGGGCAGGAGTATGAGTTCAACCTCATCGACACCCCCGGGCATGTGGACTTCACCTATGAAGTCTCCCGCTCGCTCGCGGCGTGTGAGGGGGCTCTGCTCGTCGTGGACGCGACGCAGGGCGTGGAAGCACAGACGCTTGCAAACGTCTATCTTGCTCTCGAAAACGATCTGGAGATCGTGCCCGTCATCAATAAGATCGACTTGCAGTCCGCCCGCATCGAGGAGGCGAAGCAGGAGATCGAAGAGGTCATCGGGCTCGACTGCGAGGGCTGTCCCTGCGTTTCCGCCAAGGAAGGGACGAACATCCGCGATATTTTGGAGGCGGTCGTAAGGCAGATCCCGCCCCCCGACGGGGATACGGACGCCCCCTTAAAGGCGCTCATCTTCGATAGCTATTACGATAATTACAAGGGCGTCATCCTGTTTGTAAGGCTCAAAGACGGCAGCGTGAAGGTGGGGGACAAGATCAAAGCCGCTCTCTCCGAAAAGACGTACGACGTCACCGAAGTGGGGGCGTTCGCACCCTTCTTGCAGCCCAAGGAGAGCTTGCAGGCGGGGGAAGTCGGCTACATCGCGGCGAGCATCAAGTCGATCGAGGACGTCGCCGTCGGCGATACCGTCATCAGTGCGCTCTTCCCCGACACCGCCCCGCTTCCCGGCTATAAGAAGGTGCAGCCCGTCGTCTTCTGCGGCATCTATCCCCTCGACGGTAGTAAATTTTTAGACCTCAAAGAGGCGATCTTAAAGCTCAAACTCAACGACGCGTCCCTCATCTTCGAGCCCGATAATTCGGTGGCGCTCGGCTTCGGCTTCCGCTGCGGCTTCTTGGGGCTTCTTCACATGGAGATCATTCAAGAGCGCATCGAACGGGAGTTCAACCTCGACATCATCACCACTGCGCCCTCCGTTTCCTATCTCGTGCACAAGACGGACGGAACGCAGTTCTATGTGGACAATCCTTCTCATCTTCCGCCGATAAGTGAAATCGACTATATGGAAGAGCCCATTGTCAAGGCGGAGATCTATTCCCCGCCCGACTATTTGGGCTCGATCATGGACCTGTGTCAGGACAAGCGCGGCGTGTTCAAAGACATGACCTATTTAGACGCACGGCGAGTGAAACTTGAATACCGTCTGCCGTTAAATGAGATCGTGTACGACTTTTTCGACGAACTGAAATCCCGCACGCGGGGATATGCGAGCTTCGATTACGAGATCGCGGGCTACGAGCGGAGCAAGCTCGTTCGTATGGACATTTTGCTGAACGGTGAAATTTGCGACGCATTGTCCATTATCGTACACGAGGACCGCGCATACGGGCGGGGCAGGACGCTGTGCGAGAATTTGCGGGACGCCATACCGAGGCAGCTTTTCGAAATTCCCGTGCAGGCGGCGATCGGCGGCAAGATCATCGCCCGCGAGACGGTGAAGGCGGTTAGAAAAGACGTCCTCGCCAAGTGCTACGGCGGCGACATCACGCGCAAGAAGAAACTTCTCGAAAAGCAGAAGGAGGGCAAAAAGCGGATGCGCCAGATCGGCACCGTCGAAGTTCCGAGCGAAGTCTTTATGCAGATATTGAAGACGAATAAAGATTAAGTTCACGAAAAATCTTTTGCTACGCAAAATCTTTTTCCGTGGGGAAACGGGCATATGCGCCTTATCTTTTTTGTCCTCTAATTCGTTTCAAAGGACACTAAGCCGTAAGAGTGCGGCAAATTGAGTGGAGTGGCGCAATTCTGTTCAACAGCGCGGGGCGCTGTGAACTGCGCCACGACAGGCGCGGTGGCCTCCGCGCCGTGCTTTGCGGCGGTCCCTGCCGCCCAAAGCGCTGCCGCAAAATGGCGATTTTGCTCGCGGAAGTAATTTTGGGAAGCACCCCACCCCCGTTACTCGCTTCGCTCATGCTACCCCCTCCCACGGAGGGGGCAAAGGTTTACCCTTTGCGAAGCAAAGGGGAGGCTTCGCCGTAGGCGGTGGGGTTCTCTCCAAGAGGAGAATTTTATGACCTTCGATCAAAGCGTTTATGAATACTTAAAAACAGTGCCGAGGGGGAAGGTCGTCACCTATGGCATGATCGCCCGCGCGATCGGAAGGCCTCGGGCGAGCAGACAGGTGGGGAATGCTCTCCACCGCAACCCCACGCCCGTCGTCGTGCCCTGCCACAGGGTGGTGAATCGGGAAGGTCGGCTCGCGCCCGCCTTCGCCTTCGGCGGCATCGACGTGCAGGCAGCGCTTCTCCGTTCCGAGGGCGTGGAAGTTAAAAACGGCTACGTCGATCTCGAAAAATACATTTGGGAAGGGAAAACATAAGACGGAAAGCCCCGTCCCCACAAATGGGGCAGGTCTCCCGACGATCTCTCAGATCCAATCCACTTGCGCGAGAAGAACCACGCTTCTTCGCTGCGCGCCCCAATTTGCCGCATGCGGCTTGTTGTCCGACAAGGCGACCTGCTCGTGCGGCGAAGAGACCGAAAAGACGGAGTAGCCCTCCGCTCACGGAATTTTGTTGCCCGCAGTTTGCCCCGCAGGGGGCTTCGGAAATAACAAAATTCGTGAACTTGATTTTTATGCCCGGAATTTATCTGCACATTCCATTTTGCAAACACAAATGTACCTATTGCGATTTCACCTCTTTCCCCGACAAGCTCAGCTTCGCCGAGGCGTATATGGCGTGCCTCTATAAGGAGATCGAGATGCGCGGCGAACAGCTCAAGAAGGAGACCATCGATACCGTATACTTCGGCGGGGGAACTCCTTCCGTCATCGATCCTTCCTATATCTATGGCGCGATGAAGCAGATAAAGAAGTGTTTTAACCTCTCCAAGAACCCCGAGATCACCATTGAAATGAATCCCGGAACGGTGAGCGAGCAGAAGATCGCGCTCTACAAAAAGGCGGGGATCAACCGATTTTCGGTGGGCTTACAGACGGCGATCGACGAACAACTCAGAGATCTCGGCAGAATTCACACCGCGCACGAATATCTCTACTGCGCGACCCTCCTCAAAGGGGAAAATTTTTCCGCCGACGTCATGCTCGGGCTGAAGGGGCAGACCAAGGAAGACGTGAGAAAGACGATCGAACTTGCGGCTTTGAGCGGGGCTTCCCACATCTCGATGTATGCCCTAACGCCCGAGGACGGCACGCCCATCTACACCGACTATCTCAACGGCGAACTGCCCGACGGCGACGAGGTGCGGGAGCTGTACGACTACGGCTATGAGCTCCTCAAAAAACACGGCTATCATCGCTATGAAGTGAGCAATTTTGCCAAAAAGGGGAAGGAGAGCAGACACAACCTCAACTATTGGCGGCGGGGGGAATATATCGGGTTGGGCGTTTCGGCGAGTTCCTTTTTCTACGAAAAACGGTTCACGAACACCTTCGATCTCGACGAGTACATGAAGTGCATCCTCTCGGGATTTTTGCCCGTCATCGAAAGCGAGACGGTGGAAAAAGAGGACGCAAAGTTTGAATTCGTGATGCTTGCGCTCCGCACGGTATACGGAATTTCTTCTAAAAAATACAAAGAGGCGTTCGGGAGCGATTGGAGAGATGATTTTAAGGACGCCTATCAAAAAACGCGGGAATATCTCACCGAAGAGGGGGATATTACCCGCATCAAAGATGAATATTTATACGTTCAAAATCAAATTTTGACCGAATACATGAACGGCTGAAAAAAGGCGGTAAAAGCGCGGCGGGGGCAGATCATTCTGCCCCCGCCGCGCTTTTACTTTATGTTTGCTTTTTCAGTTCCACAGGCGGTCGGGGTCGAAGCCGAACACCTGTATGAGTTCAAACGCCCCGCAGTTTGCGATGTCGCGCGCGGTGCAGACGGGTCCTCCGTCCCCGTCGAGTTCATAGCCGAAATTGCGGAACGCCTGCCAGATGAGGTGGGAGCAGTGGGTCGTCTTCGGCGATCTTCCCTGATCTTTTTGGGAAAAGAATCCCGTAAAAATGGAATAGGGGACGCCCGTCAGGTATCGGCAGGCGTCTTCGGCGATCGCCTTCCGCTCCTCCCGCGTGGCATTTTTGAGGCGCAAGATCATGAAGTTCGAAGCGTGGCGAAACCATTCGAGCAGTCCCGTACCGCTATCGTGCCCGGGCCCGATGCTTTCAAGGGTGAGTTCCGCCTCGACGTCGACCACTATCGCGGCGTGGCCGTTCCGCCATCCGAACGTGTGGCAGGAAGAGGTGACGAGCACGTCTCCCTCCTCGAGCGGGGCAATGGGGACATACGCGGGGACGATCTCTCCCGCTTCGTTCCTCGTGTAAAGAGCGTCGTGCGGGGTGATGGGGGACGCCGCTTCGTGCCTTATCTCGTATGTGCCGAAGAAGGCCTGCTGAAAGCGGGGATGTCCTCCCGCGCCATATCCCGAAGTCCCGCCTCCGTGAGCCCTGTCTGGCGGTAGAGCAGGGAATAGTCCTCCGCGCTCCACACCTCTTTTCCGAGCGTTTCGTTCAGGTCTACCTGCGCATAGCTCGGGGTAAAGTGCGCAGTGCGGTCAATGGTAAGTTCCCCCATGATATAGAACAGGACATTTGCCGCAAGCACCCACATGAACAGGCGGAAGAACCCGCCCGCTATTTTTTTGATGCGCCCTTTCATCCTCTTCAGTATAATTCTTTCGGCGGGAACTGTCAACCCATGAAGAAAAGAAGTTCCCTTCTTCGGCGACAAACTTTGTGCGGTTTCGATTGGAAAACCCACTCTTCTGCCTCTCGGGAAAGATATAATACCGCTCATAGGAGGGAAGGATGACCGTCTATTTCGAAGCCGCCTTTTTGGAGAACGCTCTCATGGACGGCGTTCTGCTCTATTTGGCGATCAAAGCGACGCGGGCGCGGGTGCAGCCGCTGCGGCTCATTTTCGCCGCTCTGCTCGGCGGGGGCGAAGCGCTCCTCTTTCCGCTTCTCTCTCTTCCCGTCCCCTTAACCTATCTCGTCAAGTTCCTCGGCGGGCTGCTGCTCGCCCTCCTCGCGGTCAAGGGGCTCGGGAACGGACTGATCGCGGCGGGCGTGTTCTTCGCGCTCACCTTCTGCCTCGGCGGTCTGCTCGTTGCGCTCTATTCCTTTTTTCATGTCGAATATGCGGAGGGCGCGGGGTATCTCGTCGAACGCGCTCCCGTCGGGCTCATCCTTGCAGCTGCGGCCGCCTTTCTGCTCCTCGTCCTTCGCGCCGTCAAGGCGTTCTATCGGCGGCGGGAACGGGCGCGCGATCTGCTCGCCTGCAGGCTGACGGTGGGGGAGCGCACCGTGCGGCTTACGGGGCTACTCGACAGCGGAAACCGCCTCTCCTTCCGCGGGAAGCCCGTCTGCGTCGTGTCCGCCGTGGGCGCGCTCGCCCTCTTCCGCGGGTCGCCGCCCGTCGGCAGGATGCGCATCTTCACCGTGAGCGGCAGCAGGATCTCCCCCGTATTCGTCTGCGACAGGCTCGAGCTCGGGAACGATTCCCGCGAGAGGGTGTATTTCACCGTGGGAGAGGTCGATTCCCGCGATTATTCCCTCATTTTGCATACTTCATTTTAGGAGGAAAAGATGAAACTGCTTTTCTTACTGAGCGCATGGCTCGAAAAATTCGTGCCGAACGAGAATGTCGTTCACTATCTGTGCGGGAGCGAGGCGCTCCCTCTGCCCCTCTCTCCCGAGGAGGAGGCTGAAATGCTCAAAAAGCTGGAAGACGGCAGAGAGCAAGAGGAGGTGAAGGCAAAGCTCATCGAGCACAATCTTCGCCTTGTCGTGTACATCTCCCGAAAGTTCGAGAACACGGGGGTCGATCCCGACGATCTCATCTCTATCGGGACGATCGGGCTCATCAAGGCGGTGGGGTCTTTCCGCACGGACAAGAACATCAAGCTCGCTACATACGCTTCCCGCTGTATCGAGAACGAGATCTTGATGTATCTGAGGCGCACGGTCAAGTTGAAGAGCGAGGTCTCCTTCGATGAACCGCTCAATACGGACTTCGAGGGGAATGAGCTCCTTCTTTCGGACGTGCTCGGAACGGACAGCGACGTCGTCTATGGCGGGGTGGAGAGCGGGGTGGAAAAGGAACTGCTCGCCGAGGCATTGGGCAAGCTCCCAGAACGGGAGCGCAAGATCATGTATATGCGTTTCGGACTGGGCGGAAGGGAGGAAATGACCCAAAAGGACGTCGCCGATGTGCTCGGGATCTCGCAGAGCTATATTTCCCGCCTCGAGAAGAAGATCATCGAACGGCTCAAGCGGGAGATCTCGAGAATGGTCTGAGTAAGATCCAATTTGCCGCAAACGGTTGACTTTTGAACCGATCATGATTTATAATTGCTGTATCACACGACCGTAAGGAGAAGAACATGATCAAAAACATTCCCCCCATGGGGTGGAACACCTGGAATACCTTTGCCGAAAATATCAACGAGGAGCTTGTGCTCGCCTCTGCCGAGACCCTTCTTTCCTCGGGGCTGAAGGCGGCGGGATACGAATATGTCGTCGTGGACGACTGCTGGGCGCTCCGCGAGCGGGATAAGGACGGGAAACTCGTGCCCGATCCCGAAAAATTTCCCCACGGCATGAAGTACGTCGCCGACGCGCTCCACAAAATGGGGCTCAAATTCGGGATGTATTCCTGTTCGGGCGCGATGACCTGCGCCTCCTATCCCGCAAGTCTCGACCGCGAATATCTCGACGCCCGCACCTTTGCGCGCTGGGGGGTGGACTTCCTCAAGTACGATTATTGTTTCAAACCCGTTTCGGCGGACGGAAAAAATCTCTACCGCCGCATGGGAATGGCGCTCGCCAACAGCGGGCGTGATATCCTTTTCAGCGGCTGCAGTTGGGGAATGGACGATACTCCCGCTTGGATCGGTTCTACCGGTGCGAACATGTGGCGCTCCACCCCCGACATCTTCGATACGTGGGATTCGGTCAAAGACCTCTTCAAGCGCCAATACCATATTTTGCCCTACGGCGGGGTGGGGTGCTTCAACGATATGGACATGCTCATCGTCGGTATGCACGGCAAGGGGCATGTGGGGCTCTCGGGCTGTACGGACGATGAATACCGCTTCCATTTTGCCGCTTGGTGTATGCTCGCTTCCCCGCTCATGATCGGCTGTGACATCCGTAGTATGGATGAGACGACAAAGCAGATCCTCACCGATCCCGTGCTCCTCTCCATTGTGAAAGACCCGCGCGGGAACAGACCCTATTTCCTGTTTTACTATGGGAACGAGGACCTTCCCGTCATCGTGCGCGCGCTCGATGGGGGAGACGTCGCGGTGGGGTTGTTCAATCTCACCGACGGGAGAGCGAACGTGTGGGTCACGGCAGACGACATCGGCGTTCCCGTCTTTTCGGGCAAGACCCTTATCGGGAAAGAGGCGTACACGGGCGAAGAGGGGAGATTTGTCAACGGCACTCTTTCAAAGGAGCTTCCTCCCCATTCCTGCGCCGTTTGGCGGATGAAGGTCGTCAACGCATGAAATGTACGGTGTGCGAAAGAGAACTTGTGTTCAATGAGATGGGATTGAGCAGAAAATTTGCGGGCGGCGTTCCCTATTGCATGACCTGTCTTTCAGAGAAATTGCATGTAACGGAGGAGCGGCTGCGGGAGAAGATAGAGGAATTCCTTCGCGCAGGCTGCCTGATGTTTGTAAAGGAAGATTAAAAGCGGGACGAAAAGTCCCGCTTTTTGTTTAAGGCTCAGCATGACGCGCGACGCTACCCCCTCCTGAGGAGGGGGCAAAGGCCTACCCCCCACCTGTCTCGCTTCGCTCGCCACCCGCCCCCTTAAAAGGGGGCAGGTAAAGGCCTACCCCACTGGGGGGAGGCTCCCGCGGTAGCGGGTGGTGGGGGGAACGTCCTTTTTTCTTAAGCCTTCCTTATCGGATTTTGATGATGAAAGCGCAAATTAAAACATTTTTTCTTGATATTATTTTCGTGTCGTGCTATAATAGTAATGCGACTTCATATTGAATAAACTCCTGTTATCCCCCTTCAAGGGGGCGCTTTGCGTTTACTTATGTGGTTAACAGTCAAAACTTTGGTAGCAATACCCGTTCCGGACTGTTTTTCACAAGAAAGGAGTTTATATGGAGTCGCAACCATGGAACGGTATTCTGCAGGGTGTCGTTCCTTAGGGGGCGGCACTTCTTTTATGTCACAAATTAAAACAGTGTGTTTTATCGGACATCTCTAATGCCAACCCCCCCGAAGTCCTTGGGGACTTCGGGGGGGTCATATCAATCATCGTCTTCTAAATCGTTAAAGTATTCCCGATCAAAGAACTCGGACAAGGTAATACCTGCGCCTTCGCAAAAACTTTTGATCGTAGTTACTTTAGGACATTTCGTCCTGCCCTTTACCAAATCATAAAGGGCCGACGGCGACTTGCCGCCATTCAAACACGCCTTACAGATATTCTTACCTTTTTCGGCGCATATTTCTTCTATACGCTTTAAGATCGCTTCGTTTGTTTTCATATCCTTCCATCGTGGAACGCCGTGTCGGTATTCCACGATTTTATTATATGAAGTTGACGACATTTTTTCTCGTGGAGTTCCACGAAATTGACTTAGCGCCCTATCGCCTTTGCTTACGCTACGCAGAAGAAGAAAACCATTTTGAATATGTATCATGAAAAAAAGCGGCCATGAAGCCGCTTTCTTAAGATCCGGATCAAATTTTGATGCAAATTATTCGTATTCGCTCATATCTCTGCGGTCGGGCGGATAGAGCGGAAGCTGCTGATAGGGCGGCGGGGAGGGCGGCGGAGGAGGCGGGTAATCCGAACTGCGGTTTCCCTTCTTTCTGTCGGGTTTCCCGGGGGCGGAGCGGATCTCAACGAGAACGACGTCCACGCCGATCTTGGTCACATTTTTGAGATCGATGAAGAGATCTGCTTTCCCCCAGCGGAAGCCTCTGCTCCCGGGCACAACGATGCCCTGCACCTTGCCCTCGGGATAGAGGAACACCACGTCGCACACCTTTCCGAGCCGCTTTCCGTCGCACAGATTCACGACTTCCTTTTGCTTCAATTCCAAGAAACTTGTTTCCACACTCTATTGTATGCGAAAGTTCGGAAAATGTTTCTGCCCGTCGCTCTTTTTCTCCTCTTGCCTCGCATTTATAGGGCGGCTCAGAGGGAAATTTCCCTTCTGATCGTGCCGAGGGCGTTCTTTTCGAGGCGGGAGACCTGCGCCTGCGAGATGCCGACCTCCGCCGAGATCTCGGTCTGCGTTTTCCCTTCGTAATAGCGAAGCTGCAAGATCTTCTTTTCCCGCTCGCTCAGCCGTTCCAGCGCCTCTTTGAGGGCGACCCGCTCCGTCCAGATCTCATCGCTTTGGGTCTCGTCGCAGAGCTGGTCCAAAAGTTCGAGGGTATCGCCCGACTTATTATAAACGGGGTCGTACAGGGAAACGGGGTCGGAGATGGCATCGAGCGCATATACCACTTCCCGCTCCTGCACGTTCATCTCCTGCGCGATGCGCCCGATGGTCGCCTCCTCGTCCCGCTCTTCGAGCCCCTCGCGCACCTTGAGGATGCGGTAGGCGGTATCGCGGATGGAACGGGAGACCCTGAGCGAATTCCCGTCCCTCAAATACCGCTTGATCTCGCCGAGGATCATCGGCACTGCATAGGTCGAAAATTTCACGTTGAATTTGAGATCGAAGCGGTCGATCGCTTTGATGAGCCCGACGCAGCCCGCCTGAAACACGTCGTCCGCGCCCGCGTTCTTCGCCCAAAACCGCTTCACGAGGGAGAGGACGAGCCGCATATTGCCCACAATGAATTTCTCCCGCGCCTTTTCGTCGCCCGCTTTGAGCGCCCGCATCAGTTCTTCGTTCTCCTGCGCCGTCAGCTTGGGAAGCCCCGACGTATCCACTCCGCAGATCACCACCTTTTGCAACATCTTGATTTCCTCCTTATGTATCCCGGATTAAAAGTATCCTCATTCCGTAGAACTTTTATTCGTCCCGCATGGAAAAAGCCGCCCGCAGGCGGCCTTCGGAAAATGGGTTTCAGGACCTGTCGCGGCGGGCAAGCACTTCGCCCGTCTCGCTGTCAAGAAGGAGGGATAAAATGCCTCCTTGTTCATCAATTATGCCTACGTAGTAATAATTTTTGTCCCTTCGCAGCAGACGGACGTGGAATTCCCCATAGAAAACGCCGTCCCGCGTGAGGGCGTCAACGCGCTCCTTTTCGGCGTCGATCGCCTTCTGAAGCGCGGCGGAAGTGGAGAGCGTCCGCTCCGTCTTTACGCTCGTGGCAACGAGATCGAGCGGCGTGCCGTTTTTGACGACCCGCAGGGAAACGGAGCCCGACGGGAATTCCTCCACCGAGCGGGTATAGCTGTAATCCCCCGTCACGCTGCGGAAGGACATGTCTCCGCCCTTCGGAACGTCTTCGAGGAAATAGATCTCGTATTCCGCGCCCGTCGGCTGACGTTCGGCGAGCACCGCGTCTACGAGCTTGCTCTTCGTACAGACAACGCCGTCGAGAAGGTATGGGTTCTCCCGCGTGCAGCAGGATACGGTGAGGGTGAATTCATCCGTCTCCGCCAAAAAGAGATCGCTCTTTTCGTCCGAAACATGTTCAAAGTAGTCATAACCGCCGCATCCCGTAAGCAGCAGGAGGGGCATCAGACAGGTTAAAACAACGACAAGAAATTTTTTCATATCCTATCTCTATGAAAAAGCATTCGTTTTTTATTCTAATTCGGTTGCTTTTTTTTCGGATCTATGGTAAAATGCAAGATAATTACTATAAAATGGTCATATAACGTCGAATGAAAAAACTTGTTTTGAAAACCGCACTCATCACCTTCGGAGTCACCCTCGTTCTGGCTGTCTCCCTCTTCGGCATCGTGTCTTTTTGCGCGCCGGCGATGATGATGCGCTTCTGCGAATCCCTCGGTCTGGACAATATCGGCGGGGATTACGCCTATCAGGAGTATCAGAACACCAAGCAGCTCGACTATCTCGCCCATTCCTTCGAGGTCGCGGCGGAAAACGGAAGTTTTGTCGTTGCCGAAGACCGCTTCGAGGAGTTCTACGGCGAGGAGGGCAGTGCGCGCAGGCAGGAATTTTCGGACTACTGCACCCTTCAGAACACTCTTTCTTTGGGGGACAGTATTCCCGAGGAGATCTCCTCCTACGACTATCGCAGGATCGTCTGCGGGATCGCTTCCCGCGTAAAATATCATCTGGCGCAGACCGACGATCAGAAGTCCGCGGTATGCGCCTTTGCCATCGAGGAATCTCCCGCCGCGCTCACCGCGGAAAGTCCCGTCTTTGCCCTCGCACTCGAAGCGATCGGCGAAAGGAACGGGGCTTTTTGTCAAATGCTCTCGGAGCGGATCTCCGCCGAGGGGAAATTCGACAGGTCGAACGAGCACTATCAAAATCTTATAAAATTTCTTGAGATCTGAAAGGAGGCTGTATGAGTAGCAGGATCATCAAAGAGGGGCTGACTTTTGACGACGTTCTCCTCATTCCGCAGGCGTCGGACGTCCTTCCCGCGCAGGTAGACATCCGCACCGTCCTCACAGACGGGATAAGTCTGAATCTGCCCATCATCTCCGCTGCAATGGATACGGTCACTGAAAACCGTCTCGCCATTGCCATGGCGCGCGAGGGCGGCATGGGCATCATCCACAAAAATATGCCCATAGAGGCGCAGGCAAAGGAAGTGGACAGGGTGAAGCGCAGCGAACACGGCGTCATCACCGACCCCTTCTTCCTCGAGCCCCACAACCTTGTGCGCGACGCCGTTGCCCTCATGGAGCGCTACCGCATCAGCGGCGTGCCCATTACCGACTGCGGCAAACTCGTCGGCATCCTCACCAACCGCGATCTGCGCTTCGAGACCAATTACGACCAGCCCATCGCGAATGTGATGACCAAGGAAAATCTCGTCACCGCGCCCGTGGGGACTTCCCTCGAGGACGCGCAGAAGATCCTCGGCAAACACAGGATCGAAAAGCTCCCCATTGTGGATAAAGAGGGCTATCTCAAGGGGCTCATCACGATCAAGGATATCGAAAAGAGCATCCAATATCCCCATTCCGCACGCGACCGCAACGGACGGCTGCTCGTGGGCGCTGCGGTGGGAACGGCGGCGAATACAATGGAGCGCGTTGCGGCGCTCATCGAGGCGAAGGTGGACGTCATCGCTATCGACACGGCGCACGGCCATTCCGCCATGGTCTTGAAGAAGGTCGCCGAGATCAAGGCAAAGTATCCGCGGCTTCCCCTCATCGCGGGGAACGTGGCGACGGCGGAGGCGACGCGGGCGCTCATCGACGCGGGCGCGGACGTCGTGAAAGTGGGGATCGGCCCCGGTTCTATCTGCACCACGCGCGTGGTGGCGGGCATCGGCGTTCCCCAGCTTACGGCGGTCATGGACTGCGCGGAGGAAGCAGATAAGCTCGGCAAGCGCATCATCGCCGACGGCGGCATCAAGTATTCGGGCGATATCGTAAAGGCGCTCGCAGCAGGCGGGAGCGCGGTCATGATCGGTTCGCTCCTCGCAGGGACGGAGGAGAGCCCGGGCGAGATCGAACTCTATCAGGGCAGAAGTTTCAAAGTATATAGAGGAATGGGCTCGCTGGCGGCAATGGCGGCGGGTTCCAAGGACCGCTACTTTCAGGAAGAGGCAAAGGATTCGAAGAAGTTCGTTCCCGAAGGAGTGGAGGGAAGAGTTCCTTACCGCGGGAGCGTCTCGGAGATCATCTACCAGTTGAAGGGCGGCTTGCGTTCTGGCATGGGATATTGCGGTATGCACAATATCGAGGAGCTTCGCACTTCGGCAAAATTCATCCGTATCACCAACGCGGGTCTCTTGGAGAGCCACCCGCACGACATTTCGATCAGCAAAGAAGCGCCGAATTATACGTCGCGGAATTGAAGTTTCGCACATTTCTTTGCTCACTTCCACCCCGCCCACAGACACGTCATCCCGCCCCGCTGTTCTACTGTCACAATTCCTTAGGCGGCACGAGCCCGCAGGGCGAAGTAGCGTAGCGAAGCGAAGTCGAGGAATCTCGTCCTATTGGCAAACAGTGGGGTGTCGTTCGCAAAGAAATGTGCGAGGGGTTAAGCGGTTTGCTTCGTAGCTGCAATCTGCCCGCCCGATAACTGCTTCGTAAAAACAAAAAGCCGTAAGTGTGCGGCAAATTGTGTGCGCTTATGGAAAAGTGTGATTTTCCAACGCGCAGTAATTTGGAACTCGCCCCACCCCCGTCACTCACTGCGTTCGTGCCACCCCCTCCCACGGAAGGGGGTAGCGACCAACCACCCCCTCCAATGGAGGGGGAAGGGGGGTGGTGTCCTCAGCGCCCCAACCCCGCGTCATTCTGCCCCGCCCGCATTCTTTCATGTCCAAGGGCGGCACGAGCACGAAGTGCGAAGTAGGCGCAAATGTTACATGAAAACCGAGAGCCGTCCTCGAAGAATCTCGCGGGGATTTTAGATACTTCGGGGAGAGCGCAAACGGACTGCGTAATTACATTTCGGCTCAGCATGACGCGCGGTCACCCATTCGACAGGCTCAGGGTGACGTGAGGACACCCCCGCGTCATTCTGAGGCGCAGCCGAAGAATCCCGAGGAACGAAGTCCGACGCTAAGGCGCCTCCTTAGGAGGAGCTGTCACGGAGTGACTGAGGTGGTGAAAAATCAGAAGCAAAGGACACCACCCCCTTAATCCCCCTCCTAAGGAGGGGGCAGTAAAAGCCCCACTTCCAAAGGGGGGCACTAACTAATTCAGTCTCATCTAAAAAATCTAAACAAAGGAGGTAAAACAAGATGAGAAGCAAAATGAAGGCACTTGTAACTTTGTTGCTGTGTCTGGCATCCGTGCTTGCCTTAGGGCTCATGCTCACGGCTTGCGGCGAAGCGGACGAAGCGGGAACAAATCCCGGTGAAGTCGTAACGCCCGGCGGCGAAGACAATCCCGGCGGCAGCGGGGATACCGAACACGTGCACACACCCGATGACGAATGGCACTTCGTTCAAGGGGGGGGTCACACTATCACGAATGCACCGTCTGTCACGAACGCGTAGACGAGGGAGAACATATAGAAGAGATCATCCCCGCCGTTGAAGCGACGTGTACGGCAAAGGGCAAGACGGCAGGGAAGAAATGTTCGGTCTGCGACGCTATTTTAGAGGAACAGACCGAAACGGAGATGATCGCGCATACGCCGGGCGAAGAGTGGTTTGTCGGCGAAACCGGTCACTACCACAAATGCACCGTGTGTGAAACAGCGCTTCCCGAGGAAGATCACATCGAATCCACGGATGAAAGAGCGCAATATGTAAAACTTAGCGAAGACGGCTTCCACAAAATCCAGTGCGTCTGCGGCGCGGACATTGTAGAGAAAGAGGCTTGCACCTATGTCTATATCGAAGGCGAGGGAAGCGCTCCAAACAACTCTACCCACACCGAGACGTGCAAATGCGGAGCACATACTTATCCCAAGCACACGCCCAAAGAGGGGGATGAGGGAAACTATTTCACGACCGAGACCGAACACTATCAGGAATGCTCCGTCTGCAACTATCAGTATGGAAAAAGCGAGCACGTAATCAAGAAATCGGGTTCAAAACGTGGCAATTTGATTTCGGTCGATATGGAAAACCACACCTACACCTGCGTGACTTGCCAAAAGACTGTGACGGGTAAGCATAAGGAGTTTACCGTCACGGCGAATAGTACTAACACCACGGAGGATGGGAGCGCTACCCAATATTTGTACAGATGCCCCGAATGCCAGTTTACATTGTGCACGTTTGAGTACAGCTCAAGCGAAAACACTTATGGAATTACCTCTGTCTTGACTGAGCATTACACAACAACTGCTTTCTCGGGAGAAAAGGAATTCACGCTTACCCTTCCGAACAGCTTCAAAACTCCTGCGGGCGTAGAAAAACAGGTCACAAAATCAGCGGGCTTAATTAGCAACGCAACTATCAAGCTCACCAAACTCATCGTACCCGAGGGAATCGCTCTGTTCCAAACCCGTGTCCAAAATTGCCCTTATCTCGAAACAGTCATATTCCCCGAGGGGCTGGTATTCCTTTATGATAATATAGGGCTTTTCAAGGGCAATCCCAAGCTCACCAAGATCGTCCTTCCCAAGACCGTCAAGCAGACGGCGTACCACACATCCAAGTTGGTTGGCGATGATGACGCAAAGCCGACTGCGTATTTCTGCGGAACGCAAGACGAATGGCAGGCAAACGACGAGGTGAAGAATTGTTTCTCGGCTATAAAGTACTACGGTACTGACTGGCATTGGGAGGATGAAAGCAAGAAAGATACGCCGGTAGACGGCGCGAAACCCGTGGCGCTTTTGCCCACGATGATCACAACTACACAGGCAAGGAAAAGAGAGATCTGATCCGTTGCAAGCCTCCTGTTTTTCCCGTTCCCGTGAGAACGGGAACGGGAAATAGGAATCGCAAGCGTTTTGCTCGCCGCTTCCCTTGCAACCGATCAAGACGCTTGAAATATAGAGAAAGAATAGGGGATAGTACGGTCTCGCCTGCCTCGGCAGGCGAGACCCCCTTCGGGGGAAGGGGGGACACTCGGCGCCCAACCCCGCGTCATTCTGCCCCGCCCGCATTCTTTCATGTCCAAGGGCGGCACGAGCCCGCAGGGCGAAGTAGGTGACCAAGTGACATGAAAACCGAGAGTTGTCCTCGAAGAATCTCGCGGGGACAATAGATGCTTCGGGGAGAGCGCAAACGGACTGCGTAATTGCTCCTCACCTCAGCATGACGCGCGCCCACTCTCTTGCCCACCCCTTGAGGGGTGGGTGGCACGCGCGAAGCGCGTGACGGAAGGGGTGTAACGCAAACGAGCAGACACCCCCTCAGGCTCGGCTAACGCCTTGCCAGCTCCCCCTCAAGGGGCAGCCAAGGGAGAAAGGCAGCAAGACGCCTTACCCCCTTAATCCGTTTTGGCGGCTGGGACCGCCAAAACCCCATCGGCGGTGCCACGCCTCATGGAGTGACACCCCTCACAGCCCACGGGCTGTTGAGGGAATGGTGCCACTCCACCCCCACGGAGGGGGTAAGCGACCAACCACCCCCTCCAATGGAGGGGGGAAGGGGGGTGGTGTTCCTCTGATTACTGCGCGGAGCAGGGTTTCCCTGCGGTAGCGCACCCAATTTGCGCGACACTTCGCGCTTTTCGTTTTTACGGAGTGACTATCGGGTGGGCAGATAGCAACTACGAAGCAAATCACTTAACCCCTCGAACATTTCTTTTCCATAGTGAGATTTCTCGACTCCGCGCTTCGCGCTCCGCTCGAAATGACAATTAGAGCGTTTGGCGCAAAGCACAGGGAAAAGAAATGTTCGAAAAATTCGGAGGTACTATGCAGCATCAAAGGATATTGGTTCTCGATTTCGGCGGACAATACAATCAACTCATCGCCCGCCGCGTGAGAGATCTCAACGTTTATTGCGACTTAAAACCTTATGATATGTCGGTGGAAGCTATCAAAGAGTATGCGCCCATCGGCATTATTTTCACAGGCGGGCCAAATAGCGTCTATGACGAAAATTCCCCCCGCGTTTCCCCTGAGATTTTCAAGCTCGGAATCCCCGTGCTCGGCATCTGTTACGGTGCTCAGCTCATCGCCCATACTTTGGGCGGGAAAGTCGTCCGCGCCAAACAGAGCGAGTACGGCAAGCGGGAGTTTTCTCTCACGAAAAGCAGCCCCCTTCTTGCGGACATCCCCCAAAAAAGCATCTGCTGGATGAGCCATACCGACCTCATCTCAGAGCTTCCCGCGGGCTTCGATGTATTGGCTGTCACCGAGAGCTGTCCCGTCACCGTCTTCGGAAACGGGGAAAAGGGCGTCTTCGGCGTGCAGTTCCACCCCGAGGTCGTCCATACGCAGTACGGGAACAAACTGCTCGAAAATTTCCTCTACCGCATCTGCGGGGCAAACGGAGACTGGACGATGAGCGGCTTCGTCTCCGAACAGGTCGAAAAACTCAAGGCAAAACTTGGCGGGAAGAAGGTGCTCTGCGCCCTCTCGGGCGGGGTGGATTCCGCCGTCGCCGCCACCTTGGTGCACCGCGCGGTGGGGAAAGATCTCATCTGCGTGTTTGTCGATCACGGTCTGCACAGGAAGAACGAACCCGAGGAGGTCGTCTCCGTGTTCCGCGACAGGCTCGGCATGAACCTCATCAAGGCGGATGCGGCCGACCTCTTCTTAGAGCGGCTCAAGGGAGTTACCGACCCCGAGCGGAAGCGCAAGATCATCGGCGAAGAGTTCATCCGCGTGTTCGAGCGGGAGGCGAAGAAGATCGGCGCGGTCGATTTCCTCGTGCAGGGAACGATCTATCCCGACGTCATCGAGAGCGGAAAGGGGAAGAGCGCCGTCATCAAGTCACATCACAATGTGGGAGGACTTCCCTCCGTCATCGACTTCAAGGAGATCGTAGAGCCCCTCCGCGACCTTTTCAAGGATGAAGTGAGAAAGGTGGGAACGGAACTCGGGCTGGAAGACGGGATCGTGTGGCGGCAGCCCTGTCCCGGGCCTGCGCTCGCCATCCGCATCATGGGGGAAGTTACCGCGGAGAAGCTCGGAACGCTGCGCGACGCCGACGCC
Organism: uncultured Clostridia bacterium; assembly: GCA_947629575.1. Taxonomy (GTDB): domain Bacteria; phylum Bacillota; class Clostridia; order Christensenellales; family Borkfalkiaceae; genus Gallimonas. The sequence continues at coordinate 41,710 of CANREF010000008.1, read as the reverse complement.
ATTTTTCGCGAGGAGATCGCCCGCGCGGGCTTGGAGCGGGAGATCTGGCAGTACTTCGCCGTGATCACCGACAGCAAGACGGTGGGGGTGCAGGGGGACTTCAGAACGTATGAGAACGTCATCGCCCTGCGCGCCGTCACGAGCGTGGACGCCATGACGGCGGACTGGGCGCGTATCCCCTACGACGTATTGGAGCGCGTTTCCAACCGTATCACGAACGAAGTGAAGCACGCGAACAGGGTCGTTTTCGACATCACGAGCAAACCTCCCGCAACGATCGAATGGGAGTAATCGATAGAAAAAAAGAAATTTTTGGATAAAAACGGATATTGAAAGGACGGCGGCGGTGTGCTATGCTTTGAAGAAAAGCATGATAAGGAGAAAAAGGATGTATCAGAAACTGATCGAAGAATTCGGCAAGACCGTCAATGCCGAGAGAGTGCTCTTGGAGGCGATCGCCGTCGGCGATGAAAAGGAGACGCTCGCAGAAGCGCACTTCCTGCCCCTGCCCACGCACGACCGCCCGATCTATTCCCACACAAAGAGTTTTACGAGTACGGCGGTGGGACTTGCGGTCGCAGACGGGAAACTCTCCCTCGACGACCGACCCGCCGATCTCTTCCCCGAGCGCGTACCGAAGGACCGCCCCGAGCTCTATCAAATCAAGCTCCGTCATCTGCTCACGATGTCGAGCGGATTCGATCGCTTCCTGCTCGACGGCTCTTCCCGCAGACAGGGAGCGGGCTATCCCGATAACATTGCCTACCTCTTCTCGCAGCCGATGTACAAGACCCCGGGCGAGAGTTTTGCTTACAGCAACGGGGACACCCACCTCGCGGGCAGAATGGTGCAGCGGGCGGTGGGGCAGGATATCCGCAACTATCTCTATGAGCGGCTGTTTTCGAAAATGGAGATCGGTTACCCCGCATGGGACGCCGACCCCGAGGGCTATTCTTTCGGCGCGACGGGGCTGTATCTGTCCGTCATTTCGAGCATGAAGCTCGGACAGCTCTTCCTTGCGGGCGGCAAGTGGAAGGGCGAACAGCTCGTCGATCCCGCATGGGTGAAAGAGGCCACGGCGGAGCAGATCCCCACGGGCAACAACGGCTGGAACGACGGCTATGGCTACCAATGGTGGCGGGCGTCCCTGAAAGGCGCTTACCGTGCGGACGGCGCGTTCGGGCAGACCACGACGGTCATTCCCGAGAGGGGGCTCGTCGTCGCCGTGCAATGCCCCGAGAGCGGAAATTTCGACGAACTTCATCCGCAGCTTACTCAGTTCCTCGCGCAGCTTTAAGCCCCTTCCCGCATGGGGACGGGGCATGGGAAACGGTCTATGGAAAGGATCTTTTTACTCGATCTCGACGATACTCTGCTCGATTTCGCCAAGGCGGAACGGGAGAACCTCACCCGCACGCTCGCCGTCTTGGGCGTCGGAACGGATGAGGAAGTTTTCGCCCGCTATCACGAGATCAACGACGGGCTCTGGAAGATGCTCGAGCGGGGGGAGATCACGCGGGCCGCGCTCAAAATAAAGCGCTTTAAAAGTCTGTTTTCACAGCTCGGCTTGTCCGCCGATCCTGTCCTTGCGGGAGAGGAATACCTTGTGGGTTTTCCCGAGATCTGCTATCCCTTCGACGGGGCGGCGGACTTCCTCAAAACGCTCAAAAACAGAGGACGGGTATACATCTGCACGAACGGGACTGCCTTTATCCAGCGGCGGCATATCGAGCTCGGCGGCTTTCTTCCCTATCTCGACGGCGTGTTTATCTCCGAGGAAGTCGGCGCGGACAAACCGTCGAAGGCGTATGCGGAGCATGTGGCGACCCATATTCCCGCTTTCCGCCCCGAGAATGCCGTCTACATCGGGGACAGCCTCACTTCGGACAGGGGATGTGCGGAGGCCTTGGGCGTTCGCTTCGTGCTCTTCGCGCCGCGGGGAGTTCCGAAGGACTATGCGGGAGAGCGGGCGGAAAGTTACGGGGAGTTGCTCTCGCTTTTGTAAGAGGCAAAGAATTTTCGGTTGAACACAACGGAGGGGTGCTCGGGAGCGAGCTCCTCCGTTTTTTTGTGGCAGCGGAGGGCGTTTTCCATGTCGCCGAGGCGGAAGTAGCAGCAGACGAGCTCCAAAAGGGGAGTGAGCGTGCGGCAGGCGGGAACTTCGAAGTCTCCTTCGGCGCTGTGATCGCGGCACAGGAGAGCGCCTTCATAGAAGAACGCCGCCTCTTGAAAACGTTCCTTGTCGCGGAAGAGCCGCCCCAGCTCGCAGAGCACCGTCGCGCGGGGCGCGCCGTAGAGGAAACTTTTCATGAGGCTCAAAGCGGCCTGCTCGAATTCCCCCCGCGCTTCGTGGCAGAGGGCAAGCGTCTTGCACGCCTCTATCTTGTTCACATACCAGCCGTTCCCGCGCAGCATCTCCTCGAGCATGGCGATGGATTCCGTGTACAGCTTATGATAATAAAGCTCCCTTCCGTAGTAAAATTTTTCCCGCTCGCCGAGGGGTTCTTCCTGCGCCCAGCGGCGGAAGATGTCGAGGTTGCGCGCGCCCTTCTCCTTGTGGCTGCCGAGGTGGTGGACGGAGAGATCTCCGAGGCGTAAGACCTTCCCGCGCGGCACGATGCACTCATGGATGCGGCCCTGCCACAGAAAGCCGCTCTCCCTGCGGAGGAAGCGTTCGCGGTAGAAGGTGGACATGGGTTTGCCCGCCCCGTCGAAGGCAACGACGTAGGGGCACATCACCATGTCGGGCGCTTCGTGCTCGAGGATCATTTTGAGCGAGGGAAATTTTTCCGCGCTCTCGGGCGGGATCACGTCGTCCGCGTCCAGCCAGAAAAGATAGTCTCCCCGCGCCTTGGAAAAGGCAAAATTCCGCGCCGCCGAAAAGTCGTCGTTCCAGCGGTAGTTGTACAAATTTTCAGTATACGTCTGCGCGATTTCGGTCGTTTTGTCCGAAGATCCCGTGTCGACGATCACGATCTCGTCCACGAGCGGAGAGGCGCTGTCGAGGCAGCGGGAGAGCACTTCTTCCTCGTCTTTCACGATCATACAGAGAGAAATTTTCAAGTTTGTCACCTCTTTTTCTCTCACAGGATATGATGATAACAGGACGTTTTGTTCCCAAAGGGACAAAGCGACGAAGGAGGAATTTTCATGTCGAAACAAAAACATCTCCTTGTACTTTTGCAGTGCAACAGCGGGTGCGGCTGCGGTTGCAACTGCGGGTGCGGCTGTAATACCTGCGGTTCGGGCAGCTCATACTATGTGCCTTCGTTCACCGTGCGGCAGTACGTTCCCACGGGCTCTGCGGGCACAGGTCCCACCGGCCCTACGGGTGCAACGGGCGCGACAGGTCCTACCGGCCCTACAGGCGCAACAGGCGCGACCGGTCCTACGGGCGTGACGGGCGAGATCGGGCTCATCGGTCCTACGGGCGCGACGGGAGAGACCGGTCCTACAGGTCCTACGGGCGCGACGGGGGAAACCGGTCCTACAGGTCCTACGGGCGCGACGGGAGAGACCGGTCCTGCTGGTCCGCAAGGTCCGCAGGGAGATCCCGGAGCGGATGCGGTCTTCACGCAGGGCGCGAGCGTCGCAACGCTCGATACAGGCGCGGCAACGGCACAGGAGATCGCCACCACCGTCAACGAGCTCATTACGAGCCTGAGGACGGCGGGGATCATCGCAAGTCCCGTTTTGTAAATGGGGCGGGCTTCGCGGAAACGCGAAGCTCTTTTTTTACAGTGCAGATATTTCGGAGAGTGCTACAGGGCGGTCGGCAAAAATTTCCATGAGGAAAGGAGCGGGAAGGGTTGACGGAAAGCGGCATATGTAGTATAATATAGAAAACATCACTGTATGGAGATAGGGCGGATGAAGAAAAAATTCAAAAAGTTTTTTATCCCGTTGCTCTTATCGATATCGCTCTTATGTGCGGGCGCCGTTTGCGCCTGTTCAAAAACGCCTTCCGTCTCATCCGCGGGCGTGCATATCCACACCTTCGGGGATTGGAAAGAGACCCCCGCGACCTGTACGGAAGCGGGAGAGCGGGTGCGCTCCTGTCTTTCCTGCGGAAAGATGCAGCGGGAGGAACTTCCTTCGCTCGGGCATGACTACCTTCCCGAGGAGAGGGTGGAATCCACTTGCGAGACTGCGGGGCATGTGCTCAGCAGGTGCAGCCGCTGCGGAAATACCGAGACCCAACCCCTCCCTCTCGGCGACCACCGTTGGGGACAAGTCCGCGTGCTCGAAGAGGCGACCTGCGAGGGGACGGGACTGCGCGCTGCCGTCTGCGAGGTCTGCGGGAAGAGGGAGGACGAGCAGGTCATCCCCTCCCTCGGCCATCAATGGGAGGAAACTGTCCTCAAGACCCCTTCCTGCACGGAAGAGGGCTCTTTGAAAAAGGAGTGCTCCCGCTGCCGGGAAAGCACGGTGGAGAGCCTTCCGCCCAACGGGCACAAGTGGGAAGAGGTGCGCGTACTCGAAGAGGCGACCTGCGAGGAAGCGGGGCTTCGCGCCGCGGTCTGCGAGGTCTGCGGGGAGAGGGAGGACGAACAGGTCATTCCCGCCCTCGGGCATAATTGGAAGGAGACTTTCCGCAAAGACGCCACCTGCACCGAGCAGGGGCTTGTGCGGAAAGAGTGTTTACGTTGCAACGATTCCGAGACGGAGACGCTCGGAATGCTCGCCCACACCTACGGCGATTGGCAGACCGAGAGAGCTCCCACCTGCACCGAGGCGGGCGAGGACAGGCGCACCTGTTCCGCCTGCGGCGCGTTCGAGACAAAGGAAACTTCCGCCCTCGGGCACAGGTACGATACGCAGTTCACCGTGGATGAAGACCCCACGGAGGAGCGTGCGGGCTCGATGTCCAAGCACTGCCTCAATCCCGGCTGCCTCTCGCGCAGTGAGGTCACGCCCATAGAACCGCTCAAAAATGAGACGACCTATTCCGTCTCCCTGCGCACGACGACGGGAGGAAGCCTGCCCGCTTCCTCCGTCTCCGTTTCCCTCTGCGGCGAAGGGGGAGAGACGGCGGCGCAGGCGGATGGGGTCGACGTGCAGTTCACCCTTCGCACGGGGGTGTATCGCGTGAAGGTCGATATGCTGCCCGAGGGGTATGCTCTCGCGCGGGAATACGAGGTCACGCCCACCGCTCCCTCCGTCGAGATCCGCGTTCCCGCTTCCGTGATCGAAAAAGCTCCCCCCGCCGATCTGAAATACCGCATTGGCTCGGTGCTCTACGATATGCAGGTGCAGGTGGTGGAACTCGACCCGAATGCCGACCATAAGATCTACCTTTCGGAGCTGTTCTCCAACTATAAAGCCGTTCTCATCAACATGTATTTCTCCACTTGCTCCGCGTGCGTCTCGGAGATGCCCGCCTTTGTGGCGGCATACAACACGCCCACCGCGGGCGGGGCACTCTATGGGGAAGAGGTCGCCTGCGTCATGCTCGACGCAGAGGCTTACGATCCCAATGAGGAGACGATCGAAAAGATCCGCAAATTCAAGAGGCAGACGAACCATTATCTCGGGCGGTATACCGCGGAGAGGGAGATCCCCATGATCATGATCCACGACGTATGGCTTCGCGCCTATTTTTCCCGTGCGATCTCCAACGGCTATTATCCCACGACCATTCTCGTTGACTGCGAGGGAGTGATCGTCTCCACCAATGTGGGGGGATTGGGGAAGCAGGGATTTATCAATTTGATGCAGAAGGGGATCGACCGCTACGAGACGATCCGCGCATGGCGCGTTTTGGAGGGGCTCGAAGAGGAGAGCGGGAAAACGGCTCCCGTCCGTTTCGATCTCGCGCCCGATTTCGTCACCGTCAAGAGGAGGGAATTATGAGAAGATCTGCCTTTTTTGCTTGTTTGCTCTTGAGCTTTCCGCTTGCCGCCTGCGGCGGGGGGGAAGAGAACTTTTCCGTGCGCCTCTCCTTTGAGGGGGAAGCCGCGCCCACGGCTCTTTCCGTGCAGCTCTGCGGCGCGGACGGTTGGAGCATCGGCACGGCGCAGTTTACGGCGGGAGAGAACAGTCTCCCTCTTTCGGCTGCGCCCTGTTATCTCGCATGCGAGCTTCCAAAGGAGTACGATTGCCCCGTCGTCTATGCGGACGGCGAGCCTCTTTCGCTCGCGGTGAGCCCCGCGGAATATTCCGCCTCCGAGGGGGGATATCTCCATACCTATACCGTCTTTCTGCAAAATGCGGCGGAGGGGGAAAATTACACCCTGCAGATGTGCCTGCTCCAAGAGGGGGGCTTTTGCAAGCGGATGTCCTTTGAAAGCGGCGTTGCCCGCCTTCCCCTTGCGGACGGAACTTACAGCTTCGAACTCATCTCCGCGGAGAGCGGCGTCCTTAGGGAAGATACGCTCTCCTTTTCCTATACTTCCTCCCGCTTTTGCGTGATCGATTTGAACAAGGAGTAGACCGATGGTAAAACGCTTCCGAAAGATCTTGCTTCCCATCCTTTCCCTGCTTGCGGCGGCGCTGCTCTTTTTGGGGATCGGCTCTCTGCTGCCCGCCCCCGAGGCGGCGGACGCCGTTACCGTCTCCGTCCTTCCTCAGGAGCTTGGCGATCTTTTCACCGATTATACGCGCACCGAGCTGAGCGAAAAATATGCGAGCGAAGAAAAACTCGCACAGCTTAGAACGCAGTACGCGGGGAATGCCTCCGCGCTCTCCGTGCTTTCCCGCGCCGAAGAGGCGCTTCACGGCAGCGTGCGCTTCGACCCCTCGCGGGAATTTTCCACCGAGGACGACGCGGAACACAGGATCTCCCAATATGGCAACGTGTATAGCTATTCCAACACCACCCTCAAATGGAATTACGCCGCTTCCGACTTCATCATCACGGGGATCTACGGCAAGGCGGGGGATACGTTCACCGTGTATGTCGACGCGGACGAGGGCGTAAAACTTCCGCAGCTCGTGTTCACCCGTCACCACTACGACTACAATAATTTCAAGAGCTACGACATGTCGCTCTCCCGCGGGGCGAATACCGTCTCCTATTATTTTACGACTTCGGATTCGGCAGGGCCTGTCTATCTCGTCAACCCCTACACCGAAGACGAGCAGGGCGGGGACGTGAGCGTCTACATCGAGGGCGGGGCGTTCTATCCCGTGTTTGAAAAGGACGGCGACGAGGAGGCGTTTTTGGGCGACCTCAAAGAATACGAGGAAGCGCGCCTGAAAGATTCGACCATTCCCGATCTTGCCGAACTCTCCACCGACTTCGCCTTTGTGACGACCACCTCGTCCAGCCTGTACACCACCTACATCACCCATCGGGCGATCCGCCCGCAGGAGAACGCCGAACTGTGGGGGAAGTTCTTCACCGACCTGTATGAATTCAACGGGCTTGCGACGAGCGAAGATTCTCCCTACGGTCCTTACGATCCCCGCATCAAGGGGGCGCGCATCAACTTCCGCTACATGCGGCAATATCAGAGCTCGGGCGCCTATGCCACGCACGGGCACATCGGCTTTTACAGGGAACACTATTGGTTTGCCGATTTCAACCATTTGAAGAAACCCGTCCCCGGGCAGGCGACGGACGACTATTTCGTCTTTGCCATGGGGCATGAAATGGGGCACGTGCTCGACACCGACGGCAGGACGCTCAACGAGACGACCAATAATATGTGCGCCACCTATGTGTACCTCAAACTCATGGGTATGACCCCGCACGCGGACTGGCAGCCCTACGGAACTTCCTTCGAAAAACTCGCGCGGGACGGAACGGACACCGCAAGCGCGTACCGCGACATCCATATCCTCTACAAGACGTCCGCCCTCTACGACCGCAACTACATGGTGTGGTGGTTTCTCGAGAGCTGCTTCCCCGACTATTGGGCAAAGCTCAACCACATGTACCGCACCGCGAAGGAGGGAACGGGGCTTCGCGCCGAGGAGCGCATGGCGTACTATTCCTCCCTCGTGACAAAAGTGGACCTTGGCAGCTACTTCGACCGCTGGGGCATGTTCTTCACTTCGGGGAATGCGTTCTCCTTGAAGTCCGCCTCGGGCGAATATAACCGTCTCATGGAAGAGGCACGAAAAAAGGGGGACGTATCCCAAAAATTTGACCGTTTCTACTATGCCGACGACGCGGAATACGACTTTATCCGCACCCATGAGCACAGCGACAGCTACGACGGGAACATCGCTTCCGCCACCTTCAAGAAGAAGGGGAATAGCTATGTCGTCTCCGTCTCGGGCAAGCAAGATCCCTATCATCTCGGGTATGAGATCCGCGTCAGCGCAGACGGCGGGGACACATATACCGTCGCTGGGTTCACCCGTTCCGCGCAGTTCGAGGACAGCGGCGTTTACAGCGGCGAGCCCCGTTATAAAGTCGTTGCCGTCAACCGCTTCTTTGCGGTCGGCGAGGAATTTTCGGCAGTGCGGGAGGACGAGGCGCAGGCGGCGGGCGGGGTCTGCCGTATCAAAGAAAAGCATTTCAATACTTTGAAGGAAGCGCTCGGGGCGGCTTCTGCGGGAGATACCGTCTATCTGCTCTCGGACTGTTCTTTGGAGGGAAAGGACTGCTATACTTCCCTCACCCTCGAGGTCGATCCCGATGTGCATGAGAACATCCGTATCTCCAATACGGGCAGTTCCTTCTTGCTCAAGACCTCCGCGGATATCGTTCTGCGCGGGCATGAGGACGCGCATATCATGATCGACAACGGTCCCGTCTCGCGGCTCTATCCTCCCATCTTCGTGGGTTCGGGGGAATTCACGGCGGAATATACCGACTTTGTGGGCTGTTCCTCGGGAATGGGCGGCGGCGCGATCTATTCCATTATGGACAATGTTACGCTGCGCCACTGCAAATTCGAGAACTGCACGGGAAAAACCGCCGACTTCATCGCCATGGAATGCGCCAAAGTGCTCACGCTCGAAGATTGCACTTTCAACGGCGTAGGACGGGACGTCTTCCTGCGGGAGGGGGCTACCCTTAATTTGGTCGGGAACATCCCTCCGCTCAAACTCGAAATAAAGGGCGCAGTCACCGTCCTCGCTTCCGCCGAACCGAGGCAGGAAGAACTTGCTGGTCTCGACGGCGGCGACTCTCTCCGCGCCGTCTATAAGGACGGGAAGATCGAATTTCTTCCCGTCGGGTACGGCTTCACCTTCCGCCTCGGCGAAAAGAGCCTCACTTACAGTGCGGGGGAGAGGTTTGTCTTTGGGGAAGAAGGGTTTCCCCTTGCCGAAGACGAATATATCGAAAAGTATACCGACGAGAGCGGGCGGGAATATCATGTCGGCGACGAACTGTGCCCCGACGGGGAGATGTCCTTCACCCTGCATACGGCGAAAAAGGCGCAAATCGTGCTCCGCTACAGGAGCGGCGAGCGCACCTTTTCGCTCTCTCCCTCCGAGCGAGTCTACCTTCCCCGCAGAGACGGGACGGATCTGATCGCGCGGTGGGTGGTAGACGGAAAGACCGTTCCCGCGGGCGGAAGCTGCGGCGTCGCGGAGGACGTCTATCCCATTTATGTCGGACTTTTCCGCTATGAATTCAGAAGGGACGGCGAGCGGTTGAAAGAGGGCTACGGAGAATACGGCACGCCTTTGACCCCGCCCGAGGCGGGGGAGGGCTATACGGGCTGGATGGCGGACGGAAAGCCCGTTTCAATGCCCTTAACGCTCACGCACGATACCCTGTTCACCGCCGTGCGCGAGGGGGAAGAACTTCCCGTCGATCTCACCGCGGCGAAGATCGAACTTGTGGGCGCGCTTCCCGTCTATGACGGAGAGGAGCAGCGCCCCGAGGTGAGGCTCACCTTGAACGGCGAGGTCCTCTCCCGAGAGTACTATGAACTCGTCTATGAGAACAACGTCAACGCGGGTGAATTTACCGTCACGGCAAGGGCCACCGCGCTCTCTGCGGGGAGCACGACGGCGGCCTTCCGCATCTTGCGGAGGGATATTTCCGCCGAAGCTATCCTCGGCGAACCGGCCGATACCGTGTACACGGGCGGGGAGCTCAAATTCACCCCCACGGTCACATGGCGGGGGAGGACGCTCAAAGAGGGGGAAGTCTCCTTCGTGTGGACGGGCGATCTTGTGAATGCGGGAACGGTCACCGTCACGGCGGCGTTTGAGGGCAACTTCTCGGGGAGCGCTTCCGTGCAATATCGCATTCTGAAGGCGGAACATCCCCAACTTCCCGAGACCCATATGCGGGCGGGCGGGGCAAAGACGCTCGCAGAGCTCAAACTTCCCAACGGCTGGCAATGGGAGGATGGAACGCAGTCTCTCGTGGGAGACGGCGTTTTGGAAGCAAAAGCCGTCTATTGCGGCGAGGACGCGAAAAATTACGAGACGACCGAGATAACGGTCGAGATCGAGCGCACTCCCGCGCCCGTAGAACCTGAGCCCGAACCCGAGCCCGAGCCCGAACCTGAACCCGATCCTGAGCCCGAACCCGAGCCTCAGCCCGAGCCCGAACCCGAGCCTCAGCCCGAGCCTCAGCCCGAACCTCAACCCGAACCCGAACCTCAACCCGACCCCGAACCGCAAGAGAGCGGCTGCGGCGCGTTCGGGGCGGCGCCGATCGTCCTTCTTTTCTCGGCGATCTTTTTGAAAAAGCGCAGAAAATGAGCTTTTTCGGGCGCGGCACGGACTTTTTGCGGAGGGCGGATTCCCGCGCGGGAGAAATTTATTGCCGATATGTTGACATATCTATCGTCGTTATGATATAATTTCCATATACTGCCACATCGGGGAAGGGCGTCTTGCAGGATGAAACGCCGAAAGTTCTCTTGTGTGGAAACTGTCTGCGCGCCGCAGAACGGAGAGAAAAATGAAAGTCGTACTTTTGGCGGGAGGGCTCGGAACGCGTATTTCCGAAGAATCCCAATTCAAACCAAAGCCCATGGTGGAGATTGGCGGCAAGCCCATCCTTTGGCACATCATGAAGGAATATTCCTATTACGGATTCAATGATTTCATCATTTGTGCGGGCTACAAACAGCACGTCATCAAGGAATGGTTTGCCGACTATTTCCTGCATAACAGCGATATCACCTTTGACTTTACAAGGGGCTCTAACGACATGATCATCCACAACCAGACCTGCGAACCTTGGCGGGTGACCGTTGTGGATACGGGGCTCAATACGATGACGGGGGGAAGGATCAAGCGCGTCCGCTCCTACATCGGGAACGAGACTTTTATGATGACTTACGGCGACGGCGTATGCGACGTAAACATCACCGAACTTGTGAAATTCCACAGAGCGCACGGGAAGATCGCCACGCTCACGTCGGTGCTCCTCGAACAGCAGAAGGGGGTGCTCGACATCGGCGGCGACAACGCGGTGAAATGTTTCCGCGAGAAGAGCGCCTGCGACGGCGCACCGATCAATGCGGGCTATATGGTGCTCGGCCCTGAGATATTCGATTACATCGAGGGCGACAAGACCGTATTTGAACGCGAACCCCTCGAACGGCTCGCCCGCGAGGGGCAGCTCATGTCCTATCGCCACAAGGGTTTTTGGCAATGTATGGACAACAAGTACGAGATGGACAAGCTCAACCACTATCTCGAGACGGGAAGCGCGCCTTGGAAAAAGTGGACGGATTGATATGGTCGATTTGAATTTTTACAAGGGCAAGCGGGTCTTCGTCACGGGACATACGGGCTTTAAGGGAAGCTGGCTCTGCCGAATCCTCGCGGGGGCGGGAGCTTGCGTCACGGGCTATGCGCTCGATCCGCCGACAAAGCCCTCTCTCTTTTTGCTCGGACATGTAGAAGACGGCATCCGTTCGGTCAAAGGCGACGTGCGCAATTTTCCCCGCCTGCTCTCCCTGTTTCGGGAAGTAAAGCCCGAGATCGTCTTTCACCTCGCCGCGCAGCCCATTGTGCGGGAGGGGTATCGCATCCCCCGCGAGACGTATGAGACCAACGTCATGGGCACGGTAAACCTGCTCGAGTGCGTGCGCCTCACCGAGGGCGTAAGAAGCGTTTTGAATGTCACGACGGACAAAGTCTATTTGAACGACGAGAAGCCCGATCATCCCTTTCGGGAGGAAGAACCGCTCGACGGCTTCGACCCGTACAGCAATTCCAAGTCATGCAGCGAGCTCGTCACACACAGTTTTGTGAAGTCTTTTTTTTCGCACGGAGGTGCGGCGGTCTCCACGGCGCGGGCGGGCAACGTGATCGGCGGAGGGGACTTCGCTCCCGACAGGATCATTCCCGACTGCGTGCGCGCGGCGATGCGGGGCGAGAAGATCGTCGTGCGCAATCCCCGTTCCACACGGCCCTACCAGCACGTGCTCGAACCGCTCGCGGTCTATCTCGAGATCGCGCAGAGACAATTTGAGGACAGCTCCTTTGCGGGGTATTACAACGTGGGCCCCGACGAATGCGACTGCGTGACGACGGGGGAGCTCGTCGAAATGTTCTGCCGCGCATGGGGGAAACAGCTCTCATGGGAGAGCAAAGAGAACAACGGACCGCATGAGGCGGCTTTTTTGCGCCTTGACAACGGAAAGATCAAAAAAGTGTTCGGCTGGCGTCCCAAGTGGCGCATAGCGGAAGCCGTGGAAAAGACGGTGGAGTGGACGAAAATATATCGCGCGGACAGAGAGGGCGTTCCTGCGGAAACGGACCGCGAGATCGGAGAATTCTTTAGATCATGAGGGAAACGAAGACCAAGCGGCACAGTTTGAAGCTGAATTTTATTTTCAACTTCATAAGTCAGATCTTAACGCTCATCGTGCCGCTCATTACGATGCCCTATCTTTCGCGCATTCTGCACGAGGCGGGCAACGGACAATTCAGTTACGCCAATTCGATCATTACCTATTTCATCCTGTTTTCGAATCTCGGCTTCGACATCTACGGGCAGCGGCAGATCGCCCGCGCTCAGGACGATCGCGAGGAGAAGAGCAGGATCTTTTGGGAATTGTTTCTATTAAAGAGCGCGTTCACCGCGGTCTCTCTTGCCATATTGTACGGCGTCGCGTTCGGCGGCGCTTTCGGCGACCCCTATACCAAACTCATTCTCCTTCTTTCCATACAAGTCATCGCCGTGCCCTTCGACATCCAATTCCTCTTCCGCGGGGAAGAGGACTTCGCCTCGATCGCGATCAGGATGATCATCATGCGCACGGTGGGGCTCGCCTGTATCTTTATCTTCGTCAAAAACGAGACGCATACGTGGGTCTATGCGCTCTGCTTCTCCGTCTCGGTGATCGCCTCCAACCTCATGATGTGGCCCGCCGCCATCGGGCGCATCCGTTTCGTCTCCTTGAAAAAGATGTCCTTTGCAAGGCATCTTCTTCCCTCTCTTCTCATCTTTTTGCCGACTTTGGCGGTCACCGTCTATTCCGTCTTCGACAAGACGATGATCGGCTGGTTTGCGCAAAATCCCGACTATGAAAACGGATGTTATGAACAGGCATACAAGATAAACAGCGTTGCGCTGCTTCTCGTGACGATCATCTCTTCGGTCATGATGTCGCGCAACGCCCATGACTATGAGACGGGGGATATCGAACGGGTAAGGGGACATATCTATTCCGCCTCGAGCTATGTGTGGATGATGGGAACGCCTCTCATCGTGGGCTTCTGCGTTCTTTCGGGAAATCTCAGTTCGTGGTTTCTCGGAAGCGGCTATGCGGAAGTCCCGTTGCTTTTGTGCATCATGTCCGTGCGCTTCATCGTCTCGGGGCTGGGCGAGGTGCTCGGGAATCAGTTGTTCATTGCCATAAAAAAGGAAAAGTATCCGACGATCGCGACTTTGGCGGCCGCCGTCGTCAATATCGTGATGAACTATTTCCTGATCCGAAAAATGGGGGCGACGGGCGCGGCGATCGCCACTGCCGTCTGCGAATGTACGGTGGCGCTCCTGCTGCTCGCCCTCGCCGTAAAGGGAAAGTATGTCTCTCTGAAGCGTCTCCTGCTCCTTTCGTGGAAATACATCGTCGCCGCGGGCGTCATGTTCGTGCCGATCTATTTCATGCAGCAGAACATGCCGAACGCGATCTGGTCCTTCCTTGTCATCACGCTCACGGGCGTCGCCGTATATGCTCTCTGTCTCCTTCTTCTGCGCGATCGGTTTTTCCTCAGGCACGCGAAGCAGACCCTTGGGGCGGCGGGAAGGCTGTTCAAACGCAGAGCCGCGGCGGAGGCGGGGGCGGCCGAAGAGCAACAAACCGAAGATGCGCAGGGGCGGGAGAGCGCCGACGCGGAACAGACGGAGGATAAAAATGTTTGAAAACATGACGGAACAGCAAGCCCGCGAGAAGATCAAGGAGCTGGTGGCGGAGTACTATCGCTCTTTTATGGGGAAGAAACCCTACGAAGAGGGAGACCGCATCACCTACGCCGCCCGTGTATTCGACGAAAAGGAGATGTGCGCGCTCACCGACGCGACACTCGACTTTTGGCTCACGACGGGAAGATTCTGCGAGCAATTCGAGAGAGAATTCGCAAAGTGGCTCGGCGTCAGGCACGCCCACCTCGTCAACAGCGGCTCTTCCGCCAACCTCATTGCCTTTTCCGTGCTCACCGCGCCCGAACTCGGGGAGAGAAGGATCGAGCGGGGGGATGAAGTCATCACCGTCGCCTGCGGATTCCCGACGACGGTCGCACCTATCCTGCAATACGGCGCAGTTCCCGTCTTTGTGGACGTCACCCTTCCGCAGTACAATATCGACGTTACACGGCTCGAAGGCGCTCTTTCCAAGAGGACGAAGGCGGTGATGATCGCCCATACCCTCGGCAATCCCTTCGACCTTGCCGCCGTCGTGAAGTTCTGCAAAGAGCACGGGCTCTGGCTCGTCGAGGACAACTGCGACGCCCTCGGGAGCGAATATACGATCGGCGGCGTGACGAAATACACGGGAACGTGGGGGGACATCGGCACGAGCAGTTTCTATCCCCCGCACCACATGACGATGGGGGAGGGCGGCTGCGTCTATACGGACGACCCTCTTTTGAACCGTCTCATCCTCTCCTACCGCGATTGGGGAAGGGACTGCGTATGTCCTTCGGGAAGGGACAATTTCTGCGGACACCGCTTTGACGGCAAATTCGGGCAACTCCCCGAGGGGTACGACCATAAATATGTGTACAGCCATTTTGGATACAATCTGAAAGTGACCGACATGCAGGCGGCGGTCGGCTGCGAACAGCTCAAAAAATTCCCCTCGTTCATCGCCCGCAGACGCCATAACTGGGAGAGACTGCGCTCGGCGCTTTCCCCCGCGGAGGACAAGCTCATCCTGCCCGAGCCCGCGGAGAACAGCGCTCCCTCGTGGTTCGGCTTCCTCATCTCCGTGCGGGAGGGGAGCGGGCTTTCCCGCAACGAGATCACCCGCCGTCTCGAGGAGCATAACATTCAGACCCGTCTGCTGTTCAGCGGGAATCTCCTGAGACACCCCTGTTTTGACGAATTCCGCGGCACAGACCGCTACCGTGTGGCGGGAACGCTCGAAAATACCGATTTCATCATGAACAATACCTTTTGGATCGGCGTCTATCCCGGCATGACGGACGAGATGATCGACTATATGGCAAAGACCGTTCTGGAGGCGGTAAAGGCATGAAAGTCAGGCTTGCGGACTATGTGGCGCGCTTTCTCACCGACCACGGCGTGACGGACTGTTTCAGCGTTGTGGGCGGTGGGGCGATGCACCTCAACGACGCCCTCGGGCACTGCGAAGGGCTGCATGTCACCTATCATCATCACGAGCAGGCCTGCGCGATTGCGGCGGAGGCGTATGCCCGATTGGAGAACAGGATCGCCGCCGTCTGCGTCACGACAGGTCCGGGCGGCACGAATGCCCTCACGGGAGTTGTGGGCGGGTGGCTCGATTCCATTCCCATGTTCATTCTCTCGGGGCAGGTCCGCTACGATACGACCGCGCGATACGCCATGCGCTTTACGGACGGACTGCCTCTCCGCTCCGTCGGAGATCAGGAATACGATATCGTCAGATCGGTCGAACCCATGACGAAGTATGCCGTCATGGTGGAAGATCCGGGCAAGATCCGCTTCATTTTGGAGAAGGCGTGGCATCTTGCAAGGAGCGGACGCCCCGGCCCCGTGTGGGTGGACATCCCCGTCAACTTTCAGGGAATGACCGTCGAGACGGACGAACTTGTCGGCTTCGACGAGGAGGGGGAAGCCCTTCCTCCCCCCTTGAGCGATGAGACCGCGGACGAGATCCTCAAAATGATCGCCGTGGCAAAGCGCCCCGTCATCTATGCGGGCGGCGGAGTGCGCCTCTCGGGCGGGTATGAAGAATTCCGCGCCGCCGTCGAAAAACTCGGCGTTCCCGTCGTCACCTATTGGAACAGCATCGACTTGATCGAGAGCGATCATCCGCTCTACGTCGGGCGGGGAGGAAATATGGGCGACAGGGCGGGCAACTTTGCCGTGCAGAACGCCGATCTGCTCCTCGCCGTCGGAACGCGCATCTCTATCCGTCAGACGGGTTACGATTTCAAAACATGGGCGCGGGCGGCGAAAGTCGTCATGGTGGACATCGACCGCGCCGAGATGAAGAAATACACCATCCACGTGGACAAGGCGGTCTGGGCGGACGCAAAGGACTTTTTAGGCTGTCTTCTGAGGCGGGCGGAGAACTTCCCCCCCTCGCCCGAGAGGACGCTTTGGGCGGAGAAGTGCCGCGCGTGGAGAACAAACTATCCCGTGGTGACGGAAGCGCAGAAGAGGGCAACGGGGGAGGCGAATGTCTATGCCTTTATCGACGCGCTCAGCTCCCGTTTGGCGGAGAACAGCCTGACCGCCGTCTCCAACGGCGCTTGCTGCGTCGCGGGGCATCAGGCATATGTGATAAAAAAGGGGACGCGGTTCATCATCAACAATGCGATCGCGAGCATGGGCTACGGTCTCCCCGCTGCGATCGGGCTCTGCATCGCGGGGGGAAGGCGCTCCACGGTCTGCCTCGAGGGGGACGGTTCTATCATGATGAATCTGCAGGAATTGCAGACGATCGTCACCAACCGTCTTCCGATCAAGATCTTTCTCATCAATAACGGCGGATACCACTCTATCCGTATCACGCAGAACAATCTCTTCGGACATCATACGAAGGTCGGCATCGGGCCGGAATCTGGCGATCTCTCTTTCCCCGATTTCGAAAAGATCGCGCGGGCGTTCGGCTATCCCTATCGGAAGATCGTCTGTAACGGCGACTTTTCCGTGATCGGTGAGGTGCTCGGGGAAGAGGGCTATGCGTTCTGCGAAGTTTTCACCGATACAAAGCAGGTATGGGAGCCCAAGAGCAGCGTCAAACGGCTTCCAGACGGGACTCTTGTCTCCCCGCCTCTCGAGGATCTTGCGCCCTTCCTTCCGCGGGAGGAGCTCGAGGAGCTCATGGAGATCCCGCTCATCGAGGAATAAATCACGCCGCTTCGGCGGAGGAGGAAAAATGAAAGTAATCACGCTCGGCGAGATCATGCTCAGGCTTGCGCCCGAGGGCTATTATCGGTTCGTGCAGGCGGAGAGCCTCGGCGCGACTTTCGGCGGGGGAGAGGCGAACGTTGCCGTCTCGCTCGCCAATTTCGGCTGCGAGGCTTGCTTCGTCACCAAACTGCCCGCACATGAGATAGGTCAGGCGGCGATCAACAGTCTGCGGCGGTACGGGGTGGATACCTCGTTCATCCTGCGCGGAGGAGATCGCGTCGGGATCTACTACCTCGAAAAGGGGGCTTCGCAGCGCGCGAGCAAGGTGATCTACGACAGGAAGGGCTCTTCCTTTGCGGCTTCGTGCGCGGAGGAATATCCTTGGCAGGAGATCTTCAAGGGGGCGGATTGGTTCCACTTCACGGGGATCACGCCCGCACTCGGAGAGAACGCGCTCAAAGTCACGGAAGAGGCATGTAAGGCGGCGAAGGCGTGCGGGGTGACCGTCTCCTGCGATCTCAACTATCGGCAGAAACTGTGGTCGCGCGAGGAAGCCTCCCGCGCGATGTCCGCGCTCATGGAATATGTAGACGTCTGCATCTGCAACGAAGACGATGCGGCGGACGTCTTCGGCATCCGCGCGCTGAACAGCGACACGACCCGCGGAAAGATCGACAAAGAGGCCTACATCTCGGTCGCCGCGCAGCTCATGGAACGTTTCCATTTGCGCTGCGTTGCCGTTACGCTCCGCACTTCCCTCTCCGCAAACGACAACTTGTGGGCGGGGATGCTCTATGACGGAAAGGCATACTTTTCCAAGGAATATGCGATGCACATCGTAGATCGCGTGGGCGGGGGAGACAGCTTCTCCGCGGGGCTCATCTATGCGCTCGGCGGGGGATCTTCCATGCAGGAAGCGGTCGAATTTGCCGTTGCGGCAAGCTGTTTGAAACACTCCGTGGAGGGGGATTTCAACCAAGTCACCGCAGAGGAAGTCCTCAGGCTCTGCGGCGGGGACGCCAGCGGGCGGGTACAAAGATGAAGCGGGCGGTCGTGACGGGCGCGACGGGCGCGGTCGGTTCGGCGCTTCTCCGCGCTCTGACGGGGCGCGGGGTGGAATGCCTCGTCTTGCTCCGTCCCAACTCCGCGCGGGCGGGAAATCTTCCCCAAAGCCCGCTTATAAGCGTCCTTCCATGCGCGTTGGAGGAGTTTTCTCTTTTGCAAAACCGGACGGGAAGGGAGTACGACGTATTTTATCATCTCGCGTGGAAGGGCACGACGGGGGCGGACAGACAGGATCTGCCGCTGCAGCTTGAGAATGTTTCCCATGCTCTCGACGCGGTGGAACTTGCAAAGCGGTTCGGCTGTCATACTTTTATCGGCGCGGGTTCGCAGGCGGAATACGGCAGAGTGGAGGGAGCTCTGAAAGCCGATACGCCTGCCTTCCCCGAAAACGGCTACGGCATCGCAAAACTCTGTGCGGGGCAGATGTGCCGCGAACGCGCAAAACAGCTCGGGATGAGGTTTATCTGGACGCGTATCCTGAGCGTTTACGGCCCGAACGACGGCGCGCAGAGCATGATCTCTTCGGCGATTTCAAAATTGCTCCGTGGGGAGCGGATGAAATTCACCAAGGGCGAGCAGATGTGGGACTATCTCTACAGCGAGGACGCCGCAGAGGCCTTCTATGCGCTCGGAGAAGGGGGAAAGGACGGCAAGACCTATGTTCTCGGAAGCGGAACGGCGCGTCCGCTCGCCGAATATATCCGTATCCTCGCCCGCGCCTGCAACGCCGAGGGAAAGGTCGATCTCGGCGCGCTTCCCTATGCGGAAAGACAGGTGATGTATCTCAAGGCGGACATCTCCGAACTCACCGCCGACACAGGCTGGCGACCCGAAACTTCCTTTGAAGAGGGGATTGAGAAAATAATAAAAAAATAAAATTTCGCGAAAAATCTTTTGCTGCGCAAAATCTTTTCCGCGAGGAAATTTGCTTTTATGCCTTAACCTATTTGTCCTCTCATTCGTTTCATCGGACAATAAGCGCGAGGTGTCGCGCAGATTGAGTGCGCTGCCGCAGGGAAACCCTGCTTCGCGCAGTGAGTTGGGAAGCAGCCCACCCCCGTCACTCACTTCGTTCGTGCACCTCCTCCAATGGAGGGGGACTAAGGGGGTGGGCGCTTGGTGTCCCCGCGTCATTCTGAGATGAATTGTTATTACGCAGTCCATGGAAGTTGTCCCCGAAGAATCTCGCGGGGACAAAAGATGCTTCGGGGAGAGCATGAACGGACTGCGTAACCACTCATCGGCTCAGCATGACGCACGCACGTCAACGCGCAGAGATTTGGAACTCGCCCCACCCCCGTCACTCGCTACGCTCATGCCACTTCCCCTAAAAGGGGCAGCAAAGGGAGAAGGGGGGCATGAAAAGCGTACGTAAAAGAGGGGCGCGGTTTCTAAACCGCGCCCCTCTTTTACCATTTTCTATGCTATGGTTTACCCGATTTCGTCTCCTGTGAGTGTGCCGTTAGTACAGATGACTTCCTTAATGTAAGTGGATCTCCAATTACTGCCTTTCTGAATATCTTTCCACTGTGTGGTGGTGCCTTCAAAGTGAATGGTAGTCAAACTGATGCAACCATCGAACGCATAATTTCCGATCGAGGTCACGCTGCTGCTAAAAGTGACCGAGGTCAACCCGTTACAATTCTCGAACGCATAAATTCCAATCGAGGTAACGCCGCTCGGAATGTCGATGGAAGCCAAACTACTGCAATTTCCGAACGCACCTTCTCCAATCTCAGTCGCGCTATTAGGGATGATGATCGAAGTCAACTTGTAGCAAGCTAAGAACGCCCATTTTCCGATCGAGGTCAGTTTACTGTTCTTTTCAAACGATACTCTTTGTAGCCCGCTGCAATAAGAGAACGCCCCCTCTCCGATCGAGGTCACGCTGGCGGGAATGGTGATCGAAGTCAAATTGCCACAATTCTCGAACGCATTACTTCCAATCGAGGTAACGCCGCTCGGAATGTCGATGGAAGCCAAACTACTGCAATTTCCGAACGCACGCCATCCAATCGAGGTCAATTTGCTGTCGCCTTCAAACAATACGCTTTGCAGCCCGCTACAGTTGGCGAACGCATATTCTCCGATCGAGGTCACGCTGGCGGGAATGATAATCGAAGTCAGTTCGCTGCAATTTTCGAACGCATACATTCCGATCGAGGTCACGCTGCTCGGAATCGTAATCGAAGTTAATCCGCTGCAATTACTGAACGCCGAATTTCCAATCGAGGTCACGCCGTCGGGAATTTTAATTTCCGTTAATCCGCTGCAACCACAGAACGTATAATCTCTGATCGATGTCACACTTTTGGGGATTTCTAAGTTTGTAATCTTCTCTGAGACCATATACAAATGATGTGCATAGTAAAGCGGATTTGACGAATCTCCCTTAAATGCGATCTTGCACCATGCCGCAAGATCGGTGATATGCACTTTTTCGAGCCCTCTACAACCCCCAAACGCCTCTGTTCCAATCGAGGTCACGCTGTCAGGGATCAGGATTGAAGTCAATCCGTAACAACCATAGAATGCCCCCTGTCCTATCGAGGTCACGGGAAACTCTTCATATGACGAGGGGATCACGATATCGGTATCCTTGCAACTTCCGATCCTTGTAACAGTATAAGACTTTTGATCTTCGTTAAGTGTAAAGTCTAATCCCACGGAAGGCTTTGCGTAGTTGCATGTATCACAAATTTTGTCTTCACCGAATTGATGTTCCGTTTTGTTTCCCTGCGCTCCACAAGTTTCGCAAGTCTGCCAATGGGAATTGCCGTCGCTTTGCCATACGCCCGCAGCGTAGGAATGATTTCCACTGTTTCCCTGCGCTCCACAAGTTTCGCAAGTCCACCAATGGGAATTGCTGTCGCTTTGCCATGTCTCACTATAATTGTGCGGTATTTCGCTATCGGCTTTCTTCTTCCCGCAGGTTTCACATTCCTGCCAGTGGAAAGAATCGTCGCTCTTCCACGTCTCGCCGTAGCCGTGCGGTGCCTCGGTCTCGGGGATCTTTTCATTGCAGACCGAGCACAGATGGTAGTGGGAAGTTTCATTCTGCTCCCACTGCTCTCTTAACTGATGCCCCGTCGCCCGATCTATGACTGAGGTGGCGTCCGTCGGTTGATTGCCCGCTTCGTCCAAAAAGAGATCCCCGCACTCCTCGCATTCCCAATAAGCAATGTTACCGTCTCCCGTGCAGGTGGGAGTCTGCGCCGCGTGTTTCAAGAGGTGATGCACATGGCCCGATTCATCGCCCTGTTCGTTTCCGCTTTGATCGCCGCCTTGCTGACCGCCCTGTTCGTTTCCGCTTTGATCGCCGCCTTGCTGGGTGACGTCGCCCAAGCCGCTGTCTGCGGTCTTCCCGCCGCATGCCGCAAACGAGAACGCCATGCACAGCGCCGTGATCATCGACAAGATGATGATGAGCCAACGTTTTTTCATTCTCTTATTCTCCTTGTTTTTGTCAGTTGCACACAAAGGCTATTTTACCGCAGTGTGAAAAAATTTGCAAGTAAATTTTTCACATTTAAGTAATTTTTTCGGCGCTTCAAATCTTCAGAGCAAAAAGGAAGGAAAAATGGGAGGCCGTCCTTCCGCCGTCGGGGCAAGAGCCGACGGTTTTTTCTTTGTTTGAATTTGTTTGTTTTGCTGAAAACCGACGGATATGCGTTTACAATATGATATAATATACCCGATAATGCACGTCGCTTTTGCATAAATACACAAAATCGGAGGATTTTTTTATGACAATCGAAAAGAACGCAGAGGGCAACAAACTCGAGATCGCCTTGATCGGCAGGTTGGACACGACGACCGCGCCCCAGCTCGAGAACGAACTCAAACGCAGCGTAGGGGACGTCTCCGAACTCGTGTTCGATTTTGCCAAGCTCGAATATCTCTCTTCGGCGGGGCTTCGCGTGCTTCTTGCCGCACAGAAGGTGATGAACAAACAGGGCACGATGGTCATCCGGAACGTCAACGAGACGATCGCCGAAGTGTTTGAGATCACGGGATTCTCCGAGATCCTTACGATCGAATAAGCCATGGCGATCACATACGAGCCGAATCGGGCGCAATCGGAGATCTTGCTGGCGGAAAGCGTCTCCGAGGGCGCTGCGATGAATACGATCTCCGTGCGGCTGAAGGTCGCGGGCTTCGGGGCGGAAGAGGTCAAACGCGCCGCCGATGCGGCGATCTTATCGGCGGATATTTTTTCCGTGCGCCTTTCCGACGGGAAGTTCGTACCCTGCGCGCCCGATATGAGCGCAGTTCTGCCGCCGATGACGGAGGAAGAGCTCTGCGCCCACATCGGCAAGGGCGACCGCACGCCGATCCCCCTTGACGGACCTCTCTATTCCGCCGAGGTCATCCCCGCCGCGGACGGGACGGTGCTCTACGCACGCTTTCATCATGTCCTTCTCGACGGAAGAGGGATGTGTCTCTTTGCACAGAGTGTGCTCGACGCGCTTGCGGGCGCGTCGCCGCGCAGCTCTGTCTTTTTTTGCAGGGAGAGCGCTCCCGCCGCGGAAGACGGCTATTGGGAGACCGCGCTTAAAGGGCTTCCGCCCGAGACCGCGGTGTATCCCGACGAGGCGCGCGGCTACGATAAATTTACCCTTTGGCAAGATCTCGACGAAAAACTTGTCGAAAACGCAGCGAAGTTCGCGCGCGGACAGGGGGTGAATCTGCCCTATGTCTTCCTCGCCGCGCAGGCGTATTACCTCGCGACGGCAACGGATACGGACGAGGCGACTATCCTCATGCCGCGGCTCAACCGCACCAAGGAGCAGGCCCATACGTTGGGCTGTTATGTTCTGCTCGTGCCCGTCAGAATTCGTCTTGGCGGGTGCGAAGACTTCGGAGAACTTTGCCGCAGGGCGCAGGCCGCCGCGCGCGAGGCTTCCATGCACAAGGACGTCGGATTTTCCCGCATCTTGCATTCGGCGCACGGCGTTTCTTTGAATTACGGCTTCAATTATTACGACTTTACTCTCTCCTCCGCCATTCCGCACACCCTCTCTTTCAGCGTTGCGGGGGCGACGAGGAGCCATCTCGTCTGGAATCTGTTCGCGGGCGAAAAACTGCGCTGCTCCTTCGATTGCCGAAGCGGCGTCTATGACGAACGTCGGGCGCGGTATTTTATCGAGGGGATCTCGGAAGTGCTCCGCGAAGGAATGGGCGGAAAGCCGCTCGCACAGATCTCCGTCGTGGGCGCGGACGAGCGCGCCGCGCTGGAGGGGATCTGCGGACCTTCCGTTCCCGTGGAAGAGGGGGAGACGATCCCCGCGCTTTTGCGCGCCGCCGCCCTCCGCTATGCCGACCTTCCCGCCCTGTATGCGGGGGATAAACAGCTCACCTTCCGCGAGCTGGACGGCGTTTCGGACGATATTGCCCGCGCTCTCGTCGCCCGCGGCGTGAAGCCCGGCGACAAGGTGGCGTTCATGCTCAAGCGGGACATCCGTCTTCTGCCTGCGCTCTTCGGGATCTCCAAGGCGGGGGCAGCGTTCATTCCCGTAGATCCCGCCTATCCCAAGGAGAGGATAGACTACATCTTGCGCGACAGCGGGGTGACCCACCTCATCACTTCCCGCGAGACGGGGAACGGGCTCGACATCGACGAACTTTTGAAGGGGGCGGACGCCTCCCTTCCCGCGATCGCACAAGGGGCGACCGCCTACCTCATCTATACCTCGGGCACGACGGGAAAACCCAAGGGGGTCATGCTCTCCCATCGTGGGATCGCCAACATCGTCAAGGCGGAGAACAATCCCTTCAACCGTTTCTTTGCGGCGCATTGCAGCGGCATCACCGCGATCGGTTCGGTGTGCTTCGATATCTCTCTCTACGAATTTTTCACCGCCCTCTTCAACGGGAAGTTCGTCGAACTTGCCGACGAGGACGGAATGATCGATCCCCAGCGGCTGGCGGCGACGATCTCCGCGCATGGAGCGGACGCGCTGCACTGCACGCCTTCCCGCCTTGCGAGCTATCTGAGAGATCCCCGTTTTGTACGGGCGGCGGCGGGCGTCAAGGCGGTGCTCTCGGCGGGAGAAGTCCTGCCGCAGGCGCTCATCTTTGAACTGAAAAAACTCGGCGTGCGCATCTTCAACGGCTACGGGCCTACCGAGACGACCATCGGCGCTACGATCACCGAGGAGGGGGACAGCCTTTCCATCGGCAGACCGATCGCGAACATGGGCGTTTTCATCCTCGGCAAGGAGGGAAAGACGCTTCCCTACGGCGCGGCGGGCGAGATCTGCATCTATGGGCTCGGGCTCGGGCAGGGGTATCTCAACCGCCCCGAGGAGACGGCGAAGCGCTTCTGCGAACGGTGCGGAAGAGCCGTCTACCGCACGGGCGATATCGGAAGACTTACCGAGGACGGCAGACTTTTATACCTCGGCAGGTGCGACAGACAGGTGAAACTGCGCGGTCTGCGCATCGAACTTCCCGAGATCGAGAGCGCCATGCTCTCCTGTCCCGGGGTCAAGCAGGCGGCATGTATCGTCAAAAAGAGCGATCACAGCGAACATCTCGTCGCGTTCTATACCGCGGACGGGGATTTAGACGGCGAACTCAAGGCGCACATCTCGGGAACGCTCACCGCCTACATGGTGCCCGACGTCTTCCGCCGCCTGCCCGCGATGCCGCAGACGGAGGGCGGGAAGACGGACTATAAAAAACTTGCGGAGGAGAATGTGGAATTCCACAGGGAATTCCGCGCGCCGCAGAGCGAAGCGGAGCGGATCATCTGCGAGGCGTTCTCGTCTGTCCTCGGCGTGGGCAGCATCGGCTTGGACGACGATTTCTTTGAACTCGGGGGCGATTCCCTCGGGGCAATGGAACTCATGCTCGCGATCGAGCGCGCCTTTAACGGGAAAGCGCCCGAATATCGGGACATCTACCGCTACCCCACGCCCGGCCAGCTCGCCTCCAAACTTTCCATGGAGGGCGAGAGCGAGGCATATCCCACCGAAAAGCTCGACTATTCGGGCATCGACGACTATTTGAGCGGGCGCGGAAAATGCGCGGGAAAGCCGATTGGGAAGGTGCTCCTCACGGGCGCTACGGGATTCTTGGGCAGCCACATCCTCGCCGAACTTCTCAGGCGGGAGGACTGCGAGAAGGTGTACTGTCTCGTTCGCCCGAGGACGAAGGCTTCGGTCATGAAACGGGTCAGGAGCTCCCTTTTCTATTACATAGAGGACGACTTCATGGAGGAGGGCAAATGGGAAGCGGTCGAGGGAGATCTCACCTCTACGAACCTCTTCACCGAGCCCTTCCATGAAAAGGTGGATATCGTTCTCAACTGTGCCGCAAACGTCGCGCACTTCGGCTATAAAGACGAGCTGTCGGGCGTCAACGAGGTCGGCGTCATCAACCTCATCGCCTTTGCCGAGAGGGTGGGGGCACGCTTCTGCCAGATCTCCACGATCAGTTCGGGCGGAATGGCGTCCGTGGAAGAGGCGTCCAAACTGCTGTTCACCGAAGATAAGTTCTTCATACATCAACGGATATATAACGAATATGTGTACACCAAGTACAAGGCGGAATACGCGCTCCTGCGCGCCGCCGTGGACGAGGGGTTGGACGTACAGATCTTCCGCGTGGGCAACCTGCAGGGAAGGATCTCGGACGGGGAATTCCAGATGAACCTGCGTTCAAACGGCTTTACGAGGAGACTTGCCGCCTATATCGACATCGGGGCCGCGCCCCGTTCGGTGTACGATTCCACCGTGGAATTTTCGCCCGTGGATGAGGTCGCGCGGATGGTGACGGGGCTCATCGCCGCAGGCGAGAGGGGAGCGTTCCACGTCTGCCCGCCGCAGGAGACCGAGTTCAAGCGCCTCTTTGCGGCGCTCGGGAAGATGGGGAAGCCCGTCCGTCCCCTTCCCGACGAAGAGTTTGAACAGCTCATCGCTGAGCTCAAGCAGACGGGGGAACACAGCGCTTCGGTGGAGATCTTGTCCATCGAGCGCTCGGAAGGGTATGTGTACATCCCCATTTCCCGCACCTTTACGGTGGAGAGGCTTGCTTCTCTCGGCTTGGAATGGAAGGAGATCACCGACGCGTATCTGGAAAAATATCTTGCCGCCCTCGGCGGAATGGATATGTTTTGATAGGAAGGAGAGAACACAATGGACATAAAGATCATAGCACTTTGGAGTTTTGCCGTATTCCTTGCTTCGGTGTTCAGCGCGGTGCTCACGGGCATCACGCTCACCCCCAAATACAAGGGATGGGTACGCGCCCTCGTTTGGGGGGCGGGAGCGGTAATCGGCTACGGACTTTCTTTTCTCTTTTACTGGCTCGATCTCACCAACGACGCATTCGGCATCCTCGGGCTCTCCGCCATGGTATGTATCATCGCGCAGATCCTCTATCGGGACACATGGTCTACGAAACTTGCCGTAAGCCTCATGGGCTGCCTTGTGGGGAACGTCGCGACCTTCATGCTCTGCGGCACGACCGATTCCCTGCTCGCGCCCGTCTTGGGACTCATCAAGGCGAGCCCCTACGAGATCCCCAACCTTCTCTTCTTTATCGGGATCAAGGCATTCGTCTATTTGGTGATCGGCCTCTTGTATGGGCTGCTCGTCAAGAAGCACATCCACGCCACCGTCGAGGCGGTGGGGGGAAAGATGGGCATCTTTGTCCCTCCGCTCCTCATCTCCGTCGTCGGCTTCTATGTGATCAACCTCGTCTCCAACAATGCGGGGATCTATCCCAACCACCCGCTCTTCTTCCCGCTGTACCTTACCATGTGCGTCATCTTCATCGTCGAGTTCTGGATGATCTATTATTCCGTCACTCAGAGCGCGAAGGCAATGAAGACGGAAGCGGAACTCTCCGTTGCCGCGAACATCCAGCAGTCCATGCTGCCCTGCATCTTCCCCGCCTTCCCCGAACGGGACGAATTCGATATCTATGCCACGATGGACCCCGCCAAAGAGGTGGGAGGGGACTTCTATGACTTCTTCATGGTGGACGATACCCACGTCGCCATCGTCGTGGCGGACGTCTCGGGAAAGGGAGTTCCCGCCGCCCTGTTCATGGTCATCGGCAAGACCCTCTTAAAAGACCATACCGAGCCCGGCAAGGACCTCGGCGAGGTATTTTCGGAGGTCAACGAGCTCCTCTGCGAGAGCAACAGCGAGGGGCTGTTCATCACGGCGTTCGAGGGCGTTCTCGACCTCGCAACGGGGGAACTGCGCTACGTCAACGCAGGCCACGAGACCCCCTTCATCTGCAAGAAGGGTGAAAATTTCGTTCCCCACAAGATCAAGCCCGGCTTTGTCCTTGCGGGCATGGAGGGGATGAAATACCGCGCGGGCACTTTGCAAATGGAACCGGGCGATAAGCTCTTCCAATACACGGACGGCGTGACGGAGGCGACCGACGGGAACAACGAACTCTATGGCATGGCGCGGCTCGAGAACATCCTCGGCGCGAACGCCTCCCTTTCGCCCGCCGAGCTCCTTCCCGCCGTGAAGGCAGACATCGACAGCTTCGTGGGCAGCGCTCCCCAATTTGACGATATCACCATGCTCTGCCTCGAATATAAAGAAAGAACGGAGGGGAAATCATGAAGGAACTGACAATAGACGCAACGGTCGAAAATATCGACAGAGTGACCGATTTCGTCAATGAACAGCTCGAAGGTCTCGATTGCCCGATGAAGGTGGTGAATCAGATCGATATCGCGATAGACGAGCTGTTCGGCAACATCGCAAATTATGCCTATAATCCCGACGTGGGCCCCGCCACCGTGCGGGTGGAGATCAAGCGCGATCCGCTCTCCATCGTCATCACGTTCATCGATCACGGCGTTCCCTACGACCCTCTCTCCAACCGCGATCCCGACGTCACCCTTTCCGCCGAGGACAGGAAGATCGGCGGGCTCGGCATTTATATGGTCAAGAAGAGCATGGACGGCATCCGCTACGAATATAAGGACGGACGCAACATTCTCATGATCGAAAAAAATCTTTGAGGCAGATATGAAGAATAACGTTTACAGAGAAAAGAGCGTCGAGCGCGTCTCGTCGCCCGAGCAGTTGAACGACTATATCAAAGTTTCCAATCCGGGCATATGGATCATCCTCTTTGCCGTCATCGCCCTCCTAGTCGGCTTTATCGTATGGGGAGTCGTCGCCCGTTTGGAGACCAAACTCAGCGTGGTAGCCGTCTCCACGGAAAACGGCGTCGTCTGCTATGTGAAGGAGGGGGATTTCGCCTCCGTCGAAAAGGGACAGACGATCCATATCGGAGACAACGACTATACGCTCAAGGAACTTCCCTCACAGCCCGTTTCGGTCGGGGGGGATCTCGGCGAATACGCCCTGCATGTCGGCGGGCTCAAGGAGGGGGAATGGGTCTTTCCCGTTGTCATCGACGCGAGCCTTAAGGAGGGGATCTATCCCGCCGAGATCGTCATAGACAGCGTATCGCCCATCTCCTTCCTCTTCAACTGAGGTGGCGGCCATGAAAGGAGCGAAGAAAGTCTTGCCCCGTGAAAAGGGAGTGGCAAAGACGCCCGTCGTCATGCAGATGGAGGCGCTCGAATGCGGCGCCGCCTGCCTTGCCATGGTGCTCGCCTACTACGGGAAATGGGTGCCGCTCGAACGGGTGCGCGCCGATTGCGGCGTCTCCCGCGACGGGTCGAAGGCGACCAACATTCTGAAGGCGGCGCGCAACTACGGGCTCGTCGCCAAGGGCTACCGCTATGAACCGGAACAGCTCAAGAAAGAGGGGAAATTCCCCTGCATCGTGCACTGGAATTTCAACCACTTCGTCGTGCTGTGCGGCTTCCGCCGCGGCAAGGCCGTGCTCAACGACCCCGCGCGGGGGAATTATACCGTTTCGTGGGATACCTTCGACAAGAGCTTTACGGGGGTCGTTCTGATGTTCGAGCCGGGGGAGGACTTCGCCCCGGGCGGAAAACCCAAGAGCATCATCTCCTTTGCCAAGAAGCGTTTAAGGGGCGCGGGCGTGGCGGTCGCGTTCGTCGTCGTCACCACCCTCATCGCCTCCCTCGTGGGCGTCATCGAGCCCGCCTTTTCGCGCGTCTTCCTCGATCGCCTGCTCACGCGGCAGAATCCCGACTGGTTCTATCCCTTCCTCGCCCTCTTTGCGGGACTGTGCATCATCCAGATCGTCGTGGCGTTCATCGAGGACTATGTGAACAACCGCATCTGCGGGAAGCTCACGATCGTGGGGAATACCACCTATCTGTGGAAGATCCTCCGCATGCCCATGGAGTTCTTCTCCCAGCGCATGGCGGGGGATATACAGGAAAGGCAGGAGAGCAACGCTTCCATTGCGGAGGCCCTTGTCCATACCTTTGCCCCCCTCGTGCTGAACACGGCGATGATGGTGTTCTATCTCGTCGTCATGATCCGTTACAGCTGGATCCTCACCCTCGTCGGGGTGGCTTCCATTCTTGTCAACGTCGTGATGTCCCGCATCATCTCCAGGAAGCGGGTCAATATCACGCGGGTGCAGATGCGCGACGAGGGCAAGCTCGCCGGCGCGACCGTGGCGGGGATCGAGATGATCGAGACGATCAAGGCTTCGGGCGCGGAAAACGGCTATTTTGAAAAATGGGCGGGCTATCAGGCGAGCGTGAACACGCAGAAAGTCCGCTATGAAAAACTCAACCAATATCTCGGGCTCATTCCCGCCCTTGTCACCTCTCTTACGAGCATCGCCGTGCTCATTCTCGGCATATGGTTCACCATGCAGGGTTCTTTCACCGCAGGTATGATCATGGCGTTTCAGGGCTTCCTCGGCTCTTTCACCGCGCCTGCCGAATCGCTCATCTCCGCCGGTCAGACCATTCAGGAGATGCGCACGGAGATGGAGCGCGTCGAGGATGTCATGGAGTATCCCACCGACGTCATCTATGCTGCGGAAGCGGAAGGGGAGGAGGAATTCGATAAGCTCTCGGGCGAAGTCGTCATGAAGGGGGTCACCTTCGGATATTCCCGCCTCGAGCCTCCCCTCATCGAAAATTTCGACCTTGAATTGAAACCGGGCAGCCGCGTTGCGTTCGTCGGCTCTTCGGGCTGTGGGAAATCCACCCTCACAAAACTTTTGTCGGGGCTCTACCAGCCTTGGGCGGGGGAGATCTTATTCGACGGGAAGCCCATCCGCAAGATCGACCGCAGCGTGTTTACGGGCTCTGTCGCGGTCGTCGATCAGGACATCATTCTCTTTGAAGACAGCATCCGCAACAACATCAAAATGTGGGACAGTTCCATCGAGGATTTCGAAATGATCCTCGCCGCCAAGGACGCGCAGATCCACGAGGACATCATGCAGCGCGACGGGGGGTATAACTATGTGCTCACCGAGGGCGGCAAAGATTTCTCGGGCGGCCAGCGCCAGCGCATCGAGATCGCCCGCGTGCTCGCGCAAGACCCCACCATCATCATCCTCGACGAGGCGACGAGCGCGCTCGACGCCAAGACCGAATACGAGGTGGTGAAGGCGATCAAGGAGAGGGGGATCACCTGCATCGTCGTGGCGCACCGTCTCTCTACGATCCGCGACTGCGACGAGATCATCGTCATGGACGGCGGAAAGGTCGTGGAGCGGGGCACTCACGAGGAACTGTATGCGCGGGGCGGGTTCTACACGAAACTCGTCTCGAGCGATTGAGGAGGGCGTCATGGGTTGGTTCGACGAACAGATCAAGGAACGAAAAAAACACGATCAGGAAGTATTTGAAGAAGCCTTCGCGGACATCTCCAGTTCGGTCACGGGGGAAAAGATCTCGAGCGCCTTTGCGGATGACGGCGCGCGGGCAAAGAGCGCCATAGACGAGATCCTCAATTTCTATCACGTCAAAACGCGGGACGTGCCCGACGGCGTCAAGGACGTCAACGAACAGCTGGAATATCTCATGCGCCCCTACGGCATCATGCGCCGCACCGTCCTTCTCGAAAAGCGTTGGCACAAGGACGCCATGGGCGCTATGCTCGGCGTGAAGAAGGGCGGGGGAGTTGTCGCGCTCCTGCCTGCGGGGCTGTCGGGTTACCGCTTTTACGACGAAGAAAAGGGCAAATACGTCAAGGTGAACCGCAAGACAGAGGAGATCTTTGAACGGGAGGCGATCGCCTTTTACAAGCCGTTCCCGCTCAGGAAGATCTCCATTGGTATGCTCCTCAAATACATCGTGGGCATCCTCTCCGTCTCCGATTTTGTATTCATCGGGCTCGCGACCTTATTTGCGACCCTTGTGGGGATGCTCTTGCCCAAGCTCAACCAATTACTGTTCGGGCTCGTCGTCGGGAGCAATGATATCGCGCTCCTCGTCTCGATCGCGGTCTTCATGGTCAGCGTCAGCGTGACCGCCCTGCTCATCAATGCGGTGAAGTCTCTGCTCATGGCGCGCATCACGACCAAGATGGATGTGACCGTTCAGGCGGCGACAATGGCGCGGATCTTGTCCCTGCCCGCCGATTTCTTCAAGAAGTACAGCTCGGGCGAGCTCTCTTCGCGCGCGGAATATATCAACGAACTGTGCACGACCATTGTCGATTCGGTGCTCTCCACCAGCCTTACCTCTCTCTTCTCCCTTCTGTACATCTCGCAGATCTTCGTATACGCGCCCGCGCTCGTCATTCCCGCGGTCTCGATCATCGCGGTGACCCTCGTCTTTTCGGTGCTGAGCGCCTTCGTGCAGATGAGGCTCAGAAGGAAGGTCATGCACCACGAGGCAAAGGAGAGGGGGCTCGGCTATGCCCTCATCACGGGCGTGCAGAAGATCAAGCTCTCAGGCTCGGAAAAGCGGGCGTTCGCGAATTGGGGGAGGCACTATGCCGAGCCCTGTCATCTCATCTACGGCGCGCCCCCGTTCATCACCTTCAATTCCGCATTGGGGCTGCTCATCTCCCTCGTGGGCGCATTCGTCATGTTCTTCTTCGCCGTTGAGAGCGGCGTGAGCGTTGCCGATTACTATGCCTTCGATTCGGCATACGGAATGGTGTCGGGAGCGTTCATGTCCCTTTCTTCTATCGCGTTGACGTTTGCGAACATCAAGCCCATTCTCGAAATGGCAAAGCCCATTATGGAGGCAGTGCCCGAGATCGCTGAGGGGAAACAGGTCCTTTCGAGGATCTCGGGAGGGATCGAACTCAACAACGTGTTTTTCCGCTATTCGGACGATATGCCCTACGTCGTGGACGATCTCTCTTTGAAGATCAAACCTGGGCAGTACGTCGCCATCGTCGGCGCTACAGGCTGCGGGAAATCCACCCTCATGCGGCTCATGCTCGGGTTCGAAACTCCCCAAAAGGGAGCGATCTATTACGACGGGAAGGACCTTTCCACGATCGACCTGAAGTCTCTGAGGCGGAAGGTCGGAACGGTCATGCAGAACGGAAAACTCTTTTCGGGGGACATCTATTCGAACATCGTCATCTCCGCGCCTTGGCTTTCCTTAGACGAGGCGTGGGAGGCGGCGGAACTTTCGGGCGTTGCCGAAGATATCCGCCGTATGCCGATGGGGATGCACACCGTCATTTCCGAGGGCTCGGGAGGGATCTCGGGCGGACAGCGCCAGCGGCTCATGATCGCCCGCGCCATAGCGCCCAAGCCCCGCATCCTCATGTTCGACGAGGCGACGAGCGCGCTCGACAATCTCACCCAAAAACAGGTCTCCGACGCGCTCGCTTCCCTCAAGTGCACCCGCATCGTCATCGCCCACAGGCTCTCCACGATCCGCCAGTGCGACAGGATCCTCTACCTCGAGGGCGGGAAGATCGTCGAGGACGGCACTTACGACGCCCTCATCGAGAAGAACGGGAAGTTCGCCGAGCTGGTTTCCCGCCAGAGGCTCGACGTGGGGGAGTGACGGACCGCGAACTGTTATGATTTGTTTGGAATTTGTTTGAAAGTGTTTGAATGCGCCGAAAACTATTCCATTTTCGCCGAACTTATGATAGAATATAAACAGAAGCGGCGAAAGTCCGCATAAATCAAGCATCGATCCATAAGGAGGATAACATGAAAAAGACCGAAATCAGCGAGTTGGCAAAACAGGCAAAGAGCGCGGAGGAACTTGTCGCGCTTGCAGAGGGAAAGGGCTATGCGCTCACCGTGAAAGAGGCGGAGAGCTATCTTGGCTCGTGTGAACTTTCCGACGGCGATCTCGACGCCGTTGCGGGCGGAACATATTATGCCACCCCCGTCGATCCGCTCATCGTCGATACGAGCAAGATGGGTTCGCCGAGCTATGAAAAACAGCGCAGCACCGCGACCCCCATTCCCAAGATCGAGACCCCCGTTGTAAAGCCCGGCACGACGACGCGCAGATTCTGAGCGGCATAAAAAAGCGGGCATAGATCGGTTAGCGTTCACAAGGAGACCATTATGAAAAAGACCGAAATCAGCGAATTGGCGAAGCAGGCAAAGAGCGCGGAGGAGCTTGTCGCGCTCGCAGAGGGGAAGGGCTATACCCTCACCGTGAAAGAGGCGGAGGGCTATCTCGCCGCGGGCGAACTTTCCGACGGCGGTCTCGACGCCGTTGCGGGCGGAACATATTATGCCACTCCCGTCGATCCGCTCATCGTCGATACGAGCAAGACGGGTTCGCCGAGCTATGAAAAACAGCGCAGCACCGCGACCCCCATTCCCAAGATCGAGACCCCCGTTGTAAAGCCCGGCAAGACGACGCGCAGATTCTGAGCGGACAAGCGGCGAGAGATCATCGTCGGGAGGGAAATGAGATGGCGGATATGATGCCGAATCTTATCGAACTTATCAAAAAGAGCAGCTCCCCGCAGGAGCTCATTCAGCTTGCCTCCGAAAACCGTATTTTCCTTACGGAAGAGGATGCGGGCATCTATTTTTCCCGTTGGCACGAACAGGGCGCGGAGCTTTCCGACGACGACCTTGACGATGTGGCAGGGGGCGTGATCGATTCGTGCACGCAGGGGAACGTCTGTTCTCTGTGCGGGGGGACGAAGGGACTTATGCTCACGATGGAAGGGGGGTATATTTGTTCAGATTGCCGTGAGAAAAAGTCCAATGCAAGAACCAATTTCCGTTAAACAGGCACGGCAGGGTATTCCTGCCGAAAAAGGGGCGGCGGCGCAAGTTTGCGCCGCCGCCCCTTTTTCGTTTCATTGACATTCTTCCGAAGACAGGGCATAGCCCGTGCCGAATTCTGTGAGGATGATCCGCTTCCCCGTCGCGGTCAGCAGGGTCTTCCTCAGATTGGTGATATGAAACCGCACGACGCTCGTCTGCATACTCAGAGCATTCCAGACGTTTTTATAGAGGGCGTCGGCGCTATAGAACTTGTTCGGGTGGGTGATCAGAAAATACAGGATGCGGAATTCGCTCGAAGTGAGTTTTATCGCCATTCCGTCATACGATACCGTTCTGGAATTGAGATTCATCTCCAGCTTCCCGCACGAGACGACTTCCCGCTTGCGCGGCAGGAGACGGAGGGAGAGCCTTGCCTCCATGAGAAGGGGGGAACAGGGCCTTACGACATAATCCGTTGCGCCGAGGGAGAAGGCGCGGAGCATCTCCCTTTCGTCGTCCTGCTCCGAATACACGATGACGGGAGGGAGCTCGCTTTCCTCTTCAAAGAGGGCGAGCCCGTCCCCGTCGGGCAGGACGGGATCGAGAATGATCGCGTCGAAGCTGTCTTCCGCGAGAAGTTTTCTTCCCTCCGACAGATCTTTTGCGACAAGGCACACCATTCCGCAGGAGGCAAAGTGCTCCCTCAGAGGCGTCCCTGCACGATCCTCATTCTCGATGATGAGGAGTTTTCTTTGGAATAAGTCGCTCATTAAGAGTAGTATAACAGGAAAAATGGGGAAAATCAAGTAAATTTGAATACTTTTCCCCGCTCACCCTATTTTTTCGACATAATAGACGCAATCGAGGACGGAGAGCGCGTCGATGATCTCGCTGTGGCTCTTCTTGCGGAGAGATTTTCCGACGATGGTGAGCTTTACGCTGTACACGCTCAGCCCCGAATTGGCATAGGCGGGATTGAGTTCGAGGTTGTCGATCTTGAGGCCGAATTCCCGTGCCATCGCCACAAAGTCCTGAAGACTGCCGCGGGATTTGAGCTCGAGGTGGATCTCGAAATGATCGGATTTGTTCTTGATGTAGCTCTCCATTTTCGAGAAAGCGAGGAGCCCGATCATGAGCGCGGCAAAGCCGATGAGCGCAGCGGTGTACAGCCCGAAGCCGAGAACGGCGGAGAGGATGGACATCGACCACATCCCGACCGAAGTCGTCAGTCCCATGATCTGATTTTTCGAAGAGAAGATGATCGTATTGGCGGTGATAATGGAGATGCCGATGAAAACCGCCGCCGAGAGGAAGGAAAATCCGACGTGGAGGACGGTGATGAAATAGACGTCTGCGATCCCCGCAAACATCGAACCGATAGAGAGCACGATGAAGGTGCGCAGCCCCGCGGCATGGCGGTTTCGCGCGCGTTCGCAGCCGAGCACGACCGCCATAAGGATGACGAGGGCGGTCTTGAGCGCCGTGGAGGCGACATTGACTTCTACCGACCATTTTCCCAAAAGATGAGCAATGGAATCGTATGGCATAATTTACCTCTTGTTGATGAATTTTTTACGGTTATATTCCGAGCCCGCCGAAGTTTCCGCGCCTTCCGTTGCCTCCAAAAACGCCTCTTCTTCGGGAGATCGTGCATATTCTTTTACGGCGAGTTGCTTTTGGATCGCCTGCAGCTGTTCCTTCAGGGAAGTCACCTCGCTCTCATTTGCGGGAGCTTCCTCCGCCGTCTCCGCCTCGGGCTTCCCGTAAGAACCCGAAAGATAGAGCGACAGCTTTGCGAGGGCGGGACCGATGAGTTCGTAGAGGATGCTCGAGGAGAGGACGATCGTTTCGAGCACGGGTCCCATGGCGGCGATCACGGGATCGGAGCTTCCTTCGAGCACACGCGCCCCAAGCGCGGCAAGCCCGATCGCAACGCCCGCCTGCGGGGCAAGCGCCATGCCGAGGTAGTTGCGCACCTTTTTGTCCTTTTTGGTGACGGCGCATCCCACGAACGCGCCCGCATATTTCCCGACGAGCCGCACGAAGAAATACAGCACGCCGACGACGATGAGGGGCACGCCCACCGAGAGGCTCGCGGAAGTGACGAGGGAATCGAGCTGAAAGCCGATGCCCGATTTCACAAAGAATAGAAGCAGGATGGGGGGCGAGAAATAATTGAGCTGCTTGAAAAGTTTATCGTCGTTCGAGATGTTGATGTAGACCGTTCCCATCGCCATGCACCCGAGGAGAGGGGAGACGTCCACGGCGGCGCCGATCCCGCACAGGGCAAAGAGCAGGGCGATCGAAACGATGAGCCGGTTGTCGGTGGAGCGCTTCGCCATGAGGAATTTGAGGAGGAAGCCGAACCCCACGCCGATCGCGATCATCATGATATTCCACGCAATGGGGAGGAGAACGGCGGAGGCGGAGAACCCGTTCCCGAGGGAGGCGAGCGCAATGGAGACCGCAACGCTGTAGGCGATGAGGGACACCACGTCGTCGAGTGCCACCACGGAAAAGAGGGTGTTCACGAAATCCCCGTGAGCCTTGGTCTGGCGGATGGTCATCATCGTGGAGGCGGGGGCGGTCGCCGAGGCAAGCGCCGAGAGAATGATCGAGAACGCCAATCCCAACTTCAGGATGAAGAAGGTGAGCACAAACACGAGCACGGACGCGAAAAGCGCTTCGCAAAGGGTGATCACCGCCACCTTGCTCCCGTTCTTCTTGAGGGCGGAAAAGCGGAAATATTCCCCCACGCTGAACGCGATAAAGGCAAGGGCGATGTCGGAGATGAAGTCCATGCCGTCGCAGACGAATTGTGGAACAAGGTCAAGACAGTACGGCCCAAGCAAAATCCCGACGAGGATATAGGCAGTGACGTTGGGCAGCTTCAGCAGCTTTGTGATGCGCGTGCCTAAAAATCCCGCAAGCAGGATGAGCGCGATAGAGATAATGACAACGGGGACTTGCGAGGTCGCGCCGATTTGTGCATAAAATTTATCCAGCATGATCTGTGAATTCTCCGCGGCAGGCATAACTTTCATCATTTTATGAAAGTTCCGTCAGAGAAAGTGTATGTATTATAACAAACTTAAACCAAAAAAACAAGTCTATTTTGAAAATTTTTTCAAAAACCCTCCGCCGCGCAGCGAATAGAGAGCTCGCGCGGCAACGTTATCTGTTCTCGCCGTCCCCCACAAAGCGGGGAGAATATCTCCCTATCGTTAAAAAACAGCTACCGCCCAAGCCACATGGCTTGGGCGGTAGCTGGTACACCACAAAGAACGTAAGTCGAACCTTGACCTGCGTTCTTTTTTCATAAGAAAATGGGAGCAGACTTTTCCGCCCCCGCTGTTTTCATTCCCAATGCGACTGCAAAAACAGCAACAGCCGCTTATTCAGAATTTGAATGTATTTCTCCGTGACTTCCCACTCCTGCGCAAGTGCCTTTTGCGTTTTCCCTTGAAGATACAGCCCCTCATAAACCTGCGCCTGCCGCTTCGGAGCCGCCTTTGCAAGCGCATTATAACGCGCAATCAAACTTTTATAGTCGCCGTGGTCGGTGACTTCAAAGGGGCGTTTCATGGTGCGTTTGAGCTTGTAATATTCCCGAATAAAGCGCAGATCGGCGCGTATTTCTTCCAATGATTTCATTTTGATTTTTCCTTGCCTTACTCCGAAAAGTTGGGATTGTGAGAGTGCGGCGTGTGCTTGTCTTGAACAAGTGGCATGACATCAACCACTTGTACATCGTCTTTGTTTATACAAAATTCGTCTCTGTAAAAAAGCAATTTCTCATTACGAATACAATCTACTAAAATATCGTTATTTATATATTCTGAAAAAAATTTCTGGGCATTTATTCTGATTATCACTATACAAGGGGTCGAATTGTGTCGTAGCATATCACCAAGCCGTCTCAGCTCATTATTTTGATTAAACGGACAATAATAGTTGTATAAAGTTTCGCCACCCCAATTTTCTAAAAATACAGCATTATCTCCGTTAATTTCTATTTTTCCTATATCAAAATAGATTTTTCCGTCAGATTGCCTATTGCATGGATTATTAACATAACTAATCAATTTTGATTTATAGTCATCAAATTCTTTTGGCAACTGTTGGATTTTTCTGCTATAATCTTCAAAATCGTCACTGCGCAACCCATGTTTTCTTATATCACAGATTTCCTTATCGAATAGACGCGTGAAATGAACGCCAATAACGCTATAAGATGTTTCACTACCAAAAAACTTTTTAAGCGTTGCTCCCGTTCCCCCGCAAAAAATATCTTTTAATAGTTCTTTCGGGTATGTTGTTATATCATTGATTACAATATCATTTGAAGTCAAAACCGTTCTTTGCAAATTTTTAAGACCTACTACCATAAAATTTACTGCCCCAATTTTTCTATGAGTTTGTTTCTATCCCACAAAGTAATATTGTTTTCCTTAGCCAACTGGATTGCAGAAGGTTGAAAATAGTTGTTTGTGACGACCATTCCGCTACTCAACCCATAATGCCGCAAACCAGCAACAACTTCTTGTATCGCTGATAACGTCACCTTATTGGAATAACATTTTGCTTGCACTCCGATTTTCACGAAGTCGTTTTCTAAAATCAAATCTATACCATAATCTCCCGATAAAGGGGTATGCGTGACTTTGAAACCATGTTCAGCAAAATATTGCGTCATAAATAGCTCAAATTCTTCGCCCGTCATATTATCAATGTAATCAATGGGTTGCATTTTTGCTTCGCAGTTTGTATTTGTCACAAGTCTTGCTTTGGGCGTTCCGAAGAGATCGTCTTCAAGTTTTTTTGCGCCATGCGCCAACATTGATTTTTTGACTTCCTCGGTGATTTCGAGATAGGTTTTCATGAAAGATAAATTTATATCATTTTCATAGATGTAATAATATGTGTAATAAATCGTGGCGAGTTTTAAGGTGCTTTCGGTAAAGCCTTCAACACCTGTAACGGCATTCACAAGAGTTTTTGCTTCGGACGCTAAACTAATTTGCTGACAGAAATCTTTTAAGTCTTGGTAGCCATATTTTGAACGATATTCATCATGATAATACTTTATCACATTGTTTCGCACGATTGCATAAAGTAATGCTGGTAAATAATCTTTATCTTGCCATTCGTCATTTTCCTTTATTCTTTTCTTTAATCCATCAATATAAAAAATGGTAAGCTCTTGGATTTTATTATTCCAATCCGCATCAGTACTTTCTGTAAATTCAAGCCCATCATACTCAACTGCGTTTATGAAAGATTGCGGAACGGAATCGCGATATGGAAACAGCAAAGTGCTTGACATCGGAATAGCACTATTCTTAAACATATAAATGAACGGATAAGCATTTTGCTCGGTCAATTTTCTTATAAAATTCTTTACTGAGTTTGCATATTTTTTCGTCAAAGAAAAACTGATTTCTTTGAAGAGAAGTTTACGTTCATTTTCAATGCGTTCTTCCTCTTCTTTGCGCTTGCGTTCAGCTTCTTCACGTGCATTTATAAGTGCTTGTTGCTCCTGTTCGTTTTCATATAGAAACCGAGCAATTTCTTCGTTAATATGGTCATTGATACTGCTTTCTTCATCAATCTTGTTTTCTTCGTCGTCCCCATCTAAATAAATTGAGTTGGGAAGTAAAATATCCTGACTTGTATTCTGATTTTTCGTACCATTAGCGTCATCCATTGCGGCTCTTCCTGTGGCGTTTCCGTCTACTAAATCATGCTTTACGCTTTCTACCGTCGAAAAAGGCGAAATTGTGTTCGCGTCGTCTCTTCCCCGCAAATTTTCTTCGTTTTCGATATTTATAGCAGAATTGTCTTGCGTATCATGTATTTCAACCTTATTTTTATGTTTTCTTTTTTTCTTTGCGCTAATTATGAATGCGGACAAGGCGATGACTGAGAAATCGGAAGCAAACCATGAAATCAAAGGGAAAACTATAACCGATGATTCAGCACTAAAAATTGTCAAGGCAATGTAGCCGCCCAAACTACCTGCACATATAATGACATTTACTATTAAAAGCGTAAGAATTTTCTTATAATGCTGATTGCAAAATTCGCTTTGGCGTTCCTTATCCAGTTTGCTGACTTGATGATAAATTACAGCGGTATAAGCCGCCAACGAGATTGCTAAAACACCAATAATGTTTGTAGCGATTATCAGTCCCTGCATAAACCTACTTTCTCCAAATGCTTTTGTAACGTCTAAAAAGATGCGCCCCACGCGGAGGCGCACGAAAAATGCACCTCTCAATGTTGCGACACATTTTCCTCATTCCAAGGCGAGAGAATACACTTTTACCGAGAGTATTCCCTTAGAATGAGATATTAAAATGTGTCGCAAGGCTATTATAGCACTTCGACAGAAAATTTTCAAGCCATGGAACAATAGATTTGTAAAAATCTTTTGGATTTTCCCATGTCTGAATTACCCGAAAAAGTTGGGGTTGTGGCATTTAGGCGTGTGCTTGTCTTGAACAAGTGCGGCGGCTGACGCCGCCGCAGACAAGCACACGCCCTGCCGAACCGCAAAACCAAAAAAGAAATCAATCAAAGCCGCGCGAAGCGGCGGCCGCCGCTGAACCGCTTGGCGATCCGCCGCTTGGTCGCGGCGGTCTTTTTTGATTGCACCTTTCTTTTCATTGCTTTTGTGCCGGTCGCGGCAGCGGGCAGTCCGCTCGCTCTCGCGGCTTTTCTTTTTGTCTGAAATTTTTTCGGGAAAATACCCTGTCAAACCGCCTTTCCCGTGGCTAACCTATGGAGGGGATATTGTGGAAAGTAAAAAATCTTTCGTGAAATACCCCGCCAAATTTTTCGTGGCTAACTTATGGAGAGTGTTTTTCGGAAAGATAAAAAACTTTCGAAAATACCCTAACGAAAAGCGGTTTTCGCCGTTTATAAGTGAGCGGGTCTTGTGGAAAGCAAAAATTTTTGCGGAAATTTTCCCAAACCTCTTAACTTTTATGGGGGTCTCGCCGCTAATAAGTGGGAGGTATTTTTGATGAAACAGAAAATCGAGGTCAGAATATTCGGAGAGCCGACGGCAGACGGCTTATCGGAACATGAGCGGGTGGCGTTTTATACCGCGCTCTATGCCCGCATACAACAGCTTTCCCAAAATGGCAAGTAATCTTTTTTGCTTTCGTTGCGCAGAGCTTAAACGAAACCGCACTTTCT
>CANREF010000007.1 GCA_947629575.1 uncultured Clostridia bacterium | reverse complement strand
TTGCTTTTTGTGCCCCAATACTTCCGCACCGTCTCTCTTTGGCTCAAACCGTTTTCCCGCATGTCCATTATAACACGAACCTTGAATTTCGGCGAGTATTTTTTGTTCTTCCTTCCTTCCTCTTTCATAAAAATATGTACCTCCAAAAGTGTCTAACTTTTGGGGTGCATATCATAAGGAGGGGGGGTAGGGGGGGTGGTGTCCTTTGTTCTAAAAATTCACCACCTCAGTCACCTGCGGTGACAGGTCTCACGCGGGTAGAACCCCGCGTTCGGTCACCGTTCGCGCGGCAAATGCGCTCACTCATCGCAAAACGTACCCCACAGCCCGCAGGGCTGGTGGGGCAGAAATGCGTTTTACGACCTCCTAAGGAGGAGCTTTTCTTGCGGGCGACAAGTCCTCAGTTGCTTTCTTCCTTCTTGGGCTTTATGAGGAGCAGGGCGGGGATGATGAGCGCGCCCAAAGAGTTTCCGATGATGATCATCCAGATATATCCGAAACTCTCCCATGTGGCGACGCCGTAAACCGCAAAATAGAACATATCCGCAATGGAGTGTTCATAGCCGCTCAGAATGAACACGGGGATGCCGATGAGAACGCCGAGAGGGGACTTATTGTTATTCTTATAGATGTCTACGGCGAGATAGACGAGAATGCCGCACAGGAAGGCGCGCAGCAGCGCAAACAAATACCCCTGATCGAGTTTTGCGGGACAGAGCGTATCCGCCGCCGCCTTCATCGTGTTTGGAAAGACCCAGCCGCACAGATAGCCGAACGCCGTCGTTGCGAGCACGTTCCCGAGCAGCCCCAAGAGCAAGACGGAGATATCTTCCTTTTTATGGTTGGACAGCACATAGCCGATCTTGCCCGTGTAGAGGGAGTAACCCTTCATGCAGATGCAGAGCAGGGCGATGGGGAAGAGAAAAGAGCCGATGTAAAAGTCGAGCCCTGTTCCGTTCCCCTTTGCATAGCAGGCGAGGAACACTGCCCCGCCGATAGAAATGAGCATTCCCGCAAGGAATCCGTTTGCGATCTTTTGCAAGATATCCAAAACTTTGTTTTTCATTGGCGTCACCTCATTTCATTTTATCACGGAACGGGGGCAGAAGTCAAATAAATTCCCATAAAGTGCGTTCGCCGCAAAAAAAAAGAAATGATTTCTATTGAAATAGTGAAAAAGATGTGATATAATAACAATGGTCATATCTTGGCGGTATCGGCTTTTTCAAACGAAAGTTCCCTGTTCGGGCAAAGGAGAAAATATGAAATACTTTATCGGGATCGATCTCGGCGGGATGAGCGCCAAGGCGGGGCTCATGGACGAGACGGGAAGTCTCGTCGCCACGGCGCGTTGCGAGACGAACGCAGACGACGGGGCGGAGGGGACTGCGGATCGGCTCGCCGCGCTTACCGAAACCCTCTGCAAACAGGCGGGCGTTCAAAAAGAGCAAGTCGCCGCCGTCGGCATCGGTTCTCCGGGCGTCATCGACAGCGCGCGCGGCAACGTCGTCAACTGGTCCAACTTTCATTGGAAAAATGTCCCGCTCGGGCGGCTTGTCCGCGAGCGGGCGAAATTGCCCGTCTATGTCACCAACGACGCGAATGCGGCTGCGCTCGGCGAGGCGAAGTACGGCAGCGGGAAGGGGTATCGGGACAGCGTGATGATCACCCTCGGCACGGGCGTCGGCGGCGGTATGGTATTCGGCGGCAAACTGTTCGAGGGCTATCGCTCGGCGGGCGGTGAGCTCGGGCATACCGTTCTGCGCAGGAAGGGGATCAGATGCACCTGCGGAAGGAGGGGATGTCTCGAATGCTATGCGTCCGCAACGGCGCTCAAGCGGGAGACTTGCGCCTCCATGGAGCGCCATCCCGAATCCCTCATGTGGAAATTCGCCCCCACACCCGAACAGGTGGACGGAAGGACGGCCTTCCTCGCCGCGCGCGAAGGAGACCGTGCGGCGCTCTCCGTCGTAAACAACTATGTCGGATGTCTCGGCGACGGGATCGCGAACATCGTGAACCTGCTCCGTCCCGAGGTGATCATCCTCGGCGGCGGCGTCTCCAATGAGGGCGAATACCTTCTCTCCCGCGTGAAAAAATATGTGCGGAAAAACATCTATGCGCCCGTAAAATATGCGCCGCTCGAGATCGTGTGCGCCACGCTCGGGAACGACGCGGGCATCTACGGCGCCTGTGCCTACGCGATCGACAGGGCATAGAGCAATTTATTCGGAGATCGTACTATGGTCAAGTTCTTTGCAGGACGAAGGGGGATCAGGCGGATCGTGCTCTCGGTCACGGCGCTGTTCCTTGCGGCGGCGCTCATCGTGGGAAATATTTTCCTCGATCTGTACTCGCCCCTTCTCCATGCCTTTTTCGCCAACAGTTCCATGATCGCCACCACCACGGAGGCGAAGAACGCCCTCGCGCAGGCGGATGAGCTCGTGCGCGAGATCGCCGAGGAGAGCGTTGTCCTTCTCAAAAACGAAACGGTGGACGGCGCGCCCTTCCTTCCCCGCCCCCTCTCCGAAAAATTCAACCTCTTCGGGTGGGGCGCTACGGACGACGGCTTTCTGCTCGTCGGCGGCGGCAGCGGCGGAACAAATCTCGACGGCACGGATGAAAGGTCCGTTACGCTCAGGGAGGGCTTCGAGGAGGCGGGGATCGCCTACAACGCCCAATTACTCGAAGCGTATGCCGCCCTCAGGGACTTCGACGCGGACTTCCGCGAAGGGGGCACAACGGGCGCGGACGCCTCTCAGAGCCTGTTCAACCCGCCCGCGTCCTTCTATACGCAGGAACTGCTCAACGACGCATATCGCTATTCCCCGACCGCGGTGGCAGTCCTGAGCCGTTGGGGCTGTGAAGACGGCGGAGACGGGGAACTCATGAATATCGGAGAATATCGGGACGGCTCTTTCCTCGAACTCACCGAAGAGGAGCGCGCGATGTTCAGCGCCTTGGAGCGCGGCAATTTCAACGTGATCGTCGTGCTCAATACCTGCAATCCCATCGAGCTCGGCTTCCTCGAGGAATTCTCCTGCATCAAGGCGTGCCTCTATGCGGGCATCCCCGGCCAGTCGGGGGCGTTCGCCATTCCCGAACTCC
Source organism: uncultured Clostridia bacterium (assembly GCA_947629575.1). Classification (GTDB taxonomy): domain Bacteria; phylum Bacillota; class Clostridia; order Christensenellales; family Borkfalkiaceae; genus Gallimonas. The sequence goes on along the minus strand of CANREF010000007.1, from coordinate 74,398 downwards.
TTGTGGGAAGGCGCTATCGCCAGACCCGCAATGAGTTGGGCGAGGTCACGGACGCGGCCTATCGCGAAGTGGGGAAACTTTCCCCCTCGGGAAGGCTGTCGGACACCCTCGCCTACGATCACCAGAGCCACGACCCTACTTTTGTCAATGCCGCCGTCCCGGGCGATATCGTCTATCAGGAGGGCATCTACGTCGGATATAAATGGTATGAGACCGCGGAGGAAGCGGGCTACTATCGGGCGCAGGGGACTTCTTATGAGGACGTCGTGCAATTTCCCTTCGGCTTTGGGTTGAGCTATACCGACTTCACGCAGGAGATCCTCTCCCTCGACTGCCCCGACGGGGAGGAGGGCGGCAAGCTCGAAAAGGACAGGACCTATCATGCGGTCGTGCGCGTCACCAATATCGGGAACTTCCCCGGCAGGGACGTCGTACAGCTCTACTGGTCCGCCGCCTATTGCCCGGACGGGATAGAGCGGGCGAGCGTGAATCTTCTCGCCTTTGGCAAGACGAAGGAGTTGCAGCCGCAGGAACACGAGGACGTCGAACTCACCTTCACCGCATACGATATGGCGTCTTACGACGCTTATGACAGAAACCGCAACGGCTTCAAGGGGTATGAGCTCGATCCGCTCGATTATGAAATAAAGCTCATGAAGAACGCCCACGAGCTCGTTTCGTCCTCGGAGGAGAACGGGGAAGAGGGGGCGCGCCTCAGAGTTCTTTCCTGCGACGGCATCCGCTACGAAGAAGACCCCGTCACGGGGGAGGAGGTCAAGAACCGCTTCACGGGCGTCGAAGCCTATGCGGATATGCCCTTGGACGGCGCGGGCGGGCTCACGGGAGAGCTCACCTATCTTTCCCGCGATGACGCCTTCCGCAATTTCCCCACCGTCCGTGCGCCGCAGAGAAACGACGTCGCGGAGAATGCGAGCAATTTCAAGTGCATCGGCGCTTCGGACACGGAGGCGGATTCCCCCGCGGATGAGCCCTTCTCGGAGTACATGCTGCAGCATAAGGACGGCTCGAAGGCGGAACTCTCCGAATTGAACGGCTCCGCGGGAGAGGAGGACGCCCTCGTCCACAACGACGCTCTTTTCAAGGAGCTTGCCGATTGGAACAGCCCGAAGTGGGAAAAACTGCTCAACGCCCTCTCCGAAAACGAGATCAAGGACTTGATCGGGAAGGGCGGCTTCCAGACGGTGGCGCTCGAGAGCGTCGGAAAGCCCCGCAATCAGGACAATAACGGCTCGGCGGGCTTCAACGTCTATGCCAATTCGGGCGCAAAGAACGAATGCACGGTGTTCCCCGCGGAGTCCCTCATGGGCTGTTCGTGGAGCACCCGTCTCACCTATGAGCTCGGGCACATGCAGGGCTTCATCGGCGAGGCGATGAAGATACAGGGCTGGTATGCCCCGGGGGTCAATCTGCATCGGTCGGTGTTCAATTCCCGCAACTTCGAGTATTACAGCGAAGACGGTATTTTGAGCGGGAAGCTCGCCGCGGAGACCGTCCATGGCGCAAAGGAAAACAATCTCTATTGTTACGTCAAACATTTCGTCCTTTCCGAATCGGGTGAAGCGCCCGAAGATTGGTACACGTGGACGACCGAACAAGCACTCCGCGAAAATTACCTCAAGCCCTTCGAGATCTGCGTGAAGGAGGGGGGCGCCAACGCCATGATGAGCGGCTATAACAAGCTCGGCGCCGTATGGTGCGGCTATAACCGCGCCCTTCTCACCGATATCCTGCGGGGCGAGTGGGGCTTCAAGGGCACAGTCGTCACGGGAAGATATGAGGGCGACGGCTACATGAACGACTACGATACCGCCATTCAGGCGGGATGCGGGCTGTGGCTCAACAGCATGAAGTCCTCCGCAAATATCTCCTTTGAGGTGAGCGCAGTCTCCCGCGCCGCGCGCGATACGGTAAAGGGCATTCTCTATACCTATGTGGATACATACGACACCGCCCTCGAGTACAGGGAAAAGGTCGCGAGCGGAGAGGTGGAAGATCCCTATGTCGTCACCCTCAAAGTGAACATCACGGCGGCGCCCTATTCGTGGCTGTTCGTGTTCCTGTGGACGCTCGCCGACGTCGTTCTCGTCCTCGGCGTCGTGGCATGCGTGCTGTTCATGTTCTTGCCGCGGGAGAAGAAAAAACAGGAGCAGCCAAAGGAAGAATGACGATCGAAGGAAGGCTCGGAAGCCTTCCTTTTTTTGTGCCCCTCGGCGGCCGCCCCCTTGCCCACCCCTCAGGAGGGGGCAGCATACTTGGCGCCCCTCATAGGGGAGCTGTCACCGAAGGTGACTGAGGGGTTTTTCAAAAGTTCGCAGAAACCCTTTCGGCTCACTACGTTCGCCACTTTCCCTAAAAGGGACAGCAAGGACACCACCCCCTTATCCTCTCCAATAGGGGGCGGTTTTTTCTCTTGAAAAAATTTTTGAAAAATTTTTCAAAAGGCGGTGTGGATAACTTGACAAATGGGGGGGGTCGCTATAATAGTGCTTAGAAATTTTTTTTGGAGGAAACACAATGAAAAAGACAAATTGGTTGGCAATGCTGCTCGCGGGAGCGCTCGTGTGTGGAATTGGCGTCGGCTGCGGCGAGAGCGGTGAAAAGGGCGAAGGCGGCGAGCAGGGCGGTGCGCAGCATACGCACACCTTCGCGGAAGGCTGGACGAGCGACGGCGAAAACCATTGGCACGCAGCGACGTGCGATCACAAGGAAGAGGTCTCGGGCAAGGAAGCGCATTCCTTTACAAACGGCGAATGCTCGGTTTGCGGCTATTACAAGATCGACAAAGATACCGACCCGAATGCGATCGTCTCGGACAAGCTCACCGAAGAGGAGTGGAAAGAGGCGCTTTCGGAGGAAGTGCTTAAAAACCTCTTGATGTACGGGAAAAGTGTCGACGATTCGGGCAGAACGCACGAACTGTTTCTTTCGATCTGCGATTACAATTTGCAGCAAAGATTGACCGACAACGATTATGCGGATGAAATGATCTTCATCGACAAGGGAGAGACGACGGAGGGATACACTCGCACGACCGGGCCCGATAAGCCGGAGACATGGCAGTTTTTCGAGGCGCCGAGCGAGCAGGCCAATCATCAGCTTGCGATCCTGAGGGCCTTCCGCGAGCATTATCGGGACGTAGAGTTCAGAGAGGACCTGGGCGGATATGTCTGCTCGGGAGATAAATTGGAGATCCCGAAGAGCTCGGCGAAAGATCGGTTTTTACTGAAATTCAAGGGCGGAAAGCCGTGCGCATACGGAGAATTGAGCGGAAATCTGGGACCCATTGCGGTCATTTACGGCTTCGGAGAGGCGGAACAGATCGTAGCGCCCTCGGACTATGAAGCGATCGGTTAAGAGGAACACTCTCAGTGTCCCTTTGGAGGAGCAATTGTTTTCTGTCATTTCGACCGAAGCGAATGCAATGAGCGAAGTGGAGAAATCTCGCTATTCAACAAGGCAGAAAACATTCAGTAGCAAAGGACACCACCCCTTTATCCCCCTCCTCAGGAGGGGGCAGCATACTTGGCGCCCCTTATAGGGGAGCTGGCGAGCGAAGCGAGACTGAGGGGTTTTTCAAAAGTTCGCAGAAACCCTTTCGGCTCACTACGTTCGCCACTTTCCCTAAAAGGGACAGCAAGGACACCACCCCCTTATCCTCCTCGGGAGGATAAGGGGGTGGTTTTTTGCGCGGTTGCGGACGGAGGGTTTTCGGAAAATCGTGCGCGTGAAAACTTGACAATTTTTTCCGAAGCGGCTACAATAAAGAAAAAACGTCCGCGCGCCGCAAAGCGGCGGGACAAAGGAAAAAACCATGTTTTACAGAACACATACCTGCGGGGAACTCAGGAAGAGCGATGAGGGCAAGAGGGTAAAGCTCTCGGGCTGGCTCGATTCGAAGCGCGATAAGGGCGGCCTTCTCTTTGCCGTGCTCCGCGATTTTTACGGTACGACGCAGATCGTCTGTCAGGACGAGCCCTGCCTTTCGCAGTTCCGCGACATCCCAACGGAATCCACCGTCTCCGTAGAGGGGACAGTGGTGCTTCGTTCTGCGCCCAACGATAAACTCCCCACGGGGCTCATCGAGGTCGTTCCCGAGAAGGTGGAAGTGCTCGGCCGCCGCCTCGTGCCCGCCCTTCCCTTTGAGGTCTCTCACTCCGTCGAAGCGGGGGAAGACGCGCGGCTTCGCTACCGTTTCCTCGATCTCCGCAACCCCGCCGTCAGGGAAAAGATCATTCTCCGCTCCCAAATCGTAGCCGATCTGAGGCGGCTCATGACCGAGCGCGGCTTCTATGAGATCTCCACGCCCATTCTCACGAGTTCCTCCCCCGAGGGCGCGCGCGACTACATCGTGCCTTCCCGCCTCTATCCCGGGGAATTCTATGCGCTCCCGCAGGCGCCGCAGCAGTATAAGCAGCTTCTGATGTGCTCGGGGTTCGACCGCTATTTCCAGATCGCGCCCTGCTTCCGCGACGAGGACGCCCGTGCGGACCGCTCCCCCGGGGAGTTTTACCAGCTCGATATCGAAATGGCATATGCGACGCAGGAAGATGTCTTTGAAGTGCTCGAGGGGGTGCTTCCCCCCGTGTTCGCCAAGTATTCGGGCTGGGACGCCGACAAGCCCCCGTTCCGCCGTATTCCCTATCTCACGGCGCTCGAGGACTACGGCACCGACAAGCCCGACCTTCGCAACCCTCTCCTCATCAAGGACGTGACGGAACTTTGCGTGAATTGCGGCTTCGACCCCATCATGTTGAAGCATGTCAAGGCGATCTGCGTTTCGGGCGTGAACGTGCCGCGGAAGTGGATCGACAAGACCTGCGAGGAGTTCAAGGTGAAGACCGAGGGCGGCGCGATGTATTGGTTCAAGCTCGATGAAAGCGGTACTCCCGCGGGCGGGATCGCGAAGTTCGTTGCGGAGAATGCCGAGGCGTGGAAGACCGCGCTCGGCGCTCAGAAGGACGCCTTCGTCGCTCTCGTGGCGGAGAGCAAATTGCAGGACGTTCAAAAGCGCGCGGGAATTTTGAGGACCATGCTCGGCACGGGGCTCGACCTTCTCGAAAAGAACGTCTTCCGTTTCTGCTGGATCGTCGATTTCCCGATGTACGAGATCGGCGAGGAGAGCGGACAGCTCGAATTCTGCCATAACCCCTTCTCCATGCCCCAAGGCGGCATGAAGGCGTTTGAAAAAGACCCGCTCGAGATCCTCGCCTACCAATACGACATCGTTTGCAACGGCGTGGAGCTCTCCTCGGGCGCGGTGCGCAACCACGATCCCGAGATCATGCTCAAGGCCTTCTCCCTCGTGGGACTGGACAGAGAGGCGGTGGTGAACAAATTCCCCGCCCTCTACAACGCGTTCGAATACGGCGCGCCCCCGCATGCGGGCGTCGCCCCCGGCGTGGACAGAATGGTGATGCTCATCGCGGGTACGACGAACATCCGCGAAGTCATCGCCTTCCCCATGAACGCCAAGGCGCGCGATCTCATGATGAACGCCCCTTCGCCCGTCGAACAAAAACAGCTCGACGAGGTGCACATCGGCATAGTAAAACAGGAAAAGAAGTAACGCTCGGCGGGAAGAAATTCCCGCCTGTTTTTTTGGGCGAAGGGCGGAAAGTTCCCCCGAAAACGGCTCTTTGAAAGGGGAGTAGCTTTCGCTCCCTTTCCCGACACAGAAAAAATAATTTTTTTCAAATTCGACTTTTTTCTACATTAAAATCAAAAAAAACCTCTATTTTGTAAAAAAATATTTTAATTATTTACAAAAACTCCTTTACATTTACAAAAATATATATTATAATACCGTTACAACTTCAAAAAAAGAGGTAAATTGCAATGAAACAAATTTCTATTCTGATTCTCGAGAGCAACGAAACATTTGCGAACGAACTCAAGACGGCGCTGTCCGCGCGGGAGGGCTTTCAGGTCTGCGGAGTGACGGGCGACGGTGCGGAGGGGATCGAGCTCATCAAGAGCCACAATCCCGCGGTCGTCGTCATCAGTCTGCTCCTTCGCAATTTAGACGGCTTCACCGTTATGGAGAGCGTGCGCAAGGAAGCGAAGAGACCCGAGTTCATCGTCATGGGCAATTTTGCGGACGACAAGATCATCAATCGGGCGATCGCGCTCGGAGCGCGCTACTATCTCATGAAGCCGATCTCCGTCGAAGTCGTCGCCGACCGCGTGGCGGAAGTGGGCGGCGAGGAATCTCCCGGCGTGAGGGAGAGCGTCGAGCGCCGCCGCGCGGGCTCTCTCGACGAGCGCATCTCGGGGATCTTCATCTCCATCGGCATTCCGCCGCACATCAAGGGCTATGCCTATCTGAGGGAGGGGATCAAGATGGCGGTCGCCGATCCCCATGTCATCAACAACGTCACAAAGGGGCTCTATCCCGTCATCGGAGAGAAGTTCCATACGACCGCGAGCAAGGTGGAGCGCGCCATCCGCCACGCCATCGAAGTCGCGTGGAATCGCGGGAGGATAGAGGCCGTGAATGCGATCTTCGGCGCACGGGTCTATATCGGCACCGAGAAGCCGACGAACAGCGAATTCATCGCCCTCGTCGCCGATAAGCTCATTCTCGAAAGTATGATGTAGATCTGCGCGGTGCGCGGGCGCCCGTCTGCATTTGCAGACGGGCGCCCGCGCTTTTCCTTATTTTTTTGGCGAACATGCAAAATTTTCGCCCCGATATGGTTGAAAAATCTGCGTGAAAATGCTATAATGTACCGTGAGAAATCATAGCCCCCTCTTTCAGGGGAGAAGGAGTATATTTTGAACGGTTACGGTCGCGGGCAGGAAAACGGAAGATCGGAGGCGCTCTCTTCCGTCATTACGCGGGAGACCCTCGGTATGACACTGCTTTTGTTCAGCGCGATATTGCTCGTCATATCCATCATCGGCCCTGTCATGCTCGGAGAGATCGGCGTTGCCATCAATGCCTTTCTCATGGGAATTTTCGGCTTTTTCATCTACCCTCTGCTCGTTTTCGGCATCCTTGTCGCGTTGAAAATGATCACGGGGAAAAAGATCTTTTCGTGGAAGTGGGCGCTTCGGATCGGATGCGTCCTCGTTCCCGTATTTCTCATCGCTCATCTTGCCACGAGCTCGCGCTTTTTCGGCGCGGGCTTCGGCGCATACCTTGGCGGCTGCCGCCATGCGGCGGACGCTTCCGTGGGCGGAGCGACGGGCGGCGGCGCGCTCTTCGGGCTCGTCGTATATCCCATGCGCGCACTGCTCTCCACCGTGGGCGCTTATATCATCTTCTCTCTGCTCACGGCGCTCGGGCTCTTCTTCTTGCTGTGGTCGACGCCCGTGAGACAGGCGGTGAAACGCCCCGCGCGGGAGAAGACGGGCGGCCGTGCGGAGAAGGCGGAACGCCCCGCAAAGGATGACGCGGAGGATGTGACTTCGGAGATCCCCCGTCCTTCATATTCATACGAGCCGTTTGCTCCCGCCGACGCCTCTCCCGCCGCCTATGACGGGAGCTACCCCGAACCTTCCCGCGCGCCCTACCAAGATCCCTATCGGGATCACTATCGGGAACGTCCCCGCTATGAGCAGCCCCGCGCCGAGGGGAGGGGGAGCGTGTACAATGCGCCCTATTCGGGACAGATGGAGCGCTATACTCCCCCCGTCGAGAGCCCGTCTTCCAAACCGAACGACGCGCGGGATTTCCTCTTCGGGGCAGACCCCGCTACAAACTATCGCAACAATCTTGCCTACAACCGCGACTCCCAGTTCAACAACCGCGTGCGGAAGAGCAGTATAGAGCCCTTCCCCCCGATCGTGCCCGAGCGTCCCGCCTCCTATGCGCAGGACTATGCTGCAAGGGCGGAGACTCCCCGTCCGCAGATGCCGCGCAAGATCGTCGAGCAGACGCCCGACTCTCCCTCTTTGAATTACATCCGCCCCTCTTACAAGACGCCCGATGAACCCAAGAAGGAGGAACGGAGAGATTTTTACGCCAACGATACGGAAGAGGAGTTCTCTTCCGCTCCCAATATAAGGGATATTCCCGATGAGCCGCCCGCTCGTCCGTCCGGATTCCTGCGCACCGAGAGGGAGAGCGATCCCTTTGCCCGCACCGACCGCATTGAGCCGCCTGCGCGGGAAGATCCTTTCGCCCGCAGCGACCGCATTGAGCCGCCTGTGCGGGAAGATCCCTTCGCCCGCACCGACCGAAACGAGCCGCCTGCACGGGAAGATCCTTTCGCCCGCACCGACCGCAACGAGCCGCCCGCAAGGGAAGATCCTTTCTCCCGCACCGACCACAACGAGCCGCCTGTGCGGGAAGATCCCTTCGCCCGCACCGACCGCAACGAGCCGCCTGTGCGGGAAGATCCCTTCGCCCGTACCGACCGCAATGAGCCGCCTGCACGGGAAGATCCTTTCGCCCGCACCGACCGCAACGAGCCGTCTGTACGGGAAGATCCCTTCGCCCGCACGGACAGGGAAGAGCTCTCTTTGGACAAAGATCCGGACAGAGCCGAACCCGACGCCGGCGGCACGGGATTTGGCGGAACGGATGAGGAGGACGCAGGGGGAAGCCGCGCCATAGCGGGTTTCCGCGCGCGTGCGGACATGTTCGATGACGCCGAGCCCGACTTCGGCGAGGACGACTTTGTACGGGAGTTTCCCGTGCGCGAGCGCAGACAAGAGCCCTCGCAATCCATGCCTTCCGCGCCCGCACCCAAGCCGAAGAGGCACATCTATCGTCCCTATCAAAAGCCCTCCATGGAGCTTTTCCATAAGTATGACGACAGGATCTCCGTTCCGCCCGAGGAGATCACCCGCAATTCCGAGATCATCGTGGATACGCTTGCGGGATTCCGCGTGGACGCAGAGATCGTCCATGTCACCGTCGGTCCTGCCGTTACCCGCTACGATATCGATATCCCGCGCAACATCGCGGTCGGCATGGTCACCAAGCGCGACCGTGAGATCGCCATGCGCCTTCACGCCAAGAACGGCGTGAACATCTATGCCAACAACGAGACGGGTGCGGTCTCCATCGAAGTGCCGAACTCCGTCCGCGCAACGGTCGGTCTCGCCTCCGTCATGCAATCGGAAGAGTACCAAAAGGACAAGCCGGGCGCGCTCATGTTTGCCATCGGCAAGGACGTCGAGGGCCGGAACGTCTGCGGGAACATCCCCAAGATGACCCACATCCTCGTTGCGGGGACGACCAATGCAGGTAAGTCTGTCTGTCTGAATTCCATGATCATCAGCCTCATCTGCAAATATTCGCCCGAAGAGCTCCGCCTCATTCTTGTAGACCCCAAAAAGGTGGAGTTCCCCGTTTACGAAGGACTGCCTCATCTCATGATCAACGAGATCATCGCGGACGCGCAAAAGGCGATCACGGCGCTCAACTGGGCGATCAAGGAGATGGAGAGGAGATACGATCTTTTTGAACAGAAAACGCGGTCGGGAACGGTCGTCAGAAATATCGACGAATACAACGAGGCCCGCACCGAGGATGAGGACCGCCTTCCCAAGATCGTCATCATCGTGGATGAGCTCGCCGACCTTATGTCCGTTGCGAAAAAGGACATCGAAGAGCGCATCCAGCGGCTGACCCAAAAGGCGCGGGCGGCAGGGCTCCACCTCGTGCTCGCCACCCAGCGCCCTTCCGTAGACGTCATCACCGGCGTCATCAAGGGGAATTTGCCCACCCGTATGGCGGTGCGCGTCATTCAGGAAGTGGACTCCCGTACCATTCTCGACGAGTCGGGCGCGGAAAAGCTGCTCGGCATGGGGGACATGCTCTATAAGACGGGCGGCATGTTCAACTGTTTGCGCGTTCAGGGCGCTTTCATCGACAGCAGCGAAGTGCAGGCGATCGTCGAAGACGTCAAGCAAAAGAACGAGGCCTATTTCGATCCCGAAGTCGCCGATTACATCAACCGCACCGAAGTGGGCGGCGGGGACGACGGAGACGCGGAATCCCCCGAGGACGGCGCGGCAAATGCGGAATATATCCGCGCGCTCTCCATGGTCGTAAAGCTCGGACAGGCTTCCATTTCCCTCATCCAGCGCAGATGTTCCATAGGCTATAACCACGCGGGGAAGATCATCGAATGGATGGAACTCATGGGTTACATCTCTCCCTTCGACGGAAAGGCGAAGGCGAGAACGGTGCTTTTGACCAAAGAGGAATTCGAGAGCAAATACGGTCCTCTCGATTGATGACAACAATGTACAAAGTTTTCGGTATGATCTCTCTAGGATGTGACAAAAACCGTGTGGACGGGGAGCGCATCCTCGGAGAGATAAGGGCGCACGGCTGCCCGATCACAGATGATATTTCCGAGGCACAGGTGCTCGTCGTGAACACCTGCGCTTTCTTGACTGCCGCGCGCAAAGAGGCGATCGAGACGGTGCTCGAGGGGAACGGCTACCGCAAGGGGAAGCTGGAAAAGATCGTCGTTGCGGGCTGTCTGCCCCAAAAATTCATCGGCGAGCTCTTCCCCGCCCTCACAGAGGCGGACGTCTTTTTGGGGATCTCGGATGCGGGCGAGCTCTTTCCCGCCTTGGAGCGCGCCTATCGGAACGAACGGGTGAATGCCGTGGGACGCGGCGGCGGAGAACGGGGCGAGCGCGTCATCACCACCCCCGAGCACTACAAATATCTCAAGATCGCAGAGGGATGTTCCAACCACTGCACCTACTGTCTCATCCCCAAGATCCGCGGAAAGTACCGCTCCTATCCCATGGAAGCCCTCCTTGCGGAGGCGGCGTCGCTCGGGCACACCGAGGAACTGATCCTCGTCGCGCAGGACGTGAGCCGCTACGGCGAGGACGGCGGAGAAAATTTACTCGTTCCATTGCTGAAAAAACTTTGCGAACTTGACAATATCTGTCATATTCGTCTGCTATACTGTTATCCGGAGCGCATCACGGAGGAACTCATCGCCGAGCTCCGCGACGAGCCGAAACTCGTCAAATATCTCGATATTCCCCTGCAGCATTCGGAGGACAGGATCTTGAAGCTCATGGGGCGGAAGGGGAGCAGGGCGGAATATCTTGCCCTCATCGCAAAGCTGAAGGAGGAGATCCCCGGGATCGCCCTCCGCACGACCTTCATTGCGGGATTCCCCTCCGAGACGGAGGAGGAGCACCGCGCGCTCATCGGCTTCTTGCGGGAAGCGCAGCTCCTCAATTGCGGCTTTTTCGCCTATTCCCGCGAACCCGAAACGCCCGCCTATAAGCTGAAGGGGCAGGTCCACCCTTCCACGAAAAAGCGGTGGCAAAGAGAGCTCTATGCAGCGCAGCAGGAGATCTCCGCTTCCCTTCTGCGGGGGGCGGTCGGAAAGCAGGCGGAAGTGCTCTGCGACGGCATCGACTATGAGAAGGGCTGCTTTGTGGGAAGAACGTACTTTCAGACGCCCGATATAGACGGTGTTACCTACTTCACCGCGCCCGCCGCCGAGCAGGGAAAGAGATACACGGTGCACATCGACGAGGCAGGACCTTACGATCTGTACGGCACTGCCTTATCCCGAAAATAGATTTTTTTTACAAGGAAGGATCGCCATGAATCTGCCCAACAAAATCACTTTGACACGCATTTGTCTGATCCCCGTTTTCGCCGTCTTCTTCTGTTTGGACGGCATTCTGCCCTATAATTTTTTGATCGCGGGGATCATCTTCGTGCTCGCTGCGGGCACAGACTTTTTGGATGGCTATATCGCCCGTAAACGTCATCTTGTCACCAATTTGGGGAAATTTCTCGACCCGATCGCGGATAAGGTGCTCGTCTCTACGGCGCTCATATTGCTGCTCGCCTTTCCCGACGTGTTCGAGACAAAATATCTTGTCGGTTGGGGCAGGCTCTGTGCGGGGATCTTCACCGCCGTCATCTTGGCGCGGGAACTCATCGTGAGCGGCTTCCGCATGGTCGCGGCCGAGCGCAAAGTTGTCCTCGCCGCCGATATTTACGGAAAACTCAAGACGGTGACGCAGGACATCGCGCTTGCGACCCTGATCATCACCGCTTCCTTCCTGGATATTGCGGCAGGTCCTGTCGCGGCGCTCATCGGGTTTATCTTCCTTGCGCTCGCAACGGCGCTCACCGTGCTCTCGGGATGCAATTATATCTTCCGCAACAAGCAGGTCCTCAAAGAGAGCGAGGAATGATATGAAATTCACGGCGCTCGTTCTTCGCAACCATTTTCGTTCCGTATGCGCGGTGGAATTCCCCGCCGTTACGGACGCTCTCTTGTCGGGCGGCGTCCCCCTTTCGGAGGTCGTGCTCGCCGCATATGACGACACGGCGCTCGTCAAGGCGACGCTCTCGCGGCTGTCGGAAGAGAGCGACGGCGTGTTTCTCATCTGCGATGACGTTCTCCTGTCTGCGGCAAGGGAGGCAGTGGAAGTCGTCACAGGGGAGCAATTCCCCGACGGGACGCTGCATCAGGCAAAGAACTGCCTGTACGCCGTTCTTCCCGCGGGGAAAGAGGGGGCATGCGCCGTGCGCGAAGAGGTCCTTCCCGCCGTGGACGGAAAGCGGGGGCAGTCCTTCTACAGCGTCGTGATCAAGACGGTGGGCGCGCCCCGCGAGGAGGTCATCCGCGCCACGGAGGAAGCCGCAAAGCAGGGCGGGGTCTTCATCCACACGAGCGAAGAATACGGCGTGGGAAAGATCGAGATCGCCTATCATTCGGCCTCTCCCAAGGTCGCCGTGGATGAGGCGGTGCGCATCGTGGCAGACGAGCTCGGAAAGTATGTCTATGCCATGGAGGACGTCACGCCCGGGCAGCGGCTCTTTGAAGCGCTCAAGCTCCACCGTCTGCATTTGTCCACGGCGGAATCGTTTACGGGCGGCGGCGTCGGCGAGGAGATCGTCAAAAATCCCGGCGCGAGCAAGGTCTTTTACGAGGGTCTGAATACCTATGACGGGCTGTCTAAACAGGAGCGGCTCGGCGTTTCCCCCTACACCCTGCAGTCCAAAGGCGCGGTCTCGGGAGATACCGCCTATGAGATGGCGGCGGGATTGCTCAAGACGGGGCACTGCGACATCGCCATTGCCACAACGGGCATCGCAGGACCAAAGTCAGACGGGACTAAGACGCCTGCGGGGACTTGTTTCATCGCGATAGGAACGGGCGAACGCGTCCGCGTATTCGAATTCCATTTGACGGGGGACAGGACTTCCGTCACCAAACAGGCGATCAATCTGGCGCTCTTCCATGCCTATAAAGAGATCCGTTGAGCGCATAACGTTTTGAAAAACCATCAAGGAGAAATCATATGAACGAAGAAAAACGCAAAGCATTGGACGCCGTTCTTGCTCAGATCGAGAAGCAGTACGGCAAGGGCGCTATCATGAAATTGGGCGAAGAGGCGGGGAATACCGACATCGACGTCATTCCCACGGGCTGTCTCGCCCTCGATCTCGCGCTCGGGATCGGCGGCGTTCCGCGCGGAAGGATGATCGAGATCTACGGGCCTGAGAGCTCGGGCAAGACGACGGTCGCCCTTCATTGTGTGGCAGAAGCGCAGAAAATGGGGGGGATCGCGGCATTTGTGGATGCAGAACACGCGCTCGATCCCGTCTACGCAAAGCACTTGGGAGTGGATCTCAACGAACTCTATGTCTCCCAGCCCGATACGGGCGAACAGGCGCTCGACATCGTGGACAATCTTGTGCGTTCCTCCGCGGTGGACATCATCGTGGTGGACTCGGTGGCGGCGCTCACGCCCAAGGCGGAGATCGAGGGAGACATGGGAGATTCCCATGTGGGACTTCAGGCGCGGCTCATGTCGCAGGCGCTGAGAAAGCTCACGGCGATCGTCAATAAGAGCAAGACGTGCGTCATTTTCATCAACCAGTTGCGGGAAAAGGTGGGCGTGATGTTCGGCAATCCCGAAGTGACCCCGGGCGGCAAGGCGCTCAAATTCTATGCCTCCGTCCGCATCGACATCAGGAAGATCGATACGCTCAAAGATTCCGAAGGCGCAGCGGGCAACCGCACGCGCGCAAAGGTCGTGAAGAACAAACTCGCTCCTCCCTTCCGTCAGGCGGAATTCGACATCATGTACGGCGAGGGCGTCTCGCAGGAAGGATGTCTCATCGACCTCGGTATCCAATACGACATCATCAAAAAGAGCGGCGCATGGTTCAGCTATAACGACACAAAAGTTGCGAACGGTCGCGAAAAAATGAGACAATTCCTCAAAGACAACCCCGAAATGGCTGCCGAGATCGAGGAGAAGATCCGCGTCGCCGCAAAGGGCTCTTCGGTCGATCAGGTCGTGGGAAGCGAAGAAGAGAAATAAGTTCACGAAAAATCTTTTGCTACGCAAAATCTTTTTCCGTGAGGAAACGGGCGTCTACGCCTTAACATTTTTGTCCTCTCATTCGTTTCATCGGACAATAAGGCAAAAGTAATTGCCAAATTGTGTCGCCCACGGCGGAAGTGAATTCCGCCTAAGGCAAGTAATTGAGAATGGATTCGCACATTTCTTTGCTCACTCCCCCCTTGCCCACCCCTTGAGGTGGAACAGCGCATTCTGCCAACGGTTGATAACCGTTGGCGCGCTGTGACAGGAGTGAGCGCACCAGAGGCGCGAACGGTGACCGAACGCGGGTTTCTACCCGCGGAGAGGGGTGTCACGCGCAGAGCGCGTGACGGAAGGGGTGTCGTTCGAAAAGAAATGTGCGAGGAAACCTTCCTCCTGCATCAACCGAGTTGGCTCTCAAAATCGCTTGGCTTGGACATTAAGCCGTAAGAGTGCGGCAAATTGTGTGCGCTGCCGCAGGGGAACCCTGCTCCGCGCAGTAATTAGAGAAACACCACCCCCTTAATCCCCCTCCTAAGGAGGGGGCAATGGCTCCTCCTTGGAGGAGCTGTCACCGAAGGTGACTGAGGTGGTGACTTTCTCGAAAGGAGTTTTTATGCAATACGGTTTTGTAAAAGTGGCGGCGGCAAGCCCCGAACTCAGGGTCGCCGATCCCGCATTCAATGCAAAAAAAATTATCGAGATCATCGAAGAACAAGCCGCAAAGAACACCGAGATCCTCGTCTTTCCCGAGTTGAGTATTTCGGGTTACACCTGCGGCGATCTCTTTTTGCAACAGACGCTGCTCGACGGCTGTCTTGCCGCTTTGCAAGAGATCGCCAAAGCGACGTTGGGACTGAAAATGCTCGTTTATGTCGGGCTTCCCGTTGCATTCGAGGGTAAGATCTATAATTGCGCCGCGGCGGTCAGCGGCGGAAAGGTCTCCGGAGTCATTCCGAAGACCCATCTTCCGAACTATAACGAATTTTACGAGGCGCGCTACTTTTCGCCTGCTCCCGAAGGATCCCATCTTGTGCGCATCGGGGACAATTACGCTTATTTCGATCGCAATTTCATCGTGTATGACATTCACCGTCCCGAATTTGCGGTTGCATGCGAGATCTGCGAAGATCTTTGGTCGTCCGAATCGCCTTCGGCGCAGCATTGCGGGCACGGTGCGACGATCATCGTGAATCTGTCCGCGAGCAACGAGACCATCGGAAAACGGGAGTATCGCAAAACTCTCCTCGCCGCCCAGTCGGGCAAAAATCTCTGTGCCTACGTCTATGCGAGCGCGGGCGTGGGGGAGAGCACTTCGGATATGGTATTTGCGGGAAACAATTTGATCTACGAAAACGGCGTCTGCCTTGCGGAGAGTTTGCCCTTCTCGGGGGAGACCGCCGAGGCGGAGATCGACGTCGGATTTCTTTTGAACGAGCGCAGAAAAACGAACACCTTTTCCTCAGTGGAGTGCGACTATGCGACAGATCCGCAGGTTTTCATCGGTGACGGCGACCTTTCCTCGCGTCAATTCCCGCAGCTTCCCTTCGTGCCGCAGGGCAAGGAACTCGAAAAGCGGTGCGGGCTAATCCTGTCCATGCAGTCGAGCGCGCTCGCAAGGCGGCTTTCCCATACCCACAGCAAGACGGCGGTCATCGGCATTTCGGGTGGGCTCGATTCGGCGCTCGCGCTCCTCGTCACCTGCCGCGCCTTCGACCTCTTGGGGAAGGACAGAGGGGACATCATCGCCCTCACGATGCCCGGGTTCGGCACGAGCCAAAAGACGCGGAACAACGCAAACGCACTCATGCAGGCGTCGGGCGTTTCCATTCGCACGGTGAACATCGCGGGCGCGGTCAACCGCCATTTCCGCGATATCGAGCACGACCCCGAAAATCGCAATACGGTATACGAAAACGCACAGGCGCGCTACCGCACAATGGTCCTCATGGACGTTGCAAATGAGACGGAGGGGCTCGTCATCGGCACGGGGGATATGAGCGAGCTCGCCCTCGGTTGGTGCACCTATAACGGTGACCATATGAGCATGTATGCAGTCAATTCTTCCGTTCCCAAGACGCTCGTAAAGTCCCTCGTTGCCTATGAGGCAAACCGCATCGGCGGCAGAATGGAAGTGGTGTTAAAGAGCATTTTGGGTACGGAAATTTCCCCCGAGCTCCTTCCTCCCGACGAGGAGGGGAACATCGCGCAGAAGACGGAGGACATCGTAGGACCTTACGAACTGCATGATTTCTATTTGTGGTGCTTCCTTCGCAGGGGCTATTCCCCCGCAAAGACATTGTACGTGGCGGAGCGGACGTTTGCGGGAAAGTACAGCCGCGATGTTTTGAAGAAGTGGCTCGTGAATTTCTACAAGCGGTTTTTTGCCCAGCAGTTCAAACGGAACTGCGTTCCCGACGGCGTGAAGGTGGGCTCGGTATCCCTTTCTCCCCGCGCGGATTTCCGTATGCCCTCCGACGCTTCCGCCGCCCTGTGGATCCGCGAAGCAGAGGAATTGTAAGGGTTCACGAAAAATCTTTTGCTGCGCAAAATCTTTTCCGCGAGGAAAAACGTTGCGATTTGAAAAGGACACCCCCTCAGTCGCACAAGCGCAACAGCTCCCCCTCAAGGGGCAGCCGAGGGAAAACCTTGCCCACCCCTCAAGGGGCAGCCGAGAACAAGAATATAAAAGGAGAATTCCAATGTTCAAAAAAAATTTCGTTTGGGGCGCTGCGACTGCCGCCTATCAGATCGAGGGCGGAGCGTACGCCGCGGATAAGGGTCTGAACGGTTGGGACGTCGGCTCTGCCACGAAGGGGCGGATCTTCAACGGACACTCGGGGGACGTCGGGTGCGATCATTATCATCGCTTCAAAGAGGACGTTGCGCTCATGAAAGAGATCGGGCTCAAGGCCTACCGCTTTTCCGTCAACTGGGCGAGGCTTCTTCCCGAGGGAACGGGCAAGATCTCCGAAGACGGCAAGCGGTTTTATCTCGAACTCTTGGAGGAACTCAAAAAGGCGGAGATCGAGCCGTGGATGACCCTCTTCCATTGGGATCATCCCTATGCGCTCTATCTCAGGGGCGGCTGGCTCTCTCCCGAGAGTTCCGATTGGTTTGCTTCCTATGCTAAGATCTGCGGCGAGCTCTTCGGAAAGTATTGTAATCACTTCATCCTCATCAATGAACCGCAGGTGTTCCTCGGCGAGGGGCACTCTGCGGGCAAGCACGCGCCCTTTTTGGAACTTCCCGCAGGGGAGGTCATGCGGTGCGCGCACAACGTCCTCCTCGGCTGCGGCAAGGCGGAAAAGATTTTGCGCGGTCTCCTTCCCGATGTGAAGATCGGCACGGCGCAGGCGTTGTGGCCCTTCCTTCCCACTTCTGAAGAAGACTATGAATTCGCAAAGCGGGAGACCTTCGCCTGCCACGAAGATTTTGGCTCTGTCAACTACTACACCGACCCTCTCCTTTTCGGGCACTATCCCGAGGAGTTTGCTCTATGGCAAGGGGAGAACGGCTTTTCCTATCCCGAGAGGGACATGGATATCATCAAGAGCAAGCTCGATTTCTATGGCGTGAATACCTATTCGGGCGATTACATCGAGCGGGAGGGGGATTCCTTCCGCCGCGTGACCGTTCCGCCCTCCGACCCGCTCACCGACATGCGCTGGACGGTACACCCCGACTCTCTCTATTACGGCGCGCGCTATGTTTGGGACAGATACCGCCTGCCCGTCGTCTACACCGAGAACGGCGTTGCGCTCACCGAGTGGAAGGATCTTAATGGAGAGATCAACGACGACTGCCGCATCGATTTTTTGAAACGCTATCTGCGCTCTCTCCACCGTGCGGCTCAGGAAGCGGAGATCGACGGCTACTTCTATTGGTCGCTTCTCGATAATTTCGAATGGGCGGAGGGCTTCTCCAAAAAGTTCGGGCTCATCCACGTGGACTATGACACCCTCGAACGCACCCCCAAAAAGAGCGCGGGCTTCTACAAAAGAGTGATCGAGACAAACGGAGAAGAGATCTTCAAATAATTCAAAGCAAAAGTGATCGGCGGCGCTGTGCGCCGCCGACTTGCTATAATTTCCATTATTTCGACAAATGTCTAAATAAAAATCCCATGTATTTAGATAAATGTCTAAATACACTATTTCAGGAAAAAGCGGATGAGTTTTTCCCAAATGCGCTTGTAGGGTTGGTAGCGCATGGGGAGGTCGAGCCAACATTTCTTGTTTACGATGCTCTTTTTGTGCGAGAAGCAATCGAAGCCGTCGCGGCCGTGATAGCTGCCCATGCCGCTCCTGCCTACGCCGCCGAAACCCATATTGGAAGTTGCGAGGTGGATAACGACGTCGTTGACGCAGCCGCCGCCGAAGGAGACGCGTGCGGTGAATTTTTCGATCTGCGCCTTGTCTTTGGTGAAGAGATAGAGCGCGAGAGGGGTATCGTTGAGCTGCGCGAGGAGTTCATCGTCGTTTTCATAGATAAGAACGGGAAGAACGGGCCCGAAGATCTCTTCCTGCATCACGGCGTCCCCGCGGTCAACGTCCCTGAGCACGGTGGGTTCGATGCGGAGGGCGGCTTCGTCCCGCTTCCCGCCGCAGAAGATCTTTTTTTCATCGATGAGCGCGCAGATGCGGTCGAAATGCTTTTTGTTTACGATCTTTCCGTAATCGGGATTTTTGAGCGGCTCTGCGCCGAATTGCCGCACGATCTCCCTCTTCAGCTCGGCGAGCAGTTTTTCCGAGATATTTTTATGCGCGTAGATATGATCGGGCGCGACGCAGGTCTGTCCGCAGTTCAAAAATTTGCCGAACACGATGCGCCTTGCGGCAAGTTTCAGATCCGCGCTCTCCGTGACGATGCAGGGGGACTTTCCCCCGAGTTCCAACGTGACGGGAATGAGCTTTTCGCTCGCATGGCGCATGACCTCTTTCCCCACCGCCATGCTGCCCGTGAAAAAGATCTTGTCGAAGGGAAGCTCGAGCAGTTGGCTGTTTTCCGCTCTTCCGCCCAGCCGCACGGAGACGAGTTCGGGTGGGAAGACCTCTTTTAAGAGTTTTTCGATGACCGCGCTCGTCGCGGGGGAATATGCCGAGGGCTTCACGATCGCGCAGTTTCCCGCGGCAAGGGCGTCTACAAGGGGTTCGATCGTGAGCAGGAAAGGATAGTTCCACGGGCTCATGATGAGGACGCACCCGTAGGGCGAGGGCTTCACGTAACTGCGTGCGGGGAACTGCGCAAGCGGAGTTTTCACCCGCTTTTCCCGCGAGAATTTCTTCATATGCTTGAGCATGTAGCCGATCTCGGAGAGCGTGAGCCCCGTTTCACACATGTAACTTTCGGCGGCGCTCTTGCCGAGATCTGCCTTGATCGCGGCATGGATCTCTTCCTCGTGCGAAAGGATCGCCGCCTTGAGCTTCAGAAGCCATCTTCTGCGCCGCTTCAGATCGAGCGTCCATCCCGCCTTGAAGTACTCTTTTTGCATGGAAAGCGTCTCTTCCGCCGAGTATTCATGCCTTGCGCGGGCGAGGCGGTAGAGCTCTTCGAGCGCGTCTCTGTCCATGAGTTTGGGCACGGGATAGAGGGGATTTGCCTCGCGGTCGGCATTCGCCGCAAGGCGGGGGACGTCCTTCTCCCAGACGTCGAGACGGGCGGGGATCTTCATCGATGTGTTCAAATTTTCGACCCACGTTATGAACTTTTCGCTACATTTGGCGTTATCCTTCTCCGTGCAGACGCCGCTCTTTCGGGCGAGGCGCGCAAGTTTTTTCGTGCAGGAATTTCCATAGGCGCGCAGCACGATGGGCAGAAGCGTTGCATTCGTTCTGCCGTGCGGGGCGTTATATGCGCCGCCGAGGGAGTGCGCCACCGCGTGCACATAGCCCACATAGGATACGGTAAACGCCATTCCCGCCTCATATGCCGCGAGCTGCATTTCCCTGCGGGCGGAGAGGTCATCCCCGTCGGAATAGGCGGCGGGAAGGTTATCCTTGATGCGCTTGACGGCGCTTACTGCGAGCCTGCGCGTGTAGCGGGTGGTGGACCTGCCGATGTATGCCTCCACGGCGTGGGTGAGAGCGTCCATTCCCGTCTCCGCAGTGGGGGCGGGCGGAAGCGTTTTTGTCATAACGGGGTCTAAAAGCGCGTACTTCGGCGCAAGGCAGAAGGAGAGGATCGTGAATTTGTAATGCGTCTTCTCGTCCGTGATGACGGCGGCGATCGTCGTCTCGCTGCCCGTTCCCGCAGTGGTCGGGACGGCAATGAAGAGCGGGCCGCGCCCCCGCACTTTCAGTATCCCCTTCATTTTCAGAAGGGACTTTTTCGGCTTGATGAGCCGCGCGCAAACGCCCTTGGCGCAGTCCATGGGAGAACCGCCGCCGACAGCGATGAGCAGGTCGCAGCCCCTTTCCCGATACCGTTTGAAGGCCTCCTCGACATTCGCCACGGTGGGATTCACGCAAGTTTCGTCATAGATCTCGTATGCGATCCCCTGTGCCGATAGCGCCGCTTCGAGCGGCTTCGTGAGTCCGAGGGCATTTACGCCCCTGTCCGTGACGATGAACGCCCTGCGCTTGCCCCGCTCTTTTGCGAGCAGCGCGCCCTCTTCGCAGCTCTTCAACTGCTTGGGACTGCGATAGGGCAGAAGGGGGATCGCCACGCGGAAAATTCCTTGGAAGATCCTGCATCGGATCTTTCTTCCCGTACGCATCAGCTTTTCCATTTTTTGCCTCGCTGTTTTTTTTGATATTATAGCGCGGCGGAAAGAGTTTGTCAACTGTTTATTCGCTTTGTGAACAATCAATATACAGATTTTTGAATACGTATACAAAAAATCGAGAAACACTTGACACGTTTTGGGTTTTCTATATAATAGATAGCGAAGAAGTATACCAAAAGAAGTGTTTACTTTGTAAATTGCTCGGGAGGGTCGGAAATGCCGAACAGTATCGCAAGTAAAATTGCCCGCCTCAAAGAAGGAAAGATCACCAAAAGTCAGAGGAAACTCATCGAATATTTTGAAACGGTGGACCAAAAACAGGTCATCTACATGTCGATCACCGATCTCGCCGCCGCCACGGGCGTTGCGGAAGCGACCGTTCTGCGGTTCTGCCGTTCGCTCGGATTCAACGGGTATCAGGAATTCCGCCTCAACCTCGCGCAGGGGATCGTGGAAGTCGGTCACAGAGAGCGCGACGGGATCGGCTATGTAGAGGATATCGCGGACGCTTATGCCGACGCGGTGGAAAATTGCCGCAGGAGCATCACCGAGGAAGATCTGCAGACAGCATACGATATGATCTCTTCGGCGCGGACTATCTGTTGTTTCGGGGCGGGGCACTCCCACCTCGCCGCGCTCGAGCTGCACAATCGGCTCATGACGATGGGGCTGCTCACCTATTGCGAGCGGGACGCACATCTTCAGAATGTGCTGCTCTCTTCTCGGAACGAGGAGGACCTTCTGATCCTGTTCAGCATCTCGGGCAGCACGAAGGACGCCATTGAGGCGGCGGAGATCGCCCGCGCCTGCGGAATGAAAGTGATCATCGTCACCTGTTATGAGAACTCTCCGCTCACACGGTATGCCGATCTTGTCATTTCCTCTGCGCCCATCCAATCTCCCACCGAAGTGGGGAGCATGCGCGGGAAGATCATGCAGCTCTTCCTCGTAGACGTCATCTGCACGGGAATTCATCTGAGCGATAAGCCGCGCTTCGATCTGTTCGTCGCCAAGAGCAACCGCGCTACGGTAAGTAAGTTGATATAAAAGTTTCGACAAATTCTTTTCCTAAAAAAGAATTTGTCGAGGAGTTAGTTCGTTTGCTCCGTAGTTACTATCTGCCCGCCCGATAACTGCTCCGTAAAAACAAAAAGCCGCAAGTGTGCGGCAAATTGTGTCCCGCAGCGAAGAAGCGTGGTTCTTCTCGCGGTACAGATTGGAAGCACCACCCCCTTTATCCCCCTCCTAAGGAGGGGGCGCTAGGTGCGTTTCCACGGAGAGTGAAAAGGCTCCTCCTCAGGAGGAGCTGTCACGAAGTGACTGAGGTGGTGAAACTTAGAGGAAAGGTCTGAGAGGTTTTCCCCATAGGGGCTCTTTTGGGCTTGAATGCCCGCCCGCGCAGAATGCGCGGGCGGGCATTTTTCCAATGATTTTTCGGAAATATCTTGCAATTTTCGGCGAATCGTGTTACAATGCAGATACATTCCGAAGAAAGGAGAAAAAACCATGAGCGAAAAGAAAAACATTTATGCAGGCACTCAAACCGAGAAGAATTTGCAGGCGGCGTTCGCGGGTGAATCGCAAGCGCGCAATAAGTACACTTATTTTGCTTCCGTTGCCAAAAAAGAGGGCTACGAACAGATGTCCGCGCTCTTTTTGAAGACGGCGGATAACGAAAAGGAACACGCCAAACTGTGGCTCAAAGAGCTGTGCGGCATCGGCGACACCGCCGAGAACCTCAAGGAAGCGGCGGACGGCGAGAACTACGAGTGGACGGACATGTACGAGGGATTCGCGAAGACTGCCGAGGAAGAGGGCTTCAAGGCGCTCGCGATCAAATTCCGCATGGTCGCCGCCATTGAAAAGCACCATGAAGAGCGTTACCGCGCCCTTCTGCACAATCTCGAGACCGCGCAGGTGTTCGAAAAGAGCGAGGTCAAGGTGTGGGAATGCCGCAACTGCGGACACATCATCGTCGGCACAAAGGCGCCCGAAATCTGCCCCGTCTGCGCCCACCCGAAGAGCTTCTTTGAGGTTTCCGCTCAAAATTATTGAGGATATCCGATCTGAAATCGAGCGCCCGCCTAAGGCTTGCCTTAGGCGGGCGCTTTGTAACTTCTTCCTTTTGCCGCCCGCGGGAGCGTCGCTCCCGCGGGCAGCAAAAGGTTTTTGAAAAATTTTCGCCGAAAGATTGCTTTTTTCCCGCAGATATGCTAAACTATGCTTGCCTCACAATTTCATAATCATTCCAAACGGTACTACTTGGCATAGGTGTATCCTTCTTTCCGTTTGGAATGAAATTGTGAGGCAAACCAATTACGGGATACTATGCGGGCATTCCGAATTGGGATGTCCTTATTTTTTTGCCCGCAAAAAAACGAAAAGGAGAAGAACTTATGAACAAATGTCCGAAATGCGGGACTGAATTTGAAGGCAACTTCTGTCCCGAGTGCGGCACAAAGTGGCAGGAAGACAAGATCTGTCCGCAGTGCGGAGCGAGCTCGAAGAGCTTCGTCAAATTCTGCAACCACATACGAAGAGGAACTCAGGTTATATCACGCAGAACGCTCTGCCTATAAGCAATATCGTCATGAACGAACGGTATACCGTTACAGTATTGCAAAATACAATGCGGGGAAGCCCTATGAGGGGAGATCTTATCCCAGGATGTGGATAGGCACTCACAAGCTCGTTTTGAGCGGCGTTACGGTGGGGCTTGCCGCCGTCATTGCCATAACGAGCGGGTGCTTCTTCGGGACGTATGATTTCCGTTTTTCGCTCGGAAAGATCAAGAGCATCGAGCTCGGGACGGACAGGGCACGCGTGGAGGCTGTCTTCGGCGAGCCGGACATGACGGATAGTGCCGGTTATTATTACTACGAAAAAAAGGTAAGCAAGCGGCTTGATGAGATCGAAGAGCTTACGGAAAAAATGTTAAATTCTTCATCCATGTCCGAAGCGGCGAAATATGACGTAGAGATCGCCAAGCTCCGACAAGAGCTCACAGAAATAGAGCATTATAAATTTATGTATATTCTCTTTACGTCAGACGGAAAAGTACAGAGAGTTTCGTATAATGCTAAATATGGGGCTTCGGGGGGCTCTTTCTCAAAAGAAGTGAAGAGTGTGACGCTCTCTCCGTCGAGGATTTCGATCAGTGATATCAATGTAAAAGTAGTTTGTCAGATCGAGTATAAGGACGGGAGCTATTGTATAGACTATCTTTCCGCCTCCGTCCTCTCGCAAGCGACCTCGATCGGCGCAAACACCTTGGTTTGGAGGAACGGTTGGGGCGAATATTCCGCCACCTTGTGGGTCGAATAGCAGAATGCCACAAGCCCCTTCCTGAGGAGGGGGTAAGCGAGCAACCACCCCCTCCATTGGAGGGGGGGAAGGGGGGTGGTGTCCCTTTGGTTCTATAATCTCACCACCTCAGTCTCGGCTACCGCCGCGACAGCTCCTCCTAAGGAGGCGCCATACCCCCCCTCCATTGGAGGGGGGTAGGGGGGTGGGCACTCGGCGTTCTTTATAGGAGAGGCAAAACAAAAAGGCGGGATTTGTCCCGCCTTTTGCATGTACAAAATTATTTCAGCAACAAAAACGTATCCTTGAGGGGTTTGCGCTTTTTGGGGCGGACCTCATATCCCTCGGCGGGGTAGCCCACCGCCACGACGTGGGGAATGTGCACGTCCTTCTTAAAGCCCAAGAGCGCGCGCAATTTGTCCTCGTCCCGTCCGCCCAAGATGCAAGTTCCGAGCCCCGCCGCCTCCGCCGCCAAAATGAGGTGCGCGGTGAGAATGCCGAGGTCGTTTTTTACATACGGGTTGTCTTTTACGACTTCCCCGACGCGCATGATCCCGCCGCTCTTGTCCTGTGCGACGACGATGAGCGCCTGCGCCTTTCCCGCGAATTTGTTCATGCCCATCGGCTGAACGGCCTTTACGAATTCGTCCTTCTTTTCGCCCATTACGGCGATGAGCTGCCACGGCTGGGCGTTTACCGCCGACGGCGCGAGCAGTGCGAGGGAGCAGATCTTTTGGATGAGTTCTTCCGAAACGGGCTTTTCCGAAAATTCACGGCAGCTTTGGCGGTGCAGATACAAATTTTCAATTTCGTTGATGTCCATAATTTTCTCCTTATTTCGGTCGGAAGGCGGTCACTTATTGAGCGAGAGCTTGGCCTTTTCGATGACGTTGTCCACGGTGAAGCCGAACTTCTCGAAGAGCAGTTTTGCGGGGGCGCTTGCGCCGAAGGTCGTCATGCCCACGATCTCGCCCTTGTCGCCCGCATATTTATACCAACTGTACGGACTGCCCGCCTCCACGCACACGCGCGCCTTGACTTCGGCTGGGAGCACGCTCTCCTGATAGGCGGGGGATTGCTTTTCGAATTCCTCCATGCAGGGCATGGAGACGACCCGCGCTGCGATCCCTTCCGTTTCGAGCCGTTCCTTCGCCTTCATGCAAAGTTCCACTTCCGAACCGCTCGCGATGAGCAGAAGATCGGGCTTTCCGCTGCAATCTTCGAGGACATATCCCCCCTTGAGCGCGGCGAGCCCGCTTCCCTTGTACTGGGGGAGATCCTGCCTCGTCAGAACGAGCGCGGTGGGGGAAGTGCCCGAGAGGGCGGAGATCCACGCCGCCGCCGTCTCCTTCCCATCGGCGGGACGGAATACCTTCATATTCGGAATGGAACGGAGGGCGATGAGCTGTTCCACGGGCTCGTGGGTAGGGCCGTCTTCCCCGACGCCGATCGAGTCGTGCGTGAGGATGTAGATGACGGGGATGTTCATGAGCGCGGAGAGGCGCATCGCATGTTTGCAATAGTCGGAGAAGATGAAGAAGGTCGCGCAGTACGCGCGGACGCCGCCGTGGAGCTGCATCCCGTTTGCGATCGCCGCCATGGCGTGTTCGCGGATGCCGAAATGGATGTTCCTGCCCTCGTAGTGCCCGGGGGCAAAGTCGCCGTAGGTGATCCCGTCTGCGTCCTTCATGTCGGAGAGATTGGAGGGGGCGAGATCGGCGCTTCCCCCCATGAGCGAGGGAAGTTTGGCCGCGATCTTCTGCAATACCTGTGCGGAAGTCTTCCTTGTCGCCATCGGCTTTTCAAAGGCGAAGAGCTCCTCCATGCGGGTGAAGTCGGGCATTTCGCTGTCCATCGCCGCACGGTATTCCGCGTACAGCGCGGGGTATGCCTTGGCGTATTCGGCGAGCATCACCTTCCATTCGCGCTCCCGCTTCGCCCCCCGCTTGCCTGCGGCGGCGGTGTGCTTTATCACCTCTTCGGGAACTTCGAAGGGGGCGCAGGTCCAGCCGAAATGTTCCTTCGTCTTTTGCAGATTCTCCTCTCCCAAAGGAGAACCGTGGCACTTCTGGCTGCCCTCGAGGGGAGTGCCGTAGCCGATCTTCGTCTTGCAGATGATGAGCGACGGTTTCCGCTTTTCCTTTTGCGCCTTGCGGATCGCGCCTGCGAGCATGAGGGTGTTATCGGGATTTTTCACAAGATCGACGGTGATGACCTGCCAATTCTGCGCCTTGAAGCGCGCCGCAACGTCTTCCTTGAAAGTGATGTCCGTGCTCCCTTCGATGGTGATGTCGTTGTCGTCATAAAACACAATGAGCTTGCCGAGTTCGTGTGTTCCCGCAAAGGAACACGCCTCGTAGGAGATGCCCTCTTCGAGACACCCGTCTCCGACGAGCGCGTAGGTGTAATGGTCCACGACGGCAAAGCCGGGACGGTTGTAGCGGGCGGCGAGATGGGCTTCGGCTACCGCCATGCCGACCGCATTGGCGATCCCCTGTCCGAGCGGGCCCGTTGTCGTCTCGATGCCCACCGTATGACCGTATTCGGGGTGGCCTGGCGTTTTACTGCCGAGTTGGCGGAAGTTTTTGAGGTCGTCCTTCGTCAGCCCGAACCCATAGAGATAGAGCAGGGCATAGTTGAGCATAGAACCGTGCCCCGCCGAGAGGATGAATCGGTCGCGGTCTTCCCATTTGGGGTCTCGGTTGTTGAACTTCAGAAAGTTCTGCCAAAGGGTGTAGGCAATGGGCGCCGAGCCGAGGGGAAGCCCGGGATGTCCCGAGTTCGCCTTCTGGATCGCTTCCGCAGAGAGGATGCGCAGTGCATTGATCGTCGTTTGTTTCATATTGCTCCTTTATTGATTTTTTCGAATCGGCATGAACGGTCAGAGAAGTTTCTCAATGTCCAAAAAACGGTAACCGTTCATCATTTTATGGAGCGTTGCCAATATTTTTGCAACGCCGCCCCTTTCTTCGCTCTCCGCATTGACCGGCATGATCGGCTCGTGCAGGCTCATTCGGACGAGCGCCCAGCCGTTCCCATGCTCCTTGTCGAAGTTTATCCGCACCCCCTCGCAGTTGTCGGGTGCGAGGGAAAGGTGGGGGAGTTTTTCCGCCTCGGCTGTAAGTTCCCCGATCACCTTTTTTCCGAGCGTCTTATAGTCCGTTCCTTCCGAAAATTTCAGCCGCACCTCTCTCGCCTCCGACGGCTCGGGCAAATCGGCGATGAGGGACATGAGTTCCCGTCCTTCCTTCGACGCCTTCGCAAGCGCGATCAAGAGGCGGGTAATCAGGTAGGCGCCGTCGTCGAGGAAATAATTTTCTTTGAACGCGGCGTGCCCGCTCGTCTCTATGGCGAGAGGGGAATTTATGCCCTCCGCATTGAGCCGCTTGCTCTCGTTGATGACATTCTTATATCCCCGCTTGAAACGGCGGTGCACTCCGCCGTGCGCCCTTATGAACGCCGTGAGCCCGTCGCTCGTTACCGAGTCGGTGACGATAGCGGCGTTCGGGGTCTCTTCGAGGAGGATCGCCGAGATGAGCGCGATCAGGCGGTTTCGGTTGATCTCCTCTCCGTCGGGAGAGACCGCGCCCGCGCGGTCCACGTCCGTGTCGAAGATGACGCCGAAGTCGGCACGGTGGCGCTTGACCGCTTCGCACACCGACCGCATCGCCTCCGCATTTTCGGGATTGGGAATGTGGTTGGGAAAGTTCCCGTCGGGCTCGAGGAATTGAGAACCCGTCGTATCCGCGCCGAGCGGCCTTAAAACGAGCCGTTCATAAAATCCGCCCGAGCCGTTTCCCGCGTCCACAAGGATGCGCTTTCCCGCAAGCGGGGTCTGTTCCCCCGTCGCGGTGCGGACGAACCGCACGAGGTCGGCGGCATACTTTTCGAGATAGGGGCGGCGGGATATCCGCCCATCGTCCGCTGCAAGCTCTCCCCATTCGGCGGGCGGGAGCGTTTCGGCGATCGAGAGTACTTCATCGAGCTGTCCGCCCTCCAGACTGCCCTCTTTTACGAAGAATTTGAGCCCGTTCTTTTCCTTGGGAAGGTGGCTTGCGGTGATCATGACCGAGGCGTCCGCACAGGGCTCGTCCTGCAGCAGCATAAACATCGAGGGGGTGGAACTCAGCCCCGTGAGGATGGCTCTTCCGCCCGCGGCGCAAACTCCGCGCACGGCAGCCCGCTCGAGCCGCTCGGACGAAAGACGGGGGTCGCGGCCTATGGCGACGGCGGGGGAGGAGACCCCTCTTCCGCCAAGCCAGACGCAGAAAGCCCGCACGATCGTCTGCACCGCCTCGTCGGTGAGGTCAATGGGCCCGTCTCCGAGCGCCGTTCCCCGAATGTCCGTTCCGTTTTTGAGATGAAAAAGGTCCGCCATTATTTGCCGTGAGTTCCCGTTTATTTTTCTATATTATACCGATTTTGCAAATTTTTTTCAAGAGAATTTCAATGAAAAAGGCAAAATTTTCGCAAATTTCTCAAATGCCCTTGCATTCGATGAAAAGATATGATATAATTATAATATCTCCATATATGCTTTCATGGCAAAGGGTGATTATGCCTCTGTTTACGGTATCGACCGATTCTACCTGCGATCTGTATCATGATTACATTGCCGCACACGACGTCCGCTGTGTGCCCCATACGTTTACGGTGGAAAAAAACGGAGAGATGGAGGACCGTCTCGATGCCTTTACTTCCTATGAGCAGTATGTAAATTTCTATCGGGAACTGCGCGCGGGAGCTTATTCCCGCACCTCCATGCT
Source organism: uncultured Clostridia bacterium (assembly GCA_947629575.1). Taxonomy (GTDB): domain Bacteria; phylum Bacillota; class Clostridia; order Christensenellales; family Borkfalkiaceae; genus Gallimonas. The sequence goes on along the minus strand of CANREF010000007.1, from coordinate 45,295 downwards.
CAACTACGAGAAGCACTATCATCACTTCCTTGCGCTCGCGAAAGAGGGGGCGGAAGACGTGCTCCATTTCACGATCTCCTCGGGGCTCTCGCCCACCAAGACGGTCGCAAAAAAGGCGGCTGAAGACGTTAAGAAGGATTTCCCGAAATTCAACGTCACCGTCATAGACCCGCTCACCGCGACCATAGGGCAGGGCGCGCTCGTCATGTGTGCCGTCAAGTGGCGGGACGACGGCAAGACCATGGAAGAAACGGCGGAATATGTCAATTCCCTCCGCCTGCATATCCAGCACTTCATCGTGGCGGACGATCTCAACTATCTGAAAAAGGGGGGAAGGGTCTCCGCGGCGGCGGCCGTCTTCGGCGGGATGCTCGACATCAAACCGATCATCTCCTTCGACGACGAGGGGAAGCTGTTCATGCTCGACAAAGTGCGCGGCGCACGCAAGGCAGTTTCCTTCATCAAAAAGAAACTCGAAACGGAAGGACCGGACGAGCTGGGACTCATCTACGTCATCCATACCGACAACGAGCCCATCGCGGAAGAGTTGCGCCGCTACGTGGTGGAAAAGTTCGGGATCGAACCGCACGTTTCCATTATGGGACCGGTCATCGGCTCTCATGTCGGGCCGGGCGCGTTCGCCCTCGGCTACATTTCAAAAAGTCTTCGCAACCGGTTCTGACCGTTTGTGAATAAAAAAATCGGAGAGTATAGAAAAATGTACAAATTCACACTGTCAAGCGATTCGACTTGTGACCTTTACATGAGCGAATTTGAAGAAAACGACATCAAACATGTCCCCCTCACATTCAATGTGGAGAAGGACGGGAAGATGGATGAGCGGCTCGATGAGTTCTCGGAGTACAAGCAGTACGTCGATTTTTATAACGAGCTGCGCGGCGGCGCTTTTTCCAAGACGGCGATGCTCAATTACGAATCCCATTTCCGCCACTTCACCAAACTTGCCGAAGAGGGGGCGGAGGATGTGCTGCACTTCACGATCTCCTCGGGACTTGCCCGCACCCGCGAGGTGGCGGCGCAGGCGGCGGCGGATGTTAAGAAAGACCATCCCAAGTTCAACGTCTATGTCTGCGATCCTCTCACCGCCACGGTGGGGCAGGGCTGCCTCGTCCGCATTGCTCTCGGCTGCAGGAACAAGGGCATGACCGCCGCGGAGACGCTCGAGCTGTGCAATTCCCTCCGCCTGCATATTCAGCACTTCATCGTGGCGGACGATCTCAAATATCTGAAAAAGGGAGGGCGCATCTCCCCCGCGGTCGCCGCGATCGGCAGCGTGCTCAACGTAAAGCCCATCATTTCCTTCAACAAAGAGGGGAAACTCGAGCCCATCGGCAAAGTGCGCGGCATGAAGAAAGCAATCGCCTTCATCAAGGAAAAGCTCGAAAAAGAGGGGCCCGATCCTGCGTACAACTATGTGTTCATCGTCCATACCGACAACGAGCCCGTCGCAAACGAGCTGACGGAATATGTGAGGGAAAAATTCGGCATCGAGCCTCACACCCAGATCATGGGGCCGGTCATCGGCTCTCATGTCGGACCGGGCGCGTTCGCCCTCGGGTATATTTCCAAGAGCGAACGGAACGAATTCTGATCTTTCAAACAAGTGAAAACGGGGAAAGAGTTTTGCTCTTTCCCCGTTTTTATATGTGTCGTTTTACATGATATTCTTCGTCCAGCGCGGGAAGAGGGTGACGTCGCGGATGTTTTCCATGCCCGTCACGTACATCACGAACCGCTCGAAGCCGAGCCCGAATCCGCCGTGCGGCACGCTTCCGAAGACGCGCAGGTCGAGGTATTGCTTATAGGCGTCCAGATCCATTTTGCGCTCCTTCATCGCCGTCAGGAGTTTTTCGTAGTCCGCCTCTCTTTCGCTTCCGCCGATGATCTCCCCGATGCCCGGGACGAGCAGGTCGGTCGCCGCGACCGTCTTGCCGTCGGCGTTCTGCTTCATGTAGAAGGACTTGATCTCCTTGGGATAGTTCGTCACGAACACGGGGCGCTTGAACACCTCTTCGGTGAGGAATCTTTCGTGCTCGCTTTGCAGGTCGCTGCCCCATTCCACGGGGAACTGAAAGCGGGCGTTTTCCTTTTTGAGGATCTCGATCGCCTCGGTGTATTCGCACACCGCGAAGTCCGACTCCGCAACGTGCGTGAGCTTGTCGATGAGCCCTTTTTCTACGAACGTATCAAAGAATTTGGTCTCTTCGGCGCATTCGGCGAGCACCGCGCGGATGAGATATTTGAGCAGTTCTTCGGCGATCTCGATGACGTCGGGAAGCTCGGCGAAGGCGATCTCGGGCTCTACATGCCAGAACTCGGCGAGATGCCGCGCCGTGTTGGAATTTTCCGCGCGGAAAGAGGGCCCGAACGTATAGATCTTGCCGAGCGCGGTCGCCGCGACTTCGCCCTCGAGCTGTCCCGAGACGGAGAGCCCCGCCTTCACGCCGAAGAAGTCATTCTTATAGTACTCCTCTTCAGTCTTATAGGACGCATTCCACGGCTGGGTGGTCACGCGGAACATCTCGCCCGCGCCCTCGCAGTCGCTCGCCGTGACGAGGGGGGTGTTCATGTAGAAGAACCTGCGCTCGTGGAAGAAGCGGTGGATCGCCTGTGCCGCCACGGAGCGGACGCGGAACACTGCCTGAAAGGTGTTCGTGCGGAGGCGCAAGTGGGGGATGGTGCGCAAAAAGTCGAGCGTGGTGCGCTTTTTTTGGATGGGATACTCGGGCGGGCACTTGCCGAGAAGGGCCACGGAAGAGGCGTTGAGTTCGTTTCCTTCCCCCTTGAACGCCTTGACGACCATGCCCTTGACGCGCACGCTCGCGCCGAGCTTGGTGCATTCTGGATCGACTGTGAGGGCGCTCTTGTCGATGACGACCTGCAGACGCGGGAAGCTCGTGCCGTCGGCGAGTTCCAGAAAGGAGACCTGCGCCGAATCGCGGAAGGTGCGCACCCAGCCGCAGACCACGGTCTCCTGCCCGATGAGCGTGGGGTTGTTCAATACGTCATAAATATCGATATGTTTCATATAAAAACCTCTTTTTGATTTTGTGCACCGTCGCGGTTTCTAAGCTCCCTCCGTGGGAGGGGGTGGCACGAGCAAAGCGAGTGACGGGGGTGGGGCGAGTTCCAAAATCATGTGCCTTAGGCGGAATTGACTTCCGCCGTGGGCGACCCAATTTGGCAATTACTTTTGCCTTATTGTCCTTTGAAACGAACGAGAGGACAAGCGTGTTAAGGCGCGGTAGTGCGTTTCCTCGCACATTTCTTTTCGAACGACACCCCGCAGTTTGCTTATAGAACGAGATCCCTCGACTTCGCTTCGCTCCGCTCGGGATGACGTATCGGTGGGCAAGGGGGGGAGTGAGCAAAGAAATGTGCGAAACTCAGTACGCCCTTGCAAAAAATACCGTATGGAGGGAGGGTTTTCCGCAGACGACGCACTTTTTTGCGGTGTTCTCTTTGTCTATGACCCGCGCCGTGGCCTGCGCAAATTCCTTCACCTTGTCCTCGCATTCGCGGCAGCCGCACCAGCCCGCGCGGACAAAATTGCCGCCGTCTACCTCTTTCAGAAGTTCGTCGAGGGTGTCTGCGTTCACGATGCGTTCGCGCATCCTCGTCTCCGCCCTCGCGTACAGATCTTCGCAGATTTGGCGGAGCAGTTCTTCCACCGCTTTTTCCGCATCCGCAAGGAGATAGCAGTCCTGCTTTTCCAATGTATCGCGGCGGAACACGGTCATCTTGCCGCTCTCGATGTCGCGCGGACCGAGTTCAATGCGCAGCGGCACGCCCTTCATCTCCCATTCATTGAACTTCCAGCCGGGGGAATTGTCGCTGTCGTCGAGCTTCACGCGGACGCCCGCCTTCTTGAGACGGTCTGCAAGCGCGTTGCAGGCTTCGAGCACACCCTCCTTCTTGGAAGCGATGGGGACGATGACGACCTGCACGGGCGCAACGGGAGGGGGAAGCACTAGCCCGCGCGCGTCGCCATGGGTCATGATGAGCGCGCCGATGAGACGGGTGGAGACCCCGTAGCTCATGGTGTAACCGTGCTGCAGTGCGCCGTCCTTTCCCGTGAACTGCACCCCGAACGCCTTGGCGAAATTCTGCCCCATGTAGTGGGTCGTGCCCGATTGCAGGCTCTTCCCGTCGTGCATCATGGCTTCCATTCCGTAAGTCGCCACCGCGCCCGCGAACTTTTCCTTTTCCGTCTTGCGCCCCGTCAGAACGGGCATACACAGTACGGAGTGCGCAAATTCCTCATAGAGGCGGAGCATGTTGAGCGTCTCGGCTTCCGCTTCCTCGCCCGTTGCAAATACGCTGTGCCCCTCCTGCCAGAGGAACTCACTCGTGCGCAGGAAGGGACGGGTCGTCTTTTCCCAGCGCACAACGTTACACCATTGGTTCATGCGGAGGGGAAGATCCCGCCAGCTCTCCACCCACTTGCCCATCATGTGCCCGATGATCGTCTCGGACGTAGGGCGCACTACGAGGGGTTCGTCGAGCTTGGCTCCGCCCGCATGGGTGACGACTGCCACCTCGGGCGCAAACCCCTCCACGTGCTCAGCTTCCTTCGTCATGAAACTCATGGGGATGAAGAGGGGGAAGTAGGCATTTTCCACACCCGTCTGCTTAAAACGGGCGTCGAGCTCGCGCTGGACGTTCTCCCAAATGGCGTAGCCGTAGGGACGGATCACCATTGTGCCCTTTACAGGGCCGTAGTCCACGAGCTTGGTCTTTACCACCACGTCTGTGTACCACTGCGGAAAGTCTGTTTCGATGTCCGCGATCTGAGAAACGAATTGATCTTTTGCCATAAATAAACTCCTGTATCGCCGATATTATAGCATATCTTTGGAATTTCGTCCAATATTTGCAGAGGGTTTTTGAAAAATTTGCTCCCCGCGCAGGGCAAATAAAAAACGGACCGCACAGTCGGTCCGTTGGGTCGGTTCAATCTTCCAGCAGCGCAAGCACCGCCTTTTTCTTCCGCTCGGGAAGTTTGCGGTACTGCTCTATGAGTAGCTTTTCCTGCGCGCTCACGAGCTCGCTCTGCTCGTCCTCCAAAAAGAATTGGGCGAGGGTCATGCCGAACGCCTCGCAAAGGTGCGTGAGCGTATAGAGGCTCGGCAGCGAGTTGGGAGTTGAAAGTATTGCCGATACCGTTGACTGCGTTAATTCCGCTTCGAGTGCGAGACGATTGGTGCTCCAACCGCGTTCGTCGCGCAATTCTTTTATTCTTTCTATAATGTCCATACTTTTATTTTAATCGAATTATCGTTAAGAAAGTAGCAGAATTCTGTTGACTAATTACCATATTTTCGTTATAATATTGTCGGAATTCCGTTAAATAAGGAGAATGGAAATGAAAAAGAAATTTTGGTTGGTACTTTTGGCGGTTTTAACTGTCACTTCCGCCCATCGTGGTTGAGCACCTTGTGTGTAAGTTGAAGTTTTTGGAAGAAAATGTAGCGAACTTTCTTCGGGGTCATGCTATTAGCTGTCTATTTTTAACATTTTGAATTCCTTATCAGAAACCAAAGTTTTATAAGTTGATATTGCATCATCTAAAATCGCAGTATCAATTTTTTGTTTAATCATGACATTATACTCAACACCTTTCTTTTGACTACTTTCTTTGTAGTAATTTGACAATTTTGTCAAATATCTATAAACATCATTGAAAGCCGCCTCATCATAACTAAAAAGTTTGTCGAGTTGTCTATTCATATTAGGGAGCAAAGGATTTTTATTTGCTCGCCGAAGTCTTTCTGAAAATGAACAGTCGCAGCCGTCGTAGATGCGGAAAGTGTGATATAATCTGTGACGTCTTTACCATTTGCCCATTCGGAAGAGGGATCTACCCACATAACCGTCCAGTCGAGTACTCCGTTCGATTCGCCGCGAATTGTTGCGTTGAGCGTACAGCTTTCTGTCGTGGGGAAAATAAGACGCTGCTTATCGAGCGCGACGGTGGGTTTCGTCGGAATGGGATCATTACTAAATACGATGTCCTCTTCCCCGTCTTCAAACCGAATAGAGGGCTCTTTATGGATCGGAGGATCAGGCATATGTTCCCCGCAGATGTCGCACATCCCATCACCATCTTTTTGGTCGGTGTGTTCGTGTTCAAGGATCTCTCCGCAATCATCACAGCGATAATCGCCGTCGCTATCCGTATGTTCATGCGGGGGGAGCTGTTCCCCGCAGATGTCGCACATCCCATCACCATCTTTTTTGTCGGTGTGTTCGTGCTCAAGGATCTCTCCGCAATCGTCACAGCGATAATCGCCGTTGCTATCCGTATGTTCATGCGGAGCTTCGCTGCGTTTGAAATAACGGAGTACAAGGACCGCCGCGGCAATGATCAGCAGGACGAGAAGGACGCTCCATACAAAAGATCTTTTTCGTTTCATTGAGGTCTCCTTATCTGTAAGGTCGTTTTATCTGCGCCATTTTAACTTTGTAACTGGCCGCGGGTTATTCTCAGTTCATGGCTAAAGTCAACTATAGCTCCATCATCTACATTTTGGGAGTAACCAAATTGCAGATTTATATCGCGTATGAAGAAGTCTTGCGAAAAAAGCTCGAAGAAATTTATTCCGGAACCTACACATGCAATATCCAGCATCCGTTCAAAGTCGAATCTTTCATTCAGATAAAATACGCAATAGGTGATGTCTTCAGACGGTCTATCCCTAATATCCCAAAGGTCTTCTATCCATGAGACTTCTTGACCTTTCGGTATCCGATTCCAGTCCGAAAGGGTATAAATAGAATTCGTGTCTGCTTCACCGTAATCACCGTAATCTACTTGTCCATAGTGATAAGCGCCCATGCTCCAGAGCGCGCTTCTGTAATCATCATCGGACGCACCAAATGTAACGAGCGGCAATACGTAGTCCATTCGTTCCAGATCGTATGGCGTGTCATCACCATCTATGAAGGGGATAGCGGCGCTTACGAAGAAATATCCGGAATAGCTCGCATTTTGAGCTTTATCCTCATCGATTTTCCCAGTTATATCATCCTCATGAATGTCGAATCGAGCTAAAAACTCCGCATTATCTTCGATGTCGAAAGGAGAGCTCTCACTTTTTTCTAAGCCGCCCTGATAAAAAGTCCAAGAAAAACTTCTGTCTCCATCACCGATGTTGTCTACATATTCGATATGTAAAAGCGTGGGCAGATCTCTTTCATTATCGGCGTAACGTGCTCCGCCAAGGCAGTGTAATCGACGCGATGCGGTCTGTTTCCCTCCGCCGAGCATGACCTCGGCGTTCAAGAGGGCGGGCGTGGAAAAAGGAGCGATAAAATCTACAGTGCAAGTTCCATCGCCATGGTCGTCAAGAGTAAGACAGTCCTCTATCGGAGTATCGTACTCTCCATCCCATGCGAGCGTAAACTTTGCGCTGCGCAGTGCTTCGGGATCGTTATCAGGCAATATTTGTAATTCGAAAAGGTAAGATTGCCCGCCATATATCGGGGCGGATCGATCGGGATCATCTATTCCTTTGCTTAAAAGTCGTAGATTATTTTCCCTTTGCACCTCTTCGGATACGAGTATCCCCATGTGATTTTCGCCGGGGATTTTGGTGCATCCCGCGAAAGGCAGAAGAATCACGAAAGTTAAGAGTAACGAGAGCATTATAGATAATTTGCGTATAGCCTTCATGTGCGTCCTCCCCGAGAGGGGGGCATCCGGTTTGAATTCAAGCCGGATGCCCATCTGTCTTTATCCGCCGAAAATGACGTCGCCGCCATCATCGGTCCATCCGATGCTTCCGCCAATGGAGCCGAAGCTTGCTGCGTTGAAGCGGATCGCTATGCTTCTGGTTTGAAGTTGCCCGTTAACCGTTGCCGACAATTTTATGTTGAGAAGGGTAACGGTTTCGCCAAGCGCCTTGAGCGAAGACTTCAACGTGTTGAAATTCAGGCTTCCCACAGAGGTTAAAAGGAGCACATTCGCGACTTTTGTCGTAATGCTCGCATCGGCGCCTGTTCCCGTTCCAAGAAGCGCATAGGACCCTGCCTCCGTAGACATCGTGCCGCCCGCGCCGGTTACGGCAGTGCGGAATTGCTCGGTGGGTGAAACCTCTGCCTTGACATCGGTCACCTCTGCTGCGATCGTGTAAACTTGCGAGAGCTCTGTCTTTATCGAGAAAGTTGTCGTGCCGCTCCCGCTTGCGCCGTACAGGCTGTCAAACTCCGTCGTCCCGGTTACAGTGCCGGGGAAATTTACCGTTACGGTGTCATCGTTCAGTCCCCATGTGAGGTTCGCGCCGCTCTTCGAACTGTTTGTATAGGAAAGACTTCCGGTGATATTGCCGCCGTAGCTTTGCTTGTACTGAAGATTTCTCGTTACGCTTTTGGAAGGATCAACTTCGAGTGCGGCTTTCAAAACGATGGTTTCGCCGAAAGGTTGGGAACAACTCAAATTATATGTAAGCGTATCGCTCGAGGCGCTTCCGGTCACATAGTCGCTTACATCTTTTCCGTTTCCCCATTTTCCGCTCGTACCTTCTTTCCACGAAAGCGTCCATACGACCTTCAAGCCTTCGGTATCGTCACCTTCGATCTTTGCTTTAACCGACTGTGCACTTTCGGCTATGGGGGAGATGCCGTATTCGGCATATTGGGCGGGGCTGATCAATGAGCTCGTGAGAGAGATCCCGCTGCCGAACTCTTCTTCTTCGATTTCAAAACCGCTCTGCGCGGTCACATCCGCTTCCTTTTGGGGCTTCAGGTTTTCGACATCCTTGCCCCATTTCGTTGCTACGCCCAGCGTAATGCCAAGCGCAAGAATTACTGCCAGCAGGATTCCTATGATCCCCAGCCAGCCTTTGGTTTGTTTCTTAAGCTCTTTCATTTTCTTTTCTCCTTTTTATTTTTCATAGCTTACTGCGAGCTGCTTGGCATAACCAAGCACCTCTACGAGGGTGATTTTTCCATCCTCATCTTCCGTAGGCGTGATCATGATGCGGACTGTTTCCGCCGTCCCCGGAACTGCCGAACCGTCGTAGTCAGTTGTGAGCTCTGCGCTTGCAGAGATGAATTTCCCCGCTTCATCGTAGAAAAAAAGCTGAAATTTGATTTTAGCATCTTTGGCAAGCGTGCATTTCAATCCTCTAACTGTTACGCCGTCTCGCGTGCGGATCGCGGTGTTGCCATCTTTGTCTTCTCCGACCTCATCGATAAGTCCGATGGTGTAGGCTTCACCGCCCAAGCGTTCTGTTACCGTTCTGTCTCTCTGTATCGCGAGCCCGATAACAGCTCCTACCAACGCGAGGAATACAAGCGCGAGGAGTATGTTCTTCAGGAGCTTGCCATTGAATTTAACTTTTTGCATAAGATTTCTCCGAAATTTTGATCGGTTTGACCGCTTTCCGCGGATCTTTCCACGCCGTTTGACGCCCGATCATCCAAATGGTGAAGCGTTGACCCTATTATTTGTGGGGGCTCTCGCGCTTGCGCGCGCCCCGCCTCAAAATCCTCATTCAGATGCGACGCATCTTCCGAAATCCGTGCAAGGCGGAGCGTATTGTCCAGCCAAGCCCAGTTAGCTTTCGTCCAATGGCGTCTTCTCTTCATTTCCTTCTCCCTTTTTATGCCGTTTCCCCGTTCCCGAGGCATCGATATTGCTCGGCGCTTGCCCCTCCGGATCTTCTTCGGAAGCCATAAGGGGCGGCGTCTCGGTGAAGTCTTTGCGCTCTCTGCGCGGTTTGCGTTCCCGGAGCTGTACCTCATCGCCGCATTCGATCGCCAAATTGAGAGCTTCGACTGCGGAATCACACAGCTCACTTGCTTCGGATAATTTCAGCCTCGCCTCCGGATCACTTTCCCGATCCAGAATTTCGAAGAGCTCTCTCCGCATATTCCGCAAATCATCCGCATGTGCGTGGAGTTCGTGCCTTGTTGCCTTATTCATCTGCTTATCTCCTTTTCGCTCCTTCGAGCTTTTATTTTCATATCCTATCCTTTAGGGGCAGAGTTTTCCCCCTGCCCCGGTCAGGAAAACGTCCCGGATAGAGGAATTGAACCTCTCTCCACGGTTCCATAAAGGTCTTTCATCGCCTATGCACCGTGGGCTGCCAAGTTCCGGGATATTTTTCGCAGGTTAACCTGCAGCCACTCCGCGCGCCCGCGCGTATGATAACCGAAAAACTCGGTAAAACTGATATAATAATAACCGAAATTCTCGGTTATGTCAACTGTTTTACCGAAATTTGTTGTAAAATTTTTTTATGTTGGAGTAAAAAAATGAAAAATCTAAAGGAAATGCGAAAAGAAGCGGGATATACACAAACAGCAATGGCAGAATTATTGCATATAAGCCAGCAAACTTACAGCGACTATGAAAATAGTAAAACTTTTCCCGATGAAACTTTATTGATAAAAATTGCGGACACTTTAGACGTTTCCATAGACTATCTCCTTGGCCGCACCGACGATCTCGGTGCTCCCGTTCTCGGGAGCGCACCGGAGTACTCTGCGGAAGAACAGAAGTTAATACAAGACTACCGCGGACTGGCACAGCCCCTCAAAGACATGATTCAAAATTTGATCAAAACTTGGCAGGGTGAAAGTACAGAAATCATTCAAAGGAGAAAAAAATGAATTTATTTTTGCTATTCTTAAACATAGGCGGCATTTCTCCGCCTGCTTACAAAGAAACAACCGCTTGGGGACCGATCATCACAGTTGCGGCACTCATAGTCTTTATAGCAATTTTTATCACGGCGCTTGTGACGAAACACGTTTGTAATGGCAAAAAACAGGAATCACAAAAATCGAATGAAGATTCGGAGCAAGAGCAAGAACTCTTAAAAGAATTCAGAAAACTTGATGACAAGCAAAAATCTATGCTCATTCAAACCGCGCAAGCATGGAACAAAACTAACGAAAAATAAAATGTTCGATAAAGACTTAATCAACTTTTGCAAAAAGTTGATTAAATTTATTTAATAACCTATTTGATATAATTTCTCTTAGGGAAATTTCCCAAAGGAGATTTTATATGGCATTCTTGACAGATGAAGAACGGTTGGAACTGCTGATGAGCGCGATGACTGCGCTCGGAAAGCTTTATCAGGATTTGGCATATGCGCCTGCGCTCACGCTCGCGTATGAATCTGAAGTAAAAAAAATCCAAGCAACCCGCCGCGGCCTTTGAACATCGAAGAGCGTGACGGCATACTTTTTCCAAATTTCGGCAGTGAAACGAAATCCCGAGAAACGGCGCTTGACTATTCGCAGGAGGAGATAGCAAAAATGCCGCGTCTTAAAGATGGGAAACTCCGAATCACACCCGACGGACTATACCAAATCCGTTATCGTCGGGAGGGGTACAACGTTCAATTTACAGCAAAAACCAAAAAAGCAGTTCATGAGCGTTTCCGGGATTGGGCCCGGAGCGTGAATGAAGAAAAGAAAGAGCAAGCAGCGCCAAGGAAGCAACAGCTTTTCGGAGATTTTGCACTCCGATACTTTGAAACGGTGAAAAAGGTAAACGTCAAAGAGGAGACGTATGCCACGCTTCTTCGGCAGCTCAAGATTCACATTCTTCCGCAGCTCGGGGAAGTGCCGATCAAAAACATCACCCCGATGAGATGTCAGGAGCTTTTGAATGGGATCCTCGCGCAGGGAAAAGAAAGGACCGCCGAAAGTGTAAAAGTTTTTCTGAAAGAGATTTTGCGAGCGGCAATAGGGGAGAGGATCATCAGACAGAATCCCGTGGAGTTTGTCAAGATCCCGAAGCACCAGAAAAAGAATGGTGCAGCGCTTTCCCGAGGAGAGGTCATATCTTTCATCCAGAGATGCGAGACTTCGCACTATCGAAAGCAATTCATCCTCTTCCTTTACACCGGAATCCGTAGGAACGAACTGCACAGTGCAACTTTTGATGAGAACTTTGTCACTGTGGCGAATGGGAAATGCTACAAAGGTCAGAAGCAGACCTATCGCAAGATCCCGATCGCGCCCGAGCTAAGAAAATACCTGCCACTTTCTGAGAAGGAGCTCGCGACCGACAACAAAGTGATGTCCAACGTGTTCAAGCGGGATTTTCCCGCGCACCATCTCTACGATCTGCGACATACCTTTACGACGTATTGCCAAGAGATGGGGATTCCGAAAGCGCTCGTAGACGTTTGGACGGGGCACGTTAACCGCAGCGACATGACGAGCTCCGTTTACAAACACTTTTCGGAAGAATTTCAGCTCGAAGAAATCAAAAAACTGCGATTTTTCCCGAAAGACGATGAGTAGATCCTGAGGTTACAACCCAATTTACTACCCAAAAAACCACGTTTTTATCGATCTTTTTCTTTGCAAATGCAAAGAAAAACACCATATCTTGTAGTAATTCTAAGAATCCACTACAAGATATGGTGTTTTGGTTGAGGTGACGTGACTTGAACACGCGACCTCTTGGTCCCTAACCAAGCGCGCTACCAAACTGCGCTACACCTCAATATCGACCTCTTGGTCCCTAACCTCGTCGCCGCACGAGTGCTTCTCACGCTTTTCTTCCGAAAAGCTCCGTTTGCCCTCGGCGTCTCCTCCTCCCACAAAAATGCTTCGCCTTTTTGCGGGAAACCTTTGCAGCTACCAAACTGCGCTACACCTCAGTATATGATGCCGTTTACCGCTGACCCCTTAAAGGGAGGCTACTTTTGTAAAAGCATTTTCTATTATATCAAATCCACGGAAAGTGTCAAGTGATTTCTCCCGTCTTTTCCAAAAAAATTTCCGAGAAACTGCCGACGCTCCGATCGATATATCCGCCCCGCGCCGAAAGGCGCGGGGCGGATAGGTTTTTCGTCAATCCTTTTTCCTGCGCGGAAGGAATACGATATACGCCGTCACGATGCCCACCGCGACCACGCTCAGTACGATGATGAGACTGATGCGCAGCGTGTCGGGATTTCCCGTGCGCAGCATGTTCTTCGTCACCTCGGTGTAGTACTCTACACCGTCCTTTTCAAACGTGACGCGGCACAGTCCGTTGCTCTTTTCATAGACCTTTACGACGGTCTCGTCCTTGACGAGAAGATCGCCCACTGCGGAATGGAAGGTCACTCCTTCGTCGCTCGCTTTGAGATACCCGATGTAGTACTCCTCGGCTTCGGGCGGGATGGGGGAGCTCTCCGTCAGATAATTGATGGGAAGATATCCCCACTTTTCCCCGCAAAGCACGTAGGCGAATTCAAATCCCGCGCTTTGCAGTGTGCCGTACACGGTGACCTCCGTCGCGCGCGGAAGCCGTTCGATCGTGAGCGGCTGCGTGAGGCAGGGGAAGTAGGACAGGGCGACTTCGCTCGTCACGTACTGCGTTTTCGGCGCGGAGGGAGACCATTCGGGGGAGACGTCGGTGCAGTCCTCGGCGCGGAACAGCGCGACCTTGTATTCGTAATTTTCATACAGCGCGGTGAAACAGAACTTGTCGCGGCGGCAGAGCACGACCGCTCTCCCCCCCGTTGTGCGCGCATAGCCCGCATAGGGGAAGTAGGGCGTTTCATTGCCCAAGCCGCCTGCGTCCACGCCGATGCCCGTCGCACCCGCGCGCACGTCCGTAAGGGAGACCGTCTCCCCGTTGGGGGTGGAAAAGACGTCCTTGTGCGCACCGACCGAGAGGATGGTGGAAAGGGTGGGGAAGGTCACATTCCCGTCGAGGACGATATAGTCCCCGTATTGGAAGTAGATCCCGTTGTCCTCATAGCCGAGCGCGAAGGAGACGGGCTGCGGCAGAGGAGAGCCCTCCTTGCGGTAAACATACTCGCCCGTGTCCGCGGGCTTGATGCGCGCGCCGTTGCAGTAGAGCGCGTTCTCATACAGATAGTAGAGATTGCCGTCGAAGTCCGCCCGCAGAGAGAGATAGCCCTCGGGAAGCCTCAATTCCGTGACAGTTCCGTCCGCGTCGGAATATTGCGCGGGCGTTCCCTCCGCCTCGGGGTCGAGGAATTCCGCCTCGGTATATTTTGTGACATGGAGTTGCTGATCCGCGACGTACAGATTCCCGAACACGTCGCTCGTGAGCGCGGTGGGGGAGTTGGAGCGGGTAAATTCCTCAAAGCCCTCCTCCGCCACGCCGTAGTGGTGCTCGCTCACATAATAGCATCTGCCGAAGACGACGGAGATCCCCGTGACATTATTTGCCGCCGTGTGTTCGTAATAGGGGGTCTTTTCGCCGTAGCGGTAGAGCTTGACCGTATTCCCGACCGACGCTGCGATCACATCGCCGTCCGTGGCGACATGGCTTGCGGCGCCCGTATCCAAAATACTGTATTTTCCCGTGCTCAGATCACATACGGAGACGCGTTCGTTTCCGCAGTCGGAAGTCACGAGCAGATCGCGCGCCCGCACGGTGTCTTTCGCGCCCGAAAGGCGGTTGACCGAATCGGACGAGGAGGCGATCTCGTATCCCGTGGGCAGAAGTTTCCCGTCCTCCTCCTTCAGTTCCCGCACGGTGTTTCCCTTCACGCAGTACAGATTGCCGCCGTAAACGGTGAGCGCGTTATAGCCGCTCCCCGCAAGGATGAGCTCGGAGGATTCGTCGAGGACGGCGCGGTAGAGCCCGTCCTCTTCCGAGGAGGTGCTCCCGCTGACGGTATAATAGACGTTCCCGCCGAAAACCGCCACCGAAGTGAGGTTTTGCACGGAAGTCTTTCCCGCAAGGGTGAGGGGGATGGGCTTGTCCCACGGCGGGGCGCAGTAGTGCACGATCCCGTCCGCCGCGCTGTAGAGAACGCCGTCCAGCACGAACAGGCAGGGGGTCTTTACCGAGTTGGAGATGACCCCGATGCGCCTTGCGTCCTGTGAAAAATCGAGCCCCGGCTTGCGGTGGTCGAAGGCATAGAGAGAGGTGTCGGTATTGGTGACGGACGCAGCATAGAGGGTGTCGCCGTCGATGAAGAAGGTCGCGCAGATGACATTGCTCTGCATGGCGGCGGTGCCTTTCCCGAAATCATAGAGGAAGAGGTGGGAATCGGCGTCCGAAAAGAACAGCCTGCCGTCAGGCGTAAACTGCACCTTGGAGATATTGACTTCCTGCTCCTGTTCCTGCGACTGCACTTTATGACGGTAGAGGGTGTAGACCCCCGCCTCCCGATCGTAGAGATAGAGGGATGCGCCGTCCGCGATCGCGATGTGTTCCTCGCTCATCGCAACGTCCACAGGTTTTTCGAGGGCAAGATATTGTTCGTAGCCCGAGGGAAGAAAGAGGGCAGATCCTTCCGCCGCGGCCTCTGCGGTCTGCGCTTCGCTGCTCCACAGAAGCCCTCCCGCAGCGACGAGCACCGCTGCCGCCCCCAATAACTTCATCATCCGTTTCATGCGTTCATTATATCACGCGCGCGTGAAAAAGACAACCGCTTCGGAAAATTTTTTCGCAAATCCCAAAAAAATCAGGCATACACGCACCCATCTGTCAGGATTCCGTGATAAAATAAAAAAGCAAACAAATGTTTGCATTTTGTTTTGGCGACGGAGGCAAGGATGAAATTTCTCTATGTTAAGGTGTATCTGTATCTCTATCCGCGGTTGCGGGCGATCGAGGAAGAGCTCGCGCGCAGCGTGGAACTCAAGGCGGCGCTCTCCTACCGCATGCGCGCCGACGCATTCTCTTTGGCGGAAAATATCGCGGACATGCTCCTTCTCAAGGAGCGCATCGTCGCCCTGAGAGAGACGCTCGACGAGATCGTCGGGACGCTTTCGGACGGGGAGCGGGAGCTGTTCGAGTATAAATATCTGCGCAAGAAGGGGGCGGCGGAAAATCCCACGTTTGTCGCCTGTTCGGAGCGGCAGTATTTCCGTCTTCAACATCTTTTGCTCTCGAAAATAAAGGGGATGCTCATCGCAAGGGGATATTTCGAAGAGGGATATTTTGCCCATTTCGGCAGTTTCCCTCCCTTCGTCAGGGTCTACCGCGCACTGGAAGAGGGGCGGGAGCAGGGCGTTACGGGGAAGCGCAGCAGCCGTCTGCTCGTCTTTCAGAATTCTTCTGCGGGCGCGAGGCGTTTTCCGCGCAGGACGAATGCCGCGATCGCGATGAGCGCAACTCCCGCGCCGCAGATCACGATCACCTGTATCACCGAAGGGGAGGAGGATGGCGCAGGCTCGGGCGCGGGGTCTTCCGCGGATGAGGGCTTGAGGTAATCGGTATTGAGGTCGTACACGATCTCCTGTGTGGCGGGAACGTAGTCGAAAATGCCGTCTGCCATGACATAGAAAAAGCGTGCGGTGCCCGAATAGCTCGTGCCGTAATAGACGAAGGTCTTTTCGAGCTTGTCGAAGGCGCCGCCTCCCATGAGCGCTTCCCCCGCGACGCGGTACACCACGGTGATCTCGCGGCGCAGGTAGGGGCGCTCGGGAATGAAATCCACGAAGGTGAGTTCATCCGTCTTGCAAAATCCCGTGACGGCGCGGTAGGGGGCAACGTTGTCGAGATACTGCACGGCGGTATAGAGAGTGCCCTCCTTGAGCACGCGGACATAGTAGGTGTAGGGGATCTGAAAGAGCCCGCTCTCCTCGTTTTCCGCCGCATAAAACCAAACTCCCTCCTGTGCCGCGACCGCATAGCGCTCCGCCTCCTCCGCGCGTGCGGCGCGGGGAGAGGCGGGGGGAAAGAGCAGAGCGCCCGCAAGGAGAAGAAGTGCCATGAGACGTTTCATAGCCGCTATCTTACCTCATCGGACGCCGCAGGAAAAAATTTATTTTATCGAAAATGGACGAGATTATAGAGAAAATCAAGCAGATCGAAGAGATCCAGCGGCGGAGAAGGGAATCGGACGCGTTGGCGGATTACAACACGGGGGAGAGGGTGCACTTAAAGCAGCTCGCCTTCCACAAGTGCCTCAAGCGCAACAGGTGGGTATTCGGCGGAAACCGTTCGGGGAAAACCGAGTGCGGCGCCGTCGAAACGGTCTGGCTGGCGCGGGGCGCGCATCCCTACCGCGAGAACAGGAAAAACGTGTTCGGATGGGTCGTCTCCCTCTCCATGCAGGTGCAGAGGGACGTCGCCCAGCAGAAGGTCCTGCACTATCTCCGCCCCGATTGGATCGAGGACATCGTGATGCAGAGCGGCAGAAAGGACAGCCCCGAGCACGGGATCGTAGATCAGATCATCGTGAAAAACGTGTTCGGCGGCACTTCCGTCATCGGGTTCAAGAGCTGCGATCAGGGCAGGGAAAAATTTCAGGGCAGTTCGCTCGACTTTGTATGGTTCGACGAAGAGCCGCCGCGGGAGATCTACGAGGAATGCGTCATGCGCCTTCTGGATCGCGAAGGGGAGATCTTCGGCACGATGACCCCGCTCAAAGGCTTGACCTTTCTCTATGACGAGATCTATCTCAACCCCAAGCGCGACCCCGAGATCTGGTACGAGTTCATGGAATGGGCGGACAATCCCTTTCTCTCCGAAAGGGAGATCGCCCATTTGCAGAACACCATGGACGAGACCACCCTGCAGGCGCGACGGTACGGGCGGTTCTGCACCCGTGCCGGGCTCGTCTATCCCGAGTTCGACGAGAGCGTCCACGTCATCCCGCCCTTCCCCCTTCCCCCCGAATGGCAGGACGTCATCTCCATCGACCCTGGGCTCAAGAATCCTCTCTCGGCGCATTGGTATGCGGTGGACTACGACGGAAACGTCTATGTGGCCGCGGAGCACTATGCGGCGGGGGAGGACGTGGATTTCCATGCGCGCGCCCTGTTCGACATTTCGGAAAAGCTCGGCTGGAAGAGGGACGGGGCGGGACGGCTCAGAGCGCTCATCGATCCTGCCGCAGGACAGCGCACCCTTGCCTCCGCAAAGAGCGTCTCCGAGCTGTTTTATGAACGCGGCATCCTCGTGGATACGAACGTAAACAAGGATGTGTTCAGCGGGATCATGCAGGTCAAAAGCTATTTGAATCCGAAGAACGATCTGCCCGATCTGTATATATTCGAGAGCTGTGTGAACATGATCCGCGAGTTCAAGAGCTATTTTTGGGGGAGCGGCGAAAGCCCTGTAAAGCGGGACGACCATGCGATGGACGAGCTCAGATATTATCTCATGACCCGCCCCCGTCCCGCCCGTCCGCCCATGGAGAAGTCTCCCATCCGAAAGGACAAGGATCGGCGCATCAGGCAGCTCAAAAGAAGGTAAAACATGAAGCAAGATGACAAGCTGAAGGACGCCGTTCTCAAGGTGGCGCTCGGGTTTTCCCTCGAGGAGGTCACGGAGGAATACGGCGTAGAGGACGGGGAGCTCAAGCTCGTCAAGCGCAAGGAGACGCGGAAGGATGTGCCTCCCGATCTCAAAGCGATGAAGCTGCTCCTCGAACGGCAAGATTATTCCGCCCTCTCCGATGAGGAATTGGAGGCGGAAAAGGAACGGCTGCTTGAGCAGTTAAAGGAGAAATATGAACAAGGAACAGGAAGCAATGAAGCGGGAGGAGAAGCGTAAGAAAGATCTTGCGCGGGAGATCGTTGCCGATTTCACCGCCCGCCAGCGGGCACGGCGGCAGCTCGAACGGGGCTGGCAGCTCAATATGAATTTTTTGAGCGGAAACCAGTTCTGCGACATCTCGCCCATGGGAGAGCTCGAGGAGGAAGACAGCGCCTTTTATTGGCAGTCCCGCCGCTCTTTCAACCACATCGCGCCCACCGTGGATACCCGCCTTGCAAGGCTCGCGAAGGTGCGTCCCGCGCTCAATGTGCGCGCCTTCTCCGATTCGGAGGAGGACGTCAAGACGGCGCGCATCGCCTCCGGGATCTTGCAGTCGGTAAAAAACCGTATCGATCTCGACCGCGTTATCACGCGCGCCACCCTCTGGTCGGAGAGCTGCGGTACGGCATTTTATAAGATCGTTTGGAATTTCGACGACGGCAACATCATCGGCACGGACGAGACGGGGCATTCCCTTCGCGAGGGGGATGTGAACGTGGTGGCGATCTCCCCCTTCGAGATCTATCCCGACTCTCTCTCCGCCGAGGGGCTCGGAGAGGTGAAGAGCCTCATCCACGCCAAGGCGGTGCCCGTCTCGGAGATCAAGGAGAAATTCGGCGTGGAACTGCCGGGGCGGCGGATAGAGGAATTTCCGCTCGCTCCCTATTCCTCGGCAAGCGGTTGGAAGCGCCCCATGGACGGCGACGAACGCCCCGTTCCCGAGGATCGGGAAGTGCTCATCGAGCGCTATACCCGTCCCACCGAGGACTATCCCGAGGGGCGGCTCGAGATCGCGGCGGGGGACGTCCTCCTCTATGAGGGCCCTCTGCCCTACAAGAACGGAGACCGCGGGGAGAGGGTGTTCCCCTTTGTAAGGCAGACCTGCGTGGAACTTGCGGGCGCTTTCTTCGGCACTTCCGTCGTAGACCGCATGATCCCCCTCCAGCGCGCCTATAACGCGGTGCGTAACCGCAAGCACGAATTTTTGAACAGGCTCACGGCGGGCGTCATCGCCGTGGAGGACGGCTCGGTGGATGCGGAGGAGATCGCAGAGGAGGGGCTCTATCCCGGCAAGGTGCTCGTGTATCGCCAGGGCTCACAAGAGCCTCATTTCCTCGACTGCGGCTCTATTCCCGCGGAATTCGAGGCGGAGGAGGAGCGCATCGCCAACGAGTTCATCCTCTTTTCGGGGATGAGCGAGATCTCCCGCAATTCGGCAAATCCCACCCATGTCATGTCGGCAGTCGGGCTTCAGCTCCTGCTCGATCAGGACACGGCGCGGATGCAGATGACCGTGGAGAGCATGGAACGGGCGGTGAAGGAGACGGGAAAACAGATCCTGCACCTCTATAAACAATTTTCCTCGGCGCAAAGGATGCTCCGCATGACGGGAACGGGCGGAAAGACGGAGCTCTTCTATTTCAGCGGAAGCGACCTCTCCGCCGACGACGTACAGTTTGAGACGGGCTATGAACGCACTCCCGAGCAGGAGAAGGAGGAGATGCTGCAGATCCTCTCCACGGGGCTGCTCGGCGACGTGACCCACCTCGGCGACGAAGTGCGGAACAAGGTGCTCGACGCGCTCGGGTTCGGCAATCTCGAGACGGCGCGGGACGTGAGCAAATTGCATCTGCGCAAGGCGGAACGGGAGAACGTTCTGCTCAAGGAGGAGGACGTCCCCGCCGACGGGTATGACGATCACGCCCTCCATATCACCGAACACACCCGCGCCCTCCTGTCGGGGGGCGAACAGGACGAGGGGAACAAGCAAAGGCTCGTGCGCCACATTGCCTCCCACCGCGCCCTGCAAAAAGATCAAGGAGAAGAAAATGGAAGAGGATAACGTACAGACGGAGGGCAAAACGCCCGATCTCGGAAAATTCAAGAGCGTCGACGCCCTTCTGAAGGCTTACACGGAGCTGGAGGCGGAATTCACCCGCCGCAGCCGGCGCCTCAAGGCGCTCGAGGAGAATAAGGCGGCGGAGACCCCCATTCAAGAGGGACAAGCCAATGCGCCCTCGCCCGAGCCCGAGAAAACTGCGGAGAGCGGGAGCGAAGCGCTCTACCGCGCGGTCATGGACAATGAGGAGGTGCGCGCCCATGTGCTCTCGGACTATCTGAGATCCCTTCGGGGAGTGCCGCTCATGACGGGCGGCGGAGGCGTTCCCGCCCCCGGTGACCGTCCCAAAACGCTCGCCGAGGCGGGCAAGCTCGCGCTCGGCTATCTCAAAAAAAATCATTAAGGAGAAAACTTTATGGTAACAACTCAAACTGCGGACAGCGTTCTCAAATCGTACTATCTCGACGTGGTGGGCGAGCAGCTCGACAAGTCGGCGAACCCCTTCCTTGCCGCCGTGAACAAGACGACTTCGGATGTGTGGGGAAGAGACGTGCGCAAGCTGGTGCGCTACGGGCTCTCAGGCGGCATCGGCGCGGGCACGGAAGAAGGCGCTCTCCCCAAGGCGGGAAGCGGCAACTATGCCCAGCTCGTCTCCACCCTCAAGAACCTCTACGGTACGATCGAGATCTCGGATAAGGCGATCCGCGCCTCTGCGAACAGCGAGGGCGCTTTCGTCAATCTGCTCAACGATGAAATGGACGCGCTCGTGAAGAGCTCTTCCTACAACTTCGGCAGGATGCTCTTCGGTGACGGCAGCGGCACTCTTGCCACCGTCTCCTCCGTTTCGGACGGCAACGTCGTGGACAGCGTGCAATATCTCTCCGAGGGAATGATCGTCGATATCTATGCCTCGGGAAAGACCCTCAAGCAGGGGGGCGTCACCGTCACTTCCATCGACCGCGCGAACAAGAAGATCACCCTCTCCGACGGCACTCTCGCCGCAGGGGACTTCCTTGTCGTGCAGAATTCTTACGGGCTCGAACTCACGGGGCTCAAGGCGATCTTTGCCGAGACGGGCACTCTCTACGGGCTCGACAAGAGCAAGAACAGCTGGCTCAAGCCCTACGCCAAGGATTCGTTCGGCGAGATCACCGAGACCAATTTGCAGGCCTCGATCGACGCCGTGGAAGAAATCGGCGGCGGGAAGATCAACTTCATCCTCTGCTCCTTCGGCGTCCGCCGCGCCCTCATCGAGGCGCTCGCCGCCTATCGCAGAATGGAACCGCTCGCTCTCGAAGGCGGGCACACGGCGCTCTCCTTCAACGGCATCCCCGTCGTCGCAGACCGCTTCTGCCCCGCCGGTACGATGTATCTCATCAACACCGACGATTTCGCCCTTCACCAGCTCTGCGATTGGCAGTGGCTCGAGGGGGAGGACGGCAAGATCTTAAAGCAGATCGCGGGGAAGCCCGTCTATACGGCGACCCTCGTCAAGTATGCCGAACTGATGTGCTACCGTCCCTGCGGACAGGGCTGTCTTACGGGGATCGAAGAGAAATAAGGAGAGAGCATGAAGGTCAGGAACGTGATTTCGCTCGCCGCGGCGAATTTGGGCAGGGAGGATCTCGTCGCACAGGCGGAGAACTGTGCGGCAGAGCCCGCGGGCGAGCTTGCCTCTCTTCTGCGCTGTTATAACCTTGTCGAGAACGAGATCGCGCTCGACTACTTCCCTCTCAAACGGGAGGACATCTTGGGGGCGGAGGAGGGAGAAATTCCCTTCTCCCGCTTCTCCCGCTGCCCGGTGGAGGTGCTGGGGGTTTGGGAAAATGGCGGCGCTCCGCTCTCCTTCGAGACCTCTGTTTCCGCACTCTTTGTACAAAAAAACGATGGACGTATCAAGGTTTCTTATACATATTCGCCCAAAGAGAAGGAGTGGGGAGACGACTGGGAAGTGGGCGAAAAGATTTCCGCGCGCCTGCTCTCCTTCGGCATATGCTGTGAATTCTGCCTCACGGGCGGACAGTACGGGGAAGCCGCGATGTGGGAGAAGAAATTCCGCGACGCCCTGCGTGCCGCCAATACGTTGCACAAACGCCTTTCGGTGCGGTCAAGGAGGTGGGCATGATCTACGAAAAAGAGCTGTGCGCCCCCGTCCTTCGGCATCGTACCGCCCGCCGCACTTTGACGCTGTTCGGCGGCGCAGAGAGCGCGATCCGCGCAAACGGGTTGCATTTTCGCGAGACGGACAGGGGGATCTGCTGTGCGGAAGGGGCAAAATTCGAGGAAGCGCTCGGGGCGGGCGATCTTCTCTTGACCGCCTCGGGACATGTCCTCACCCAATTTATCTACCGCGACGGCGCTCTTTCGGCGGACGGGTTGCGTTTTCCGCTCGCCTCCGCGCCCCATACCGTCCTTTCCTATGTCTCCCCGCAGGGCGCGACTATGTATTTTGCCGTAACCGACGCCGATTGCTTCCTCCTCACGGCGGACGGGGAGGCGGAGCGCGTCATGAACGGGGCGAAATGCGGATGTGTGCACGGCGAGCGGCTCTTTTTTGCAAGCGGTTCTAAGCTGTGCTGGACGAAGCCCCTCTCTCCCTTGGAGACGGACATCGCCCTGCGCGGGGCGGGGGAAGTGGAACTTCCCTCGCCCTTGGGGGACATCCATACCCTCGTCTCCTTCGACGACCGCCTCTATGCCTTCCGCGAACGGGGCGTTGCGCGCATTACGACGCCGGGAGACGAGCTCTCCTACCGCGCGGAGGAACTGCCCTACGCGGGCGGAAAGATCGGGAAGGGGACGGTGCGCCCGTGCGGCGGGGAGGTGCTCTTTCTCGCGGAGAACGGCCTTTACTGTCTCGGCGAAGGGAAGTGCGTGCGGCTTTCGGGCTGCGGCGACGCCTTTGCCGATCTCACCGAAGCGGTCACGGCAACGGCGGGCGGAAAGTATTATGCCGCCGTCCGCGCCATGGACGAGCGCTGTATCTGGTGCGTAGAGCCCGCCCGTCGGAGCGGTCATCTCATCCGTATGCGCGCCGAACAGCTCGCGGGCGGCGAAAAGCTCCTGTTTTCAGAGGAGGGGAAACTGTATTCCCTGACCGAGCGGGGGCTTCCCGCCATGCGCCGCAGGGAGTGCGTTCTGAAGACAGGACCCGTCTTCCCCGGGCTCGCTCCGCGCAATAAATTTCTCGACGGCATCATGATCGAGGGAGAGGGGAACTTCCGCGTGGAGGCAAAGGGGGAGTACGGCATGAAGCGTGCGGTGTACGGCAGAGCGGGCGAGATGTTGCGCTTTCCCCTTCCCGTCCGCGGAAGAGGTTTTTCGCTCGACGTGCGTACCATTGAGGAAAACGCCTGTATCCGCGCGGTCGTGTTCGACTTCAGGGAGGAGGTGGCAAAATGGTGATCGACATCATCGATACCTCCGCGCCCGAATATCAGAATCTCAGCCAATTACAGTATGCGATGATCCGTGCCGCGCAGGCGGAAAAGGACGCGATCGTTGCGGCGGGGGAGAAGAAGAAGGAGAAGGTGCGCCTGAAACTGCTCACCAACCATGTGGCGCGGGCGACCACCTATCAGTGCTATTGTGCGGAAACGGACGCCGAGACCGAGCAAAAGGTGGACGTTGTGCGGGAGGATCTTCTCCACCGCCTTGCCCTCGAATCCCTCTACGGCGACGAAAACGAGAACGGGAAATATCGCTATCCCGAGAATCCCAATTACAATCTCGACTACCCCCAGCGGTTCCTCGTTGTGCGCGATTACTACATGCACGTGACGACCAACCCGCAGGCGCGGCTGGCTGCCTACGGCGCGGACTCTCTCGCCCGAAGTTATCTCGGCGAATACTATCAGACGTTGTACGATCTGTTGGCGTCTTACTGCTGAAAAAAGGACCTATCCGTTCGCGGGTAGGTCTGTTTTTTTGGTATTTGACAAGCCCAAGGAAAAATGTTACAATATCGGAGAGGTAACACGATGCAAGAATTTTTGGATAAGATGGTGAGTTCCCGCAAAGTGGCGGGGTGTGCCGCCGCCGTTTACCGCGGCGGCAAATGTCTGTTCCGTGGATTTGCGGGGGTGGCGAGGGCAGACGTGCCCGTCGGCGAACACACGGCGTTCCGCCTCGCCTCCATGACGAAGCCCGTCACCACCGTTGCGGCTCTCTTGTGCGTACAGGACGGGCTCTTTTCGCTCGATGACAGCGCGGCGAAGTTCCTTCCCGCATTCGGGAAGATGCGCCTTGCCGTCATCGGCGGGGGGAAACTCACGGCGGGCGAGCTCGCGGGGGAATTCACCCTGCGTCAGCTGCTCACCCATTCCGCGGGGATCGGCGCGGGGGAGGCGGGAGAGATGCAGTACGCCGCTTTTTGCCCGCGCGACGGTGATACGCTCGCGACCGCGGTGGAGCGTTATGCGGGGATGCTCATGGACTTTCGTCCCGGAACGGCGCAGTTTTACAGCGCCGTCGTCGGGCTGGACATCGTGGCGCGCATCGTGGAACTTGCGTCGGGGATCTCTTACGGAAAATTCGTGCATGACCGCATTTTTGCGCCGCTCGGCATGGAGGAGACCTCCTATCTGCTCACCGGCCGCGCGTGGGAGACCATCGCTTCGAACTACCGCGCGGAGGGGGGCGAACTGATCGAGGAAGAGGCGCTCAGAAATTTCAACGATTTCCCCTTGGGGTACACGGGCGGCGGCGCGGGACTGCTCTCGACGCTCGGCGACTATGTGCGCTTTGCGGAAATGCTCCGCCGCGCAAGAAAGGGGGAGCGGGAGATCCTGACGCAGGAGAGCGCGATCGAAATGTCGAAACCGCAGCTCGATGAGAGCATCGGGGGGATCTATCCGATCTTCAACTGGGGGTTGGGGGTGCGCGCCCTCTCTTTGCGCAATGAGGACCAGCCCCTTACGGCGGGGTCGTTCGGTTGGAGCGGCGCTTTCGGCACTCATTTTTGGGTAGATCCCGCAAACGATCTCACGGCGGTGTACATGCACAATTCGTCCACTTACGGCGGAGCGGGCGCTCCGCACACGCTCGCCTTCGAACGCGCCGTCATGCGGGAATTTCTGAGCTGAACCCTTTTCCTTATTTTCTAAAAAAGCTCATATGAAAAACGGTCCGTCGGATATTCCGACGGACCGTTTTTTCCTATACGTTATGAGAAATTTTACTCTTTCCCTGCCATTTTCTTGTAACCCGCAAGGCGCTCCATACTGCTCTCTTCCGTCTTTTTGAAGAGCTCATCCGCGAGCTGGGGCTGCGTCTTCTTGAGGGAAGCGTAGCGGGTCTCGCCCAAAATGAACGCCTGATAGTCGCCCGTAGGATCTTTGCTGTCGAGGGTGAAGGGATTTTCGCCCTTTGCCGCGAGCGTCGGATTGTAGCGATAGAGCTGCCAATATCCGCATTCCACCGCGTTCTTTTCCTCCGCCTGCGACTTCATCATATTGATGCCGTGGTTGATGCAGGGCGCATAGCAAATGATGAGGGAAGGTCCGTGATAGGCTTCCGCCTCTTTGAGCGCCTTCACGAGCTGCGCCTGATCGGCGCCCATCGCGCACTGTGCGACATACACATATCCGTAGGAAGCCGCGATCATGCCGAGGTCCTTCTTCTTGACCCGCTTGCCGCTGGAAGCGAACTTCGCCACCGCGCCGATGGGGGTGGACTTACTTGCCTGTCCGCCCGTGTTGGAATACACCTCGGTGTCGAGCACGAGCACGTTCACGTCCTCGCCGCACGCGAGCACATGATCGAGTCCGCCGTAGCCGATGTCATACGCCCAACCGTCGCCGCCGATGATCCAGAAGGACTTCTTCACGAGGCAGTCCTTGTCGGCAAGGATCTCGTCCACGAGCGAAAGTTCTTCGCCCTCACATTCCTTGCGGCACTCTTCGAGTTCCTTGATGAGCGCTTCAGAAGCGGTCTTGCTCGCCTCTGCGTCGTCGCAGCCCTCGAGCCATGCCGTGAGCGGAGCGACGCATTCGGGATATTCCTTCCACATCTCGGAAAGTTTCACGATCTTCTCTGCGAGCGCGCCCCTTCTTGCCTTATAGGCGAGGTGCATACCGTAGCCGTATTCCGCATTGTCCTCGAACAGGGAGTTCGCCCATGCAGGACCGTGGCCCTGTTTGTTCGTCGTGTAGGGGCAGGTGGGGGAAGAACCGCCGTAAATGGAGGAACAGCCCGTAGCGTTGGCAACGATCATCCTGTCGCCGAAGAGCTGGGTGACGACCTTCACATAGGGAGTTTCGCCGCAGCCCGCGCAAGCGCCCGAGAATTCGAAGAGGGAATGGGTGAATTGGGACTTCTTGACGTCCGCCATCTTGGCGGTGACTTCCTTGGGAACGTCGGGAAGCTCCTGCGCGAATTCCCAATTCTTCGCCTCCACTTCCTCGAGTTCTGCAAAAGGCACCATGTTGAGCGCGCAAGCGGCGGGATCTGCCTTTGCGCCGTTCTTCTCGGCGTCCGCTTTCGCCTTCTTGTTGACGGGGCACACGTCGGCGCAGACGCCGCAGCCCATACAGTCGAGCGGGCTCACCTGCACGCGGAAGTTATAGCCCTTTGCCTGCAGTGCGGGTTTCGTCGCAAATTCGGCGGGAACTTCCTTCCCCTCTTCCACGAGATAGGGACGGATGCAGGCATGGGGGCAGACAAAGGAACACTGGTTGCACTGGATGCACTTGTCGATGTTCCACTTCGGAACGGTGACGGCGACGCCGCGCTTTTCGAACTTGGTAGTTCCGGTGGGCACAGAGCCGTCCGCATTGAACGCCGAGGAGGGGAGCTTGTCGCCCTCGAGGGCAAGGATGGGAGCGATCACGGAACGGAAATAGTCGTTGTCCGCAAGTTTCACCATCTCCGCGCCCTCCGCCGTGGTCGCCCACGAGGCGGGGATCTCCACCTTGACGAGGTGTTCCTTCGCGGAGTCGATCGCATTGTAGTTCATCTGCACAACGGCGTCGCCCTTTCTCGCAAAGGACTTGTATGCCATCTTTTTCATATAGTCGACAGCGTCGCCATAGGGCATGATCTGTTCGTTGATGAGGAAGAACGCCGACTGCAGAATGGTGTTCGTTCTGCCGCCGAGGCCGAGCTTGCGCGCGATCGCAATGGCGTCGATGACGTAGAGATTGGCGTGTTTCTTCGCGAGCAGGTTCTTCATCTTGGCGGGAAGGTTGTGCTCGAGCTCTTCCACCGTCGTCCAAGGCGCGTTGAGGAGGAAAGAGCCGCCCTCTTTGAGGTCGCTCGCCATATCGTAGCGGATGACGTAAGAGGGGTTGTGGCAGGCGATGAAGTCGGCCGCGTCGATGAGATATTCGCTCTGAATGGGCGTCTTGCCGAATCTGAGGTGGGAGACGGTGATGCCGCCCGACTTCTTGGAATCGTAGAAGAAGTAAGCCTGCGCATACATATCGGTATGGTCGCCGATGATCTTGATAGAGTTCTTGTTCGCGCCCACTGTGCCGTCCGAGCCGAGCCCGTAGAACTTGCAGGAAGTAGAGCCCGCGGGAGCAGCGTCGAACTTCTCGGAGAAGTCGAGGGAGCTGTTCGTCACATCCTCGGTGATGCCGACGGTGAAGTGGTTCTTGGGTTCGTCCTTGTCGAGGTTCTTATAGACGGAGAGGACCATGGAGGGGTTGAATTCCTTCGAGCCGAGGCCGTATCTGCCGCCGACGACCTTGATGCCGCTCACGCCCTTTTCGAGGAGCGCGGTGCACACGTCGAGGTAGAGGGGTTCGCCCAGAGAGCCGGGTTCTTTCGTCCTGTCGAGGACGGCGATCTTCTTGACCGTCTTGGGGATGGCCGCGATGAAGGCGTCGGAGACAAAGGGACGGTACAGACGGACTTTGATGAGCCCGTACTTCTTGCCCTGCGCGTTGAGCTTGTTGATGCTCTCTTCCACGGTCTCCGCGCCCGAGCCCATGATGACGACGATCTCGGTCGCGTCCTTTGCGCCCACGTAGTCGAAGAGGTGATAGCTCCTTCCCGTGAGGGCGGAAACTTCGTCCATCATCTCCTGCACGATGCCGGGAACTGCGGCATAGTAGCTGTTCGCTGTCTCGCGGTTCTGGAAATAAGTATCGCCGTTCTGCGCCGTGCCGCGCTGGACGGGATGTTCGGGGTTGAGGGCGCGGGAGCGGAAGGCGGCAACGTCTTTTGCAAGTCCCTTCTTGTCGAAGAGGGCTTTGAGTTCGTCATAGTCGATGACGTCGATCTTGCTGACCTCGTGGGAGGTGCGGAAGCCGTCGAAGAAGGAGAGGAAGGGAACGCGGGCGCGCAGGGTGGAGAGGTGCGCAACGGTCGCAAGATCCATCACTTCCTGAACGGAGCAACTCGAGAGCATCGCAAAACCTGTCTGGCGGCAGGCCATCACGTCGGAGTGATCGCCGAAGATGTTGAGGGAATGTGCCGCGAGAGCGCGTGCGGAGACATGCATGACCATGGGGAGAAGTTCGCCCGAGATCTTGTACATGTTGGGGATCATGAGCAAAAGCCCCTGTGAAGCGGTATAAGTGGTGGTGAGTGCGCCGGCTGCCAAAGAGCCGTGTACGGCGCCCGCGGCACCGCCTTCGGACTGCATCTCGGTGATGCGGAGCTTCTGCCCCCACATGTTCAATCTGCCCTGCGTCGCCCATTCATCGGCAGATTCCGCCATGGGAGAGGAGGGTGTGATGGGGTAGATGGCTGCCACTTCCGAGAACGCATAAGCGACATGGGAAGCGGCGGTATTGCCGTCGATCGTCATCTTGGTCATTTCTCAAAAAACCTCCATAAAAAATATAATTTTTGAATTTTTATCGCGCGTGTGGGCATGTACCCATTAAACGCCGCAAATATTATAGCGATTTTTTCATGATAAGTCAACCGGGAAACAAAAAATTTTTCGGGATTTTTCTCCTCTGCGAAGATTTCCCCCTTCCTGCTCCTTCGGGCGGGGCGGGGATAAGGAAGCGGCTTGCGAAAAATGTCATATTATGGCGGAAAGTATTTGCCAAAAATCCCAAGATGTGGTATAATTCTTTCGGAAAATTACTATATTTCGAGGTAACTATGGCGGCAAATCATTATGATGCGGGGGACATCACCGTTCTCGAAGGGCTCGAGGCGGTGCGGCTGCGTCCCGGCATGTACATCGGCTCTACGGGCAGCAAGGGGCTTCACCATATCCTCTGGGAGATTGTGGACAACGCGATCGACGAGGCGGCAAACGGCTTTGCGGACAAGATCGAAGTCATCCTCCACAAGGACGGGAGCGCCTCCGTGGAGGACAACGGCAGAGGAATTCCCACGGACATCCATCCCAAGATGAAGGTCTCGGGCGTGCAGGTCGTCTTCACCCAGCTCCATGCGGGCGGGAAGTTCGACGAGCACAACTATTCCTACTCGGGCGGGCTGCACGGCGTGGGCGCTTCCGTCACAAATGCGCTCTCCAAATGGCTCAAAGTGGAAGTTTACAAGGGCGGCACTACCTACAAAATGGAGTTCCGCTCCGCCTACGATGTGAAGAAGAAAAAGGTGGAGTCGGGCGTGCCCGTCGCCCCCCTGCAGGATACCAAGCAAAAGACAAAAAAACACGGTACGTTCGTGCATTTTATGCCCGACGACACCGTTTTTACCACTGTGGATTTCCAGCTCTCGGCGGTCTCCAACCGTCTCAATGAGCTCGCCTTTCTGAACAAGGGACTCACCATCCGTCTCACCGACGAGCGCATCACGATGAACGAATTCCGCGCCGCGGAGGAAGGGGAGGAGATCGAACAGCTCGACCTCGCGGGCGCGACGCAGCCGTACAGCGTGGAATTCCATTACGACGGCGGCGTGTCCGACTTTGTAAAATCGCTCAACGAGGGGAAGACCACCCTCTACGCAAAGCCTCTCTATTACAGGACGGAGAAGGACGGCATCCTCATCGAATTCGCCATCCAGCACACGGGGGAGTACACCGAAAACCTCTTTTCCTTCGTGAACAACATCCCCACGCCCGAGGGGGGATTCCACGAGATCGGCTTCCGCAGCGGGCTCACCCGTATGCTCAACGACTATGCGCGGGAGATGAAGGCGCTCAAGGACAAGGACGCGAACTATCTCGGCGACGACTTCCGCGAAGGGCTCACCGCAGTTCTCTCTATCAAGATGAAGAACGTGCAGTTCGAGGGGCAGACCAAGACCAAGCTCGGCAATCCCGAGGCAAAGACGCCCGTCGAGAGCGCGGTCGTCGAGGGCCTGCGCACCCTTGCGGGGCAGAACGGCTATAAGAAGTCCTTCGACGAGATATTGAAGAAGGCGCAGGGAGCGGCGCGGGTGCGGCTCGCGGCGCGGCAGGCAAAGGACAATGCCCGCGCCAAGAACAGCATCGACGGGCTCATGCTCGTCGGAAAGCTCGCCGCCTGCACGGGCAAAAAGCCCGAACTCAACGAACTGTTCATCGTGGAGGGGGACTCCGCGGGCGGCACCGCAAAGCAAGCGCGGGTACGGCAATACCAGTCCATTCTGCCCCTTCGCGGCAAGCCCCTCAACGTCGAGAAGAAGCGGCTCGATCAGGTGCTCGCCAACGAGGAGATCCGCACGATCATCTCCGCGCTCGGCGCGGGGCTCGGCAACGACTTCAACCTCGACAAGCTCAACTACCACAAGGTCATCATCCTCTCCGACGCCGATCAGGACGGCTTCCATATCCGTTGCATCCTGCTCACCTTCTTCTTCCGCTACATGCGCGAACTCGTGAACGCGGGGCACGTCTACATTGGGATGCCACCCCTCTACAAGGTCTATAAGCAGAACAGCTCCGTCGAGGAATATGCCTATGACGACAACGAATTGCAGGAAAAGATCGAGAAGGTGGGGAAGGGATACCTCATCCAGCGCTACAAAGGCTTGGGCGAGATGAGCGCCGAACAACTCTGGACGACGACGATGGATCCCATGCGGCGCAACCTCACGCAGGTGACGCTCGAGGACGCGACCGAAGCCGACCGCATGATCACCATGCTCATGGGCGACAAGGTGGAGGGCAGAAAGGAATATCTGAACCGCAACGCGAACTTCAACAAGACCGATTCGTTCATGCAGCGGGTAAAGCCCGCAAAGGAGGGCACAGATGAAGAAAACTGAGAAGACGCAGGAACAGCCGACGGGGACGCTCTTCCGTCTGCCCCTTGAGGAAGTCCTTCCCAATTCCATGCTCCCGTATGCGGAGTTCGTCATCATGGACCGCGCTCTGCCCCGCGTGGAGGACGGATTGAAACCCGTCCAGCGCAGAATTCTCTATACGATGTACGAAATGGGGCTCATGCCCGATAAGCCGCACAAGAAGTCGGCGCGTATCGTCGGCGACTGCATGGGCAAATACCACCCTCACGGCGACAGCTCGGTCTACGACGCCATGGTGCGCATGGCGCAGGACTTCAACATGGGCAGACCGCTCGTGAACGGTCACGGCAATTTCGGCTCGGTGGACGGCGATCCCGCGGCGGCGATGCGCTATACAGAGGCCCGCTTGGAGCCCCTCGCGCTCGAACTTCTGCGCGACCTCGACAAGAACACCGTCTCCTTCTCGCTCAACTTCGACGATTCCTTGAAAGAGCCCGATATGCTCCCCGGGCGCTTCCCCAATCTTTTGGTGAACGGCGCGTCGGGCATCGCGGTGGGGCTCGCGACGAATATCCCCCCGCACAACCTCGCCGAGACCATCGACGGCGTTGTCGCCTATATCGACAAGCCCTCGATCAAGCTCCAAGAGCTCATGAAATACATCCCCGCGCCCGACTTTCCCACGGGAGGCTACATCATCGCGAACGAGCTCGAGGAGGCATATAAAACGGGGAAGGGGAAGATCACCCTCCGCGCCCGCATCCGCGTCGAGGCGGGGGAGGGGGACAGGAAACTCATCGTCATCACCGAGCTTCCCTATCAGGTCAACAAAGCGAACCTGCTCCGCCGTATCGCCGAACTGCGCGAGGAGAAGAAGGAGGCGCTCTCCTCCATTTCCCGCGTCACCGACGAGAGCGACCGCAGCGGAATGCGCGCCGTCATCGAGGTGCGCGGCGATGCGGATATCCCCGCCATTCTGAAGGTGCTCTATAAATACACCGACCTCGAAACGACTTTCGGGATCAACATGGTCGCCATCGCGGGAGGGAAGCCCCTCCTCATGGGACTTGCCGAGATCGTGAAGTACTACGTCAATTACCAGCGCGAAGTGGTGCTCCGCCGCACGAAGTTCGACCTTGCGCAGGCGAAGGAGCGCTGCCATATCTTGGAAGGGCTCATCATCGCCGTGCGCAACATCGATGAGGTCATCAAGATCATCAAGGGCGCGGATTCCACCGCCGACGCGCGGGAGAAGCTGCGCAAGCGCTTCGACCTCTCCGAGCGGCAGGCGCAGGCCATTCTCGATCTCCGCCTTGCCCGCCTCACCAAGCTCGAAGTGTTCAAACTCGAGGAGGAATTGAAACAGCTCAAGGCGCTCATCGAGAAGCTCACGGCGATCGTCGGAAGCCAGAAGCTGCAGCTCGACGTCGTGAAAGAGGAGATCCTCGAGATCAAGAAAAAGTACAAGACGCCGCGGAAGTCCACCCTCGTCTATGACGAAAAGGACGCCGACGCCGAGCGCACCGATATCCGCGAACCGGGGGTGAAGAGCTTCCTCGGCATCTCGGGCAAGGGCACGCTCAAATGCGTGAGCGAAAAGAACTTTGCCGCGGCGAACAAGGCGGTCACGGACAAGACCCGCCCGAGCGGACTGCTCGGGGAATACTGTCCCATTCTCTCCGATGAGGACGCCTTTGTGTTCACCGACCTCGGCAACTGCTACCGCATCGTCGCGGGGGACTGCAACTGCAAGTTCTCCGACGCGGGAACGCCCCTTTCCGAACTTGCGGAGGACGCCGAAAAGGGAGAACGTCCCGTGGCGGTATTCCCCGCTTCCCAAAAGGAGGGGGAACTCCTCTTCGTCACAAAGAAGGGGATGCTCAAAAAGTCGGCTTGGAGCGATTATTCGGTCGCCAAGAACGCCTTTCAGGCGATCAAGCTCGGCGAGGGGGACAGAGTTGTCGCCGTTCAGACGGACGTCGAGGACGAGAACGAGACAGTCTTCTTCGTCACGCGCGGAGGGATGTGCCTCAACGCGAAGAAGGACGATATCCCCGTGCAGGGCAGGATCGCGGGCGGCGTCAAGGGAATGAACGTCAAGGAGGGCGACGAGGTGATCTTCGCCTCCCAGATCGACGGCGAAGGGGAGATCGTCACCGCGATCTCGGGCGGCAGATTCAAACGGGTCATCGCCGCGCAGGTAGATCCCCTCAACCGCAACTGTAAGGGAGTGCGCATTGCCGCGCTCAAAGAGGGGGAGGTCATCCTCTTTGCGAACTACGTCACCGTTCCCTATATGCTCGCCGTGGAGACGGAGGACGAGATGACGGAGATCTCCACCGAAGACGTGCCCATCGACGTCACTTCGGGGCGGGGCAGGGCGGTCAAGGCGGTGAAGTCCGCGCCCAAGGCGGTCTTCGCCCTCAAGTATAAGCCCGCGGAATAAAGTGAACGGTTGACACTTTCCGTTTGATATGATAAAATAACGATCGTTATATAACGGTTGTTATTTTTTTGGTTTTGCCGACAGGAAGATCATGGACATCATCGAAATAGAACATCTGAAAAAATATTACGGCGATGTGAAGGCGGTGGACGACATCTCTTTCACGGTGAAGCGGGGGGAGTTCTTTGCCTTTCTCGGCGTGAACGGCGCGGGCAAGAGCACCACCATTTCCATTCTGTGCGGCGAGCAGAAGCGCACAAGCGGTTCGGTGAAGGTGGACGGGAGAGACGTAGACGACGCGCCCGCCGCGGTCCGCGAAAAACTCGGGGTCGTGTTCCAAAACAGTGCGCTCGATAAGTCCCTCTCGGTGAGGGACAACCTCAGATACCGCGCCGCGCTCTACGGCATCACGGGCACGGAATTTGAGAGACGTTGCAAAGAAATCGTGACATTGTTCGATTTGAAGGAACTCTTGAAACGCCCCGTGGGGAAGCTGTCGGGCGGGCAGCGCCGCAGGACGGACATCGCCCGCGCGCTCGTGCACAGTCCCGAAATTCTGATCTTGGACGAGCCGACGACGGGGCTCGACCCGCAGACGCGCAAGGGAGTTTGGGAGACGGTGAACGCCATCCGAAAGGTGCGTGGGATGACGGTCTTTCTCACCACCCATTACATGGAAGAGGCGGCGGATGCCGATCGGGTCGTCATTCTCGACGGCGGAAAGATCTTGGCGAACGCCACGCCGCTCGAGCTCAAAAACCGCTACACGGGGGACTTTATCAACCTTTACGGAGTGGGCGAAGAGGAGCTCCGCGCGTTGGGGCTTCGGTATGAGCGGGCGGGGGAAGCCTTCCGCATCGCGGTCAAGGATACCGCCGCCGCAACGCAGCTCATTCTGAAATATCCGCAGCTATTCCGCGACTACGAGATCGTCAAGGGAAAGATGGACGACGTGTTCCTCGCCGTCACAGGCAAGCGCGGCGAGAACGGGTAAGGGAGCCCGTGCCCCCTCCTGAGGAAGATGCAACGCTCCTCCCCCGCCCCCCGCGTCATTCTGAGGTGACCAAGTGACATGAAAACCGAAAGTTGTCCCCGAAGAATCTCGCGGAGGGACATTAGATGCTTCGGGGAGAGCTTGAAAGGACTGCGTAAATGCGTTTCCCGCTCAGCATGACGCACCCCCTTCCTTAGGAGAGCTGTCACCGTAGGTGACTGAGGTGGTGAATTATCAGAAGTCAAGGACACCACCCCCCTACCCCCCTCCTTAGGAGGGGGCAACGACCCTTCCCCGTTTTGAAGGAACTTAAAATGAAAACATTATCCTATCTCATTGCAAGGAACTGTAAAGTATATTTCCGCGACAAGGGCGTCTTTTTCGTTTCCCTCATGGCGCCGCTCATTCTGCTCTTTTTGTTTGTCGCCTTTTTGGGGAACGTCTACCGCGATTCCATTCGCTCGGTGGCTACGGGCTTCGCCCTTTCGGACGCGCTCGTCGAGAGCATCGCGGCGGGCTGGCTCATCTCCTCTCTCATTGCCGTCTGCGCCGTGACCATCGCGTTCACCGCCAATACCATTATGGTACAGGATCGCGTGAACGGACAGGCGAGCGACATCCTCGTTTCCCCCGTGCCGCGCTCCCTCGTCGCCCTCGGCTACTTCCTCTCCACCTTCTTTGTCACGGCGATCATCTGCTTCGTATCCCTCCTTGCGGGCTTTCTCTACATCGGGATCGCGGGCTGGCATCTGACCGCGGCGGACGTCTTTCTCACGCTTGCCGACACCCTGCTTCTGACCCTCTTCGGAACGGCGCTCTCCTCCGTCGTCTGCCACTTCCTGCACTCTCAGGGGGCGGTCACGGGGATACAGGCGACGGTCTCGGCGGCATACGGATTTCTGTGCGGGGCGTACATGCCCATCGGAAGTCTCGCCGCGGGGCTCAAAAACGCGATCATGTTCCTGCCGGGAACGTACGGCACGGGGCTTCTGCATTCCCACCTCATGGGGAGCGCCGTCGGGGAAGCGGGTGCGGGACTGCCTGCCGACGCAGCCGCGCAGATCGTGAAGGGATTGAGGGACGGCTTCGACTGCAATTTGTATTTCTTCGGGAACGCCGTGCCCGCGTGGACAAGCTATCTCGTGCTCGCGGCGGCGGCTTGTCTTTTCATAGGGCTGTATGTGCTCCTCTGCTCCAAAAAGAAACACTGACCCATACTTCGGAAGACGGCGTCCGCCGTCTTTTTTTATATTCTTCCGATTTTTCTGCGCCATACGCTTGACAAGAGAGGGGAAGAGGACTATAATGAGAATTAGTTCAATTAGGGACAATTCATTTTTGAAGTTACAGGAGAGGAGAATGGGCGATAATTTATTTTTGGAATGTATCCGCAACGTGTTTTTGGCGAGGCGGAAGCAGGACGAGCGGATCGCCAAGGGGCACAACCTGATGTGCATCGACGTGGAGATCCTCACCTATCTGTATTTTTGTCCCGACGCGACGGCGACGGATATCGAGCACGAGAGGCAATTCAAGAAGAACACCATTTCGGTGCATGTGGAGAGCCTTGTGCAGCTCGGCTTGCTCGAGCGGAAGGAAGTGAAGAGCGACAGAAGAAAGGTGATCCTGACCCTTACCGATAAGGCGGTCGCGATCATGGAGGATTGGAAAAGGGAAAACGACCTTCTGACAAAACATTTGGAGAGGGGGCTCACTGAGGAAGAATTTTCGGTAATGCACCGCTGTTTCGGGATCGTCAACGGAAATGCCCTCGGGCTCATCGGGGGCTGAGATCCAAAAGGAGTTTGCTATGGAACGTGTGGAAAATGCAGAACTTGTCACAGATGAGAAGGGAAAGGGGATGTTCCTCGACTATCTGCCGGCGATCGTCGCCCTGCTTATGACGGTCATCACGACGGTGTTGTATTTCACCGTCATGCCCGCACGGTATTTCAGTACGACGATCGGGCTTCCCGTGATCGCCGTCATTCCCTTTGGCGTCGTCTTCGTCAACCGATGGCTGAAGTTGCAGCTTCCGAGGCTTCTCATCATATTGATGTGCGCCCATGCGGTCATGACCTTCGATTTGGGCTCGACGCTGGGTTTTTACGGGAGATTCCCTTGGTGGGATACGGCCTTCCACGCCTTTTTCGGAACGCTGGCGGGCGCGACGCTCTACTATCTCTATATCCGCATCAAACATGAAAAACCGGGCTTGATCGATTGCATCGTCATGGTGATGCTCGTGCTCTCCTTCGCCGCCCTTTGGGAAGTGTACGAATTCGGCGCGAGCTATGTCTTCGATAGCGACATGCAGGATGTGAGGCGGCTGATCTACGAGAAGCAGAACCCGCTCACCGACACCATGGTGGATATGTGCGTTGCCACGGCGGGCGCACTGTTCTTCTTCGTGCTGTATGCCGTGAAGAAGTTTTTGATCGACCGCAGAAAGAAAATGAAACGGCAATAGAGCATGAAAGAAAGCCGCCCTTCCGCATTTGCGGAAGGGCGGCTTTATAATGTGGTTTGAATTCGGAAGCGGTCATTTCGTCAACCGTTCGATCGCCTTTTCATAGACCTCGAGCAGGAGCTTTACGCGGTCGAGAGAGATATGCTCGTCCGCCATATGGATGCAGGGGGTATCCCCGGGCATTTCGGGCCCGAAACCGACGCCGCATTCGAGCGCTCTCGCATACGTCCCTCCGCCGATGGCGATAGGGGAGGCGTGCCTGCCCGTGCACTCTTCAAACGCCGTGAGCAGGGTTTGGATGAGCGGGCTCTTCTTGTCGTGAAAGAGGGGGGGCTGGAAGTGCACCGTCTCGTATTTTACGCCGAACTTTTTCACAAGATCGAGAACGGTCTCTACGGGCACGGTGGCGGGATAGCGGATGTCGGTGAGGACCAGTACCTGTCCCTTGCGGTATTTGATAACGTTCGGAGACATCGTGAGCCGCCCCGTCTCATCCGCGAGGGTCTTCAACCCGTACACGTCGTTGAACAAGCAGTCGATGATCCGCCCGATGACCTCGCTCTTGCTTTCGAAGAAGCGGAGAACGGGCAGAATGGCGTTTTTGCCGAGGTCGGGCGTAGAGCCGTGGGCGCTCTTGCCGAGGGAGACGATCTTCTTCCCCTGAATGGTGAGCCCGAGTTCCCGCGCCTTGGTGACGGTGAGGGAACGGGGCGTCGCCTCGCAGC
The DNA here is from genome assembly GCA_947629575.1 of uncultured Clostridia bacterium. Lineage (GTDB taxonomy): Bacteria > Bacillota > Clostridia > Christensenellales > Borkfalkiaceae > Gallimonas. The sequence continues at coordinate 7,272 of CANREF010000007.1, read as the reverse complement.
GGTCGCAGACCATATTTCCCTGCTTGCCGCCTTCGAGATGAAGGAAGGGCGCGCGGGGAAGGGGGAAGTGCAGGCGAAGCTGCAAAATGCCCTTTTCGGCATAGATGACGGGGAAATCGGCGTCGGGCGAGAAGCCCTCTTCGGGCATGTGGGCGACTTCCTTATAGTGTTCGATACAGCCCCAACCGTTTTCTTCGTTGCAGCCGACGATGAGTTTTATCCTGCGGGAGGGGACGAACCCCCTGTCCTTGAGCGCCTTGAGCGCATACAGACAGCAGATCGCGGGGCCTTTGTCGTCCACGGTGCCCCTTCCCCAGATGCAGCCATCCTCCACGACGCCGCCGAAGGGGTCTTTCGTCCAGCCGTCCCCCGCGGGAACGACGTCGAGGTGGCAAAGGACGGCAAACTCCTTTGCGCCGTCACCGTAGATGACTTCGCCGATATAATTATCGTAATTTGCCGTCTGGAAGCCGAGCTTCTGCGCCAAGGCGAGGAAGTGTCCAAGACAGTCTGCCGCCCCCTGACCGAAGGGGAATTTCGAAGAATATTTGGAGAGCGAAGAGTCGATGCGAACGCTTTCCGAAATGCTCTTGACCGCCTCTTCAAAGTAATTCATCATGAGATCTTCTCCTTGTGGGGGATGTCTTCATTTTACCATAAACGGCGGAAGATGTCAAGGTTTCCTTCCTTCGGGCAGGTGAAATTTTTCCGAAATCGGATGAAAAATGCGCCCCGCTTCCGCAGGACGCAAAATAAAGTTTAACGTATCAAATTTCTCGAAATTCCTTTGACGGCAAGATCTGCGTCCCTTTCGCCTCGCGGGGGGAAGGGGCTTTCAGCTCTGCAGGAGCGCCTTCATCTTTTCGACGGCGGCGGCGCGGTTGTCGCTGCCCGTCTTTTCGTAGATGGCGGAGATATAGTTACGGGAAGTTCCGTCCGTGAGTTTGAGAGCGGAGGCGATCTGTTTGTTCGTAAAACCTTCGCAGAGCATGAGCGCGATCTCCACCTCCCTGTCCGAGAAGGAGTAGGCGCGCTTGAGCTTGATCTCGCGGTCGTTGGAGACGAGCCGCGCCGCGTCCGCAATGCGGCGGGCGATCTTGGCGGGAAGGATGGTGTCCCCTTCATAGGCGTTTTTTATGGCGTCGATGAGGGCGGAGGAGCTCGTATCCTTGAGAAGATACCCGCTCGCGCCGTTGTTTATGGCGTTTAAGATATAGTCGCTGTCGTCGAAGGTGGTGAGCACGAGCACTTTGACTTCGGGATGGGCGCGCTTTATCTCCCGCGTTGCGATGACGCCGTTCATGTTGGGCATGCGGATGTCCATGAGAACGACGTCGGGCAGGAGCTCGTCGGTGAGCCTGACCGCCTCGAATCCGTCACGGGCGATCCCCGCCACTTTGATCTCCTCACAGGTCTCGAGCACGCTCTTCACGCCGTCCGCAAGGATCGCCTGATCGTCTGCGAGCAAAACTTTGATCATATTCCTTCCTCCTGTTTATGACTGCCGTCGAGCGGCAGGCTGATGTGGATCTCAAATCCTTCGTCCGGCTCTGTGTCGAACCACACGCTCCCGCCGAGGGTCTCGGCGCGCTTCTGCATCCCCTTCAAGCCGAACCCTTCGCGGAAGGAGGAGAGTTTCATCCCCCTGCCGTTGTCCGAGAGCAGAAAGGCGAGGTTTTCTCCCTCCTGTTTGCACTCGAACCAAAAGGCGGTCGCCCCGCCGTGCCGAAGGCCGTTGGAGATCCCTTCCTTGAGGGAATTGCACAGAAAGCGGCTCTTTGCGTCACACAGGTCGATATCTTCGATCTCGCTGCGGATGGTGATGTCCGTCCCGTCCGTGGATTCGTGTACGATATTCAAAAGCGCGTCCTTGAGGGTGGGGCGTTTTTCCACCCCCGAGAGGAGGTGGACGCTCTCCCGCAGTTCCTCGAGGGCGTGCTTTGCCTGAAGATTTGCGGCGGAGAGTTTGCGCTTTGCCTCTGCGGGATCGCTGTCGATCACGAGCTTTGCCGCCTCCGTCTGCATGATGACGGTCGTAATAGAATGCCCCGCCGTGTCGTGAATGTCCTTGGCGATGCGCTGGCGCTCTTCGAGCGCGGTGATGGCGCGCAGTTCGGCGTTTGCGCGGACAAGTTTTTCGTTCGCCTCGTTGAGCTCGTCCACCGTCTTTGCGATCTCGATGTTTTTGCGATAGATCTGAAGGGTGAAATTGACGATGAGGAAGTGAAGGGTGAGGATGATGAGGTCGTTGAAAGCGCCCGCGACGAGGGCGGCTACGTCCTCGATCTGTCCCTTCAGCGCACTGCTCACGGCGAACACCACGAGGAAGAGCACCACGCTCGAGACGCCCATCGCGATGCTCCCGCGCATATCCTTTTGGCTGAAATAAAATTCGGTGAGGATGATGATGTAGAGTGTGGAGATGAGCGCGCCGTTCGTGAAATAGGTGAGCACGAGCAGGAGCAGCACATCGATCACATAACAGGCGATCTTGCTCTTAAAGGTTTTGAGCCCCCACATCTTCACCGCGTTTTCGGCGGCGAGCGCGACTTCGGTGGGGATGATGACCCAAAGCGCGTTGATCCCGACCACTCTCCCGTGGTTGTTCGCCGCTACGATGATCTCCACCACAATGAGCAGACAGAAAACGAGAATTTTTCCGAGGCGGATCAATTCTCCGAGGTTCTGTTCATTGGGAAGGAAGGAAAACTTTTTCATCTGTGGAAATTATAGCACGTTTATATGGATTTGGCAAGCGGTTTTTTTGAAAGGGCTCTTTGCGAAAAACAGGTGAAAGTTTGAAAAAATCTGTTCAACTTGTTTATTTTTTGCTTGAATTTTCCGAAAAAAGTTTTACAATGGAAGAAAAGAAGATCGGAGGTCGGTTATGAAAAAGCAATTTGCCCTTCTTGCGGGGATCGCCGCGCTCGCGCTCCTGTCGGCATGCGGTGCTCCCGCGACCCGGGGCGGAACGGGAAACGGAACGGGAGGCGGAACGCAGTCGGGCGGTTTTATAAACCCGGGCGACGTGCTCGGCGGCGGGGGAACGGTGGAGACGCTCCCCGACGCGGACGCGGGAGAACTTCCCGAGGAAGTGACGGGCGGCGGCGAGACCGCCGGGAGCGGCACGGAAGGGGAGAGCCTTCCCGAAGGCGGCAAGATCACCGCCGCGGGGGAATATAAGGTGAGCGGCAGCTTTGCGGGCAAGATCTCCGTGAAGGCGGAGGGCGTGCGGCTCATTCTCGAAAACGCCATTCTTACCAACGACAAAAAGGTCATCGAGAGCGACTATCCGCTCGCCCTCACCCTCGTGGGTGAGAATACCCTCGAGAACACGGAGGAGACGGACAACAAGAACGCGGTCGACGTGGCGGGCGCGCTTGTCATCAACGGGGAGGGAAGTCTGAAGATCATTTCCCAAAAGAATGCGATCAAGGCGGATTCGATCACCGTACAAGGGGCGAGTTTGGATATCACCGCCCAAAGCGACGGGCTGCACGCCGAGATCTCGGCATATGACGATCTCACCGAAGCTCCAGCGTTCACCTATGAGACGGGCTTTGTCGTGCTCTACGGCGCAACGCTCAAAGCGACCGTCAAGGACGACGGCATTCAGGCGGACAGCTATGTCTATATCAAGGGGGAAAGCGACGTCAACATCACCACCAACGGCGGCGCGCCTTCGACCATCACCGAGGTTTCTTCCGACAGCGGCGACGGGAAGGGCATCAAGGCGGGAGCGCTCGATTGGGGAGCAGACGATACCGAGCTTACGGTAAAAGACTATCTCATCGCGATCGAGAGCGGAACGGTCACGGTGAACGCCAACGACGACGGCATCCATTCGGACGGAGATCTGTACGTGCTCGGCGGCACTCTCGATATTACGGCGGGCGACGACGCCCTTCACTGCGAAGAACTGCTCGCCTATCGGGGCGGAGAACTCACCGTGCGCAGGAGCTATGAGGGGGTCGAGGGCGCGAAAGTGGAGATCTCGGGCGGAAAGATGACGGTGAACGCCGTGGACGACGGGATCAACGCCGCCGACGGAACTCAATCCGTGCCCGGCCGTCCCAATTCCAACTGCCACCTCATCATCAGCGGCGGAGAGATCTATGTGAACGCCGAGGGAGACGGCGTCGACAGCAACGGCACGATGCTCTTTTCGGGCGGCAGGACGTTCGTCTCGGGCTCTACCCGCGGAGACAACTGCGCGCTCGATTCGGACGGCGGCATTTTGGTGAACGGCGGTTACCTGTTTGCGGTGGGGGCGCTCGGCATGGTCGAGACGCCCGCGAACAATTCGGCGCAGAACGTCGTTTCCTTTGCGCAGCAAAGCGCGGTCGCGGCGGGCACTTATCTCGCGCTCACGGGGGAAGGCGGCGAGATCTTCTCCTATGAGTGTGCAAAGGCATGTCAATCGGTCATTCTCTCCTGTCCCGAACTCGAAACGGGAAAGAGCTATTCGATCTACGGCGGGGAGACGAAACTTGTCGATTTTACGGTGACGGGGGTCATCACTTTGGTGGGCTCTTCCACGCAGCCGGGCGGCCCCGGTACGCGCCCCGGCTTCCCGGGCGGCGGCCCCGGCGGCAGGTGGTGACCTCCCCGTTTGAGAAGAACCACGCTTCTTCGCTGCGGGACAACATTCGCGCGATACTTCGCGCTTTTTGTTTTTACAAAGCGATTTTGAGAGCCGACTACATTGATAGAAAAGCATTTTTCCTCGCGGAAAAGATTGCGTAGCAAGATTTTTCGCAAAAAATAAGGATGAGATTTCTCGACACACGCGTTCCGCGCGGCTCGAAATGACAAAATCACTTCCGCGAGAAGAACCACGCTTCTTCGCTGCGGGACAACATTTGCGCGATACTTCGCGCTTTTTGTTTTTACAAAGCGATTTTGAGAGCCGATTGCATTGATAGAAAAGCATTTTTCCTCGCGGAAAAGATTGCGTAGCAAGATTTTTCGCGAGAAAATAAGAAAGCCCTCCCGTGCGGGAGGGCTTTCCACATATAAATCGTTATACCGTATATATAAATCGTTATACCGTTTCGAGATTGATGAGGGAGGAATTCCCGCTCTTGCCGTTGGGCGTGCCGCCCGTGATGACGATGACGTCTCCCTTCTTCACGAGCCCGCTCTCCATTGCCGCGCGCTTTGCGAAGTGGAACAGAACGTCCACCGAGAAATATTCCTCGCTCAAAACGGGGAGCACTCCCCATGAGAGGGCGAGTTTTCGGTAGCTCTTGACGTCCGTCGTCATGCCGATGATGTCGATATTGGGACGGAAGCGGGAGACCATTCTCGCCGTTCCGCCCGTTCTCGTGCACACGACGATCGCCTTCGCCTTCACGTCGTGGGCGAGAAGGCAAGCCGAGTGGGAGAGGGCTTCCGAGAGACTGCGGATGAGATACTTGTCGTCCTCCACGCGGTGGATGTAGTCGATCTTTTGCTCCGCCTGCATGGCGATGCGCGCCATGGCGGCGACCGCCTGTACGGGGTATTCGCCCGCGGCCGTCTCGCCCGAGAGCATAATGGCGCTCGAACCGTCGTAAACGGCGTTCGCAACGTCGGAAATTTCGGCACGGGTGGGGCGGGGCTGGTGGATCATGCTCTCAAGCATCTCCGTCGCCGTGATACATCTCTTCCCCGCGATGCGGCAAGCGCTGATGATCGACTTCTGAATGTCGGGCAGTTCCTCATAGGGGATCTCCACCCCCATGTCGCCGCGGCCGATCATGATCCCGTCCGAGACCTTCAAAATTTCGTCGAGGTTGTTCACGCCCGCGCGGTTTTCGATCTTCGCGATGAGGTCGATGTCCCTGCTGCCGTGTTCCTTGAGGAAATTCCTGACGTCGAGAATGTCCTGCGCCTTGGAGACGAAGGAGCACGCCACAAAGTCCACCTCGTGCTCGATGCCGAAGAGAAGATCGGACTTATCTTGTTCGGAGAGGTATACGAGGTCGAGCTCCTTCTCGGGGAAGAACATGCTCTTGCGGTTGGAAAGTTCGCCGCCGATGACGACCTTGCAGATGACGTCGGGCGCTTTTACTTCGGTCACTTCGAATACCATGAGCCCGTTATTGAGCAAAATTTTGTCTCCCGGCTGCATCTCCGAGCAGATGTTTTTGTAAGAGACGGAGACCCGCTTCTCGTCCCCCTCGATCTCCTCGGCGGTGAAGGAAAACGTGTCCCCCTCGTTGAGGAAGACCTTCCCGTTTTTGAAGGTCTTGATGCGAAATTCGGGCCCCTTGGTGTCGAGCATGATAGGGAGGGGAATGCCCTTTTCCTCACGGACTTTTTTGATGACTTCGATCTTTTTTGCATGTTCTTCATGCGTGCCGTGCGAGAAATTGATACGCGCGACGTTCATGCCCGCGTCGGCCATGGCGGATATGACTTCTTCGGTCTCGGAAGCAGGACCGAGCGTACAGACGATCTTTGTTTTTTTCATGTTTTGCCCCCTGAAATTTTTACGGCAATATTTTATCATACTTTCGCAAAAAATCAAGTACTTTTCCGAAAAATGTGCTATAATGTACATGATCCGAGCGGACTACGCGGTCGCGGCGCGAAGAAATTCGCGATGAGGAAAGTCCGGGCATCGCAGGGCAGGACGCCTGATAACGTCAGGTGAAGGTGACTTTAAGGAAAGTGCAACAGAAATAGACCGCCCGCCGAATCCCTTTTGAAAGGGCGCCCACGGGGAGAGATCTCCGCGGCGGCGGGTAAGGATGGAAAGGCGAGGTAAGAGCTCACCGACGGGACGGTAACGCCCCGTGCCATGTAAACCCCGTCCGATGCAAGTTTGGGGCTTCTTCACAAGGGTTGCCCGCCCGAGGAAGTCCGTGAATAACGCTTGAGCCTATCGGCGACGGTAGGCGTAGATAAATGACCGCGCTCGACAGAACCCGGCTTACAGGTCCGGTCGGATCACAAAGGCGTCCCCGTGTGGGGACGCCTTTGTGATAAGAGCAAGACTAAGACGGGTTCTGTCGAGCAAAAGGGGTCTCCAAAAAAAGACGAAGTATTTTTTTGGGGAGAGGAGGGACAACGGAGCGAAGATGCCCTTTTCGCGGAGCGGGAAGGGCTGAAAGCGAAGTTTGTCCCGACGAAGAACCCGGCTTACAGGTCCGGTCGGATCACATAGCCGCCCCGCATTCGCGGGGCGGCTATGTAATAAGATAAGAAGTAAGACGGGTTCTGTCGAGCAAAAGGGGTCTCCAAAAAAAGACGAAGTATTTTTTTGGGGAGAGGAGGGACAACGGA
>CANREF010000006.1 GCA_947629575.1 uncultured Clostridia bacterium | reverse complement strand
AATGAGCCCGATTCAATACCGAACTCATTCGCAAATCACTTAATTAAATTTTTGTCCAACTTTTGGGGCTCACTTCATAAGGAGGGGGCAAAAAGCTCCACCCTCAAGGGATAGCAAGAGCCCCCCATTTTGCGCCCGCCGCGCTCTTAAAAGAGCGTGCGGGCGTTTCTTTTGCAAAAAATTTATGCAAACGCTTGTAAAAACGCTTGGGTTATGCTATACTGAACTCACCACACACAAACGAATAGCCCCCTGCTTTACTACGCAAACTTGGCATTGCGTATCTCTTGCATGTCGTAGTAAAATAGGGCAAATATGCAGTAAAACGATTTGTGTGTGGTAACCTGATCGGAGATACCAACGCAGTGTGTTCCCGTTCGGGGGCACACTTTTTTTATTGGAAAAATTTATAAAAGGAGAAACACATATGAACAAATGTCCCAAATGCGGAACGGAATTCGCGGGCACTTTCTGCCCCGAATGCGGCACGAAATGGCTGGGAAAAAAGACCTGCCCCGGCTGCGGCAGATCCTTGCCCGGCAGCGCGAAGTTCTGCACCTACTGCGGGAAGAGCTTTTACGCCCCTCCCCGCCCCGCGCCTAAGCCCAAAAAGAAAAGATCTTTCAAGCGCTGGGTGAGTGAACATAAAAAGCTGTTCGGCTTTTTGATTGCCGCCCTTGTGCTCGCCTTGATTCTCTCGATCGTGATTCCGATCGTTATTATCCACCGCCACGACGGCACTTACTATCTCTACTCCAACGAGCAGTACGACTATGAGACATATTACATTTTGAAGGGGCACAGCTACACCGATGAAGACGGCTACACCGGCGACGTAGAGTTCGACGGCAATCAGATCAGGCTGTATGCGGAGCTCTTCGGCATGAGAGACGTAGCGGCAGAGGGCACGATCGACGGCGACGTCATCAAACTAAAAATCATGGGCGCGGAAGTAATTTATGCTCAGAAGGGAGCAATGCACGAGCATGAATTCGGCGATTGGAGAGTGCAGGCTCCTTCCACCTGCGTTGAATACGGCACGGAGAGACGTTTCTGCAAGGGTTGTGGAAAGACGGAAACGCGAAGCATTCCGTTAGCGCCGCATAAGGGCGATTGGAATATTACAAAGGAAGCGACTTGCACCGAAACGGGAACAAGAGAAGTACATTGCACCGTATGTCTGCAGTACATCGTGGAAACGGTCGATATGATAGCTCATCGATCCGATAGCTGGGAAACGGACGATTCGGCGCATTGGCAGATTTGTACCATGTGCAAAGAGGAGTTTAACCGCGGCGAGCACAATGTGGATTACGATGAATGGGAATATGGCCGGGAGACGCATTGGCATCCCTGTACCGCTTGCGGTCGCAAGTATGAAGAAGCCAAGCATACATATTCCAATAAAGATTGGTGCGATATCTGCGGGTTGGAAAAAGGGACTTATGGGTTGGAATTTGTTCTGCAGGACGGAGGCTATGCCGTCACGGGGATCGGGGAATGTACGGCGTCCGAAATTGTGATCCCCAATGTGCATGGAAAAGATCATCTGCCCGTGACGTCGATCGGAAGAAGTGCATTTAGTGGTTACAGAAGGCTGACTTCGGTTGCCATTCCAAACAGTGTGACCAAGATTGGAGATTCTGCGTTCAGTAGTTGTAGCGGGTTGACTTCTGTTACAATAGGGAGCAGCGTGACCTGGATCGGAAGTGGGGCGTTCAGTAGTTGTAGCGGGTTGACAGAAATCACAATTCCCGACAGCGTGACCTGGATCGGAAGTGAGGCGTTCCGTGGTTGCAACAGGATGAAAAACGTTTATTTTGAAAAACCAAACAAGTGGAAAGTGGGTTCTGACGTCAACAATGACGGAATCGTGGAGTGGGGCAAGGACGAAGGCGAACCATTCGTTATTTCAGGACTTGAAGATCCCACACGGGCAGCCGTATATTTGACAGACACTTATGTGGGTGATGAGTGGTCTGATTGGGGTATATGGCGCGCGCTCAAAGATTGGTTCAACTCTTGGCGCGTGATTTTTGTTCCGATTGGCGCGATGGTGATTGTGTTGATTGTCGTCATTACGACCATATGCGTTGAAAAGAAGAAAAAGCACAAGCAGCAGCAAAAATAATACCGACATCCGACAGAAGTAATAGCCGCCCCGCTTCGCGGAGAACAGCGAAAAAGGCTCCTCCCACGGAGGCGCTAGGACACCACCCCCCACCCCCCTCCATTGGAGGGGGTAAGGGGGTGGGCACTCGGCGCGCGGGGCGGAGGCGATCTAAACAATTTTCGGAAAATATTTCCTATCTCCTTGACTTTCCCCGAAAAGTATTTTACAATAAGGAACGATAAATCAAGGAGGAATAAAAATCATCATGAGATTGACCGACGAACTGAAAAAGCAGCTCCGTGTGACGGTGGACTACACCAACATGACGGACAAATATTTGGGCGATAAGGGCTTTTCCCAAAAGACTATCGATTCCCACAAAGCGCTCGCCCGCAAAGCGCACGCCTATGTTACGGAAAACCGCGGCAAAGACGAGCTCTTTATGGGCTGGACGGAACTGCCCTATAATCAGAACGAGATCGTGGGAGACATTCTTGCGACCGCGAAAGACGTGCGCAGAAAGTTCGACAACTTTGTCGTGCTCGGCATCGGCGGCTCAGCGCTCGGTCCTATCATGGCGTTCAATGCCCTTTGCCACCTCCACTACAACGATCTGCCCAAGAGCAAGCGCAAAGGCCCTCGCTTCTTTGTGGAGGACAATGTAGACCCCGTGCGCATGAAGGAACTTCTCGACGTCATCGACGTGAAGAAGACCTGCTTCAACGTCATCTCCAAGAGCGGCGCGACGAGCGAGACCATGACCCAATATCTCGTGATCGCCGACCTTCTCAAAAAGGCGGGCGAGAACGTGAAGGACCATGTGATCTTCACGACGGACGCGTCGCGGGGCAATCTCGTCAAAATCTCCAAGGAACTCGGCGGTGTGAAATCGTTCGTGCTCGGCGACGGCGTTGGCGGAAGATTCTCCGAGCTCTCCCCCGTGGGTCTTCTGCCCGCGGCAGTGCTCGGGATAGACATTAAACTTCTTCTGAAGGGCGCGGCGTATATGGATAAGCTCTGCAAGAGCCCCGACCTTCAAAAGAACCCCGCGCTTCTTAGCGCGACTTTGCAATACATCGCGATGAACGACGGCAAGAACATCGGCGTGCTCATCCCCTATTCGGACAATCTGAAATATGTCTCCGACTGGTACGCCCAACTGTGGGCGGAATCGCTCGGCAAGAATGTGACGCTCGACGGAAAGCCCTGCAACGTCGGGCAGACCCCCGTCAAGGCGCTCGGCGTCACCGACCAGCACTCGCAGGTCCAGCTCTACACCGAGGGCCCCTTCGACAAAGTGGTGACCTTCCTCTCCGTCGGCTCTTACAAGGAAAAGTACCCCATTCCCCACGGGTGCGAAAATATCCCCGATGTGGGCTTCCTCGGCGGGCACACGATGGAAGAGCTCATCCAAGCGGAAAACAGAGCGACGGCTTTCGCGCTCACCAAGGCGGGACGGCTCAATTACACGATCACCCTGCCCGAGGTGAACGAATTTACCCTCGGACAGCTCCTCTTCCTCTTTGAATTGCAGACCGCCTATGCGGGCGCGATGTTTAACATCGACACATTCAATCAACCGGGTGTGGAAGCGGGCAAGAAGGCGACCTTCGCCCTCCTCGGCAAGCCCGGCTACGAAGCGCAGAAAGCCGAACTCGCCGGCGCTGCGCCCGACAGCAACTATATCGTCTAATCATTATACGAACGCCGCCCGAGGCAAATTGCCTCGGGCGGTTTTTTCATCGAAAAAAGGACTTCGGTCTCGGGCTGTAACTCCACTTGTCGCCCCTCGTAGGGGAGATGTCGCGAGCGAAGCGAGCGACAGAGGGTTTTCAAAAACCCCTTTCCCCTCACTATGTTCGGGGACTTCCCCTAATAGGGGCAGCGAGACTCCCCCTCAGTCGAGATCCGCATATAGACAAGAAAAAGGACTTCGGTTTCCCGAAGCCCTTTTTTCTTCAAAGAGATCATTTCTCTTTCTTCTTGTTCTTGGCGGCGGCGACTACGCCGATGCCTGCGCCGAGCAGAGCTACCTGCACGACCAGCAGCAGGATGAGCGCCGTGATGTCGAGAGGCTCTTCCTCCGCGGGAGGCGTTACAGTGCTGCCCGTGCCTACCACGTACTCATAGACGTCCTCAAGCCCCATCCAATTCAAGGTCTCCTGCACCGTCACTCTTGCGTAGTAAACGCCGTCGGGCAGATCGGAAGGATCTTCCACAGGCCGCGTGCAAGCCCTGTCGTAGAAGTACTCGATGAGAGGTTCGCCCTCGCCCGCCCACTTCGCAACGGGACCTTTCACGCCGTCTTTGACCTTGTTGAACTCGACGAGCCATTCGTTCTGCGCCTGATAGATATCCGCGTAGAGGATCACGTCGTCCAACGTGACGTTGTCCTTATCCGCTCCGCTGAATTCGAGCTCGACATAGACGCGCTTATCCTTGCCGACGTTCTCATCCTCGAAGTGCGCGCTCAGCACCGTGAACCAAAGGTCATAGCCATCGAACTTGTGCTTTTCGAGATGAGGAAGTATCGTGGCATCCGTCGTTCCGTCGTACTCCTTGTCTTCGGCTAACAGGTATCTGCCCCAGTTCCCGGGAGTGACATTGCGCTTGCGGATGGACGCCTTGGTGACAAAGCTGCTGTTGGACAAGTAGTAGTTGCCCGCATCCTCGCCGATCAAGGTGTAACCCTGCACGGTGACATCCCACTCGCCGACATTCTTATCTGCGAACAGACCGAATGCATCCCAAGTGCCGATGTCCACTTCGTCGTCGGGAAGAAGTCCCGTAAGCGTTGCCGCAGAGAAGTCGACCTTCGCATCTCTGTTGCCGTCGTAGTCCTTATCCTGCGCCGTGATGCCGCCGATAGAGACCGCGCGCCGATTGACCTTGAAGCTGCCGATCACGCGGCCGCCCTCCGTCTCGATCGTCCAGCTGCCCGCGTCGAGTCTCTCGCTGAGAGCGCCCGCAAGCGCGGAATACAGATCGCCGTCCACCAAGACCTCGCCCTGCTGCACGCCGTCCTTCTTCAGGATGACTGTGCCGTTTTCGACGTCGCTGTTGGGCGCGCTCTTGAGCCTGCTGCCCTCTTCGCCGTAAGTCCATTCGGGCGTCACGGAGGCGACTGCGCCCCAGACCGCATACAGCTTGATGATGCCCTTTGCGTCTGCGGGAACGGGATAAGAGGTCGTATAGATAGCTGCGGGAGCGTCGAGATAGATCGTCTGCGACAGGTCGCGATCGGTCGTCCAACCGAGCAGTTCAACGCTCGCTCCCGCCTTCGCTTCGAGGGTGGGAAGCGCCGCGCTCGTGCCTGCGGTATAGCTCATGCCCGTGGGCATGTAAGGGATCTTTGTCGCGAGATCCTTCACGTCGAAGAAGAGGATCTTCGCGTCCTTCCAGTCGGGGACATTGTTGCCGTTCTCATCGATGCCCCAAACCGCATACAGGGTGATCGTCTGTCCTACAAGATCTTCGAGGAGAAGCGTGTAGCTGTTCTCATAGAGATGCACGCTCGGCTCTGCGGTCATGAAGTAGCTTGCGAGCGTCTCCGTCGTCCAGCCGATGAGGACATACGAATCTTTGCGCGTTTCGTTCACGGTATAAGGATCGCCCGTCCAGCTTGCGGCGTCTGTCCACGTCACCGTATCGCCGATGCGCTTTGCCGAGAAGTTGAGCTCTGTCTCTTCGCCGTCCTTCAAAGTGACGGTGTAGACGTTATCCTTCCAATCGGGGATGTTGTCCTTGTTCGCATCGATGCCCCAAACCGCATACAGGGTGATGTCCCCTTCCGCCGTCGCATGCGCGGCGAGAACGATGTAAACATTCTCCGCCGTGTAGAGGGTGGGAAGTCCGTCCTCCGTATCGAACTGATGGTTCTTCTCGTCGAGCGTCCAGCCGAGGAAGATGTAATTCACGCCGTCGATCGTCTTATTGGCAAGCGTCTCCTTGGAGCCGACCGCCTCGTCGCCGATCTTGAGGTTCGGATCTTTCTCGGGAAGATCTGTCGCTTCGGGCGCAACGTCGTCCGCATAGATCACGTTGAAGCTGTCTGCCCAGTCGGGAGTGTGGCTGCCGTTCTCGTCGATGCCCCAAACCGCATAGAGGGTGATGTTCAACGTTCCCGTTTCGGCGTCTTTCGCCACAACGATGTACACACTATCCGCCGTGTAGAGGGTGGGAAGTCCTTCCTCCTCGTCGAACAGATGATTCGTCTTATCGAGCGTCCAGCCGAGGAAGGTGTAAGTCTTTCCGTTGACCGTCTTGTTTGCAAGCGTCTTCTTAGAGTTTTCCGCCTCGTCGCCGACGCCGTGCGTCTCACTCTCGGGAAGATCTGTCGCCTTGGGCTCAACGGTATCCTTGTAGGTCACCTCGAACCGATCCTCCCAATCGGGGATGTCGTTGTCGTTCTCGTCGATGCCCCAGACCGCATACAGGGTGATGACACCTTCCGTCGCATCCTCTGCGGCGACCGTATAGCTCTCGGTGAGCATACCGCTCGGCACGCCGTCCTCTGCGCTGCGGAGATAGAACGCCGCTTCGCTCATTGTGAGCGTCCAGCCGACGAGGATATAGTGCTTCCCGTCTGTTGTGGTGAGCTCTATGCCGCCCTGCTTGAGCGCGACCGTAAACCCTACGAGTTGATCGAGTACATCCTCGGGAAGCTCCCCTACCGTTCCCGAAACGATATTCGAGAACTTCACGGTGTAACGCGTCTCATCGTAGTCGGGTGTGCCGTTGCCGTTCTCATCGAGCGCCCAAAGGGCAAAGAACTCGATGATATTATCCGCAACGGAGTTTCCGAGGAGATCGTCCGCCGCAGCCACGGAGTACAGTCCGCCGAGCGCATAGTAGCGCAGAGCCTCGTTGGGGATCTCGGGCTTGTTCGCGCCGAATCCGCCGAAGCAATTCTTTCCGTCTTTCGGCTTTGTGAGCGTCCAGCCGACGAGCACATACTTCTTGCCGTCCACGGTGACGCTGTAAGCGCCCTCGTGCAGCGTGACGGAAGCGTTGATGCCCTTCGTATTGCTCGGGAACTTCGTGCTCCAATCTGTGGGATCGCCTATATCAAGGCCCGTATGATAGGAAACGGTGAAATCCTCTGCCCAATCGGGAAGTCCGCTCTTGTTCTCATCGATGCCCCAAACCGCATACATGACGATCTTGTTCTCGCTACTTGCGTCGCTCGCATTCACGTAGTAAACATTATCGTCCGCATATTCGGCCAACTTCCCGTTCGCCGCGTAGTAGACGAAGTCGGGACGGACAGTGTAGTAACCTGCTTTGACAGGATCGAGCGTCCAACCGAGAAGGGTGTAATACGTTCTGTTGGATTGGACCTGTGCATCATCGTTGAACGTGACGGGAGTTCCTACCTCATACTGGTCACTGTCGGGCTTCGTATAAGAAGATCTCGTGGTATAGGTAATGATGTACTCTTCCTCCCAGTCGGGCGTGCCGTTCCCCTCTCCGCCGTCGTTCATATCGATCGCCCAAATGGCGTAGAACACGATCGTGAGATCTCCGTCATAGTCGTCGAAGAAGTTGACGGTGTAGAGCGCGCCGGGCATCTCATACTCAAAGTCGGGAGCGGGCTTGGCGTCGAACAGCATAGCCTTCTCGGGATCGAGCGTCCAGCCGAGGAGGGTGTAGTGATTACCGTCGTCCGTTGTAATGGTGTATCCCTCGCGCAACTGGACCGTATCGCCCGCGTCCATTTCGGGAGTGCGATAGATCGTATCCTCCCAAGGCTGTCTCGTGCGGAATTCCACGGTGAACCTATCCGCCCAGTCGGGAGAATGATTGTCGTTGTCATCCTTCGCCCAAACCGCATACAGGGTGATCGTGTTCTCCGCGTCTGCGTCTTCGCCCGAGACCGAGTAGGACAAGAGCGGTCTGAAGTCGGGCGCTTCGCTATAGAGATGCGTGCCCTCGGTAAGCGTCCAGCCGATGAGCATATAGCGCACGCCGTCTGCCGCGATGAGATTCACAATGCCGTCCTGTTCGAGCGAGATCGTAAACCCTTCGAGCTGATTTGCATATTCGACGGGAAGTTCGAGCCTCGTGAGTTCGCCCTCGGCATCGTTCACAAGTTTGACGGTATAGCGCGTCTCCGCGTAGTCGGGCTTGCCGTTGTTGTTCTCATCGAGCGCCCAAACCGCATACAGCTTGATGATGTTATGGATATCGGCGTCCTTCGCCCGTACCGTGTAGGGATCGGTCGGCGTAAAGAACTTGAACGCAGGCGCTGCGGTCGTGAACAGGTGCTGTCCTTCCTCTTCGAGCGTCCAACCGAGAAGGGTATACGTGCCGTCGGAAGTGGTGAGCGTGAGCCCAAGCTGAAGGTCGATCGCCTGACCGACATCCGCCGTTTCGGGGCTCGGCATCTGGCCTGTCGTCCCGTCAACGTTGTTCATGAAGTAGACGCTGTAAGACTGCATCCAGTCTGCCACGTTGTTCTTGTTCGCGTCGACGCCCCAAATCGCATACAGCGGGATGACGCCATCTTCATCCGCATTGCGGATGTACGCGTTGAACTTATCCGTCACGAGGCCCTGAATGGCATTGAAATCGTCTGCGCTGCGGCAGAGATTCGGCTGCTTAGGAGCGTTCGTAGACCAGCCGAGAAGGACATATTGTTCATCTCCGACAAGGATCGTGATGCCGACGTACACCTTCAGGTTGATCACCGTATCCGCAGCGATGAAGATGGGATCGGGCATTGCCTCTCCGTCGAAGCTATCGCCGAGAGTGCTGTAGAACACCACGCGGTAATTGCGCGCCCAATCGGGTTCGCTGTTGCCGTCTTTGTCGATGCCCCAAACTGCGTACAGCGTGATGGTATCTCCGACGGCATCCGCCGCGGCGATGTTGTAGCGCTCGACGAATACCGAGAGTTTGCTGAACGCCTCGAAGTCTTTGCAGAGGTGCTCGCCCTCTTCAAGCGTCCAACCGAGGAGGATGTAGCTGTCCTCTCCGACCGTGAGCGTGTAGCCTTCATACAGCGCTACGGGTTCGCCGACGCCGCCTTGTTTCTCTTCAAGGACAGCGTCCTCGTTCAAAGTGCCTTCTGCGCCCTTCTCGAACTTGACTGTGAAGGTCTCCTCCCAGTCGGGCTTATCATTGCCCTCTCCGCCGTCGTTATCGTCGACGCCCCAAACCGCATAGAGGATGATGATCCTGTCTCCGTCCGTATCGTGTGCGGCGAGCGCAAGATAGGGAGAAGTTTCGAGCTTGAGCGAAGGTGCGCTTTCATAGAGGTGATCGCCCGCTTCAAGCGTCCAGCCGAGGAGGGTGTAGCCCTTGCCCGCATGGATGAGGTGATTGCTCGCCATGAGCGGGATGCTCCTCACGCCGATCTCGCCCATGGAAAGGGTGATCTCGTCGGGAAGAGTCTGCTCCAGAACGCCGCCTACGCTTTCAAAGCGGACCGTGAAGTCCTCATCCCAATCGGGCGTGCCGTCACGGTTGTTATCCGCCGTCCACACCGCATAGAGGGTGATGAGCGTGCCCCTGAGCGGAGGCGTGATCGTGTACTCGGCAGAAGGAGCGATGAGCTCTCTTAACTCGGGTTCTTCACTGTAGAGATAATTCCCGAGCTCTCTTGTAGACCAGCCATAGAGCACATAATGTCCGTCTTCGGTGTCGAGCGTATGACCGTCGAGCGTGATGATCGACCTTCCTGCAATTCCGTTGATGCTGTAAGGAAGGGTCGTGCCCGTGAGCGTGCCGGAGACTTTGTTTTCGAAGCGGACGATATACGTCTGTTCCAGCCAATCCGCAATGCCCGAATCGTTGGCGTCCAAGCCCCAAACGGCATACAGCCTGATGAGGTTCTTACCATCGTACTTGACGGCATGTGCCGCGGTAACGGTATAAGCGGAATTCAGGATGGTGAGAGTGGGATCGGCGGAGTCGAAGATGTGTTCTCCCGATACAGTCGTCCAGCCGACGAGCACGTATTTCCTGCCGTCCGCAGTCGTGATGTAGATCTTCGCGCTCTCCGTGCTCACGGTGAGGGAAATGAGATCGCCCACTTGCCTATCCGTGCCGACATAGGTGAAGAAGGTATCTTCCTTGACGCCGTTGACATCCTCTCCTACGCCCTTTACGAGCAGGACGTCGAACAGATCTTTCCAGTCTTCCGTGCCGTCGTCGTTGTCGTCGATGCCCCAGACCGCATACAAAGTGATGATCTTGCTGTCATTTGCATCCGCGGCGCGCACGGTATACGCGTCGCCCACTCTGATGTAATCGAAGGTCGGCTCACTGTTGAAGCGGTAGCTGCCCGATTTGAGCGTCCAGCCGAGGAGCTTATAGTTGTGTCCTTCATATTCGAGTTTGTACTCTCTGTCGAGAGGGATGGAGTTCTTGCTCTCATCGAACAGGTCGCGGCCATTGACCGTCCAATTTTGATTCATCTCGGGCGCTACCGTTCCGCCGGAGTTGTTCTGCAACGTTACGGTGAAGTTCTCCTCCCAATCGGGAGTATTGTTGCCCTTTCCGCCCTCGTTATCGTCGATGCCCCAAACCGCATAGAGGATGATGAGGGTATCGTTGTCCGAATCGTCCGCTGCGTTGACAGTGTATTGATCTTTGAGGAGCGTAAGACTGCTTTCGGGCTCGCTTACTTTATAGAAGTAATTGCCCGCTTTGAGCGTCCAGCCGAGGAGCATATAGGTGTAGCCGTCGTAATCGGTGAAGCGGTAGCTCATGTGCCCCTTAAGATCTACGGTCTGCGTTTCCTGGTAAGCCCCGTCGATCCGCGTGGGAAGCACACCACCGCGTACAGCGCCCACGACATTCTGCCCATAAGCAAGCTCGATGCTGAAGGTGGGATCTTGCCAATCGGGCGTCTTGTTGCCGTTCGTATCCTCCACCCAGATCGCATAGAGCGTGATGCTGTTGTCGCCGTCCTTATCGTGATCGCCCGAAATGACATAGCTGTCGCGATAGGATGTGACGTCGGGCATCTTCTCCAGAAGGCCGATGTCGCTCTCCGTCGTCCAGCCGAAGAGGAGATAGTCAACGCCGTCCACCGTGATATAGATAGGCTTATCGGCGGTGCTGTAATATCCGCTGCCGAGCGGGAGCTGTTTGCCTTCCAACCCCGTGAAGGTACGGCTGAAGAGCTCCTCATCCGCCCCTATCACATCACAAGACTGCTCATTGGCAAACTTTACGGTGTACCACGTCTCTTCGTAGTCGGGCTTGTTGTTGACGTTCTCGTCCTTTGCCCAAACCGCGTACAGCGTGATGACATACTTCCCTTCTTCATTCTTGACCGCGTCGGAGGCAGTCACGGTGTAAATTCCGTTGAGAGCGATGAAGTTTGCCTCGGGAGCTTCTTCCACGATGTAGCTGCCCGAAAGCGCGACCGTAGACCAACCGATGAGGGTATAGGTATCCTCGCCGATCATCAAGGAGTAGCCGCCGACTGCCTGGATGGCGGTATTCACCATCTGATACTGTAACAGGTAGAGCGATCTGTCTTCGTTCGCCAAATTGCGGAAGTCTACATCGTAATTCTGACGGAAGTCGGGCTCGTTGTTGCCCTTGCCGCTCTCGTCGGGATTGTCGGGTTCGTTCTCGTTGTCCGCCGCCCAGACAGCATACAGCGTGATGACATTTCTGCCGCCCTGCTTTGTTGCGTTCGCGAGGCGGGCGATATAGGTCGCTCCCGCATCGTAATAATGATTTGTCCCGCTGCCGAGCGCGGCGATCTCAGAGCGCTCCGCTCCGATGGCGAGGAAGTGGCTGCCCTCTTGATCCGTCCAACCGATGAGCACGTACTTCACGCCTTCCTTTTGAGCAGTAATGATGAGTCTGCCGTCTTCGCCGAGGCCCGCAAGGGTGACGGTGTTGCCGTCGAGAAGTTCCCTTACGGTCTCAGGGAAGAGCGCTTGATCGAGCGCGTCCGTCTTGCTTTCGAACGCCACGTCGAGCCGCTCTTCGAGATAGTCGGGCGTGCCGTTCCCCGTGCCGTCATTGTTCATATCCTTCGCCCAAACGGCGCGGAAGACGACCTCTCCGCCGATAGCATCCTTGGCGGCAAGGGTATAGACCGATTCGGTCGCAACGGCAAGATAGAGGTAAGCACCGAATTCCTTCGAAGGATCTCTGTCGAACAGATAGGTGTCTTCGGGTGCGTTCGTCCAGCCGACGAGCACATAGTGCACGCCGCCAAGATCGAGCGAATACCCGGTGAGGAGCTGCATTTCATCCCCGACGAAAAGATTCTGCCGCTTGTAAGGAAGGGAATCGGGAGTGACGTCGCCGCCCGTCTCGTCGACAAAGCTGACGGAATACGGCTGCAGATAGTCGGGCACGCCGTCGCCCTTGCCCCCGTCGTTATCCGCCGCCCAGACGCCGTAGAGTACGACGGAAGCAGCGCCCATCGTATACGTATCGCCGACCGCATACAGATCTTTCGTCACGGGTCTGCCCATGCTGAAGTAATCGCCTGCGTTCGCCTTCTTCTCCGTCGTCCAACCGATGAGGATGTACTTCACGCCACCCACCGTTTCGGTGTAGGTATAATTTCCGCCCGAAAGTCCTGCAAGGACTACGACGTTGCCCTCCAAAAGTCCCGTAACGGAGGGATAGGTCACTGTTTCAACGTTGGTGTTATAGGTGAGGGTGTACTTCTTCTCGTTGTAGTCGGGCTCGCCGTTGCCCACGCCGCCGTTGGTATCTTCCGCCCAAACGGCATAGAAGGTGATGGTAGTGCCAATTCCGTCCTTGGGATCGACGGTGTAGCTCTCGCCGGGAGCACGGAAGATCGCGCTCGGATAGTTGCCCGAAGGATCGCTGTTTGCGATGTAATCGGAAGCATTGCCTGTCGACATCGTCGTCCAACCGACGAGGACGTAGTGTTTCCCGTTGTACACGGTATCAAGTCCCGTGAGGGTGCGGATGACCGACTGCGTGGCAAGGTTCTTCATGCTGTCGTCGGGCAGCTGCTCGCAATCGAGCTTGCTCGTGAAGACGACATTGAAATTCTCGCTGTAGTCGGGCGTGCCGTTGCCGTTGCGGTCGGCGGCCCATACGCCGTAGAGAATGACGTCCGCATCCGCCATGGTGTAGCTTCCACCCACTTCATAGAAGGTAACGGTGCGGTCGGGCGCGTCCATGAAGTAGAGACTGCTGTCCAATTCTCCGTCTGTCGTAAGGAGAGCAGGCGTCCAACCGACGAGAAGATACGTGAAGCCGTCCTTCGAGGTGGAATAGGATCCATCGCCTTTCAAGCCTTCGAGCGGGGAGACGACCGCGCCCGCGACAAGGCCTTCCACCGGAGCGAAGCTGAACTCGCTTACATTGCTGTTATAGGTGAGCACATGGCGCGGCTCGGTGTAGTCGGGAACGCCGTTCCCGCCGCCGCCGTTGTTCATGTCTTCCGCCCAAACGGCATAGAAGGTGATCTTGCCCGCCTCGTCGGCGTCCTGCACGTTGAGGGTGTATTCCTTGCCGTAAGCAAGATACAGCCCATATTCCTCCGAAGGATCGCTGTTCCAGAGGTAACTTTCGGCATCGCCTTCCGTCGTCCAACCGATGAGGACATAGTGCTTGCCGTCGACGTCGATCGCGTCTGCCTGAGGCAGGACGAGCACATCGCCGAGGAGAAGACCCGTATAGTCGTCATGGAGAACGACGCTTCCGCCCGCAAGATTCTCAAAGTGTACGGTGTAGAAGTCGAGATAGTCGGGCGTTCCGTTGCCTTCCCCGTCATTGTTTTGGTCTGCCGCCCAAACGCCGTAGAGGGTGGCGTTTGCATTGGGCATCGTGAAGGAGCCGCCGACCGCGAAGAAGTCTTTCGTTACGGGCGCGCCGAGGAAGAAGTAAGCATGTTCGCTTTCCTTCTTCTCCGTCGTCCAGCCGACGAGGATGTACTTCACGCCGTCCACCGTAACAGTGTAAGCATAACCGCTTTCGGTCTTGCCCTCAAGAGGGGTCACTATCGTACCGCCCAAGAGATCGTTGACGGGATCGAGTGTGACCGACGTCTCATTCGGGTCATAGGTGAGGGTGTACAACGTCTCGGTGTAGTCGGGCTCGCCGTTGCCCTCTCCGCCGTTGGTATCTTCCGCCCAAACGGCGTAGAGCGTGATGACGTTCCCGCTATTCGCGTCTGCGGAATCGACGGTATAGGTCTCGCCGACCGCGCCGTAGAAGAATTCACCGTACTTGGAATTAGGTTCTTCGTTCCAAAGGTAACTTTCAGCCGTGCCGTCCGTCGTCCAACCGACGAGGACATAGTGCTTGCCTTCGGCGTTGAGGGCATAGCCCTCGCCGGGAAGGGTGACCTCCGAGTCAAGATCCAATCCGCCGTTGTCTGCAGGAAGGGAGAGCGGTGCTACCGTGCCGCCTGCTGCGTTGCGATAGCGCACGGTGTAGGTCTCCTCATAGTCGGGCGTGTTGTCGCCCTTGCCGTCGTTATCGTTGTCGAGCGCCCAAACCGCCCAAAGGGTAACGGTCGTCTCATCTCCTTCGGCGATGGTATAACCGTCCGTGAAGAGGACAAGGGTTCTGAACTGCTCCGCGCTCGTTACAAGAACGCTCTCGGTAACATCCGTAGACGCCTTCACCCAGCCGAGGAAGATGTACCGCTTGCCGTCCACTTTTGTCTCGGTGACAGCAGCCTTCGGTGCGGGAGCGGTGAGACCGACGAGAAGGGTGTTGCCCTGCGCGTCTTCTTCCACGGTGACGTCTTCGGACACTGCCGCATTGTAGCTGTCTTTGAACAGGACAGTGTAGGAAGTCTCATCCCAGTCGGGTTTCGGGTCGATCTCGCTGTTGTTGTTCTCCACCCAGATCGCGTAGAGCTTGATGATGTTGGTGGAAAGATCGGCGTAGGAAACGGAGATCACGAATTCGCCCTTGTCCGCCGCGAAGAATCCGTCGCCCGAAGACAGGGTGTCGAAGGCATCCTTCTCCTCTGCCGAATAGATGTATTTTCCATTTGCGACCGAGCTCACCGCCCAGCCGGCGAGGGTGTACTTCTTGAGCAGGGTAAGCTGCATGCCTTCCACCGAGAAGCGGCTCAGCGTGTAGCCGATCCCGTTGGTGTACTCAAAGTGCACGCTCTTATCATCTTCGGATTCCGCAAGGCCATAGCGCGTGAGAGGCCACGAAGCGCCGCTGATGTCGTACTGCGTTCCCGCGGCGGGCGTTTCGCCTGCGTGATCTTCGAAGACGACGGTGTATGTCGTCCAGTCGGCCTTTCCGTCGTGGTTGTCATCGACGCCCCAAACCGCATAGAAGTTGATCTTGCTGTTCTCATCCGCATGAGCGGAGTCAACGACATAGGTCACACCCGAGCCGAAGAGGACGATCTTGCCCGTTCTATCGATGTAGTCGGCAAGGCTGTTGCAGAGGTAGCTCGTGTCATCCGCGGGCTCAGTGAGCGTCCAGCCCATGAGCACATAATCCTTTTCTCCCGCAGTAAGCACATAGCCCTCGGGAAGGGTGACCTCGGTATCCTCCTTCTTGCCTATCTCATTTACGAACTCGGTCTCCGTGCCGTCTTTCTTGAGCGTGCCGTCGGCGCTTTCATGATAGATCACATCGAAGGGCTCGTCATAGTCGGGCTCGCCGTTGTCGTTGTCGTCCCGCGCCCAAACCGCATAGAAGCGGATGGTGCCGCTGTCGTCTGCGTCCTTGGGATCAAGCTGATATTGGTGATTCGTGATGACGCTTGTGGTAGCGAGCAGCACTTTCACCTGCGCCGCATTCTCGAGGAGATAGGAGCTGGCGGCAACGGGCGCTTTCATCGTCCACCCGAGAAGGGTGTACTTGTTCCCGTTCGCGGTGCTCAGGGTGAATCCTTCGGGAAGTTCCTCGGGCACGGTGTTGTCCTTGACCCACTTAATAGTCCGCGTCTGAGGAATGGTCTCGTCTCCCGCATTATGCGTGATCGTACCCGTGACGTTCGTCTCGAAGGAGAGGGTGAAGTCTTGAGCGAAGTCGGCCTTTCCGTCTCCGTTTTCATCCACGCCCCAAACGGCGTACATGTAGATCATGAGCTGCCCAAGGCGGAATCTCCACGAATCTTTTGCGTCGACGGTATAGTCCGCTCCCGCTTCGTAGTTGATGAATTTGAGAGCGGCGTCGGCGTCCTCAAACAGGTATGCGGAAGCCGGCAGGTCGTTCGGGTCTCTCTCGATCTTCCAGCCGTAGAGGGCATAAGTCTTGCCGTCCGCGACATAGGGCCAGCTATTCGGCAGGGTGACTATTCTTCCGACCCGCGTCCAAACGCTCGGGATATCGCTGCCGCTCATTCCGGGGAACTTCGAGTTGTACATGATCTGCACGCTCTCGAGGTAGTCGGGAATCCCCTGCTTAAAGGCGCCTTCGTTGTTCGTCTCTTCGGCGTCCTCAGCCCAAACCGCGTAGAGGGTGATCTTGCCGTCCCCGTCCGCAATACCGTCGCTATCGAGCATGTAGCCCGTGCCGATAGCATAGTAAGAATCGAACTCCGTCGCGGGATCGATGCCGTCTCCGAAGTAGTACTTCTCTGCAGAGCCGTCCGTAGTCCAGCCGACGAGCAGATGTCTCTCGCCGCCGATGATCGCGGAGACCTTCCACTGCTTCTCGGCAGGATTTCCGCCGAGGAGGGTGTACTTGGTGAGCTCGAGCAAGCCGCTCTCCGTCACAGTGAACCCTGTCCCGTCGGGCGTCCAGCCATTGAGAGTGCTCTCGCCGTCCGCCTCTTCGATTTTAGCGCTCTCGCTGTTTTCATAGACGACGGTGTAGAGTTTATCCTCCCAGTCGGGCTTGCCGTTCTTGTTCTCGTCAAACGCCCAAACTGCGTACAGGGTGATGTAACCCTTCTCGTCCGCGTGGCTTGCAACGACGGTGTAATCCTCGCCCGCGGCAATGTAATTTTCAAGCGCTTTGGCTGTGGCCTCGTCGGTCACAAAGTGTTCGCCCGAAGCGAGCGTCCAACCGATGAGAACATACTGCTTGTCGCCGACGGTGAGGACATAGCCGCCGTGCGTAGGAACTTTGTCTTCGACCTTCTGATCCGTAACGAGAATGCCGCTCGTGGACAGAGCGTCGCGAGGGGTGACATCCCCTTCTGCACCCTGCAGGAATTGCACCGAATAGCTCTGCAGGAAGTCGGGCGTTCCGTCGCCTGTGTTGCCGTTTTCGGTGTCCTCCACCCAAACCGCATAGAGGGTGATGACCTTGTTGAGGTCTTTCCCTTCTGCCGCGAACGCAACGAAGTCGCCGAGCGTATGGCTATCGCCCGCAAGGAAGAACTTCGCCGCGTCTTCAAGTTTAGGCTCGCCCGCAAAGAGGTGATCGCCTGCCGCGTCTGTCCAACCGTAGAGGACGTAGTGCTTGCCGCCTTTATTCATGGTGACGATCCACTCGCCGCCGCTCATCTCGGGCAGAGTGACGGAGAAGTTGTCAAGATGAGGCGTTTCGATATCCTCGGGGAAGTTCTCGACGCCCGTCCGATCGTTCTCCGTGCCGTTCTTGTAGACGAGAGTATAGCGCTCGTCCTCCCAATCGGGCTTGCCGTTGTTGTTGAAGTCCTCGCCCCAAACCGCATACAAGACGATGATGTGGTCTTTGTCCGCCTTGGAGGCGTCGATGATATAGTTGTCGCCCGCCGCGGTATAGGTCGCAAGCGCCTCCTCGGAAGGAGCTATGCCGAGAAGATGGTCTCCGTTTACCGTCGTCCAACCGACGAGGACATAGTGTTTCGCACCATCGCCGACGCCCTGCGTGAGCTTATAGTTGCTGTACGTCTGCACGGGCTTTTCAACGTCATATTCGCCCGTGGTTATGCCGTCCGTGGAGATGTCTTCGGGCTCGGTCGTGCCGAAGGCGGTTGTTGTAAATCTAACGCGGTACTTCTCGGTGTAGTCGGGAACGCCGTTATCGTCGCGGTCCGCCGCCCAGATCGCATACAGGGTGGTGTCGCCTGTGACGGTGAACGTCTCGCCGGGTTTGTATTCGATCGAGGCTTTCGGCGTGCCGATCGCAATATAGTCGTCCGCGTTCACACTTTCCTTCGTCGTCCAACCGACGAGCAGGTACTTCACGCTGTCCTTCTCCATGGTGGCGATGACGCCCTCGGAGCTGACGCCGAGGAGAGTTCTCGTCATGCCCGAAAGAATACCCGTTTCGGTGGCGAATTCGATCCCCTCGACCGTGCCCTCTACCTTATTTTTATAGGTGAGGGTGAAGTGATCATCCTCCCAGTCGGGCTTGCCGTTGTTGTTCTCATCGATGCCCCAAACGGCGCGCAGGGTGAATATAAACGTGCTCGTCGTCACATCTTTCTTGGCGTATTTTGCTTCGAGCTTGAATACCTCGCCCGCCGCGGTGAACCCTTCGATAGATTTCAGCTTAGGATCGGGAGTTGTCGTGAAGACATAGCCGTCCGTCCATTCCACAGCCGTCCAGCCGAGGAGCACATAATGTTTGCCGCCGATCGTAGCGGTGTAATCCTTGTGGGTCGTGACCTCGGTCTCGACCTTCTGCCCGCGGACGCTTTGAGGCAGATCGCTCGGGTTGATGGATTCGACAGTCGCGTCGTTCTCGTAAATGAGGTCATATTCCTGCGTGTAGTCGGGAATATTGTCGCCCGTGCCGCCGTCCTCGTTGTCCGCCGCCCAAACCGCATAGAAGGTGAGGGTGCGTTCAAACTCTGTGCCCTTGCTCAGATCGCTGATATCCAAAGTATAGGTAGAACCGATTTCGAAGAACTCGCGTTCGCTCATCTCCGGTTTCGCGAGGGAGAAGCTCGCGGCTGTGCCGTTCGTCGTCCAACCGACGAGCAGGTATTTCACGCCGCCTTTCACAACGGAGATCTCGTATTCTCCTGCTTTGCTTCCGGGATGCACTTCGATCACTTTGCCTTCGAGAAGGTCCACGCTCTCGTCATGCGCGGGAAGTTTGCCCGTATGAGGCTCACCCTCCTCGAGCCCGCTCTCGTAGACGATCCTGAAGCGCTTATACTCATCGTAGTCGGGCGTGCCGTTTCCGTTCTCATCGATGCCCCAGACCGCATACAGCGTGACCGTGTTGTTATCTTTGTCCGCGTCGGCGGCGTCCACACAATAGACGTATTCTGCGCCGAAGTAGAACTTATTTTCGTACTTTTCAAGATAACGCGCATAGACGTTTTCGGGTTTTTCTGCGGGCTTTTCGATATCCCACGTATAATAATCGGCTTCAGCGCTCGTCTTTGTCGTCCAACCGACGAGGGTATAGGTCGTTCCGCCGATCGTGGTGGAAATTCCGCTCGGCATGCTTTCGCCGACGGCCTGCCCTACATCGAGAGAGCTGACGGCTTCGGGCATATGCGCGCTCGTCTCGCCGTCCTGATAGGTCGCCCCGTCCTTATAGACAACGGAGAACTTCTCGTCGTAGTCGGGCGTGCCGTCCTTGTTCTGATCGACGCCCCAGATCGCATAGAGCTTGATGTCGCGCCCCTCGTCCGCGTCCTCGGCGGCAACGGTGTAGTTCGCTCCGGGCGCAAACTCGACGCTCGAAGGCGTGGAAGTAAAGTAGTTATCGCTTCCGCTCACTTTCGTCCAACCGATGAGGACGTAGTGCACATTTTCGTGAACGGTGGTGAGGCCAGAAGGGGTCGCCACGACTTCGCCCACCTTCTTGCTTTCCTCGGTTTTGGGAAGTCCCGCGGAGTCGGATTCGGAGGTGAAGGTGACGGTGTATTCCTGCCCGTAGTCGGGCTCGTTGTCGCCTGTGCCGTCCTTTTCGTTATCCTGCGCCCAAACGGCGTAGAAGGTAATGACGTCCTCTTCATCCGCGAGATGATCCGTATCGAGGGTGTATACGGATTCAAACTCGTAGTAATGCTCCCCGACAAACTGATTCGTAGGATCGGTCTTGCCGTCGAAGAAGTGAGCCTTCTCACCCTTCTCGCTCGCCTTGTTCGTCCAACCGACGAGGATATAGCGCACGCCTTCTACGGTGACGGAGACGTACTTGCCTTCCGCCTTTTCGCCGAGCGTTACGGTGAGCCCTTCGAGGCGATCCGTGATGTCCGTGGGCAGAGTGCCTTCATAACCCGTGACGCCCGCCACGAACTTCACATCATAGTAGGTCTGTTCGTAGTCGGGGATCTTGTCGTTGTTTTCATCGACGCCCCAAACCGCGTACAGGGTGATATCCGTAGAATTCGTCTCGGCGTCTTTTGCCGCAACGGTGTAAGGATTCTTCTCGCCGAAGAGGTTCTCGGGCGCAGCATCCTTGCTGTCGATCTTGTGGTTTTCGGCGGTCTTATCGAGCGTCCAACCGAGGAAGGTGTAAGTCTTTCCGTCGATTTCCTTGTTCTCGAGCGCCTTCTTAGAGCCGACTGCTTCTGCGCCGACGGCAAGCGTCTCACTCGTGGGAACGGAAGCCGCGGTCTCCACGTCGTCCTTATAGGTCACGGTGAACGTGTCTTCCCAATCGGGCGTGCCGTTGCCGTTCTCGTCTACGCCCCAAACCGCGTACAGAGTGATATCCGTAGAATTCGTCGCGGCGTCTTTCGCCGAAACGGTGTACGCGTTTCCTTCCTTATAGAGAAGGGTAGGAAGGCCATCTTTCTCGTTGAACTGATGATTTTCGCTTGCGAGCGTCCAACCGAGGAAGGTGTAATTCTTTCCGTCGATCGTCTTCTTTGCAAGCATCGTCTTAGAGCCTTCCGCCTCGTCGCCGACCTTAAGGTTCGGATCTTCCTCGGGAAGATCGGGAGCTACGGTGTCCACGTCGTCCGTGTAGGTCACGGTGAAGGTGTCTTCGTAGTCGGGCACTTTGTTGCCGTTCTCGTCGAGCCCCCAAACCGCATACAGGGTGATGTCTGTAGTCCCCGCCGCAGCGTCCTTGGCGTCGACCGTATATTTGTCGGTGAGCATTTCGGCGAGTGCGCCGTTCTCTGCACTGCGGAGATAGATCGACTTATCTGCACCATTTTGAAGCGTCCAACCGACGAGCACGTAGTTCTTACCGTCGACGGTGAGCCCGATGCCGTTTCCAATGACGAGCGAAACGACATCCTCGATCTTCTTATCCGTTTCTTGGGTGGGGAAGGTCACACTTCCGAACGTAAGCATGCCGCCCTCTACGGCGTTGACGAACTTCACCGTGAACGTCTCTTCAAAGTCGGGCTTATCGTCGCCGTTGGCGTCCACGCCCCAAACGGCGTAGAGGTGGATTTGACCGTCGCCCTTGAAGCCTTCTTCTTCGCCGTAAATATCATCGGCGGCGGCAACGGTATAAGTTCCGTTCGTCTCATAGAAGCGTTCGGGCTTCACGGCAGCCGCGTCGCTCAGAAGGTGTTCGTCACCTTCTCCTGCGGGCTTTGTCAGCGTCCAGCCGAGGAAGATATACCCCTCTTTGGTGAGCGCGACGCCCTCATTTGCGGGTGCGGGGAGTTCCACGGTATCGCCGATCTTTTGTCCTGTAGCCTCTGCGGGCGTGGTGAAAGTATCACCCGCATGGAACGCGACATCGAAGGTCTCGCCTGCATCAGGACCGAGAACCCAGTTTTCATCCTCGCCCCAAACGGCGTGGAGGGTGATCGCCTTATCCTTCACATCTTTCAAAAGAAGGGTGTAGCTCGATGTGTAGAGCTTTTCGCTCGGCATCTCGGACAGATAGTAATTTCCGAGCTCGCTCGTCGTCCAACCGAGAAGGACGTAGTGCTTTCTGTCTTCGTCATCCCCGACGAATTTCTCCTTTTCTTCGGTGTACGGCTCGCCGCCGACCAAATCGGAATGATCGTCCCAATTTACCGTTTCGCCGATACGCTTCTCCGTGAAGCTGAGCTCTGTGACTTCGCCGTCTTTCAACGTAACGGTGTAGACGTTGTCCTCCCAATCGGGGATGTTATCGTTGTTCTCATCCTTCGCCCAAACGGCGTACAGGGTGATGTTTGTAGAATTCGTCGCGGCGTCTTTCGCGGCAACTTTGTAGATTTTATCCGCCGTGTAGAGGGTAGGAAGGCCGACTTTCTCATCGAACTGATGTTTGGTCTTATCGAGCGTCCAGCCGAGGAAGATGTAATTCACTTCGCCGACCGTCTTATTTTTGAGCGTCTGCTTAGAGCCCTCCGCCTCGTCGCCGAGTTGCTTGTTCGGCTCTTCCTTGGGAAGGTCATCCGCCGCGGGCTCAACGGTATCTACATATTTTACGGTGAATTCATCTTCCCAGTCGGGCTTGTTGTTGCCGTTCTCGTCGAGCCCCCAAATGGCGTAGAGCTCAATGCAGCAATCATCCTTACTTGTTCCACGGGCGTCATCTTCCGCCTTCACGATATAAGTGCCGGTGAGGATACCCGCGGGAGTCTCGCTGTCGTACACCTTCTCACCTGCGGAAGGATCGAGCGACCAACCGAGGAGGGTGTAGGTCTTTCCGTCGACAGTGAGGGTGTAATTCCCCGCTTCGGGCAATGTGACCGCAGCCTGAATTGCGAGCTCGGACTTATCTGTATCCCACGATTCCGAAGGCTCACTTCCTTCAATGCCATTCTTGAACACGACGCGGAATTTCTGCTCGTAGTCGGGCTTCCCGTCCTTGTTGGCGTCGAGCCCCCAAACCGCATAGAAGGCAATGGTCTTATCCGCACTACTCCTGACGTCGTTTGCCTTAACGATGTACTCACCGCCCGCCTCAATGAAATCCGTAAAGGCTACATTGGGCGTCAAATCGTCGTAGAGATATTGCGGAGCATCGACCGTGCCCGTGAGTGTCCAACCGATGAGAACGTACTGTTTTCCGTCCTCCGTGGTGTGCTTATAGGTGTAAGTTCCCTCGCTCTTCCCGGGAAGGGTCACGCTCTGGTCGACGAGCAAGTTGCGCGTCGGTCTGGGCAGACTGGGGGACGCTTCCTGCTTGGAATTGTAAGTAACGGTGTAGCGATCCTCGCTATAGTCGGGGACATCATCGCCGTTCTCATCGATGCCCCAAACGGCATAGAATTCGATCTTATCCGAAGTGTTTTTGCCGCCGAGCAGAGCGTCTATCGCAGCGATCGTGTAGCTCCCGCCGAGAAGGAAGTAGTCATCAGAGTTGAGAAGCCCCTTCTCATCGATAAGGTTGCCATCATCGTCCACATCGAAGAGGTAACTATCCCAAGGCTTCTTGGTCCAGCCCGCAAGGACATAGGTCTTTTCGTCCTTGGTGAGGTGGAGCACGCCATTCGAGAGGGTGACGCTTGCGCCCACGGCATACTTTTCGCCGCTGTTGTCATCCTCTGCGGGAAGGCTCTCGCCCGCTTTGAGCGCACCTGCTTCGTTTACATAGACGATCGAGAACTTCTCTTCGTAATCGGGCTTGCCGTCGTTATTTTCATCGAGCGCCCAGACCGCGTAGAGGGTGACGTCGCCCACCGCGGTGAAGGTATAACTATCGGTATTGAGCTCGATCGCGGGCTTAGTGTCTTTGAACAGATAGGTAAGAAGCTCGCCGTCCGCCGTCCAGCCGATGAGAACGTAATTCTTTCCGTCGGCCGTACCCTTAAGGTGCAGGGGGTTGTTCGTCCACTTTGCGGTTTGACCGACCCTGAAAGAACCATCGACGGTGGGAAGATCGTTTCCTTCCACGAGAGAGCCTTCGTCCGTCTTACCCAACTTAAACTTCAAGGTGAAGGACTTATCGTTCCAGTCTTCAGTGCCGTCGTTGTTTGCATCGATGCCCCAAACGGCGTAGAATTCGATCGTCCCGTCGTGGTCGAAGTCGTCCGCGGCCTTTACGATATAGGAGTCGCCCGCCTTGATGAAGTTTTGATACTTCGCGGAAAGTTTGGCAAAATCCCTGTCTTCGCCTTCCCACCCTCTGATGAGAAGAGGAGTTTCCGCGCTCTCTTTGGTGGTGGTCCAACCGAGAAGGACAAAGACCGTCGCCTTTCCGTCCTTGGTGATCGTGATGGAATCACTGCTCTTTTCGAGCGTATATGTACCGTTCGTACTGACGGAACTGCCCACCTTCTGACGATCGACAGTATAGTCGTTCATATCGGGATGGCCGGTTATCGTCTCGCCGCCCTCGAGCTGCTTGGGCTCTACGGTGAAGGAAACGGTGAACTCGTCGTCCCAGTCGGGTTTGCCGTTTTCGTTCTCATCGATGCCCCAAACCGCATACAGGGTGATGTCCGCAGTCCCCTTCGTGGCGTCTTTCGCCGCAACGGTGTAGGGCTCATCCTTCGTGTAGAGGGTGGGAAGTCCTTCGCCCAACTCGAATTGATGTTTCACGCTGTCGAGCGTCCAACCGAGGAAGGTGTAATTCTTTCCGTCGAGCTCCTTCTTTTCGAGCGTCGTCTTAGAGCCGTCCGCCTCGTCGCCGACTTTCTTGCCCGTTTCTTCAGTGGGAAGATTTGTGTTTTTGGGCTCTACTTCGTCCGCATACTTCACGGTGAAGTCCTGCACATCGTCGGGCTGCTTGTCTTCGTTTTCGTCGAGCACCCAAACGGCATAGAGCACGATCTCATTGCCGTTGGCGTCGTCCGCGTTCACAGTATACTTATCTGTGTAAAGAGTGTCCGTGCCGCGTTTTTCGAGGAGATAATTTCCAAGCCCGCTATTCGTCGTCCAACCGATGAACACATAGTGCTTTCCGTCGGAAGCCTTGTAAGTGGTCGCGCCGCTTTCGCCGCCCGTGACATATTTTTCGGGAAGGGTGACCTCGTTCCCGACGTTCTTGTTCTCGTCGGTTTGTACGATCTGTTCCTCATCTTCCTTGGTGGTGTCCTTGAAGCGAACGGTGTAGAGCTCCTCGTTGTAGTCGGGGATCTCGTTGCCGTCCTTATCTTCCGCCCAAACGGCATAGAGGTTGATATTGCCTGCCTCATCCGCATCCGCGGCGTCTATGGTATAGTATTCATTGAGCGCGATGAAGCCTTCCGTGCCCGCCTGCGATTCGTTGACGAGAAGGCTCTCATTCTTCGTTCTCCAACCGATGAGGACATAATGCTTGCCGTCCTTTGTCATGGTGACGACGGTCTCGTCGTCGATCTCATCGTTCTTTACCTTCTTGCCGATCGACCCTTCCGCCGTTACGCCGAAGTACGCCCCATCGGAGTCCTTATCGCCTTCACCCTTATACTCAATGGCGTCGAGGAAATGAACGGTGAATTTGTCTTGGCAGTCGGGCGTGTTGTTTCCGTTCTCATCGATCGCCCAAACCGCGTAGAAGTTGATTGTTCCGTCATCCGCGTCTTTGCCGCTTACGGTGTAATATTCGCCCGCGGGATAATAGCCATTGCCGTAAGTGCCGGCGATCTCGCTCGCTGTGCCGTCATAGAGATATTTTTCGGGTGTGAAACCGTTGTTCGTCGTCCAGCCGATGAGGACGTAGTTCACGCCTCCCACCGTTCTCGTATACGGGGTGCTATCGACCTTCGAATAATATTTAGGCAGTTCCACGTTATCGCCCGCGAGCTGATTTTCGATTGCTTTGGGCGGGAATCCGCTCTGAGCCGTGCCGTCGAGCTTTTCGACGTCTTGGAATTTTACCGTATAGTGCGCTTCTTCCCAGTCGGGGACGCCGTTCCCGTTCTGATCGAGCCCCCAAACCGCGTAGAAGTTGATACGGTTATCCGCATTTGCGTCTTTCGCCTCAACGGAGTAGACCGCGCCGAGCGCCATATAGCCCGTTGTCGTGTCGGGAGTATTCTTGAAGAGATAGCTCTCGAGCTTATCGTTCTTCGTCCAGCCGATGAGGACATAGTGCTTCTCCTCGCTGTCATGGTGGAGCACGTCATCCGAAAGGGTGACGTTCGTGCCGACGGCGTATTTCGTTTCGTCTTTGGGAAGTTCTTCCCCGACGAGATCGCCCGCTTTGTTTTGATAGCCGATCGTGAACCTATCGGTGTAATCGGGCGTGCCGTTTTGGTTTTCATCCACAGCCCACACGGCGAAGAGGGTGAACTCCGTGCCGTTCACATCGGTAAGGTTCGGCGTGTAACTATTCGTATAGATCTTACATGCAGGCGCGCGGTCATAGAAGTAAGTCGAGAGCGAAGCCGTCGTCCAACCGATGAGGACGTAGTTCTTTGTGTCATGGGTGCGCATGACGTTGCCGTCTTTGGTGGTGACGGTGATATGATCCGCTGTCTCGCTGCTCGCCCAAACGCCGTCTTTGTCGATGAATTCGCTGCTCGTCCATGTAACCTCTGTTCCGATCTCGCAATTTTTCGCTACATGCACATTGCCCGTCGTGACATTCCCTGTGTCTTCATGGTCGAAGAAGTTGACGGTGTACTTGCTGTCGTCGTAGTCGGGCAGTTTATCGCCGTTGGTGTCGGAAGCCCAAACCGCATAGAGGGTGATGCAAAGATCGCCCTTTTCGTCCGCTGCGATGTGGTCAAGGTCGTCCTTGGCGGCAACGGTGTAGTACTGACCTGCTTTGACGTAGACGTACTTCTCGCCATCTTGGAAGGAAGTCTCGGGCGCATTCTCGGTATTATCCCACACATATTTGCCGTCAACGCCGTTCGGGTTTGTCGTCCAGCCGTCGAGCACATAGCCTGTCATGCTGAGGGTGGAGTCGGTGAGGATCTGCGTGCCGATCTTCTGGCGGTCGATGGTGCGATACGTACTCTCACTTCCGCTTGCCTTGTTCGCGAAGCGGACGGTGAAATCCTGCAAATAGTCGGGGATGCCGTTCTTGTTGGCGTCGGGCGCCCAAACCGCACAGAGAGTTGCACCTTTTGCGGGCGAAGTGAACTGCGTACCCACGGCGTGGAAGTCGGTGAACTGACTCTGCGGCACCAAACGTCCCTCAGTCTGATCATACAGGAAGACGTGGCAGCCGGAAGTGTCTTCTTCATCCTGCGTCCAACCGATGAGGATGAGCTGGCCATAGGTCTCGCTCTTGATGACGACCGCCCACTGCTCGCTCTCGCTCAAGTAACCCGAGCGCAAGCCGGGAAGAGTGAATTCCAAGTTGGGAAGATACTCTTTCGCGACCGTGGAATATTCTGCGCTTGTAGCGAAGTCCTTGCCGAGAATTTCGTCATCTTCTGCGAGCACGGATTCGCCTGTAAGTTGGGTAGTGTATTTGATCGTAACGGGATCTTCCGCCCAATCGGGGATATGGTTTCCGTTGGCGTCCTCCGCCCAGACCGCATACAGAACGCGCTCGAAGCCGTTCCACTTGCCATCCCAAGGAAGGGTGTAACTGCCTTCGAGAAGTTTTTCGGGCTTCGTATCGCCGAAGAAGTAACTGTCAAGGGCGTCCTCTGCCGTCCAGCCTGCGAGAACATAGTTCTTGCCGTTTACCGTTCTCGTGACGTAAGTCCTGCCTTCGTCGGTCTCATAGGAGATACCGACTTCGGAGCTTCCCCAATTAAAGGAAGTGCTGCCGTTTTTGTCCCAAGTGATGTCGGCATAATTCTCCCACTTGAGGGTATAGCCGATGCGGAGCTTTTCCGCCTTGGCAAGATCCTGTCCGCTCTTATTTCCGCTGTCCTCGTGGTCGCGGAAGAGAACGGTGTAGACATTATCCTCCCAGTCGGGCAGACCGTCGCCGTTGTTATCCTCTGCCCAAACCGCGTAGAGGGTGATGGTGAACTTATCGACCTCTGTAACGTCCAAAGAATTTACGTTGTAGGCTGCGCCCGCCGCGAAGTAAGACTTCTCGGGTTTATCCTTAGGCTCTTCGGCAAGACAGTACGACGATACAGTCCCAGTGCCGCCGTTCTTCCAATTCTTGGTAGCCCAGCCGATGAGGATGTACTTGTTTTCCCCTACCGTGAGGGAATAGCCCTCGCTCGTGGGAAGGTCGACGGGAGCGCCGAGCTGCAGGTTCTCCCCTACCTGCTTAAATGTGCCTTCGGCGGCGGCAGCTTCAGAAGAAGCCGCCACCTTCACGGTGAAGGACTGCAGATAGTCGGGCGTGCCGTCGTCATTGCCGTCCAGCGCCCAAACCGCATAGAGGGTGTCGCCCCCTGTGGGCATGGTGTAGCTTTCGCCGACGTAATAGAACCGCTCTTCGCCGCTCGTGAATGCCGTTGCGGGGTTGGAATAATCGTTGTTGTATTGGAAACGGAAGATGTAATCGGTCGTGCTCATTTCCGTCCAACCGACGAGGAGGTAAGTCACGCCGTCGCGCACGAGTTTGACGGTATAGCTGCTTACCTTGTTATCCTTATATGTTCCGCCGGGCAGGTTGAAGGTCTTGCCGCCGAGCACCTGGTCGTAGATATCCTTCTCCGCAAAGTCGCTGAACTTCACTTCAGTCCCACTACCGTCGGGGAAGAAGTTCTGCATGGTGTAATCCCCGCTCACGGTGATTGAATCGCCGTCGGCACGGCCGCTGAACTGATAATTGAGCGTGGCGGCCGATTCCTGCCAATCGGGCGTACCGTCGTTGTTCTCGTCGAGACCCCAAACCGCATAGAGGGTGATGACGGGAGAAAGCAATTCTTTTTCGGATTCGGGAACGTCTTCTTCATTTACTTTATAGACGTTGCCATCCTTGCTGTCGCCATAGAAGAGATCCTTCCCATCTTCGCCGTTCTTGAATGCGTTGAATTCCTTCTCGGTGCTGATCAAATAATTCTTGGCTTTGGAATAATCGTAACTCGATTCGGTCTGCGCTTTGAAGTCCACTGTCGTCCAGCCGACGAGCACATAGTGGCGATTATCTTCGTCGAATTTCATATCCTTGGAGAAGCGTGTGCCATCCAAAGTACCGGGCATGTAAGAGCCCACAGCCGCGCCCGCGAGAAGCCCTGTGACGTCGGTAGGCAGTGCGCCGTAAGTTTCCTTGGTTTCATCCGCGAAGTGCACTGTGTAAGGCGTATTCTGCACGTCGGGCGTACCGTCTTTATTGTCATCGAGCGACCAAATTGCATAGAACGTGATGCTCTTATCCTTGGCGTCGGAAGCGCGCACAAAGTACTTCTGCCCTGCAAGTGTCACCAAGCCGGAGGCATAGATCTGCAGCATATCCTCCGCCGACTTCACGAAGTAACCATCCTGCGTTTCACTGTCTTCGGGATTTACCGTCGTCCAGCCCGTGAGCACATAGTTTTGTCCTTGATACGTCGCATGGATGTAGTCGGCGTCATTGTCGCCCGTCGAGTTTACCTTCGCCGCGGGAAGGGTGACTTCCGTACCTGCGGTAACGTCTGCGAACTCATCTTTGCCGCCTGTGGGGAAGTTGTCGCTCTCCTTTGCTTCGGCATCGGGTGAGAAGCCCGTTTTGAACAAAATACTGTAAGTCTCGTCCCAGTCGGGCGTGCCGCTGTCGTCGTTATCGAGCACCCAAACGCCATAGAGGGAGATATCGATGTCCCCTGTTGCGGGGTTCTCATCCACCGAGTCGCTGTCTTGCACGATGTAGAACGGATCGGCCTTATTATGCCCGTCGTATTTCTCAATGAGGTAAATGTGCTTGACAGTGTCGCCCTCGCCGACTTCAAGAGCCTGCTCAAACGCGAGCTTTTTAGTGGCGTCATACAGCCAGCCGTTCGGATAGCCTTCCGTGGGCTTTTGCCGCGTCCAGCCCATGAGCTTATATTGCTTGCCGTCGACCATGACCTTTCTGCCCAAGACGGGGCTCAGCTCCTCGCCGTAGGAGACCTTCTGCTGGGTAGCGGGCAAGCTCGCGCCGACCCACTCGACCTTATCTTCGGGCACGCCCGACTCGAAGTGGACGGTGTGCGAACGGTCCGCCGTGATCGAGAAAGACTCGGCGTAGCTCTTGCCGTAGCCGTGGATCTCCAGTGCCTGCGAAACGGAGAGCTTGTAGTTCTTCGTATCGAGGAGCTCTGCATACACCCAATAGTCGCCGATATCGTCGAACGTGTAGCCGGGAAGCCCGAGCGAATAGCCATCCTGAGGCTTGTATGCCATTTCCTCGCCACTCCACGTGCTGCTTGTCGCATGATAGAACTCGATCGAGAAGAATTTATCCGCCGTAAGCCCGGGAACATCGGAACTTTCTTTTTCGCCCTGTGTGACGAAGTACCTCGCATGATCCAGCACATATTCACTCGATTCGTTGGGAGCTTTGTTGTCCTTGGTAAGATATTCGAGGTTATAAGTTCTGTTGTTCGTGCCGTCCGTGAGGACCGCCTTGATGTAGAAGCGGCGCTTGGGGTCGTAAGTGGTGGCATAGTAGGTGAAGGCAATGCCGATGATCGCCTGCGCGATGACATACTTCACCCTCGCCGAGGTGTTATCGGCGTTATCTGCCCCATTACTTCCGACCGTATCAAAGCCCGTCATGGAACTTGCGAATTGGAAGTTCGCCGTGCCGAGGCGGATCTCCGCGACATATTCGTCCGCGCCCTTCACATAGTCGGTCGTCGAATCCGTCATGCCATGAAGGTCATCGAAACTATAGTGTTTATCCGTCTTCTCCTCGCCGCCTTCTGCAACGCAGACGTAGTAATAGCCCTTGCTCTCATCCTTCGGGTCTTGAGCCCAATAATGTGTCTTCTCTGTCCAACCGGATTCGATGTCTCCTTTCCCGAAGAAGTGCACGACTGCCATCAAGGTCTCCGTAGCAGCGCCCGATTCCTGAGGAATGAGGCGATAGAGATGTACGGTGTACTTCACGCTCTCGAAGCTGATACCGGGGGAGAAGAACTCAAACGCCGAGGCCTCCTTGATGTGGTCGTATGCGTCGTACGTCGTGCCCGAATTGAGCTGCGTCGCCGTAACTTCCGCACGTTTGATGGTGAAGTACGTCAACCCGCAGTCTTCCGCCGCAATGGAGAGCCCCTCTTTAACGATATAGAGTTGATTTTCTTCGTTGTCTATGACGCATCCCTTGTCGGGATCTGTACCGTAGCCCGTTAACAGGTTTAAGCCCGCAGTGGCAGCGGGGATCGTGTCGCTCCCGTACTCTGTTTTGAGGTTGAAATTCTTCGCGCCCTCGCCCAATAGGCGAACGCGCAGTTCATACACATCCGCATAATACGGGAAGAGCCGCTTTGAATTCTCGACCTCATTTCCTTCCCCTGCAACGAGCGACTTATCGTTGCCGTCTTTGTCGCGCATGACAACTTTGCTCGCTTTATCTTCCCCGCCGTAATTCTCGCCCGTTGCCACAAAGCGCAGCACGAACTCGGCGTTCGTCGATAAATCGTCGGGGTCATTTTGCGGAACAGCGGAGCTTCTATCGTCGGCACTGCTGAACAGCGTATTCAGATCGGGCATCTGCGCCTTTCGGTTGAAGGTAACTTCCGAAGGGTTGAGCTTGACCGTCGCCGCGTTCACATAGAACTGCACGACATACCAACCCGTGTAGTTACCGCCGCCCTTCCAAGCGGTCCGATCGCCTTTGTCCGTCAAGTCGACGCCGGGCTGCGCTTCCGTGTCGCCATACATCGCCGAATTAGTGCCGATGAACACCATGCGATACCAGCCGCGGTCGACAATATCGGTCGAATCCTCTCCCTTCTCGTTCTTGAGCGGTTCCCACTTAGGTTCTGTAGGGTTGGTATGGTCGTCATAATACCACACCTTGACGGTATAATCGCCCGTGGAGAGGGAGAGTTCGTTCGTGGTCGTCGATCCCTCGCCGTCTTGAACGGTGGCCTTATGTACAAAGTCGGCGACAACGGGAAGCGCCTCGCGGCGATAGACCCACGTCGTCCCTGTGATATTGTTCTTCTCTTCGATAGTCTCGGCGTTGCCCGTAGGCAGCGTGGGCTCTATGGCCTCATGCGTTGAATATTTATTATCCGTCACATCCGCATTGCCCAAGCTCATGGGTGCGATCTCGAACTCGATGACGAGCTCGCCTGTATAATTCCCTCTGCCCGTTATGGTGATCTCCGCCGTTCCCGCATAGGTATCATTGGTATAGGAGATCGTGACGTCGGTGTTATTATCGAGCGTAATTGTCTCGCCGAAGGTATAGCTCCACGCATTGATGACGCTGCCCGTTCCCACTCTGTTTCTGAGAACGCGGTCAATGGGCTGGTAATCGAGTTGCACGTCGAGCGTTTGGTGAGAGCCGTTATAAGTAAGGCTTGCGACATCGGCAGCCGAAAGCGTGGTCTTTTTCTTTTCGCCGTTATCATAGTCAAAGAGCTGATACTTGCCGTCCACCTCCTTGCCGATGTAATGCTGCTTCTCGTTGATGGTAATGACTACCTCGCCTTCCTTACGGAGCACCTTATAGGCGTTTGCGCCGCTGCTCACAGAAAGCGTTTCTTCTCCGTTCGCTTTATAATTGAAGTCTTCCCACGCGGTCCTGTTCTTCTCGTCGCAGTAGAAATCACTCGTGCCGGTGTAGGGCTCGATGCTCTTGGACAAGATGTTCACAGTGAGCTGGGAGTTGTCGGCAATGACAAAGTTGCCGTTCGCGTCGCCATTGAGACCCGCGACCTGCTTCCCGTCGCCCTTATTATTCGTGTAGGCGACATACCATATGACGCCCTCCTTCTTCTCGTCGATCCCGCCCCCGTCTCTTCCGTTGACCGTCCAGTCTGTGGAATATTTCCCGTCTTCGGGCTTTTTCAAATCGCTCAACGTTGTGAGGGTATGTATCCCGGCGGCGAAGTTCGCGTCAACGCTCGAATCTCCGAGGCTGTAATAGTACAGGTTCACGCCGAACGACACTACTTTGTCGTTCTTATCCTTTTGCATGAATTCCTCATTGCTGAAGGTGAACTCGGTCGTGTTGGTTGAAACGGTGTAGATACCGATCATCGACCCGGGCGCGACAGCATTACCGTCCGTGCGAAGGAGCGCGAGCGGTTCAAAGTAAGTGCCCTCTTCCTTGTCGCGCTTAACGACCTTGCCCTCTGCGGGCTTTGTGTCGCCGTTGTAAGTCATTTCGATCGTCGCCGCCACGGTGACGGTAACGGGCTCGATGACATAGCGCAGATAGAGCGCTTGATCGTCCACCTCTTCGCCGTCTATCGTCAAGTCGCCGCGGTTGAAGTCTGCGCCCGCTTCCGCAAACTTATCTTTCTCGTAGCCCACATACTCAAAGTCGTTGGAGAATTTGAGTTTGAGGTAGTAAGTTCCTGCGTTCCTCGGAAGTCCGTGCTCCGTTTCGTCGTTGGGAACGGGAACGAGCTTTTCACCGTCCCAAGTGTAGTAAGTGACCTGCTCGTAGTTCTTCATCTCGGCGAGGACGCTCTGCTTCACACCCTGCGAAGTGGTATAGGTGACGGAAAGCGCGCTCTCTTCGCCATCGATCTGATGATAGTCGTCGCCCGCGACGGGAGTCGCCGCCTGAAGCGCACCCGTGTAGGGACGGTTCGACAACGTAACGGTCGCATTCGCGCCGTATTTTGTCCCGCCTTCGGTGTACTCGTTAAAGCGGAGCTGAATGCGGGTGATCGTGAACCAATAGGCAAAATTGTCATGGCTCTGCGATGTTTCCTTGGGGAAGATGAGATTATCCTCATTGGGAGTATAATTATAGTTAGAGGGAACGTAGCCCATGAAGTCGGGCGTGTACTCGAACGTAGACACATACCTGCCCGCCGTTCTCGGCTCAATGCCCGTCGTCACTTGGATGAAGTACTTGCTCGCACCCTCGCTGACTTCCTTCCATTCGCGAAGTCCTGCATAGATGTAGCGTTTACCCTCCTTCGTCGTGAACACGCCGCCCATGTATGTAGTAAGTTCCTCGCTTTGTACGAGCTCTTTGCCGTTCTCGGAGAGCGTCATGCCCGTCGCGTCCGGCCCTGTAAAGGTCATGCCCGTTTCCGCCTCTTCATCTGTCGTCGTGAAGGTGACCTCTTTGCCCGATTCATCTATATAGGTATAGGAGTTGCCCTCTTTGGTGGCCTCGTACAGCTTATAGAAACGTTCCTGCGCGTTTTCATCGTCGAAGGGAGTAACGCTCGTGTTGGAGTTATTGTTGAAGGTGAGCACCTGCTCATCCGTAAAGACCACGCCGGTGTATTCCAGCCCCTGCTGCGCATTCTTGGTGAGCGAGACCGCCACATCCGCGGGGTGGATATCAAACGTCGTCGAAGTCGTGAGGACGTAGTTGTTGATTGCAAACTCGCGCTCATCGCTCTCGCCGAATACGACCTTGGTGTAGTATGTACGGGCGTCCTCCATGGGCACTTGATATTCGCTTCCGCCGTAAATAACATACGCATATGCCTGTGCGTTGTATTTCAGCAGATCGACCACGCTCGAACCTTGACGGAAATCGGAATAGTAGTAGCGGATGAAGTAGCCGTCCGCGACATTGCGAACACCGTTGATCGCAGGAATAATGCCGGGATATGTCTTTGTT
This sequence comes from uncultured Clostridia bacterium, assembly GCA_947629575.1. GTDB lineage: Bacteria > Bacillota > Clostridia > Christensenellales > Borkfalkiaceae > Gallimonas. Next base: position 60,637 of record CANREF010000006.1, on the reverse strand, counting down.
ACACTCCCGTCTGTGCTCTTATATTCCCCGCCGTTCAAGGCTGCAAGGGTCTCCCGCACCGCATCCTTTATCTCGTCGGTGGCACTCGCAAAATAGCTGATATTCGAAAGAGCGGAGTGCAACGAATTTATCGCTCTTTCAAGTTCGGAAATATACTCCAAGTTGCCGTTGTCGGCCATCATAATTGCATCCGCGTCTTTGACCGCTCTTTGCGCTGAAGTAATGGCGTTATAGCGTGCCGAATCTATGTGCGAGTTCAAACTTTTATCGCCGTCGGTCAACGCCTTGACGAGCGTCTCGATCGTCACGCCCAAGTTATTTTGGGCGACCGATCCGCCCAATGCCGCCCTCAAAGCGTCTTCTGCCTTGCTCAGCTCTTCGGAAATATTTTTGTAAGCCGCACCCTTGTAATACAGGTCGGCAGCCTCGCCGTTGCGGGCAGTGCCTACGTTCGCGTTCAGACCGCAAGGATTGATGAAGATGTTGAAGTTGTTATTTTTGTAGACTTTGCCGTTGTTCCCGGTATCGACCGAGAAACCGTAATTCCCCGCCCAGGAGACGCCGAGATCGTTGAGCTGCTCGCCCTCAAGCTCCGTGCCCGCGGCAAGGTCCTTGTTCAGCACAAAGGAAGTGGCAAAATTGCTCGAGTCCACTGTTTTACCTGTGTGCTTCCAAGAAGAGACCGCAGGATTGGTTGTCGTCACTTTGAGCGTCTTCTGAGCGGTGCTGCCGCACTGGGTGTAAGTTGTGTCCCCCCCCTCTTCGGTGACCGTGCCCTCATACGCTTCCACGGTGTCCACCGTGAAGTCGCCGAAGGTGAACTTCAGAATGCCGCTGTCTACGCTGAGCGTGGGGATGCTCTCTCCCTTCTCGTCATCCGAAATGCTATAATATGTAACAGAACCGAGCGTAGCCAACGTAATGGAGCGCTCTTCTCCCTGGGCGTTTGTACCCGAGATCTTCCAGATCAAGTTGCTGAGTGAAGCCGTTTCCTCCCCGATCTTGACCTCGTTTTTGCTATTTAGAGCTACACCTTTCCCGTTATCCGCAAAGAAATATTTTGCGGGATTTATGACCTGCCCATCTGCCGAGTTATTTGTTGCGTATCCGTTGGTAAAACCGTAGTCTTTACCATAATTCTTCTCGTTCCCAAAGCCGCTTGAAGAGCCGCGCCACACATTTGTAAGCGTAATACCGATCTTGGCGGCATTGCCGCCCTTGAGCAGCGAATCGGTGATATTGATCTTCACACCGCTGCCTGACGTATTGCTGGCAAGGTGCATGTTGTTCGTCATCTCATAGTCCTGCCCGTGCGGCTTATCGGGCGTCGATACCGCACCGTCAGTATCGGAGCTCGGTTTTGTATATGTATGCCACCCTGTCGTAGTCCCATCCTGTTGCTGCAAAGCCAATTCCGTATTGTCGTAAATTTGCAGAGCGCCGCCGAATTGGAAATCCTGCGCCGTGCTGTAAAGAAAAACACCGCCGCCCCACATGCCCGCCGTATTGTTGCGGATGACGACGTTCTTCATGACGCCCCTGCAATTGTTGCCGATGTAAATGCCGCCGCCGATACCGCCAACGCCGTTGGGGCAATTCGTCTCAGGTACTGTTGCGACATAGCTCGCATTTAGACTGGTATATGCGGAGCTGTTGTATGCGAATTCGCCGCCCTCGATGTCGATATAGTTATTGGCGTTCAGGCAGAGCCCGCCGCCGCCCATGCGGTCGAAAACCGAACCTTGTTTGCGGTTTTCCCACGTTTGATTGTAGGCGAACACCCCGCCGTACATGGCAAAGCGCGCGCCGGAGTTGTTTGCCAAATAGAAGCCGCCGCCCGACTGTGCGCTGTTGCCGAGCACATAGCCGTCGTACAAGATAATGGACGAACGGGTGAGGGCATACAGCCCTCCGCCGTAGTGCCCGGAATTATTGAGGGAGATCTGCCCGCTGTGCAGGATAAACTCGCCCATGGAATACACCTTGACGCCCGCGCCCTTCTGCTCATTTTGAAAATAGCAGCCGAGCTTGCGCTCCTTGGCGGCCGCTTCCGCGCCGTAGTCCGCCCTGCCGTCAGCTGAGTGTGACCACCCGTCTTGAGTAGCTTCATCTTTAAGACCCCAAGAATACTTAACAGATTTACCGCCCGTAATGGTGCCGTTGTGGATGTTGGTGTACTGCACCGTTCTCGTGTCTTGCTTTACCTCGTCGATACGGGCAGCGTTGGCGCTCTCTGTCGCCGTGCTGTCCATCACTTCGAGGCGGGCTTGCGCCTCCACGGAGATGACCTGTCCGTATACATCCCCGTCGCGGTCGTTGACACGAGCCTTATCATTGGCTTCCGCGTTATCGTCGGAAAATTTCTTATAGCCGAAAGAACCGTTCAAATGATAAAACCCATTACCTGTCTCTTCATCATATTCCTTGCCGTATCCGCGGTCGATGGTGTGCCCATTCAAATCGAGCACGATGTACGCCCCGCGCGGCACGTTGATCCGCCCATAGGAGAAGGGCGAATAAGGGGTGTAGATATCATTGTCCTTTCCGTCGCTCGTTTTCCATACAGCCGCCGCCTGTCCGCCGTTCATGTCGTAGGTGACGTAATAGTCGCCGCTCTTTACAACGTCCACGTTGTAAAACGTCTCGTTTCTCTCTTTTTGCCAATTTGTCTCATCGGAATAAACGCCGTAATTATTGAGCGTGACAGAATTGCCGCGGTTTTCCAATGCGGACGGATCGAGCGAATAGTTAAAGGACGTGAGGTGCTCGCCCTGGTTGGGGTATGTGTTTGCGTTGAGCTCATAGGAATCAGCGCCTGTGATTGGCTTTCTCCGCTTATCTTCGGGGATGGTAGGTGCAGTAGAATAATCAACGTCGTATGAGGGTATGGAATAGTTGCCCACATTAAACTCGGCGGTACTCGTCGAGGCGCGTTCAGTGTCTTTTTTCACAGTTCCGCCCGCCGTGGGAGCGCTTTCACTGTACGGAAGCGGGTCAAGATAGGTGGCAAGGGTATAGAAATCCTTGGCTTCCCAGTCGCAGTACAGTTTTACGGTGATGTACTGTCCTTCATGATCCTTACCGGCATAATAGTTGCCGATGTATTCGCGGTCCGTTCCGTTGTTGTAGTCGGGAGCATTGTCGCCGTATTGTTCAAAAACACCCGAATCCGCTTTCGTCGAAAAGCGTTCCTTATCGGTTGCATAGGCAATGGCTTTCGCCCAAACCTGCGGCGCGGTCTCCGGGTCGGTGATCGCAAACACTACGCCGTTCTGCCCGTCGGGCTTGTATTCTTCGGACTGCTGAAAAACCGTGCTGTAGTCGTTTTTTCCCGCACTGCTCGGGCCATATCCTGCGCCGATTTCCTTGTTATCACCATCTTTACCGAATATCGTCTCGGTTTTATAGTCCCACTTGGAGTGCAGACCGATGTTCCCGTTGACCTGAGAAGTAACTTGGGGGGAATCTGCCAAAATGGAGATCGGAAGGTTCGTAATGTCCCCGCCTGTAAGCGGAAGCGCGATGCCGACTGCCAGCACCGCAGACATCGTTACGGCGATCATCGCCACCGCCGCTTTTCTCCCGCGCCCCATGCGCCTCTTGGCGCTGCGCTCTTTGCCCCCTCCATTGGAGGGGGGCAGGGGGGTGGGCTTCTCCCGCGCGTCATGCTGAGCCGATGAGCGATTACGCAGTCCGCCTAATGCTCTCCCCGAAGCATCTGATGTCCCCGCGAGATTCTTCGAAGACAGCTCGCGGTTTTCATGTAACGCCTCTGGCTCAGAATGACGCGGGACGCCCGCCTCACCTTGACGCGGGTCTTCCCACATCTCCTTATTTTTTCTCATTTTCCTCGTCTCTTTTCTCATTTTTTTCTCCGTTCTATTTTTCATTCTTGGCATCCTCCAATCGAACTTCCTTTTTTGCTCCGCCCCCTCCTCAGGAGGGGGGCAGGGGGGTGGTGTCCTCCCGTTTGTCATTTCGAGCGAAGCGCGAAGCGCGAAGTCGAGAAATCTCCACCACATGAAATTGAGGACGAGATGTCTCGACTACGCTCGACATGACAGTAAGCCTCGCGGCTGTCGCCCCCTCCTTAGGAGGAGCCTTTACCTGTTCCCCTTAGTGTCAATCTCTTCTTTCGTCATGACGTATCGGGATTCGACAGAATCCCCCAACTACACAGAGTATATTTTATCACTTCCAATTTATTTGTCAAGTATTTATAGCCAAAATATTGTGAAAAAACAAGTGAAAAATATGTGTTTTTATGGATTATTTTCCCAAAATTATACCCGTTTGCAGTTTTGTATCAAAAAATTATCTCCTCGGAATCTCTGTTTTTACCAACTTTATTGAAATCCCCCAATTTCCTTCCCACCATTTTATGCTCTCGGGCATAAAAAAAGCCCTCTTAAACAAGAGAGCAATCATCTTGCTGCCCCTTTTAGGTGGAGCAACGCATTCTGCCAAGGATTGATAATCGTTGGCGCGTTGCGACATGAGTGAGCGCATTTGCCGCGCGAACGGTGACCGAGGGCAAGAATCTACTTGCCCGAGACAGGTGGCATGAGCGGAGCGAATGCCGAAAGGGTTCTTGAAAAACCCCTCAGTCTCGGCTATCGCCTCGACAGCTCCCCTACAGGGGCGACAAGTAAAGCCCCCCTCCTAAGGAGGGGGGCAGGGGGGTGGTGTCCTTGGCTTCTGATTTTTCACCACCTCAGTCACCTCCGGTGACAGCTCCTCCTTAGGAGGCGCTTTTTTACCTCAAAATCAATAGCTTCTTCTTGGCGCGCGTCACCGCCGTGTATAACCATTCCCGACCGTTCTCAAATAGCCGCGATTCGTCTACCACTACCACAAAATCATACTCCGACCCCTGCGCTTTATGACACGTCACCGCATACGCAAACTCAAAACGATTGATCGTATCTTCCCGCTTCACCTTGAACCTGCGCAGCATCTCATAGTTGTTTTCGTGGACCATGATGTCGTTTTCAAGCAAACACGCCTTTTCCCCATATCGGTGATTGTAATTCTCCCCCAAAAAGATGCCCGTATCAAACGGCAGCGACCGCACCCGTTCCTCCATGAAATCGGGCTTGAAATCCAACCGCCCCAGCCCGTCCAAGTCCTCGCGGACATAACTGCATGTCCCGATGATCCCGTTCACCAAATGGAAATTTTCCGCCTTGTCCAAGGCCCTGCTCCAATTATTGAGGGTACATATCACCTTTTCGCCGTCGAGCGGCAGCTTCGCCTCGGGCGAAATGCCGTTATACGCCCGCATCCGCGCATTGATGAGATTTCTTGTCCTGTTCGTGCCGACGATCACCTGATCCGCCCGCAGAAAGAGTTCCCTGCGCTCCTCTTCCCTTAGCTCCCGCCGCGGCACGACCGCAACGCCCTTCCCGTATTCCCCGTAGCCGATGAACTCCCCCGCCCGCGCCATTTGCGCCAAACGGACGATGGGATTGTGCTCTTCCTGCCGAACGATCTGCGTGAGGGTGAAACAGGGCATCGACAAAAGGGTATTGCTTCCCCCCACCGGCGGCAGTTGCGCGGGGTCGCCGCAGAAGAGGCACTTCACCCCAAACGACAGAAGATCCCGCAGCGTTTCATCGGAAACCATGCTCGTTTCGTCCACCACGATGAGGCGAATTTCCTTGGAAATGCTCTCCCGTTTGACGAAACGCAAAAAGCGCTCGGAGATGACCTCGCCGTCTTCGTTGACTTCGATGTCCTCTTCGCGCACATAAATGAGGCTATGTATGGTGGAAGCGGGCGTTCCCGAACGGATGAGCACGGATGACGCCTTTCCCGTGGGCGTGACGAACACCGCGCTCTCCCCCGCCACCAGCCCCAGCCGCCGCACCGCCGCGTCGAGCAGGTAAGTCTTCCCCGTGCCCGCATAGCCGCACAGCACGAAGATCTGCGTCCCCGTGTGCACGAACCACTCTTCAATGAGCGAATATGCTTCCTCTTGCTCGGCCGTGAGCGGAGCTGTAAGCGCGTTTTCTTCCATGCCCCCATTATAGCACGTTCCCGCCCAAAAGTAAAACGTTTGTTTGAACTTTTTAGGTCGCCGCAGCGGAAAATTCGGCGAGCAGCAACCTATCCTGGAATTGGAGCTGCATGCGCACCGTGCCCTTTTCATACGGGAAGATGTACGTCTTTCCGCCGCCGTGCATGGTGATCTTGCCCTCGTCGCTCGAAAGCTCGTATGTGCCGCTCTGCTCGCCTTCGCCCTCTTCCCCCGCATAGGAGAGGGTGTAGTCCCCGCCGTAACCGAGGCGGAGCTTCACATAGTCGAACCCGCCGAGCAGGTCTTCCCCGCCCAGCTGCAGCTTTTTACACTTGTACTCCGCCGCATACGGACGGGAGATGTCTTTGAGCGAACTCATCTTCTCCACGTCGCAGCCCGTGAGACAGAGAACGCACAAAAGCGCCACTGCAAACAACATCTTTTTCATAACAAAAAAAGTATGCGCTACGGCATACTTTCCTATGTAAAACTGCAAACGGGTCACATTTTCCCGCGTTCGATAAGCATTTCTTCGAGCACGTCCGCGGCGTCGGCAACGAGCAGCGGACAGGGGCGTTTGCGGTAATATTCGGCTGTGCGCGGCTCGGCTTCCGCCGAAGTATCCGCCTTGACGCCCGCGCCCGCGAGCAGTTCCCCGCAGATGACGCTGCCGTTCCTTTCCGCAAACCTGCGCGCATATTCCTGCACGAGGGCGTAGAGTTCGCTCTTTTGAAGTTCGGGGAAGAACAGCCCGAGCGCCATCACTCCGCCCGAGACGCTTCCGCAGGTCAGCCGAAGCCGACCCATTCCTCCGCCGAAGGGACGGGAGATCGCGGAGAGCGTCCGCTCCTCCGCGCCGAGAAGATCGGAAAACGCCAGAAGCACCGCCTCGGCGCACGTCTTTCCCGCCAAAAAATTTGCCTTCGCCCTCTCTCCGCGCTCCACGTTACACCTCGTACCACTCCCCTTCCACGGGCACGAACGCCTCCGCTTCGGGGAGATATTTCTTGACGGTCGGTAGGAACTTCTTCGTCCCCACCGTGTGGGTGAGCGGCGGGAACGCGTTGTCGAAATGGTCGATCATGATCTTTTTCGGGGCAAACGTCTTGAGGAAGGGGATCATGTGCCTGTGCATCCGCGAGCGCCCCTGATAGGGAAAGACGAACAGATCCGCCCCGTCGGGATATTCGGTGTTTTCGTCCATGCCCGCCGAGCCGAGCACCATGACCTTCTTCCCCTCCGCCATAAATTCGAGGGCAAAGATGTCGTTCTCGCCGATGCGAAATTTCTTGGTCGTCTTGAGGATCTTCACGCCGTCGCGGAAGTGGAAGAGATAGGTGGCGGGATTCAGCGCCACCGAGAGGACGGTGGGGACGTCGAACTTGCAATGGCGGCTGCGGAAAGTCTGCACGGTGACGCTTCCCACCGTGACCCGCTCGTTGGCGGCAATGGGGATCATCCGCTCGTCGGGAATGCCGTTTGCGTGGGCGTGGGCGATGCCGCGCTCCGAAACGAACACCTTCTTTATCCCCGCTTCGAGGAAGGCGCCGATGTCGGCAAAGTGGTCGAAATGGGGGTGGGTGATGAAGACGGCGTCTGCGCCGATCTCCCCCACGGGAATGCGCGGCAGGGCGCGATTATATTGTTTCAAGTACGGATCGACAAGGATGCGGGTGTCCCCCGCCTCGATGAGCAATGTCGCCGTGCCGTACCACTTGATCCTCATTTGGCTCTCCAATCGTTACTCAGAGGTATTATAGCATTTTGCTCGGCGATTTGCAAACTTGTGAGCGGCATTTCCGCAAAAAAATTTATCGTCGAACGCCGATTTTTTTGCCAATAGGGTCATTCTGAGGTGACCCCATCCCAAGTGCCATTCTGAGCAAAGGATATCGCAAGCAGAGCTTCCTTCCCGTGCACAAAAAAGAAGGGGCGGATGCCCCTTCCCGTGTGCCGAAGTTTGTGCCTCGGTCGATTGTTTTTCGGCGGTCAGGTCTTGACCCAATTCCCGCCCGTATAGGTGTAATTCCCCGCAGCGAGATCTCCGCAAGTGAAGGTGGTGGTGAAGAAGGAACCTTTACTTGCGTTCAAATCTTCCTTGACTTGCGCCGTCGTGACAACGCCCTCCGCAAGTTCGAGCGTAGCCCCCTCCGCACCTCGGAAGGTCGCGCAAACCGTTGCTTGCCCCTCTGCCTTAAACTTGCCCTTGATGAGAACCTCGGCCTGTGAAGATCCATTGTAGCCAAAGTTGGGCGCTTTGCGGTAGCTGCCGGTCATATGAGAGCTGGGATAACTTTTCACGACAGTTCCATCCTGCCACTGCGTAAGGCTGTTGCTCAACGTATAATTCTTGTCGCCGTAAGCCAATAATTTTCCGCCGTCTGCAATGATAAGCTGAGTTCCCGCTTCCGTTGTGAGGCTCGCGCCGGGGAGCAGTTTCAACTGAACGCCGTTCGTTACCGTAACAGATCCCGTTTTTAGGGTGAAAGCGAAATTGCCGGGAATCGGGACTTGCATGCCGCTCGTGCTTGCGCTTGAGCCTCCAACGGAAAGCGAAAGGTTGTGGAAACTGATCGTTCCTTCAACGTCAAAATGGACCTTCCCGTTGGATTCGTCAAGATACTTTATCAGTACCCCATCCGTGAGCTGCAAAAAGGCTGTATCTTCTTGACCGATAAATTCCACTTCTGAATCGTAGGCTTTACTGCTTGCGGTAACGCTCATCCGCAACTTGTAGCTTGCCCCCGTTTGCAGATGCACTTTGCTGATGAAGCTGCTGAACGTGTATTGATTCAACGGGAAGACGCCGAAAAAACCACACATCATAGCAACCGATCCGCCTTTCCAACCGGGCATTGCGAATGGCTCATAGACGGTTGACCCGCTTTCCGCGAACACTTCCCCTTCGCCGTAGGTGAAGCCCATGCTCTCGAAGGTAGCTCCGCTCTTTACGGTAACTTTCGTATCTTTCGCAAGGGAAAGACTGCCATATTCCGAACCGCGAACCATCCCCGAGAAGTTGCTGGCAGAAACGCGAACCGCATTGACGAGGAGTTTCCCTTCAATTATGAGCTCGCCCACGGGCAATGTAAGGGTAACATAACCCGTTGCCGCCGTCGCCAAATAGGTATTACTGGGCTGTTCCGTTGCGCCCGTATCGGCCGCGCCGTAGGGAACGAGCAAAGTAGCGCCCGCGGGGATCGTATAATAGGAAGCGTCGGGATATGCGAGCGCAGCAATCGCCGCCGTCGCAAAGGAGGTATTGAATTTCACCGTCGCCGTCTTTCCGCTTTCAAGCAGTTTCAACGCGTCCTCTACGGTGTAGAGCTTGCTTTCCAACTCTACGCTCTTCCACTTGAAGGTGCACTCGTCATGGAAGGACGCCTGCTTTGTGTCTCCGTATTGCAGTTCGTAATAGTCGTTCTCGGTGAAAGTGAGCGTCCACGGCACGGAATACGTACTCCCCACATCGAGCGTCAAGTTCTTTCCGTCCGTCTTGAAGTCGACATATTCTTCCACCTCAGCGCTGCATTCTTCCCCGCTCTCATCTGTCAAAGCGAGCGTTGCCAAGGTGAGGGAAGATACGACTGCACCCTTTGTATAGTCCGCCTCGCCCCCCGTTACCTCAACGGTGAGCACCTGCTTCCGCGTTGTAAACGTGATCGAAACTGTAAGCGGATTGATATTTTCGGGATCGGGGTCGTAGGTCGCGGCGTAGCCGTGCTCGCCGATGACGAGCTCCGCGCCTGTATCCTGCCAAGAGAATTTCCCGTCGGGGAATGTGACGCTTTCCAACGTCTTTCCGCGCTCGTTGATCTGTACGGGGATCTGCGGTGATGCCTCTTCGGGAAGACGTTCGAGCGTCTGCTTTGCAACGGTGATCTTGAAGGTGGTTTCCGCACTCGTATAGTTTGCGCCTTCCTTCAGGGCCACTTTTACATCGAGAGCGTTGCCTTCCGCAACGGTCGTGAAGGTGTTATCCGAATAGGTAAACTGCGCGTCCTCTTGATTGTTACTTGTAGCGCCGCCCTCGACCGTCTGAACTGCGCCCGTGTAGGTGTAATCTTTCTTGACGCCGTCAACGTCGATCGTGCCCTCTGCTTTGGCAACGGTGATCTTGAAAGTAGCTTCCGCGCCCGTGTAGTTAGCGCCCTCGCTCAAAGTCACCTTTACGGTGAGAGCGTTCCCTTCCGCAACCGTCGTGAAGGTGTTATCCGAATAGATAAACTGCGCGTCCTCTTGATTGTTACTTGTAGCGCCGCCCTCGACCGTCTGAACCGCGCCCGTGTAGACATAATCCTTCTTGACGCCGTCAACGTTGATCGTGCCCTGCGCCTTATCCACATGGATCTGGAAGGTAGCTTCCGCACCCGTGTAGTTAGCGCCCTCGCTCAAAGTCACCTTTACGGTGAGGGCGTTGCCCTGTTCTACCGTCGTGAAAGTGTTGTTCGAATAGGTGAGTTTGCCGTCGCCTTCGTTGTTATTGGTCGTAGCGCCTTCATTGATCGTCTGAAGTTCGCCCGTGTAAGTGTAATTCTTTTCAACGCCATTTACATCGATCGTACCCTGCGCCTTGGCAACGTTGACGGTATAACTTCCCGTGTACTCCTCGTAGTTCTTTTCCTCCGACACCGTGAAGGAGACGACCGCGTTCTCGACGGCCTTTGTGAACTTGGGAGCTTCCTGCGTTTCGCTATCGAGATAGGAATAGGTCACGGTGTACTCATTCCCCGGGAGCGCCGTCACTTCCACGCCGTCCGCGAAGGAGCAGTCGGGCGCATAGGTGTATTGTTTGTTCTCAGCTTTCACCGTGTACTGTGCCTTGGCGATATTCACGGTGAAGGAACGTTCCGCAGTGTTGTAGTTCTTGGCGGTGATGGTGCAAGAGACTTCGTATTCGCCCGCGTCTTTGAAGGTGGGAACGCCCTCGATCTTTTCCTTGTTCACCGTATATTCAAAGAGCGGGACAACTGTGCCCTGTTCGCCTTCAATGGGGTTTGCCGTGACGGGGAAGGTGTGTTCCTGCCCGTCATAGACCAATTCCTTTCCATCTGGAATGGAGAGGGTGAAGGTGGAATTGTCGAGTGTAACATTGAGCTCGTAGGAAATGCTGAAGTTTTCGGTGACCTCTTCGCCCGAATGGACGATCTTGAGCGGCTCTTCCCACAGGAAGGAATCGCTCAGAGCCGAACCGCTGCAGGTATAGCTGCCCGTGTCCTGCGTCTTGAGCACGAGTTTTCCGCTCGCGGAGAAGAGCTCAGCGTCCGAGCCCTCGAATTTGGGAGTGAATTCATATTTCTCATCGCGGACCTGCGTCGTCTGCGAGGAGACGGTGAAGGGACGCGCCGTGACCGTGAGCGTTCCGTTCGTCGTGGAGAGGGAATAGTTGTCGAGCGTGAGCCCCTCCGCATTTGCCGTCAACGTGTGAGCGCCGACGGTGAACAGCACATCCGCGCTGTATTTGTCGTTCTGCAAGGTGAGTTCCGTGGCCTCGCAGGAATAGCGGAGAGCGGCAATGATGTCTGTTTCTTTGCCCTGCTCGTCTTCGAGAAGGCCGCTGACGGTGGGCGCGGAAATGGCGAAGGCGTCGCCATAGACGGCGGTAGCTTCACCGAGCGTGACGGTCACCGCCTTCTGCGTGACGTCAAAGGAAGCGATATTCACCGTGATTTCATAGTTCTTTGCCCGCAAGTCTCCCGCAGTGACGGTATAATGTCCTACATTGTAATAGTTCCCTTCATGTGCGGGAAGAGAGGGGGTCAATTCGCTTTCGAAAACCGCCGTCTCCGTTTCGTCGGAATAGGCGAATTCGGTGTGCGTGACGCTCGCCTGCGGCGTCTCGCCATAGACATAGCTCTCCTTATCCGTTTGAACGGTGACGGTCAGAGCCGCTTTCTGCACGATGAGGGTGCAGGAAGAGATCGCGGCAAAGGAATAGTTGTCCGCCGTAAGCGCGCCCTCGGCAACGGAGAGCGTATAGCTGCCGACTTCAAACCGTTTTTCGGTATAATTCGCGCCGTCCTTTTCATAGCGGAACACGTCGCCGTTCTTTGTCACGACGGAATCGCCCTCCCCTTCGATAAATCCCGCAAACGTGAGCGTGGGGGTGAACGTATTCCCATAGACGATCGTCGTCTGCTCTGCGGAGAGGGTCGCCGTCAATTCCTTCTTCACCACCTCGAACTGCGTAGTAACAGTTTCAAAGCTGTAATCATCCAGATCGGGCAGAGACGCCGTGACGGTATAGCTGCCGACGGGCAGAGGATCTCCCTCTTTGTCGCCCTTGATCTCGATCTTTGCCGGGGGGATCTCATCTCCGCCGACGACGCCGTCGACCTTCAGCGTGGGCGCAACGCGCGTGCCGTAGACGACGGACGCCTCCACGCCCTCGATCGTGCCCGTGAGCGCCTTTTTGGCGACGTCTACCGTAGAGGTGAACGTCTTTTCGCCTTCTACTTCGTTAAAGGTCGCCTTGACCGTTACGGAGAGTTCATGATGTCCCGCATGGAGGGCATAGCTCTCGGCAGTCCCGGTATTCTGACCGTCTTTCCAAAGATAGGTGTAGACGATCTTTTCATCGGCGGGCAGCCCTTCCACGGAGACGGTATTGTTCCCGCCGTAGACGAGGTTCTCCCCGACGGAGAGTTTTGCCGCGCCGAAATCGAATTCGCACTTGGCGTAGACCTGCACGTCCCGCGCGGGCATCTTTTCGAGCGCAAAGGGCTGAGTGAAGTCCTCATCCGCATACCAATTCGCAAAAGAGAGGAAATCGGGAAGTTCGGGCTCTTCCAAAAGGAGCTCCGCTCCGAAGTCGTACTGCGCTTCCGTCTCGCCGAGAGGAGTTGAGAGCGTCAATTTATAGGTATTCACATCGTACTGCGCCACATATTCGGTATCCTGCGTGACCGCAGCCGAGGGATCGGGCGACCAGCCGGTAAAGGTATATCCTTCATGCTCGGGCGATTGGGCGGGGAGCTCGGCGCACTTGCCCGCTCTTACCTGCTGTTCGGAAAGGACGGTCCGCGTCCCCTCCCATTCGTCTACAAAGTTGACGCTGTAATAGACGATCGGCGTAGCGGTGAACGTAGCATAGAAGCTCGCATCCCCCGTGACCGTATAGCTCTCGGTCAATTCGCCCTCTTCGCCGAGCGTCCAACCCGCAAAGGTATATGTATTTTTCTCGTCCTCTGCCTTTACGGGATCGTCCGCTTCTTCGCGAAGGGCGATCGTAAGCCCCTCTTCCGCGGTGAGCGTGTGGACTACCTCGCCCTCGCTGTAGAAGGTAAGCGTATACTGCGCTTTTTCCTTCTGTCCGCAGCCGACGATCGCGCAGATCAGGCTGAGAACGATGCCAACCAAAAGTGCCTTTTTCATGTTCTTCTCCTATTCCAATTATGGTTTTTTCTGTAAAATGAGGTTTTGGGATGGGAACTTAAGCCCCTGTTTTTGACCAACTCATACTGCAAAAAGTTTCTCTGAGCAAGAGCGCGGCGTCGGTGGGCGAGGAAAGTCTGTTGGCGTCGATGTCCGTCTTCTTCTCCGAATCGGGTCTCATAGAGACCCAGCCCTGCGGGTTTCCGAAAATCGCCCTCTGCAGATTTGTGCCATCAAAGGCGAACAAGCCGATATCCTGCACGCTTGCGGGAATGAAGATCTCTTGAAGACTGCTGCAGTTCGTGAAACAGTACTCGTACATATGCCGCAGTTTTTCCCCGTTCTGCGAAAAGGTCACCGTCTGCAACTGCGTGCAATTTTCAAAGCATTGCGAGCCGATCTCGGTGAGCCCCGCGGGAAGGACAATGGAAGTGATCTTTCTGCCCGTGAATGCCCCGCTGGGCAAAGAGGTGACGCCGTCGGGGATGGTCACTTCGCCCGCAAGCTGTTCGGGAACGGCAAAGAGAGCTTTCTTTTGATAGAGGATGCCGTCCTGCGAGAAATAATTATTATTTTCAGGAGCGACCTCGATGCGCTCGAGGGAGGAGCAGCCCGCAAACGTCGTCCTGTCAAGGGCGACGAGGGAGGCGGGAAGACGGAATTCCGTCACGCTCTTGCACCCGTTGAACGCGTTCGCCCCGATAGAAGTGACATGTTCGGGGATGTTCACTTCTCTCAAAGAAGAACAGCCCGAGAAGGCGCTCTGCCCTATCGTGAGGAGGGTATCGGGAAGGATCACCCTCTCAAGCCCCGTGCAGGAGAGGAAACAAAACTCGTCAAGCGCGGTGCCGTTCGTGAACTCCACTTCCTTGAGCGAAGCGGGGAAAACTTTGTCGAGCGAAGTAAACACCACCGCGTCGAACAGATAGCCGATATAGGAATTTCCCGTGTACCGTTCCCATTCGACCTTATCCCCCGTACTCCCCGCGGTCTGCGAAGGGTCGGGCAATCTCTCCTGCGGCTTGGGCACGCTGTCGTCGTGCATGATGGGCAAGGAGAGACGGGCAAGGGAACTGCAGCCCGAAAAGGCGCCCTTGCCGATCTTGGTGACAGTATCGGGGACTTCGATCTTTGTGAGTTGGGTGCAGTTCGCAAACGCCATCTCTCCGATTGTTTCGAGCCCCGAAGGGAGGTCGATCCCGCTGATCGCCTTGCCCGCAAAGACGCCGTCTTCCAACGCCTTTACCGTTTCGGGAACTTTGACTTCCCCCGAGATCTTTGCGGGAATGTGCACATATTCGCTCTTGCTCTTGTTGAGAAGAATTCCGCCTTCCGAACAGAAGTTGCGGTTGTCCTCCGCCACGGTGATCGATTCGAGAGAGGTGCAGCCCGAAAAGACCCCTTTCCCGATCCGTTCGATCCCCGAGGGAAGGGAGACCGTCTTCAATTGCGAGCAATCTTTGAACGCATTGTCGTAAATGACGCGCACGGGGAGCATACAATAGGTCTCGGGCACATTGATAGAGGTCACATCCTTCTTAGAAATCTCGGAAATCCCGCGGACGACGTAGTAATTCTTCTCGTCGCTGCCGAGATCGAAGATGAGCCCCTCCGTGCCCGAAGAATCGTATCCGCAAGTACGGCATATCGTCCCTCCCGTGAGGAAGGAGTGGGCTGCGCTTCCCGCCTCGGACTGGCTCAGGAATTTTCCGTGGCACATGGAGCATTCCTTCCAGTGCTCGTTTTTATCGGCGACCCAACTGCCTAAAATGTGATCGATCTTGGGGACGGGCTGCGAAATCGTAGATTCGCAATATTTGCAGGTGCGGATCTCCAACCCCTCCTTTTGGCAGGTCGGCTCTTCGACCCTCTGCCACGTCTCCGAATACTCGTGGCGGTGTCCCCCTTCCCCGCATGCGGACAAACCGACCGTCGCCGCGAGCAGGAGAGTTAATAAAAGTGCAAACTTCTTCATCTTTTTCCTCCGTTGGGAAAACCGAATGGTTTTTACTCAGCTTTTTAAGTATTCCATGGGATAAAACTCCCATAGATAGTAGTATAGCACATTCTTCACGGAAATTCAACTGTTTCACTCAACTTTCATAATTTTGCGACAGAGCAAAAAGCCGCGGCGGCGCGAATGCGCCGCCGCGGCTTTTTGCCTCTTTCCCTGCCTTATTTTCCCTTGACTCTTGCGATGTCGAGATCGTCTCTCTTTCTGTCCGAGAGCGCCTTGATCGGATGTTCTTTGTTCTGGAGGCGCCAGTCCGTCCCCTTCTCCTTGATGTGCTTTTCGATGCAGACATGGGTGCCGTGGTTCTCGGGTTTGCCCCCATGGATGCGGGCATTGTAGGAGAAGAAGCGGAAGGAATCGGGCACTTTCGAAAGCTCCTCCCAGCCCTCCTCGACGCCCGTGAGGCGCACGCTCTTCAAGACTTCGCGCACATATTCCTTCTGCGGACGGAATTTCAGAAGCTCGGGGAATTCGCCTCCCTCGGGAAGAACCTGCTGCCACACCTTGCCCTCATACGTCTTGAGCAGATCCGCCGCCTCGTGCAGGTGGGCGACCTCCTCCTCGAAGTGCATCTCCCATATCCCCTTGATGCGCTCGTCCTTCTCATCCTCGTAGCAGGAATAATACAGATAGCACTCGGTGTATTCGTTCATGAGAAGCCCCTCGAACCAACTCACACAGGGATCTTTGAGGCTGCCGTAGCCCGTGACGTGCTGTTCCTCGATCATGGCGATCTCGTTGTATAGCTTTCTGCCGAGGGGGGAAGCGTACAGATTGGCGACGTTCATATAGAAGTTCATCGTCTGCTGTTCCGCCGCCGTGATGATGTTGATGTTGAGCTTGGTCTTGAGGTCGTTGAGATAGCAGTTGATATAGAAGTCCACATCGTCGTAGGGGTGGCGGTACTCCGCGACGGTGGGACGCCCCGGCATGATCTCCGTGTAACTTCCCACGAGCTTTGCGGGGTCTCCCCCCTTTTCGAGCTCCATGAGGTCGGAATAGCGGTACAGGTGATCGAAATCTTCCAGAAGGGCAAAGTCGAGCTGTTTCTTCACATAGCTGTTCTTTTCGGTGATGGCGAGGGCGGCGGTGAGGTCGACGGCGAGCTGTTCATAGCCGATGGTATGCTCGAGGATGCTCTCGTTGGCGGGCTTTAAGGAAGCGACCCGCTTCTGCTGGATCTGTTCCCCCCTGCGCATGTAGGCAAGACGGCGCCTCACGTCGTTGTTGGGGCAGTGGCGGGTGAATGCGTTCCCGTAGCGCACGCTCTCGAATTCCGTCCCCGACATGAGGATGACCCGAAGACGGGTGTAGGGATCGACCGTGTTCTTGTCGTATGGCTTGACGAGCACCTTATTCCAACCTGTAAAAACCTTGTCCGCTTTCTGCGGCTTACATTCAAACGGATTCATATGATCCTCCTTTCTCACTTTTATCGTCAAAGAGAAAAAGAAGTATTCGTTTGATTGCCTTTCTCGCAAAAATTTGTTATAATAGAAAAAAGAGGTAGATTATGATAGGTTGTGTCATTGCCATGGACAGCGAGGCGGAACTCCTCCTCGATCTCATGGACATCGAAGATATCCGCACCGTGTACGGAAAGACGGTGCATATCGGGAAAGCGTTCGGGAAGAAGATCGTCCTCGTCGTTTCGGCGGAGGGGAAGGTCAATGCCGCCGCGGGCGCGTGCGCCGCGATCGCCGCGGGCGCGGACGTTATTTTGAACTTCGGCGCGGCGGGCGGACTGAAAGCCGAAAATACCGAGGTGGGCGAAGTGTATCTCATCGAAAAAGCGCTCCAATACGACTTCGACCTCAAACAGCTCTCGGGCAAGGAAGTGGGAACGCTCCCCGGGGAGGAGGAAAATTTTCTGTCCTTCTATGTGCCCCCGCTCCCCTATCCCCGCCGCGCGCTCGGCACGGGCGACCGTTTCGATGATTCCCCCGCCGACCATGCCCTGCTCGTGCGCCTCGGGTGCGATCTCCGCGATATGGAAGGCGCAGCGATCGCGCAAGTGTGCAAGTATGCGGGAATTCCCTTCTGCTCGGTGAAGGCGATTTCCGACGTATACGGTTCGGGCTCGACGACGGAGCAGTTCAAGAAGAATCTGAAATACGCGCTCCTCGAACTCAGCGCGTGCCTGAAAGAAATTTTAGAGAGCTTGGAGTAAGGGCTGCCCACCCCTAAGGAGGAGATGGTAAGCGAACCCCCCTCCAATGGAGGGGGGTAGGGGGTGGGCGTCTCCCAAATGTCATGTCGAGCAGCCGAGGAACGAGGCATGTCGAGACATCTCTACCTTATGATGAAGTGAGATTTCTCCACTCGCTTCGCTCGGTCGAAATGACAATAAGAGCGTGGCGAGTCCCTTAGCTTCCCTATTAGGGGAGCTGGCGGGCGGAGCGAGGCTGAGTGGGTGTCTGTCCGTTTACGCAACACCCCTCTCGTCTTGCCGCAATGGCGACAAGACACCCACCCCTCAAGGGGTGGGCAAGATTTCCCTACCTGTTTCACTGCGTTCGCTGCCCGCCCAGACGATAAAAAGGAAAATTCTATGGAAAAGATCCCTTCCTTTCAGAAAAACCACGATAAACTGCAAACGGGTCTGCATATGTCCGCGCCCGCAAACGGCGTCACGACGTTCGACCTCAGATTCAAAAAACCCAATGCGGGCGATTATATCACCCCCGACGCCCTCCATTCCATTGAGCACATGATGGCGACGGCACTGAGGAACAGCTCCGAAAAGGAGAACATTGTCTACTTCGGGCCGATGGGCTGCAGAACGGGCTTTTACCTTCTCACCGTCAATTTGGACTACGGAACAGTGCTCGCCCTTTTGAAGGAGACCATTCCCGTGGCGCTTTGCATGGACGAAGTGCCGGGCGCGAAGCGGGAGGAGTGCGGGAACTACCTCGCCCACGACCTTGCGGGCGCAAAGGAAGAACTTAAACAGTATTTGACGATCTTAAATACGATAGACTGAATTCATTTTTCAGGAGGCTCTATGTCCCTCGATCTGAAATATCTGCTCGGTCTGCAAAATTTCCGCGAAGCCGTGAACGGCGCATTCAACGACTTCTTATATGCGGTTAGATAAGGAGATACATATGATAGATTTAGGCGATTGGAATGAAGTGCTCAAGCCTCTTTTCGAGGACGACCGCTATCTGAAAATACGGGAATTTTTGAAGTACGAATACTCCCACTACATCGTCTATCCCGACATGTACGACCTCTATAACTGCTTCCGCTACACTCCCTTTGCCAATGTGAAGGCGGTGCTCCTCGGGCAAGACCCCTATCACGAACCGGGGCAGGCGCACGGGCTGTGTTTTTCGGTAAAAGAGGGCGTAAGAAAGCCGCCGTCCCTTGAAAACATGCTCAAAGAGCTCAAGGACGATTTGGGCTACGATCCGCCCCGTTCGGGCGATCTCACCAAGTGGGCAAGGGAGGGCGTGCTCCTTATGAACACCTCCCTCTCGGTACGCGAACATCAGGCGAATTCGCACGCGAACTGCGGCTGGAGCTGGTTCACGGACAGCGTGATCGAAATTCTGAGCAAACAGAAGGAACATCTCGTCTTTCTCCTATGGGGCGGGAACGCGAGAAGGAAAGTCCCGCTCATCGATCAAAGCAAACATCTTGTGCTCGAATGCGCTCATCCCTCCCCTCTCTCGGCGTTTGGCGGCTTCTTCGGATGCAGGCACTATTCCAAGACGAACGCCTATCTCCAAGCGCACGGGATCGCCCCCATCGACTGGGCTTTGTGACAAAAAAAGCGGATACGTTACCAAAAAATCTATCCATTTGAAACCAATCGGCAGTATCAAAAAGC
Organism: uncultured Clostridia bacterium; assembly: GCA_947629575.1. Lineage (GTDB taxonomy): Bacteria > Bacillota > Clostridia > Christensenellales > Borkfalkiaceae > Gallimonas. The sequence goes on along the minus strand of CANREF010000006.1, from coordinate 41,395 downwards.
ACCCGCGCCGCGCAAGATTTTGCGCGGCGCGGGTGCTTTTTTTAATAAGTTTATGCGTTGAGGAAGACCAACTCCCCGTCCTTAATGTCGATCAGAACTTTGCTGCCGTTTTTGATATTCCCGAGCAAGATCTCCTCCGAGAGGCGGTCCTCCACGAGTTTGCGGATCGTCCTCTTCAACGGGCGGGCGCCGTATTCCTCGCTGTACCCCTCCTCGACGAGCTTTTCCTTGGCGGCGGGGCTCACGCTGATGGCGATCTCCCTGTCCCGCAGCCGCCGCCCGAGCGCCTCCAAAATCTTGTCGCAGATCTTCTTGGTGTCCTCCTTCGTCAGCTTATGGAAGATGATCGTCTCGTCCAGCCTGTTCAAAAATTCGGGGCGGAACTTCTCCTTGAGCGCGTCGCGGATATCCTCCTTCATGTCCTCATAGGCGTTCTCCTCCTCGGGGGAACGGAAACCGAGCGTTCCCACTTCCTTGACCTTGTGCGCACCGACATTGCTCGTCATGATGAGGACGGTATTCTTGAAGGAGACGACCCTGCCCTTACTGTCGGAGAGGCGGCCGTCATCGAGGATCTGCAAAAGGATGTTGAAAACCTCGGGGTGCGCCTTCTCGATCTCATCGAACAAAACGACCGAATAGGGTTTCTTGCGGATGCGCTCGGTGAGCGTTCCCTGACTGTCCTCATAGCCCACGTAACCGGGCGGCGCGCCGATGAGTTTGGACGTGGAATGTTTCTCCATGAATTCGGACATGTCGAGGCGGATCATCAGCCTTTCATCGCCGAAGAGGCTCTCCGCGAGCGCCTTGCAAAGGTCGGTCTTCCCCACTCCCGTAGGACCTACGAAGATAAAGGAACCGATGGGACGGTTGGGGTCTTTGAGCCCCGCGCGGGCACGGCGGATCGCCTTTGCGACGGCGGTGACCGCCTCGTCCTGCCCCACGATGCGTTCGTGCAATTCCTCTTCGAGGTGTAAGAGCCGTTCGCTCTCCGCCTCGGTGAGCTTCAGAACGGGAACGCCCGTCCAGCCCGAGACGATCTCGGCGATCTCCTCCGTGCCGATGGAGAGCTGGGCGGAATTTCGCTGTTCGTTCCACTCTTCCTTGAGCGCACGGACCTTTTCGCTGAGCTCATCCACCTCCTTTCCGAGGGCGGCGGCACGGGTATAGTCCTTCCAATTCGCCGCCTTTTCCTGCTCGACGGAGAGCCGCTCCAAGCGGTCCTCGAGATCGTGCAATCCGCTCGGTCCATTGTAGGAGCGCAGGCGCTTGCGGGAAGCCGCCTCGTCGATGAGGTCGATCGCCTTATCGGGAAGGAAGCGGTCGGTGATATAGCGGTCGGAGAGCTTTGCCGCCGCCTCGATTGCCTCGTCGGTAATGACCACTCCGTGGTGGGCCTCGTACTTATCCTTGAGCCCGTGCAGAATGGTGATCGTATCTTCGACGCTCGGCTGATCGACGATGACGGGCGTAAAGCGCCGCTCGAGCGCCGAGTCCTTTTCGATGAATTTGCGGTATTCCTCAATGGTAGTCGCGCCGACCGTCTGCAATTCGCCGCGGGCGAGCATGGGCTTGAGGATGTTTGAAGCGTCCATCGGGCTCTCCGAGGACGCGCCCGCGCCGACGATGTTGTGGATCTCGTCGATAAAGAGGATGATGTCCTGATTGCGGGTGATCTCATCCATCACCTTTTTGAGCCGTTCCTCGAAATCGCCGCGGTATTTTGTCCCCGCGAGCAGACCCGTCATATTGAGGGAAAAGACGATCTTTTTGCGCAGAAGTTCGGGCACATCGCCCGCCACGATGGCGCGCGCAAGCCCCTCCACCACGGCGCTCTTTCCCACGCCCGGCTCTCCGATGAGCACGGGATTGTTTTTCGTCCTGCGCGACAATATCTGAATGACCTTTTCGATCTCGTTGTGTCTTCCGATCACGGGGTCGAGCTTCCCCTCGCGCGCCTTTCGGGTGAGGTCCTCCCCGTACTGCAATAGATCGGCCGAAAGGGTCGGCTCTTCCTGCTTGCGTTCGCGGGCGGCATAAAATCCGCTCAGGCGCTCGGAATAGTTGTCCGCACGTTCGGGTTCGCGGCGGCGCTCGAAGGTCTGTTCCTCCTGTTCTTCCGGGCCGACGAGCTCCTGCGTCCTCTTCCGCAGCTGCTTCAGATCGATCTTCATCGTCTGAAGGATCTTGACGGCGAGGCATTCCTCCATCCGCAGAATGGCGAGCAGCATATGTTCGGTGCCCGTGAGCACCTTATACTGTCCCCGCATTACGCTCAAAGAAACGGCGTCTTCGAGGAGCTTCTTTGTGCGCGGGGTGTAACCGTGGATATGGCAGGACCTGTCGATGCTCCGCTTGAAGTAGGCGAGATATTGTTTTTTGTCCACCCCCATCTCGGCGAGAAGTCTGCCGCCCGCGCTGTCGTCTACGGCGATGATCCCGAGCAGGATATGTTCGCTGCCGATATATCCCGTTTGGAACGTCTCATTGACCTGTTCGGCGAGATCGAGCGCTTCCTTGAGATGGTCGGAATAATAATGTTTATTGTCCATAGTCTTCCCTTTGGAATAGATTTTCTCTCATTTCCTCATCGAGAGCATACATTCTCCGAAGATACCGCCCCGCATACTGCGCCCGCAAGACGTCCCGTTCGTTTTCCTCGGGTTCGCGGGCATACAGCTCGCCGAGGTTGGCGGGACGGGTGGCGACGAGCAGGGTATCCAGCCCCTCCATGTCCCCTTCCAAATAGCCGAGCGCCACGCCGAGTTTGACGTCCGCGATGCGCTCCATGAATTCGTGCGCGTCTATCTGGAGGCAGTTCGTCAAAATGCCGTAGGAACGGAGGATACGGTCGAGCAGGAAAGCGCCCCCCTCTTCCCGCAGCGCGCTGCGCGCGACGAGTTCCTCTTCCACCAGCTCCTCCACTTCCCCCTCCACGAGGGTGAGAAGATCGTCCTCGGAGACGCCGAGCGTGAATTCGTTGCTGACCTGAAAGAGGTCTCCGTCCCCCTTGCTCCCCTCGCCGAATGCCCCGCGGACGGTGAGCCCGCGGCTGCGCAGGTCCTGTGCGATCTCGTTCATCCTTCCACTGCGGGAGAGGGCGGGCAGAAAGAGCATCACCGAGGCGCGAAGTCCCGTTCCCAAATTGGTGGGACAGGCGGTGAGATAGCCGAGCTGTTTATCGTAGGCGAAGGGAATGGTCTCCGAGATGATATCGTCGATCCCCGACAGCCTTTCATACCCCCGCCGAAGGTCGAATCCGCGCATGAAATACTGTTCGCGGATATGGTCTTCCTCGTTGATCATGACGGAGACGTTCTCCTCGAGGATGTCGGAGAGCTCCTTTTCAAAGGTCTTTGCCCCGCCCTCTCTGCGGGAGAGGAGCACGGCGGAGATCTCGCGGTGGCGGATCAGATCGTTGCTGATGAGGTAGCGCTCCTTGAGCAGTTCCGCCTGCGCGGGGGATATCGCGTCGAGATATCTGAGTTCAAAGGCGTCCACCCGTTTGAGTTCGGTGGAGATGAGATTGACGATCTCGCGCGCCGCCGCCCGCCCGATCCTGTTGGGGAAGGGATAGCCGCGGAAATTGCGCGCCAAGCGGATGCGCGTGGAGACCGCCACCATGTCGTAGCGGAGAGGAATTCCGTTCATTTGCGCTCCTCCTCTCTTAAGATGCGGTTGCTCTCCTTTAGGCGCTCCTTGAGCTGTTCCGCATCGGCATACCGCTTTTCGCGGAGCGCCCGCTCGAGACTTTCCTTGAGGAGCTGCTGTTCGAGGATGAAGGAGTATTTCTCCTCCTTGACGGAGGGGAATTTCCCCACATGAAGGTCGCTCTTTTGGGTACGGCGGACCATGCCGCCGATCTCTTCCCGAAAGACGGTATAACAATTCGCGCAGCCCAAGAGCCCCGAGCGGCGAAAATCCTCGATTGTCGTGCCGCACACGGGGCACACCTGACCATTCTCCATCTATTCCACTTCCTCAAAGCGGTACTCTTGGGGGGCGTTCGGATATTTCTCCCTGTCTACGGGGGAGAGGAACATCCCGAGCGGACGCACATAGAGCTTGCGTTCACCGTACAGCGCGCGGTAGACGACAAGTTCCTCCCTCGTCTCGGAATGGGTGGCGACCCCTTCCACGTAATAGAGTTTTCCTTTGAAATGACGGTAGACGCCGTGTATTTGCAATGTTCTCATGTTTTTCTCACTCTTCCCCGCCGCCGCATTTTTTGGGAAAGACTTTGCACAGAAATTCATATGCCCCGCCGTCCGGCAGGCAAAAATAGGTGAACCCCGCGTCCACGATGAACCCGTCCTCCTCCTGTCTGATCCTTTGGATGAGATCGAGAGGCAGGAACAGATCACAATCGCGGAGGAAAAAGTGCATACGTATCCCCCGTTCGTAGACGACCAGCTTTTCCCTGCGCAGCAGCACGGCACAGGGAACGAGCGCGCACGCGAGCACAAGGGCGCATACGCCGATATAGCTCCCCACAGAGCCGCTGCGGAATCCTCCCCAAAAAGCGCCCGCGGCGATCAAACCCGCACAGAGCATGGCGATCAAGACAAACAGCATCGCCATCTTTCGCCCATGGTTGGGCGTGCGGTAGAAAAACCGCGCAAGCACCCTCTGTTTCTCCGCGGGAAAGCGCACATCTACCGTCTTTACCCCATTCCTGCGGGCGAGCGTCTCCGTCCGCTCATCCATGGAAAGGCAGATAGAGGCCTCTCCCTCGCCCAATACGAGGAGTTTTTCCTCCTTGCCCGCCTTCTGCGGCAGGGCGCGTTGGGTGAAATAATAGACGGAGACGTCTTGATAGGGGGTAACATCCGCGACGGACGGGTCGGAAAAGACCTCTTCCTCGGTATAGACTGCGAGCCCGTCTTCGGTAAACTTCCCGACGTGGACGGGCGTGAGCAGGCACTCGTTCTCGGCGAGCTTCGCCTCCACCGCCCTGCGCTCGCGCTTCTGCCAAAGGTACAGGAAGAGGAAGCGCGCGCCGATCAGAAGTCCTCCCGCCGCGATAGCGCACCCGCCCGCGATCATGAGCGGCAGCGCCCAAGCGTGCCCCTCTCTGCCGAGCACGCCTGCGATCAGGGCGACAGCCCCTCCCGCAAGAAGGACGACCCCCGCCCAAAAAAGAACTCTGTTTATTCCGAAAGCTGTACGGTCCTGCATCTAAACTTCCTTGCATTTGTCGGGAAAATGCTCCCTCAAAAACTCATATGCACCTGCGGGGCAGGGAAATTCATACGCCCCGTAAGGACATTCTATCCGCAGCACATCTTCCCGCTCTTTTGCGGGGTGCGCTCTGTCGATCTCCTCCCATTTCAAAAAACAGCTCTCCGCGCGGTTGGGCTCTTTGAGGAAGATCCCCTCCTCGTACACCGCCAAGACCCGCTTCGCTTTCAGAAGAGCGATGACGCCGCGCATACACATGTAGCCCCCTATAAAGGCAATGAGACAGCCCACCGTCGCCTGCCAAAAGGCGGCGCCGATGCCGGCGCAAAAAGCCGCCCCGCCGACAAGGGTCATTATGAGCGCGTGCTTGCGCTTTTCGGGGAGCGGAAGCACAAATTTCTGCATACGTGTATAACTTTTCGTGACCTTTCCCTCTTGGGGAAGCTCGCCCGTGACCGTGAGTCCGTGCGCCTTCAGACAGGCAAAGAGCCGTTCTTTTGCGTCCGTACGGATGAGTACGGGCGGTTCGTCCTTCCCGCCCTTTCCGTCGAGATAGCGGGCGGGAAATTGCATGAGAACGCTCCTCTCTCCCCCGTCCGCGGGCTTCGTGCGCGCGCACACGGAGAAGAAGGAGATCTCCTCATAGGGAATGGAGATCTTGGAGCCCTTCGCCCCCGAAATGACGAGCGCCGCTTCCCCGAAGCGCGCAAGGGTGTCTTCTCCGACAAAGAAGCTCTCCTCGCTGTCCGCCCGTTCGATGGCGTCCGTTTCCGCCTTTGCGTAGAACTCCCCCCGCCGTAGCAGAAGAAGCCCGCACAGACCGAAGAGGACCGCTCCGCCCGCAAAACTCCCGCACAAGATCGCATAGAGCGAGAGCCCCGTTTCCTTCAATCCAAGCAAAAGAAGGCTCACGACCAACCCGCCCAAACAGAGCAGACCGAGCACGGCAAGCGCCATACCGAAGCGCATACACAGTTTTTTCAAACGGCTCTCCCGCATCGCTCACCTCCTGAAACGGATGCCCTTGTGCCACGCGAAAAAGATGAGCGTGAGCACCTGCAGAGGGATGCCGATCAAGAACAGATACCACAGATTCTGCGTTCCGCCCGTGATGGCAAAGATCATGAGATAGACGCAACCGATGAGCGTCCACACGAGCACGGAAATGGAGATGATGCGCGCCCATTTCCAGTTCCAGATAGTGCTGAAGACCACGACTACGGTCGCCGAAGCGGGCACTGCAAACAGGAATGCGAGCCACATGTAGGGCAGATTAGGGCCGATGAGCCCCAGGAGCACGAAACAGCACACGGCAACGAGCCAGCACAGCCCCACCGAACAGATCGTGATGATGATGCGGTTGCGCAGCCTCGTGTTCTTGGGAACGATCTCCTTTTCCGTATGCTCATGCACGAGGTCGTCGAGCGTGACCCCGAAGAGATCGGCGAGCCGTATGAGGATGCGAACGTCGGGGATGCCGTTCCCCTGCTCCCACTTCGACACCGATTTGTCCGAATAATTGAGTTTTTCGGCAAGTTCCAGCTGGGTCATATTCGCGAGCTTTCTGAGCCGCGTGAGATTTTTCCCTATGGTGATCGCCAAAGTATCTTCTTCCATATCTCTATTATAACAAAAACACGGGAAAAGTCAACAGTTCTACCGTGAGTAGAGTGGAATTTTTTGATTCTACCGTGCAAAATCGCACCGATAGAGCCGAAATCGCAAATAGTAGGTTGAAATTTCCCTTCGCCTGCGGTAGAATGAAATTGCAGAGCGGGAGCGCCCCGCCTCTCTTATTTTTCGGCGAAAACGGTCCCAGCCGTTTTTGGCAATACTCTCCAATCGAGAACCCCTTCGTACTGCGAGGGGGTTCTTCTCTTTGGGTAAAAAATCAGGGACGGGCAAGCCCGTCCCCTCTTCCTGAGTACTTCCCGCGTACTTCTTTTGTGTCAGAAATATCTCTTGAGCAAACCCTTGAAGCCCGCGCCGTGGCGCGCCTCGTCCTTTGCCATCTCATGCACGGTGTCGTGGATCGCGTCGTAGCCGAGTTCCTTCGCGCGCTTGGCGAGCATGAGCTTACCCTCGCATGCGCCCGCTTCCGCAGCCGCGCGCAGTTCGAGGTTCTTCTTGGTGGAATCGGTGACGACCTCGCCCAAGAGCTCTGCGAACTTGCTTGCGTGCTCCGCTTCCTCGAACGCATACCGCTTGTACGCCTCGGCGATCTCGGGATAGCCCTCGCGCTCGGCGACCCGCGCCATCGCAAGATACATGCCCACCTCGCAGCATTCGCCGCTGAAGTTGGCTCTGAGCCCTTCCATCACTTCCTTGTCTTCGACGACGCCGTCGCCGACATGGTGCTCGCAGGCGAACTTCGCCTCTTCCACGGGAACAAACTTCGTTGCCTTGCAGACGGGGCAAACTTCCACATCATCCGCGACGATCTCGCCGCAAATCGCACATCTCTTCATATCAAAAAATCTCCTTTCAAAAATCTTTCCCGTATTATATCACAGCGCAAAAAATATTTCAAGGAAATTTCCCAAAAAAATTCAGCCGCCGAGCAGAATTTTACACAGTTCGCCGAAGCCCGAGGCAAATTCCCGCGCGCCCGCTTCCGCGAGCTGTTCCCGCGTGCGGTATCCCCACAGCGCCGCGATCCCGCGCATTCCCGCGTTCCTTGCCGTGAGCACGTCCGTCTCCCCGTCCCCGACGAAGACGCACTCGGCGGGAGATACCCGCATGGAGAGCGCGGCATAGCGGGTGAGGGAGGGGTCGGGCTTTATGGGGAACATCCCGCTGTCCCCGCCCACAAAATCGAAAAAGCGGTCGGGGAAAAACTTCGCGAGCGTCCCATGCACGGCGGCCTGCGGCTTGTTGGTGATCACGGCAAGCCGCATCCCCTCCTCCTTCAGGCGTTCGAGCGCTTCCCGCTCCCCCGCATAGAGGGAAATGAGCGCGCCGTCGCTTTTCGAAAAGCTCTCCATGAACTGCTCATAGCAATCCTGAGTATCCTCCGCGTTTGGGGGGAGCGCCCGCTCGACGAGATGTCTCGCGCCGTTGCCGATGTACCGCTTGGTCTGCTCCACGCTGAGAATGGGATAGCCGCGCGAGGCGAGCATGGCGTTCACATGGAAGCGGATATCGCCGACCGTATCGCATAACGTCCCGTCCAGGTCGAAAAATACCGCCCGCATCACATTTTCTCCGGAACGCCGATCCCCAAAAGGGTGAGCGCGCGCTTCAAAACGAGCAGCGTCGCCTTTGTAAGGCTGAGACGGAATTCCCTGATCTCCTGCGTCTCCGCCTGCAGGATCTTGCAGTCGAAATAGAACTTGTTGAATTTTTGCGCAACGTCCACACAAAAACGGGCAATAAAGCTCGGCTCGTATTTCTCCGCCGCCGATCTCACCGTGTCGGGGAATTCGGCGAGCGCCTTGATGAGTTCAAACTCCTGCGCATTGGGCTCTCCGTCATAGAACAGCCCGAAGTCCCCCGCCTTCTGCAGGACGGAAGCCGCGCGGGCACATGTGTATTGCACATAAACGCTCGTCTCGCCGTCGAAGTTGAGCGCCTTGTCGTAGGAAAAGACGATATCCTTGATCTTGCTGTTGTAGAGCGCGCCGAACATCACCGCACCCACGCCGACCTTTTCGGCGACTTCCTCCTTGTTCTCGAGGTCGGGGTTCTTCTCGGTGATGATCTGAAGCGCCTTTTCGACGCAGCGGGAGATGACGTCTTCGAGCCAGACCACCTTCCCCTGCCGCGTGGACATCGCGCCGTCTTCCAGCGAGACCATGCCGTAGGCGACGTGGACGAGATCCTTCGCCCATTCTTTGCCCATGAGCTCGAGCACTTTGAAGAATTGGCGGAAATGGAGATTCTGTTGGTAGGCGACGACGTAGAGGCATTTGTCGAAGTCGTAGGTGTTCTTGCGGTAGATCGCGGCGGCGAGGTCGCGCGTCGCATAGAGGGAAGCGCCGTCCGAGCGCAAGATGAGGCAGGGCGGCATTCCGTAGGGCTCGAGATCGACGATCTGCGCCCCTTGGCTCTCCACGAGCAAGCCCTTTTCCCTGAGCTCGTCGATCACGGGCTGCATCTTGTCGGTATAGAACCGCTCGCCCGCGTAACTGTCGAACTTGATGTGCAGGCGCTCGTAGATCTTCTTCACATAGGAGAGGGTGAGTTCCTTGAACCAATCGAAGAGCTCGTTGGCCTCCCTGTCGCCGCTCTCGATGAGGCGGAAATACTCCCGCGCCTCGGCTTCCATTTCCTCCGTCGCCTCGGTGTTGAACCGCACATAGAGGTCGTTGATGGCATGGATGCCCCCCCGTTCCACCTCCTCGCGGTTGCCCCAATGCTTGTAGGCGGAGATGAGTTTGCCGAACTGCGTGCCGTAGTCGCCGAGGTGGTTGATCCCGACGACTTTGTAGCCGAGATAGCCGAAAATGCGGTAGAGCGCGCCGCCCAAAACGGTCGTGGAGAGGTGTCCGATATGGAAGGGCTTTGCGATATTCACCGAGGAATAGTCGATGCAGACCGTCTTGCCCTTCCCCTCATCGGAAGAGCCGTAGCCTTCCAGCGCTTCCTCGCCGTAGATCTGCGCAAGAAGGGAACGGGAAAGCCCCCTTCTGTCGATCTTGAAATTGAGATATCCGTTGACTGCGGAAACTTCCTTCACCGTCTCGTCCGTAGGGTAGCGCGCGGCAAGTTCCTGTGCGATGAGCGCGGGGGACTTGCGCATGAGCTTTGCAAATTTGAAGCAAGGGAGCGCGTAATCGCCCAGCGACGTATCGGGCGGGACGACGATGCTCTCCGCGATCTCCCCGCGGTCTGCGCCCTCCACCGACAAATGTTCCGCAATGTAAGCCTTGTAATCCATAAAAACTCCTTGATTTTCTCCATTATATAACTTTTTGCCCGAATCGGCAAGTCTTTCGGTTGTCAAATCATGAAAATTATGGTAGAATAGCGCTGTCTGAAAAATAAGGAGTTATACCATGAAATTAGGCGTTGTGGGACTTCCGAACGTCGGCAAGTCCACTCTGTTCAATGCGATCACTCATGCGGGCGCGGAAGCGGCGAATTACCCCTTCTGCACCATAGAACCCAATGTGGGCGTCGTCGCCGTTCCCGATGAACGGCTCGAAAAACTCGCCGCCCTCTATTCGAGCAAGAAGATCACCCCTGCCGTCATCGAATTTGTGGACATCGCGGGGCTCGTGAAGGGCGCCAGCCGCGGGGAAGGCTTGGGAAACAAGTTCCTCTCCCATATCCGCGAGGTGGACGCGATCGTGCACGTCGTCCGCTGTTTCGAGGACGAAAACGTGACCCATGTCGAAAGCACGGTCGATCCCGTCCGCGACATCGAGGTCATCAACTTGGAGCTCATCCTCGCCGACATCGAGGCGGTGCAGAAGAGGCAGGACCGCATCCGCAACGCGGCGCGCGGCGGCGCGGACAAGGGCGCGGCGGCGGAGTTCGCCTTCCTCGAAAAACTTCTTTCCCACCTCGAAGGCGAACAGCCCGCGGGCAGTTTTCCCTGCACGGAAGAGGAGAAAGTCTTGCTCGACAATCTGTTTTTGCTCTCGGCAAAGCCCGTCATCTACTGCGCGAACATCTCCGAAAAAGACATGGGCGAGAACGAGGATTCCATTCCCTTTGTGGTGAAGGTCAAAGAGTACGCGCAAAAACACAGCGCGGGCGTGATCGTCGTGTGCGCCAAGACGGAGGACGAACTCGCGCAGATGGACGAAGAGGACAGAGCGATGTTCCTCGAAGAGTTCGGCTTGAAGGAGAGCGGGCTTTCAAAGCTCATCAAGGCAAGTTATTCGCTGTTGGGGCTCATCTCCTACCTTACCGCGGGCGAAAAGGAGACGCGGGCGTGGACGATCGTCAAGGGGACGAAAGCGCCTCAGGCGGCGGGAAAGATCCATACCGACTTCGAGAAAGGATTCATCCGCGCCGAAGTCGTGGAGTGGGAGACGCTGCTCGAATGCGGCGGACTTGCAGGCGCGCGCGAAAAGGGCAAGGTGCGCTCCGAAGGCAAGGACTATGTGATGAAAGACGGCGACGTCGTATTGTTTAGATTTAATGTGTAAATTAGTTCACGCGTTTCTTTTCTTCCTCCCCCCTTGCCCACCCCTTGAGGGGTGGGTGTCACGCGTTTTGCGCGTGACGGAAGGGGTGTCGTTCGAAAAGAAACGCCGTGAGGGGTTAGATTATCTGCTCTGCAACTACTATCTGCCCGCCCGATAACTGCTTCGTAAAAACGAAAAGCCGTAAGAGTGCGGCAAATTGTGTGCGCTTATGGAAAAGTGTGATTTTCCAACGCGCAGTAATTTGGGGAAGCGCCTCCACCTGTCATGGCTTATGCCATGCCACCCGCCCCCATAAATGGGGGCAGGTCTTAGGCCTACCCCCTACGGGGGGGGAGGCTCCGCCGTTAGACGGTGGTGGGGGGCGTTTTGAATTACGTCATGTTGAGCGTAGTCGAAACATGGACCTTGTTCTCCGCGTCATTCTGAGATGAATTGTTATTACGCAGTCCACGGAAGTTGTCCTCGAAGAATCTCGCGGGGATTTTAGATGCTTCGAGGAGAGCTTTATCGGACTGCGTAATTGCTCTTTTCGCTCAGCATGACGCACGCACCACACCCTCGGCGCCCCCATTGGGGGAGCTGTCACCATAGGTGACTGAGGGGTTTTCCGAAAGCGCATAAGAACCCCTTCCCCCATACCGCTGTATAAAATCCCGCCCGCGGACATATATCCGCGGGCGGCTTATTTCTTCCTTTTTACGATTCCCCCGTCGAAGAGATGTTCTCCTCATCGGGGTCGGCGGCGTCGGGCAAGATCATACAATAGCGCGGATTGTGCGCATAGCCCGTTTCATCGTGCCTACCTTTTTTGTCTTTCTTCGCCATATTCCCCTCCCCTTTCAGTATGGGAAAAACCGCGGAAATTACTCCCCTCTTCTGCGAAGAAAAAACTCTCCCTATTCCTCCGCTTCGACCTTGGGAAGTTCGATCTTCGTAGAACCGATATCCGTCATTCTGCAGGCGACGCTTTCTCCGTTGAGCTTTTCGAGAAAGACGATCTCCGCGACTTTTCCCTGTTCGAAGGATACGGCGATCTCCTCTAACTGAACGGCGACCACAACCCATCGATCGTTCACGCTGCAGGCGAGCGAAGAGCAGATATATTTGCCACTTTCGAAGCTGAATTTATCATAGCTGCGCGACAGGCATTCGAGCAAACTCCTCTGTGAGGCAGCCGCCGCCTCGTACACCTCGCTGCTGCATTCCTCTTTCTTCCACGTATCCTTTTTCCCATAGACGTAGATGAAGTGCTCTTCTCCCTCTTTGCACATGAAATAGGTCTCGCCGGGAACGGCTTCCCCACTTTCGGAAAAACTTTCCTGCCCGAATCTGTCCCCGTCGAACTTTGCCCTCGTCATGATATTCGGATCCGCAAAGGACTTTTTTGTCTCGACCGTGCAATTCACAATGCCGCCGATGCTCGCTTCCCACTCTGCTGAGGTCACACTGTTCGTTTCGCCGCTGCCCGTTTGCATCCCCGCTGCCTGTTCGCCGTCGCAAGCGCTCGCTCCGAGAACAAGGCAAGCTAAGGTAATGCCCGTCAGGAAAAGTGCCGATTTCTTTTTCATAAAACTCCTCCGCGTATAAAATATTGTTTATAATCTCATTATAATTCCGTATCGGAATTATGTCAACCGTTTTGCATGATAAAATTCCACAAAAGAAATATAAACGCGGAAAAATTATGAAACTCAGGAAACGTGAATACGGTTCAAGCAACTTGATCGGGCGAAATGTAGAGCGATTGCGGAAAGAGAGGCATATCAAGCAAAAAGACTTTATCGCGCAGCTTCAACTCGCTGGGCTGGATATCAATCCCACGAGTTATTCGAAGTTGGAAGGACAGGCGCGCATCGCAACGGACAAAGAGGTGTTTGTCATCGCCTCCGTGCTCAAAGTCCAAATGGATACTTTATTCATATCTTAAAGCATAACCCCACTGCCCGCGACCTTTCGGTCGCGGGCAGTGGGGTGTTGAAAAGAATTGCGCCGCTCCATTCCCTTCCTCTCAAAGGGGGGACAAGGGGATGGAGCGCTCTAATACGTCATCCTGCCGCGCACCCTCAGCATGACGCCATATGTCATTTCGACCAAGCGAAGCGCGTGGAGAAATCTCTAACGTTTTTTAATAATGTGAGATTTCTCGGCTTCACTTCGTTTCGCTCGAAATGACATGAGTAGCGCGGGGCAGCATGACGCGCGGCGAGCCCCTTCGGCGCCTCCCGAGGAGGAGCTGTCACGAACAACGTGAGTGACTGAGGTGGTGAAAAATAGGAGCAAAGGACACCACCCCCCTTCCCCCCTCCTCAGGAGGAGGCAGTAAGTCACTCCCACCTGTCTCGCTTCGCTTGTCTCCTGCCACCTTTTCGCCAGTTTAATTTGCTATCTGTTTTTTGACCTTAGAAAACGTCTCCGCCTTTTGGTCGATGAGCATCTTCTCGGCGGGCATCACCTGATAGTATCCGCGGGAGAGCATCTGTTCAAATACATTGAACTGCGTCTCCGCGCTTGAGGAGTAATTCTTCAAAATTTCCTTGCGGAAGGGCTTGCAACTCCCCTCGGTGAGCGCGACGGAGTAATAACTCAAAAGCAACTTTTCGCAGTCGAGCATGTCTTGAAGAGCGTCTTTTTCGTTGAGCGTGGTGTCCTGTTTGCTTTGTTTCATGATTTCCCTCCGATCAAAGTGAAGAGCGCATTGAACCGCTCTGCGTGTTGGGAAGCGATCGTCTCCATTTCCTGTGCGAGCGCCGCATCCGTGAGTGTGTTGGCGTAGATCTTTGCCTTTTTGCACGCCATTTCTTCCGCCGTGAGAACGTGGCTCAAAACATCTAAATCTTTTGCCGTTAAATTGGTCATAAAAAACCTCCTGCGGCTGTTATTGCCGAAGAAGGCAGCAATTATACAGGAAAACGCCCGACCGCCGCAAATTTGCGGCGGTCGGGCGTCCCTATCGCCTTGATCTATATAGGCAGAATATCGAAGAAAAACGATATCGCGGAATCGTCGTCCGAAAATTCGTATTGCATGATCTCAGGCTCTTCTTCCCCTCTCTGCCGCCAAAGATAATTGCAGAAGTGTCGGCGTCCCATAAATCCCTCGCTCCACGACTTCTGCTCTATCCAAAAGGCGTATTCCCCGCACAAGAATTTTTCGGGCTCTTCGCTCTCTGCGGCAGGCTCTTCGCGGGAAAATCCGAGGGAATCGTCCAAATAGAGACGGCTCTGATAGAGGTCCTTTGTCGTAAGATCGAGGGTCAGCCGCCCGAACAGAGGCACGTATGCAAGCACTCCCGTCTCTCCGAAAGCGCGAAGAAGCTGTACCGTTCCGCTTTCAGGGCGTAGAGTTCCGCCCAGTCTAAACCGTACGGCGCTATGAATTCCCGATAGCAAAACACGAATACCGCGCCGCCTACCGTGAAAACGTAGTCCTCGTCATATTGGTGCAGCTCGTCCCACGGCGGCAAAATCCCCTCTTTTTGCTCACCCGTTGTGAGATCAATCGCGACGACCGACCCGTCCATGAAGAGCAGATAGCTCCATCCGCCCGCGGTGTATTCCCGCCAAAAGTAGGAATCGGTCATGAGCACGGCCTCGCTCTCCTTCCCCTCATAATAGTAGCGGAAGGTGGTGCGGTTTTTCATATCCTCCAAGTCCCGCTCGATTTTGATCGAGCGCAAAAGCCCGCTCGTTTCGTCGAACTCATATGCGGTCTTCGTTTTGAGGAGCAGGTTTCCTTCAAGGTCGAAGAGGTAATACTCGTCCGCCTCCCCCGTCTTTTGTGCATGGGCAAAGACATATCCCCGCCCGCGCGGACGGGCAGACCCGCGGGAGAGATAAACTCTCCCGAAAAGGCGGGAATGATCTCTTCGTCCCGCTTGGTTTCGTAATCATAGACGCGGAGCGCGCTCATCTCTTCCTCTCCCTCGCCCTGCGTGAGAACGTAAAAGAGAGTGTGTGCGTCCGTCTCCGCCAGCCAATAGCCGAGCTCGGCTTCCCCGCCGTTGATCTCCGCCACAAGGGGAAGCTCTTCCCGCCCGCTGCCGTCCGAACGGGTGCGGGTCAGATCGCTCCGATACAGCCAGAGCCCGTCGTCGGCGGCCCCCATTTTCTCGGGAATGAAGTCCTCTTCCGTGGGATAGTTGCACCCGCTTAAAAGAAAGAGGGCGGCCAAAGGAAAAAGAATTGCCGCGAACGACTTTTTCATGCTTTATTCTCCCTTGTGCCGCAGCGGAACGCCGAGGGACAGAGCTTATTGAGCGTACAATGTTCGCAGTCGGGTCTTTGGGAATGACAGACCTTTCTTCCGTGCCAGATGAGAAGGTGGTGCGCCTTGGACCACTTCTCCTTGGGAATGACTTTCATGAGACCCTGTTCCACCTTTTCGGGAGTGCTGCCGCAGGCGAGCTGCGTTCTGTTTGCAACGCGGAACACATGCGTATCGACGGCGATCGCGTCTCCGCCGAACGCGACCGCATAGACGACGTTGGCAGTCTTTCTGCCCACGCCCGCGAGCTGCTGCAAGTCCTCCAAATTGTCGGG
Source organism: uncultured Clostridia bacterium (assembly GCA_947629575.1). Lineage (GTDB taxonomy): Bacteria > Bacillota > Clostridia > Christensenellales > Borkfalkiaceae > Gallimonas. The sequence goes on along the minus strand of CANREF010000006.1, from coordinate 25,578 downwards.
AACTTGTCCGTGGAATTTTTCGACAATGTCGCGCGAAGCGGACAGGATGTGCGCCGCCTTGTTATGATAAAACCCGCAGGAGAAGATGTATTTTTCGAGTTCTTCCTGCGAGAGCGTGAGCATTTTTTCGGGCGTATTGTAGTTTTGGAAGAGAACGGCGGTCACTTTATTCACCCTCTCGTCCGTGCACTGCGCGGAGAGAACGACCGCGACTAAGAGCTCGTATGGGCTCTTGAACATGAGCGCGGGCTTTGCATCGGGGTAAAGACGTTCGAGCTCACTTAAAATTTCGGCATTTCTGTCCATACCCGCATTATAACACATATGCGCCTTTTTTGCAAACTTAGCATATTCGTTTCGCGGAAAATCTTTTGCTTGCGCAAAATCTTTTCCGCGAGGAAACTTTCTTCTATGCCTTAACGTACTTGTCCTCTCATTCGTTTCATCAGACAACAAGGCAAAAGTAATTGCCAAATTGGGTCGCCAACGGCGGAAGTGAATTCCGCCTAAGGCAAGCAATTATATGGTTTCGCGGAAAATCTTTTGCTTGCGCAAAATCTTTTCCGCGAGGAAACTTTCTTCTATGCCTTAACGTACTTGTCCTCTCATTCGTTTCATCGGACAATAAGGCAAAAGTAATTGCCAAATTGGGTCGCCCACGGCGGAAGTGAATTCCGCCTAAGGCAAGGGATCATATGGTTTCGCGGAAAATCTTTTGCTTGCGCAAAATCTTTTCCGCGAGGAAACGGGCGGAAACGCCTTAACTTTCTTATCCTCTCGTTTGTTTCATCGGACAATAAGCCGTATGTGTGCGGCAAATTGAGTGCGCTGCCGCAGGGAAACCCTGCTCCGCGCAGTAATTAGAGAAGCACCACCCCCCTACCCCCCCTCCAATAGAGGAGGCTCCGCCGTTAGGCGGTGGTGGGGGTGCTTTCCAAAATGAACCGCGAGCAAAATCGCCATTTTGCGCTGCGGGACACAATTTGCCGCACACTTGCGGCTTTTCGTTTTTACGAAGCAGTTATCGGGCGGGCAGATAGTCGCTGCGGAGCAGACCACCTGACCCCTCACAAAATTTTGTCGGAACGACAAAATTTGTGAACTAAATCTCTGCGCGTTGGAAAATCACACTTTTCCATAAGCGCACACAATTTGCGCGACACTTCGCGCTTTTTGTTTTTACGAAGCAGTTATCGGGCGGGCAGATAGTCGCTGCGAAGCAAACAACTTAACCCCTCGCACATTTCTTTTCAAACGACACCCCTTCCGTCACGCGCAAAGCGCGTGACACCCCTCTCCGCGGGTAGAAACCCGCGTTCGGTCACCGTTCGCGCCTCTGGTGCGCTCACTCCTGTCACAGCGCGCCAACGGTTATCAACCGTTGGCAGAATGCGCTGTTCCACCTCAAGGGGTGGGCAAGGGGGGAGTGAGAAAAGAAATGTGCGAAACCTCACAGATACACAAATCCAACGCCGTTTCGGCGCATGAACCCCGAAAAGGAAGAGTACTGTTTTTTGGCGAGGCAAGCGCGGGCGCGGGACAAAAAGGCGTCCTCGAATTTCGCCGAAATGCCGCAGCCGACGCCCGCCTCTTTCGGCGTATTGATCGCCTGCACGGGCACGCCGCCCGCTTTCAATACGGAGATGTATTCGAGCGCCTGCGCCCGAGAACGAAATACCGCCAAAACACTCATAATTTGTCCCTTATTGTCGTAAAATAAATCGATTTTGATTTTGGAGCGACTATGATCTATCTCGATAATGCCGCGACGGGCGGATCGAAACCCGCCGCCGTACAAAACGCCGTACTTTCCGCCCTGAAGCAGTGCGCAAACCCGGGGCGGAGCGGACATCGCCTCTCCCTCGCCTGCGCAGAGCGGGTGCTCGCCTGCCGCGAACTCCTCTCCGACCTCTTCGGCGGATACGGCTATGAACGCACCGTATTCACCCGGAGCTGCACGGAAGCGCTCAATCTCGCCCTGAGGGGCGTTCTGCAAAAGGGCGATCACGTTGTGACGACCGCGCTTGAACACAACTCCGTGCTCCGCCCTCTCGAAGCGTTAAGCAGGGAGGGCGTCATCTCCTATGACGTTGCCCCCCTTGAGAACGGTCATCTGCGTCCCGAGGCGGTCTCTTCCCTCGTAAAGGAAAATACCCGCCTCGTCGCCGTGACGACCGCCTCCAACGTGACGGGCGAAGCGCCCGACTTCAAGGCGATCCGCGCCCTTCTGCCCGAACGGGTATTCCTCGTTGCGGACGGCGCACAGGGCGCGGGGCATCTCCCCATCCACATGCAAGAGTGGGGCATAGACGCCCTCGCTCTCGCGGGACACAAGGGGCTCTTTGCGATGCAGGGCGCGGCGGCGCTCCTCTTCTCCGAACGCCTCTCCCCCCGTCCCATCCTCTTCGGCGGAACGGGCAGCGAGAGCTTTGACCTCGGAATGCCGCAGTTCTATCCCGACCGTTTGGAAGCGGGCACTCTCTCCTATCCCGCGATCTGCTCCCTCTTCGAGGGCGCTCTTATCGTGAAGACCCACCGCAGGGAATATGCCGAGAAGCTGTTCGAACTGACAGCCGTCTTCCATGCCGCACTGCTCTCCCTCGGGACGTATCGGGCGTATTTCACCCCCAACCCCTGCGGGATCGCCTCCTTCCGCCATGAGAGCCTTTCCTCCGAAGAATTGGCGGATATCCTCTCCGAAAAGTATGACATCGCTGTCCGCGGCGGACTGCACTGCGCCCCGCTCATCCACCGCGCCCTCGGAACTTTCCCCGACGGGCTTGTGCGCGTCTCCTTCTCCCCTCTCCAGTCTCTGCGGGAAGTGGACGCGCTCACAGCTGCGCTCAAAGACATCGGCGGGTCTACATGCTCTTGAGCTGTTCGATGAGCTTTTTGAGCTTCTTGCGCTTGGCGCTGTCGAGCATGGGGGAAAATTGACTGTAAAAGAGATCGATCTGCTCATTGGTGAGAGTGCCGTTTCTCTTGCCCTCCGCGGCGCGGGAAAAGATATCGCGGATAAGCTCGTTTTCGTTTCTGCCGTTGTAGCGGGAAGCGGCTTTTTGCGCTTCCTTCGTCCAATCCACCTTTTCCTTTCCCGTATAACTTGCAAAGTCGTCCATAGTCACCTCTTATCCCATAGTATGAAAGGAACGCCCGTTTTGCGCACGGCATAAAATAACTTCATGGAAATGCTCATCGCGGTGTTTTTACTCGCATGGTCCGAAAAAGACGAAAAGTTCAAGGAAACTTTGAAGCAGGTGCTCGCCTTCTATAAGGAGAACAAAGAGCTTCTTCTCGCCCTCGCGGGGCGGGCTTCCACGGAGGAAAAGGGGGAAGAGACGAAACAAGCTCCCCCCCTTTCGGGAGAGAGCCTGCGCGTTCTCGACGAATTTTTGAAAAAACTTTAAGCGCACACCCGCGCGATCACTTCATTGAGCATGGAGTCCGTTTCGACGAAGAGAAATTCCGAAGGAATGGGGATCGCCCCGTCTTCCGCCGTTACCCCCACGCCGTGGATGCACTTGCCCGAGAGCGGCCAATGAACGGTGGCGACGGTGAGTTTCATCACTGCGCCCGAAGCGCTGTCGAAATGGCTCTGCATGATGCCCTTCCCGAATGTTTTTGCGACCCCGTTTTCGTTTTCCCGCAAAAATATGTCCGAATACGGCGTGGTGCGATAGTCCACAAGAGCGCCGATGAGGCATTCCGAAGCGGAAGCCGTGCTCTCGTCGGCGAGGACATAGATGCGGGAATCGGCTTGGAAATAGTCGTAGAAACAGCTCCTCTCGCAGAGGAACGCCTCTTCGCGGTCGCGATATTTTGCAACGGCGACGACGGAATTGTCCTTCCCGTCCCGCAGAAGGAGGGAGGCGATCTCCCCCAAAATGTCGAGATATCCGCCGCCGTTGCTCCGAAGATCGAGGATGAGGTGCTTTCTGCCGCGCGATTTCATCTTGGACAGGCACTCGCGGAATTCCGCCGCCGCATGTCCGCTGAACTCGTCGAGACGGATGTAGGCGGTCGTACCGTCCAGCCCCTCGAGCGCTTCATCCCCCTCTTCGAGGAGGGCGGTCTGTCCCTCATAGCGGAAGCGGAAGGAGGCCTCGCTGTCGCGGTAATACACGAACGCCGCCTGATAAGAAGCGGGCGTCACGCCGTACCATTCCGCGTCCGAGCCGTCCCGCATATATCCGCACAGATAGGAGATCTCCTCGTTTGCGTGAGCCGAGAGAAAGTCGGCAAAATCCTCGTATGAACCCGAATCGATACTGTCCTCCCCTGCGGTGCAGCTAAACAGGAGCATCCCCCTGCGGATGCCCGCGAGACTTGCGGGAGAGCCTTCGGCGGCAGAGAAGATCTCGAGCGGGAACTCTCTCCCCCGCCCCGTATAGAAGGAGATGCCTATCCCCGAATACAGTCCCTTTCCCTCCGCCTCATACCGATCGTACTCCGCGGGGGTGAACAGCTTAGAATAGTTGTCCACAGAGAGGGTCTTGTAGAGCTGTTCATAAAGTTCCGCCTCGTCGACGGGGCGGTAATAATTTTTCTCGACGATGGATTTCGCCCAGAGGTAGGTGCGCACTTCTTTATCCAAGGAAAAATAATGCCCGTACCATCCCGCAAGAAAGACCGCAACGAGCAGGACCGCCCCCATGAGTATGGCGGCGATCCCCCTTATTCTGGATCGTTTTTGCGGAACGGGCGCGTTCGATTCGTTCTCCATTCAAACTCCTTTGAGCATACGGTAGAGGATCGTCATCACGCGGAAGGTAACGGCGTCCGAAAATTTGCGGATATTCAGCCCCGTGAGCCGCTCGAGCTTATCGAGACGGTACATGAGCGTATTGCGGTGCAGATAGAGATCGCGCGCGGTCTCCGAGACGTTGAGGCTGTTCTCGAGGAACATCTCCGCCGTCCCCGTCAGTTCTTCATCCGCGAAGGCGTCCTCCGAGCCCGTGATGCGAAATTCTTCCATGTGCTCCTTCAGCCTTCCCTCGGGCACGTCCTCGAGAAGTTTCACGAGCAGATATTCCCGATAAGTATGGACCTGCCCGTCCGATTTTAACAGTTCCCCCATCCGCACGGCGGCGACCGCCTGCGCGTAGGAGCGGGCGATCTCCTCGAAAGACTTTCTCTCGCAGCCGATGCCCACGCTCGCCTTCACGCCAAGTTCCTCATAGACGGACTGGACGAGGAAGTTCCCCAGCTCCACGGGCAACTGCATCTCCACCTCGGGCACGACGACGGCGATGCGGTCGTCCGCCATTCGGGTGTAGAGCGCCCCCGTATCCGAAAGGCAGCTCTCGACGATGGGGATCGCTTCCTCCATGCGGCGGGGAAGGATGAGTTCAACGGCATAACAGGGCATGTCCTTCATGCCGCAACGAAGGAGATAGCGGCGGGCATATTCGCGGTTTCCCTCCCCGAGGAGGATGTTTTTGAGATGGAGCGCCCTGTCCGGCAGTTCGTCCGTCTGCGCGACGAGATAGCTCACGAGCCTTGCCGTGCGCTCTGCCTCCTCTCCCTCGCCTGCAAGATAGGCGGTATACTTTTCTCCGCAGTATTCGAGGGGGAACGCCGTTTCGCTCCCGCCGCGGGAGGTGAGGGACACTTCCGTGCCCGTATTCTTCCCGATGTCCCGCAAGATGCGGTCAAGTTCGTTTCTGCTCATATCCTTTCCTTATATCTCCCGCCCTCAAGGGGCGCTATCCGCATTATAACATTTCCGAAGAGGTTTTTCAAGGGATTTTTTCCCTTTTCACACACTCCTCACAAAGGAGCGCAACGACCTTCCGTCTCTTCGGAAAACCCCAAAAAACGACTTCATTTCCCCCGAGCGCCCAAGGAATACCGCCTTCGGCGTGCTATAATGGGAAAACCAATTTTTCGGGGGTATGATATGAAATACGGTGTGACGGCAAACGAACAGCCGACAAGGGCGGCCCTTCGGGGGCGGGAAAGATCTGCCGAGAAACAGCGCAGGGCGCTCTCCGCCTCCTCGCCCGTATACCTTTTGGGCGGCTCTCTCTTTGCGGCGCTCGCCCTGTTCGGACTGTTCTCGGGCTTCTTTCTCGACGCTCCTCTCGGACGTCTTGTCGCGGGAGGAGAACCCATCTTCCGCGGCTCTCTGTTCGGCGTGATCATAGAGATCGTCCGCGGCAGTATTCCCCTTCCCGCATGGGAGAGCGGGCTTGCGGGGCTTCCCTTCTACCTCTATATCATGAGCGCCGCACTCGGCTTTTTTGTTCTTTTGGAACTCGCGCTCTCCGCGCTCTCCTTCGCCCGTCCGAAAAGGGCGAGACGGATCTGCTTCTTCAACGGCGGTCTCACCGTGCTCGCCTACGGCGTCCTCCTGCTTGCGGGGCTCGTGCAGGGTGGGCTTTCGGGCGCTCCCTTGCTCGACCGCTCCGTAGCGGTCATCCTGCTCGCCGCAGTGATCCTCCTCGGACTGCTCTCGGCGGCGAGAGGGGGAGGCGCGGGCTTCCTCGGATGGCTGTATGTGTGCTGTTCCCTGTTGAGCTGCGGCGTCCTCTGTCTTGCGCCCTTCCCCGCCCTTCTCGATGCTCTCTTCCGCGGAGAAAGGGAGACCGTCGCACTGCTCACGGGGGCATTTGCCCTCTTTGCGCAGTTCAACCTTCTCCTCTCCCTGCTCCGCCTCGGGAAAAGGTGCGGATCGCTTTTCGAGCTTCTGCGCTACTTGCTGCAGCTCGCCCTTTCGATCGCCCTCTTCGTCCTGCTCCGCGACAGCAGATCGGTCCTTTCTGTGCTCTTTCTGCTCCTTCCCCCCGCCCTCGGCGGGATACTTGCGATCCTCGCGCGCGTGCTGCGCTCTTCAAAGAAAAGAGAAGCCGGCAGACGCGCTGCCGACCCTATGAATATTTCACCCTGAGGAAGACGCGGATGCCCTCCGCCGCAGTATAATCCCGCCGTTCGCAGAAGCTGTCCACGAGGAACAGCCCCCGTCCGCTCTCGGCGAGGACGTCGGCGCAGGCGCTCTTTTCGGGGGGACGGTAGCCGTTCTCCCCCTTTACGCACAGCCGCAGTTCTCCCCCTTCCCGTTCGACGAGAAAGACCGCCCGTCCGCCGCCGTGTTGCAGCACATTGGAGAGCAGTTCGCTCGCAACGAGTTTGCAATTGAAGACCGTCTCTTCGGAAAAATGTTCCGCCGAGAGGATGCGCGTCATCTCATGCAGCGCCGTCCGAAGCGCATTGAAATCGCCGATCTCGAAGTACATCAATCCGCCACGCTCTTTCTGAGCGTCCCCCTGAGCTTTTCCAAGATCTTCCGCTCCATGCGGGAGATATACATCTGCGAAACGCCCATCCGCTTCGCCGTCTCCGTTTGGGAGAGCTCCTGCCCGAAGCGGAAGGAGACGAGCTCCCGTTCCTCCTCGTCGAGACAGGCGAGCGCTCTTCCCACGGCGTCCCTCTGTTCGAGCTCATCGAAGCTGTCGGGCGCGGGAATGAGGTCGTAATAGCTCATGCCGTCCTCGTCGGCGGGGCGGTCCAGCGAGACGACGGAACACTCCATGGCGGAAACGACGTCCTCTTCGGGCACGCCGATGATCTTTGCGATCTCCGCCGCGGTCGGATTCCGCCCGTTTGCGCTCAGAAATTCGTCCGCCGTCCGCTTGACGCTCTGCCTCAGTTCGGAGATGCGGCGCGGAAGGTGGATGAGCCGCGAACGGTCGCGGAAGTAGTTCTTGATCTCTCCCGCGATCGTGGGGGTGATGAAGGTGGCGAATTTGATCCCCTTCGTCTCGTCGAAACGGTCCACCCCCTTTATGAGCGCAAGAGAGGCGATCTGAAAGAGGTCGTCGTACTCGACGCCCCGTCCCACGAACTTCTTGGCGATCATCGAGGCGATATAGAGATATTGCTCGACGATGCGGTTGCGAAGTTCCCTGTCCTTGCTCTTGCGATATTGTGCAAACAGCTCTCTCTCTTCCATTACAGACCCTTGAATACGAAGGAAATGCGGGAGCTGCCTTCCCCATGTTCCATGGTGAGCCCCTCCACAAGAGCGCCGAGAAGGGCGGCGGAGATCTCCTCTTCCACCGTCTTTTCCGCGAAGCCGTCCCCGCCCTCTCCGAGGAGCGTTACGCACATTCCGTCCGCCTGTTCAAAGGTGACTTTTGCGCGCGAACAGCCGCTGTGCAGAAGGAGCAGGAGGCTCTCGGTGACGCACACCTTGAGATCCTCCGAAGCGTCGATATCGAGCCCCGCCAAAGAGCCGAGCCCGCCCGCTGTAAGTCTTACGGTCGTCATGATCTCCCGCCCGAGCGGGAACTCCATCGAAAACAGCATCATTCTATCTCCATGATCGTATCGAGCGCACAGATGACGAAGAGCTTCTTCAGCCGTGCCTGCATTCCCGTGAGCTTCATCCCGTGCCCGTCCGAACGGACATGCTTCAAGATCTTCACAAAAGTGCCGAGCGTCGTAGAATCGATGAAGGAAAGCCCGCTGCAATCGAACAGCACGTCCCCCTTGTTCTCCTCATAGGCGGCAAGAACGATGTCGAAAAATTCATCCGCGTTTTTGGAATCGATCTCCCCGCTCAACGCAAAGCTCAGTACGGGAGAGCGGGCGATGACTTTCACTTCCTGCATATGTCCCTCCGCGGGCGTAAGCTACACCCGACTTCATTTTATCACATTTTCCGAGACCGCGCAACGGTCTCCTTCAAATAAATGTACCCGTTTCCCGTCCCTTCTAAACAAACAGCCTGTCCAACCGCTCCAGAACGACATGCGGCCGAACGGGTGATAGGGCGAGCATTTCCTCCGTCGTCTCGCCCGAGAGCACGAGGAGGCTCTTCATCCCGCTGTTTTCCGCAAAACGAATATCCGTATTCAGGCGGTCTCCCACCATGCACATCCGCTCCCGTTTCACCCCCGTGAGACGGGAAATTTCCTCCGCCATGGAGGAATAGGGCTTGCCCACGATCCTATCCGGCCTGCGCCCCGAAGACCGTTCGAACAGGGCGAGGAAAGAGCCCACATCGGGCATGGGCAGATCCTCGGTGGGACACACGTCGTCGGGATGGGTCGCAATAAACTTTGCGCCCCTCTTCAGGAACGCGTCGAATCTTTTGATCTTTTCAAAGGTGATCTGCGTATCATATGCGAGCACGCACACGTCGGGCGAATTTTCGTCCAAATGCACGCCCGCACATACAAATTCCTCCCGCACGGCGTCCGTGGCGAGCAGAAAGACCCGCGCCGACGGCATCTCGTTCCGCAGTACGGAAACTGTTGCCATGGCGGAAGTATACACGAGGTCGCCCTCGCCCCAAAGTGCAAGACGGGTGAGCTTTTCGCGATACTCCTCTTGCGTCTTCGACGAATTGTTGGTGAGGAAGACGAGCCTCTTGCCCATGGCGCGCAGGCGGGACAGGGTAGTGGCCGCTTCCCCGATGGGAACGTCCCCGAGATAGACTGTGCCGTCCAAATCGAGCAAAAACGCGTCAGTTGTCTGTATGAGTTCTTCTCTTGTCATAGTCCCAGTCCATGAGCCCGAAGTCCCGAATGACCGCCGAGAGCCCGAAGGGGGCATGTTCGGGCAGGAGTTTCAAAATGTCGGTGCGGCCGCAGCGCTGCGGCACTCTGTCGCTCCACCGCAGCATGGCGCTGTATTGCAGTTCCCGCTCATCGCAGAAAGCAAGGGCGCGGGAGGCAAAGGGAGCGCGGATGCACTCGAGCGTCAGTGCGCGGGACGCGTATTCCTCGGGCGAAGGCACGCTCGGGCAGGGATAGACAGTGCCCGCACGGGCGGCGCGCGCACGGTAGTCGGGGGTAAAATAGCGGCGGGGCTTCCCCTTGGAAAAGAATGCCGCATACAGCGCCGACAGCATGAGACAGGCGCTCCAGCAGGGGATGGGCTCGTCCGCGAGCAGGCGGGAGAGCGCTACCCCTTCCCCCCCATATTCCCCCTCCGCCTCCGCCCCGCGGCGGGAAAAGGCGAAGGCGATCAGCTCTTCGGCCGAGTGTATCTCTTCGGGAAGTTCGCCAATCTCGAGGTGCGTCCCCTTGAGCGCATTGAGGGCGTCTGTCTCGATTTTTGCGATACGTTCTAACAAAAACCGTGCATAGGCGTTGGCGAAGGTCGGGCGCATCCGCTCGACGTCGCACACCGTCTCCCCCTCTTTGAGGGGCACGGTAACAAGTTTTCCCGAGAGCAAAACTTCTCCCTTTTGCTCCCGCACGCCCTCGAGAGAGGCGTCCGAAGGGAAGAGGGTGCAACCGATCCCCCGCACTTCCGCAAAATAGCGCGCCGCAAGCAGGGTCTCGCCGTCTCCCGCCGCCAATACGCGGGAAACGCCGTCGGGCATCGAGAAGAGAGAGATGACGTCTCCGTCGAATACCATCGAGAGGGTGCGCGGCGAGGCGAACGGCGAAAGGGCGAGTGCGCCGTCCGAGAGAAGGAGCACCTTCCCGGGCGAAAGGGCGAGCGCACGGCGCACTGCCTCCTCCGTCTTGCAGAAGATCGGTCCGCTTTCGTGTTCTCCGCCGGGGGCGCTCATCTTTCGTACGGTTTCGCTTCCTCCCATGAGGTTGCCTCCCGTAGATTGAATTTCAGATCATGAGCTCTATGGCGCTCGCAATGTATCCCACCGCCACGCCGAGCGCAAACATGGCAATGAGGATGGCGAGACTTTCCCGCCATTTTTTGAAGTCGCGGAAGAGGACAAAGATGCCCAGCCCCGCATTGGTGACAAGTCCGCCCAAAAGGCTTGAAAATCCGATCCCGCCGATGGCGTACACCTCGGCGAGCGCGACGGATGAAGCGCAGTTGGGAATGAGGGCGACGAACGAGGTGACGAGCGGTTGATACCACTTGCCCGCTCCCTGTAAAAAGCCGATGACCCTTTCCTCGCCCATGGCGTGGAAGAGCGCGGCAAAGAGGAAATTGAAGGCGAAAACGAACGCCGCCACCTGCAGGGCGTGCCACAGCGGGGAGAACAGAAAGAGCGTCCACTTGCTCTCATGTCTGTGCTCGCAGACGGAAAGTTCTTCCGTTCCGTGTCCGTGTTCCTCCTCGCGCCCCTCCTCGTGCTCGTGCTCCTCTGCATGTTCCGTCCCATGCGCGTGCGTACATTCGTCCGCTTCCTCCGTCTCAAGTGCGGGAAGGGACATGTTTCCTCCCCTCTTTCCCGCGATGAGATCGACAAGATACCCCGCGCCCGCGGCGAGCACGAGCTTGCTCCCGAGCAGTGCGAGAATGGTGAAGAGTTTTTCAAGAACGGGCAGAGAGGAGAGCGCAAGAACGAGCAGCGCTTCGTCGCTCGTGGCGATAAACACGGCGATGAGCGTGCCGAGCGTGAGGAATTTTCTGCGGTAGAGCTTGCTCGCCATCACCGAAAAACCGCAGAGCGGAATGAGCCCCGCCGCGCCGCCGATGAGGGGCGCCCATTTCCCCGAGAGCGCACGCGCGGGCTTTCCCACGGCGGTCTTGTGCTCGAGTACTTCGATGAGGATATAAAGGACGAACAGAAAAGGGAGCAGCTTCAATGCGTCTAAAAAGGAATCCAGGAGCACGCCCCACATTTCCGTTGTACCTCCTTAAAAAGTCATCACCATTCTACTTTGTTTTGCCCATTTTGTCAACCGTTTTGACGTGAGAAGAGCGCCCCCTCAGGGAGCGCTCTTTCGTATCTTTTCCGATTATTCTTGGGTATTGTCGTCCTTGGGCTCTTCGGCAGGCTCTGCGGGTTCTTCCGTCCCCGCTTCCGTGGGCTCTGCGGAAACTTCCGCCGCTGCCGCCGCTTCCTGCGCCGCGCGCTTTGCTTCCAACTTCGCGTCGCGCTTTGCCTGCTTCTTCATCTCCTTGGTGATGACTCTCGCCGCCTCGATCTGCGCCTGCATCTCCTGAGGTGTGGGAGGAACGAACGCCGCGCCTTCCGCGTTCTCGGGAATGACGTCGTAGTGCTCGTCTCTCTCGAGCATCGTCGCTTCGGTGTAGCCGTCGAAGAGGTGGATGTGCTTCGCGTCGAAGGCAAGCTCGACGATCTCGCCGAGGGAGACGGAGGCACGGGAAGAGATCTTCGCGATCATCTGCGACACGCTGTCGACGATCGTCGTCTTGTCCGTTTCATAGTCGAGATCGCAATAGATCTGCATCTCGGCGCCGAGCTTTTCGATGACGTCGACCTTTGCCTTGACGACGGTCTCGGGAGAAGTGCCGATGAACGCCTGATCCTGATGGATGTCTTCGGGACGGACGCCGAGCGTCACCGTCTTTCCCGTATTGATATATTCGTCGATGTTCTTGATCTTGGCGACGACCGTCTTGGGAAGGACGATCTTATTGTTGCCGATGAAGTTGACGTACACCTTGCCGCCTTCGGAGGTGAGGGTCGCGTTCTTGAAGAAGTTCATCTGAGGAGTGCCGATGAAGCCAGCAACGAAGAGGTTGATCGGGTAATCGTAGAGGTTCTGAGGGGTATCCACCTGCTGCATGAAGCCGTCCTTCATGACGACGATACGGGTGCCCATCGTCATGGCCTCGATCTGGTCGTGGGTGACGTAGATGAAGGTCGTCGCAAGGCGGGCATGGAGCTTACTGATCTCGGTACGCATCTGCGCACGGAGCTTCGCATCCAAGTTGGAAAGGGGCTCGTCGAGAAGGAAGACCTTGGGTTCGCGGACGATCGTTCTGCCGAGGGCGACACGCTGGCGCTGGCCGCCCGAAAGAGCCTTGGGCTTACGGGAGAGGTATTCGGTGATGCCGAGGATCTCGGCAGCCGCCTTCACCTTTTCATCGATGACTTCCTTGGGCACTTTGCGGAGCTTCAGACCGAAAGCCATGTTGTCGTACACGGACATATGAGGATAGAGCGCGTAGTTCTGGAAGACCATGGCGATATCTCTGTCCTTGGGAACGACGTCGTTGACGAGTTTGCCGTCGATGTAGAGTTCACCGGAGGTGATCTCTTCGAGGCCTGCGATCATGCGGAGGGTCGTGGACTTACCGCAGCCGGAGGGACCGACGAATACCATGAATTCCTTGTCGCGGATCTCGAGGCAGAAGTCGAACACTGCCTGATTTCCGCCGGGATAAACTTTGTTGATGCCTTTGAGCAAAAGACCGGACATAATTTTCCTCCAAAAAAATTTTCTGTAATTATTTTACCTTATCTCGGGAAAAAACGCAATGGACAAACCGCACAAACTTCCCCCGCCCGACTGTATAAATTGCACAAAAGCAGAACCCCCTCGCCTTCGGCGGCAGCCCCTTTCGGGGGAAGCGGCGAACGAAGTGAGCCAAAGGGGTTTTAGACATTAAAAAACAAGCCATGCGGCTTGTTTTTTATGATACGTTATGAAAAATTCGTGACGTTACGCCGTCTTTTTATAGACGAGCCGCGGGCGTGCGCCCTTCTCCACGCAGTCCTTGGTGATGATGACTTCCTCCACATTTTTCTCGGTGGGGATGTCGAACATGATGTCGGTCATGATCCCTTCGATTATGGTCCTCAGCCCTCTTGCGCCCGTCTTCAGGCGAATGGCGGTATTGGCGATCTCCCGCACCGCCTCGTCCTCGACGGTGAGTTTCACGCCGTCGAAGCCCACGAGTTTCTGATATTGCTTGATGATCGCGTTCTTGGGCTGGGTGAGGATGCTCACGAGGGCGTTTTCGTCGAGCGCCTGCAAGCTCACGACGATGGGAATACGCCCGACAAATTCGGGAATGAGCCCAAACTTGGTGAGGTCCTGCGGCTTCACATCGTCGAGAAGGGAATAGTCCACTTCGTTCTCGCCGAGCTTTACCTTGCTGCCGAATCCGAGGCCCGTATCGTCCTTTCTTGCGCTGACGATCTTATCGAGCCCCACAAACGCGCCGCCGCAGATGAAGAGGATATTCGTCGTGTCGATGCGCATACAGTCCTGCTGGGGGTGTTTTCTGCCACCCTGCGGGGGGACGTTGGCGATAGTGCTCTCAATGATCTTCAGAAGCGCCTGCTGTACGCCCTCGCCCGAGACGTCGCGCGTTATGGAGACGTTCTCCCCCTTGCGCGCGATCTTATCGATCTCGTCGATATAGATAATTCCCCGCTGAGCGCGCTCGATGTCGTAATCGGCATTCTGAATGAGCTTTAGGAGGATGTTTTCGACGTCCTCGCCGACATAGCCCGCTTCAGTGAGGGTGGTCGCGTCGCTGGTCGCAAAGGGAACGTTCAAGATCTTGGCGAGCGTGCGGGCGAGCAGTGTTTTGCCGCTTCCCGTCGGCCCGAGAAGAAGGATATTGCTCTTCTCGATCTCGACGTCATCGTCCTTCTTCCCCGCGATGAGGGAATTGATGCGCTTATAATGATTGTAAACGGCGACCGACAAAACGCGCTTCGCCTTGTCCTGACCGATGATATACTGATCGAGCTCTTCCTTGATCTGGGCGGGCTTTTTGAGCTCCACCTGTTCGGCGGGAGAATTGGAAGGCATCTTGTCGAGAAGATCCTTGCACAGCTCCACGCACTCATCGCAGATGAAGATCCCCTCCGGACCCGCGATGAGCTTCTTTGTCTTGGATTTTTCCTTCCCGCAGAAGGAACAGCTTTGTTCGTATTTAGGCATTATTACTCCTTTTCCGGATCTGCTTTGCGGGGCGCTTTCCCGTGCGCGCTTGCGCCGCCCCCTTATCTCTTCTCGTACACCCTGTCGATGAGCCCATATTGCAGGGCTTCGTCGGCGGTGAGATAGTTGTCGCGATCGGTGTCCCTTTCGATCTCTTCCACCGACCTTCCCGTATTGTTTGCGAGAATGAAATTCATTCTGCGCTTGATGCGTAAAATATGCTCCGCCTGTATGCGGATGTCGCTCGCCTGCCCTTGCGCGCCGCCGAGGGGCTGGTGGATCATGACCTCGCTGTTCTTGAGCGCGAACCGTTTCCCGCGAGCGCCCGAGGAGAGCAGGAACGCCGCCATGCTCGCCGCCATGCCGATGCAGATCGTAGACACATCGCACTTGATATAATTCATCGTATCGTAGATCGCAAGTCCCGCCGAGACCGATCCCCCGGGGCTGTTGATATAGAGGCTGATGTCCTTGCCGGGATCTCTGCCTTCGAGATAGATGAGCTGCGCCACGACGGTATTCGCCGTTGCGTCGTCGATCTCCCCGCTCAAAAAGACGATACGGTCCTCCAAAAGACGGGAATAGAGATCGTAGCTCCGCTCTCCGCCCGACGTGCGTTCCACGACATAGGGAATGAGCACATTCTTTTCGTTCATTTATTTTGCCTCCGCTGAAACCATTTCGTTGTTTGCCTTGAGGAACTCGAAGAGTTTGGTGACCTTGATGTCGTTCTCGATGTAGTCGAGCTGACGGGGATCCATCGTCTTTCTGTATTCCTCGGGCTCTTTGCCCACGCTCTCCGCCTGTTCGGCGACCTTTGCGGAGATCTCCTCCTCGCTCGCCGTGATGTTCTCCTCTTTGATGAGCTTTTCGAGGATGAGCTGGTGCAGGACGGTCTTTCTTGCTTCCCCTTCAAAGTTCTTCTTGTATGCCTCGCGGGAAGAGCCGATATAGGAAAGATAATCGTCGAGCTTGATGCCCTGATACATGAGATCATACTCCATGCGCTGGAGAGCCGCATCACATTGGCGGTCGATCATGACCTCGGGGATCTCCGCGGAAGCGGTCTTGGCGATCTCGGTGAGAATGGAATTTTCCGTCTCGTTCAAAGAGCGGGTAGCGGCGTTCTTTTCGAGCCGCTCTCTCACCTTGGCGGTATATGCCTCCACGCTGTCCGAGCCCATCTTTTTGGCAAACTCCTGATTGAGCTCGGGAAGCACCTTGCCCGCAAGTTTATGAAGGGTCACCGTGAACACGGCGGGTTTCCCCTTGAGCGCCTCCGCCTGATAGTCCTCGGGGAAGGTGACGGGAATGTCCTTGGTCTCGCCGATGTTCATTCCCACGACCCCCTCCTCGAACCCGGGGATAAAGGAGTGAGAGCCGAGCACGAGATCGTGCCCCTCGGCGCTTCCGCCCTCGAAGACTTCCCCGTCGATCTTTCCCACGAAGTCGATGGTGGCGGTGTCCCCCTCCGCGGCGGGACGGTCGCTAACCTCCACCTTTTCCGCCATGCGGTCGCGGATGGAATCGAGTTCCTTCTCCACATCGGCGTCCGTAACAGTATACTCATACATGGGAATTTTTATACCCTTGTAGCTGCCGATCGTGACGTCGGGTTTTACGGGAACGTCGGCAACGAGCACGATGTTCTCCTCCGAGAAATCGTCGCCGAGGGAGAGGGAGGGCTCGCCCACTGCGGTGAAATTCTCCTTCTCCTTTTCGAGGATCTTTTCATAGTGCTCGAAATAGAGCAGATTGAGCGCGTCCTCATAGAAGAGCCCCTTGCCGTAGTACATCTCGAGTACGTGCTTGGGAACTTTCCCCTTGCGGAAGCCGTTGACGGCGTACTTGCTCCTGTTCTGCACATACGCCTTGTTGTTCGCCTCCGCCCACTCCTCCGAAGAGAAGTTGATCGTGATCTTGACTGTGCTCTTTTCTGCGGGTTTTACTTCGTATTTCATATCCGATTCTCCTGAAAAATTTTTCTTCGCCAAAATTTCGCAAATTACATTTTAACATATTGCCGTCAAAAAGAAAAGCGATTTTTAAGCCCGACGGCACATCTTTTTGATTTTCTCTCTTTTGTTCCGCTCCTCAGCGGGGGGCGGCGTTTTTGGGCAGGCGGCGGAAAGCTGCGCGTTTTTCTTTACAAAACGCGGCGGTTGGTTTATAATGGGGGTATGCCACAGGATACCTTTACCCTCCGCCTCATCGCAAAGGAACTGAATGAAGCGCTGCGCGGGGGGAAGATCAACCGCATCAACCAGCCCGAGAAGGAGGAACTCGCTCTCATTATATACACGGGGAAGCGCACTTTGAAACTCACCGTGAATGCAAATGCCTCCGACTGCGGCGCTTATTTTACCGAGGACGACAGGGAAAATCCCCTCGTCGCCCCCAATTTCTGTATGCTCCTGCGCAAGCACCTTTCGGGCGCGGAAATTTTAGACGTCTCTTTAGACGGCTTCGAGCGCATCCTCGTCTTCCGTTTGAAGTGCTTTTCGGACTTCTCCGAGACGGTGCGGGAACTCCGCTGTGAGATCATGGGCAAGTACTCCAACCTCATCCTCACCGAATGCGGCACGATCCTCGGCGCACTGAAGACGACCTCGCTCGACGAGAACTGCAAGCGCGCCATTCTGCCGGGGGCGAAGTACGTTCTGCCCTCCCCGCAGGACAAGACAGACCCCTCCGACAAGTCCGCGCTCCGCGCTCTGCTCTCCTCTCCGCCCGAGGGCGATCTTGCCCGCTTCCTCTTTTTGCACGTCAGCGGTCTCGCTCCCTGCACGGCGGAACAGATCCTCTCCGCCTATCGCGGGGGAGACCTCTCCGAGCACGTTTACAACTATATCTTTTCGGATGAAATTTCCCCTTGCGTGACCGAAAAAGAGGGGAACGTCACCGATTTTTTTGCACGCTCGGTCGCGGGGGGAATTCCATTTCCCACCCTCAGCGAGGCGCAGAGCTATTTCTATGCGAACCGCCGCGCCCGCAAGCGCTTCGAGGGGGGAAAGCGCAGGTTGCTTTCCGCCCTCTCCGCCCTGCGCAAGAAGCAGGAAAAGCGGCTCGCGCAAATCAGGGACAAGCAGCGGGAATGCGCCTCATTGGAGGAAAACCGCATCAAGGGGGAACTTCTCACCGCCAACCTCTATGCGCTCAGACGGGGGATGAAGTCCTGCGAGGTCTGCAATTATTATGATGAAGAGGGAGGAACGCTCAAGATCTCCCTCGATGAGACCCTTTCCCCCTCTCAAAATGCGCAGAATTACTTCAAACGGTATCGGAAACAAAAGCGCGCGCTTGAGATCCTTGCGCCGCAGGAGCGCGCGACGGACGCCGAACTCGAATATACTTTAAGTTTGATCGCGGCGTGCGAAGCGGCTTCGGAGGAGGAAGATCTGAGATCGCTCGAAGAGGAACTGCTCGCGGCGCAGATCTTGAGCGCTCCCAAGGAGAAGGCGCGCAAGAAGAGCCCCGAGATCCCCTTCCGCGTATATGAAAAGGACGGTTTCACCGTCCGCGCGGGGAGAAATAATCTGCAAAACGACCGTCTGATCCGCACGAGCGCGCCCGGGGACATATGGCTGCACACGCAGAAGTATCATTCCTGCCACGTCGTGATCGAGACAAAGGGACGCAAAACGCCCGAACATGTTCTCCTGTTCGCGGCGGGGCTCTGCGCCCGTTATTCGGACGCCAAGGGCGGCGGGAAAGTTCCCGTAGACTATTGCGAGATCAAGCATGTGAAGAAACCGCCGAAGGCAAAGGCGGGCGCGGTGATCTATACCGACTATAAAACGCTCCTCACCGAGCCCCTCGCCGACTCCCTTTCGGAGACAAAATAAAAAATTCCGCCGAAAAACATTTTACATTCGGGAAGAATTGTGATAGAATGATTTTAATTGAATTATCCGTCGTGGGTGCCCCAAAAAGGCTGAGATCATACCATTCGAATCGGACAAGGTAATACTTGAACGAAAGACAGGATTTTCCGAAGGAGTTTTCCGCCCGCGCTTTTGCGCGGGCGTTTTCCATGGGACGGGTAACTCGAAAAAAATTTTATCGGAGGTTTTTTATGTTACTCAACTCTTTGCTCGAAGCGAGCGAACACACCACCGATGTGGTGAAATGGATCTCTCTCGGGGCAGTCTTCCTGCTCCTTGGTGTGATCGCCGTGATCTGCATCAAAGGAAGAAGATCGTACGACGCAAAACACATCGCCGCCGCGGGACTGACGTTGGCGCTTTCTTTCGCGCTGTCGTTTATCAAGATCTCTCCCGTCACCTATGGCGGTTCTATCACATTGGCGAGCTTTGTGCCCGTTCTTATCTACGCATACGCCTATGGGGTGGTCGACGGTTTGCTTGCAGGAACGATATTCGGACTTCTGAATTTCATTTCAGGTCCGTATATCCTTACCCCGTTTACCTTTATTCTCGATTATCTGCTCGCGTTTGCCTCGATCGGCTTTATGGGGATCGCGCGAAAATTTACCAAAAAGACAACCTTCAATGTGGTGCTCGGAACGATCGGCGTTTATCTGCTCCGCTTCCTGTTCCACCTTATTTCCGGTTTTATTTACTTTGCGGAAGGTGCAATATGGGTAACTCTCCCCGGCTGGGCGGTTTCAAACGCCTTCATCTATTCATTGATCTATCAACTTGTGTATATCCCTGCCGATTGTGCGATCGCCACGATCGCCCTCTATGTCCTTGCCAAGACAAAGGTGCTTGAAAAATTGATCGCCATTGTCCTTCCCAAACGCAAAAAGAGCGAGTCCTCTCCCGAACAGACTTCGGAATCTAAGGAAGAGAATTGATCACTCGCATTAAAACGCCGCCGCCGAATTTATTCGGCGGCGGCGTTTTATATAGGACTTCTATACAAACTGCAAAATGTCCACGAGGACGGCAAAGCCCAAGAGGAGCACGAAGCCCACGGCATGGATGATCGCCTCCACCTTGCGGGAAATGGGCTTTCCGCGCACCCACTCGATCGCCGTAAATACCACCTTACTGCCGTCGAGCGCGGGAATGGGCAAGAGATTGAACACGGCAAGATTGACGCCGATGTATCCCGCGATCTCGAGGAAATATCGGAATCCGCGCGAAGCGATCTGCGAAGTCATCTTGATCGTAGTGACAGGTCCTCCGAATGCCGACAGCCCGAGCTTTCCCGTCAGAAGTTCGCCCAATATCTTGAAGATACTGCCCGCGATCTTGAAGGAATACACAAATCCGCGCCCGAGCGCTTCCCCGAAGCCGAATTTATATATGGCGTTCGCGAGCGAATATCCCTCGCTCTGCTCTCCGCCCGCTTCGTAGTACTTCACGCCGAGGGCGTTCCAAACGCTCGTGAAATCCGCGCTGTTCTTCACCGTAACGTCCGCACGGAGCATGACGGTGACTTCCACTTCCTCGCGGTGGTCGAAGGTGGGGTCGTGTCTTCCCCCCTCTTCGTCCTCCACCCACTCAACGCCATAGGCCCGCGAGACGCGCATATTCACCCGATCTCCCGCCTTCTTGCCGTTGAGCGCCTGCGCGATGTCCGAAGTGAGGTAGAGATTCTTTCCCTCGATCTCGAGCAGGATATCGAGGTCCTGCAAGCTCTGACCGATGTACTCCCCCGTCGCCTCTTCCGCCTCATAGACGGCGACCATCGTCTGTCCGTAGGCGGTAAACCCGATGAGGATGAGCACGAGCGCCAGAAGATAGTTCATGAGCGCGCCCGAAACGAGCACGATGATACGCTGCCAGCACGGGCGGTTGGTGAACCAGCCCTCATGCGAAGAGGGCGCTGAGGAAGTCTCCTTCTGCTCTTCGTTGGAAGGCGGACTGTTCCCTTCCGCAGGCGGAGCGGGGGGCTGCGCTTCCCCGTCGGGAGGGGTGAGCTCTATGACCTCTTCCTTCCCGTTCTCCTCTTCCGCGGGCAGATCTTTCGCCTTCTCCTCTTCCTCCTCGAGCCCGTCTTCGCCCGCAAAGGCACAGTAGCCGCCGAGGGGGATGATCCTCACCGCAAACAGTTCCCCCGTTTTTTTGCTCCTGTGCTTAAATATGGCAGGGCCGAATCCGATGGAGAATTCATTGATCTCGAAATGGAATATCTTGCCTGCGATGTAGTGCCCGAATTCATGAATGGTGATCATGACGAGCAATATGAGAATGGCAAGCGCGACGGAACCGATCGTGCTCCATACCTTCGCCGCCGTTACCAACAGATTATTTCCCATAGATGTATTCGGACGCGTATGTCCGCGCGCGCATATCCGCCTCCCTCAAAGTCTCATACCGATCGGCGCGCACCCGAGGAAATCTGTCGAGCGCACCTTGAATAGTTTCCGCAATCACGGGGAAGGCTATCCGTCCCGACAGGAATGCCCGCACCGCCACTTCCGCCGCCCCGTTGAGAACGGTGGGAAGCGTGCCCCCCGCCTTTCCCGCTTCTAAGGCGAGCGAAAAACAGGGGAATTTCTCTTCGGGCAGTCTCTCGAAATGCAGCGCGCCGAGCGAGATGAGATCGAGCTCCCTTTCGCAGGGCAGGCGCTCGGGATAGGTGAGCGCGAGCTGGATGGGAATGTGCATATCGGGATAGCCGAGCTGGGCGAGCACCGCACCGTCTTCGAAGGCGACGAGAGAATGCACGATGCTCTCGGGGTGGACGACCGCCTCGATCTGCGAAAACTGCGCCCCGTACAGCCATTTTGCCTCGATCACTTCGTATCCCTTATTGAGAAGGGTGGCGCTGTCCACCGTGATCTTGTCGCCCATCTTCCAATTCGGATGCAAAAGCGCTTCCCTCGCCGTGACCGTCTTCAATTCTTCTTCCGTCTTGCGGAGGAAGGGTCCGCCGCTCGCCGTTAAAATGAGTTTTTTGAAGGCTGCCGTGCGGGAAAAGTGCAGGCATTGGAAGAGGGCGGAGTGCTCGCTGTCCACGGGCACGAGTTCCGCCCCGTGCGCTGCAACTTCCTTCATGACGAGTTCCCCGCCGCAGACAAGGCTCTCCTTATTGGCGAGGGCGATCTTCTTTCCCGCGCGCGCCGCCGCGAGGGTATAGGAGAGCCCCGCGAACCCGCAGGCTGCGATAAAGGCGACGTCACAGTCCGCAAAAAGCGCTTCCGTGCGCCCCTCCGCCTCATCGGCGCAGAGGGCGGTTTTGACGCCGAATTCCTCCGCAAGGGCTTCAAGCCCCCTCTTGTCGCTCCCGCAGACAAGGGCGGAAAAGGAGAAGCGGTCGGGAAAGCGGCGCACGACGTCCGCGACCTGCCGCCCGATACTTCCCGTACATCCGATGAGTGCGATCTTCGTCATAGTTCCTCGATGAAAAACGCCCGCGGTTTGGCGGACGTGTGGTAATATTGTATGCGCTTCAGCCCGCTATCATGAATCTGAGCAGCAGCACAAAGCAGACGACGGGGCTCACATAGAGGGCGGAATCAATACGGTCGAGCACGCCGCCGTGACCGGGCAGGAGCTTCCCCATATCCTTGATGCCGAGCTTGCGCTTGATCGCGCTCTCCGCAAGATCGCCCACTTCCGCGAATGCCGCGGTCAAGATCCCCAATCCGATGAAAAAGACGAGGTTGACGTTCTTTTCGAGAAATGCAACTTCCGAAACAGCCCCCGCGCGGGCGAGCGCGAGATAGACATAAAAGAGCGCCACCGCACCGACCGCACCGCCGAAGAGCCCGCCGAGCCCGCCGATGACCGTCTTGTTCGGACTGACGTGCGGCGACATCTTCATGGGCAGTTTCTTCCCGAACGCCTTCCCGAAGACATAGGCAAAACAGTCGGCGAACGGGCAGAGCACGAACACGCACAAAACGCCCAATTCCGCATACACGGGCATGTGGTTCAACCCCGCAAGGACGAGCAAAAACGCAGACGGGTAGCAAAAAACGAGCAGAGCATGTCCCAAAGTTTCCAACTGCGTCTTTTCATGACGGAACACGATGAGCCCCAAAAAAGCCATGAGCCCCGCCGCAAAGAGCAGAAAGGTGAGATAGGGCGCGTAATTTACGCTCCCCCGCATGGAGCACACCCTGTCCGCGACGCAGTAGCAGACGATGAGCGCCGCCGAAAAGATCTGCACAAGCAGCCTTTCCGAAAGATCGATCCTCTCCTTGAGGGCGCGGCACATCTCAAAAGTGCCGAACACGCAGAAGAGAAGGATGAGCGCGTCGAAATAGAGGGGCTCGCCGAAGGCCGCCCTCAGCGCAAAGAAGCCGAGGACGACGAGGACATATACCGTTCCTGTCAAAAGTCTTTTCATGCAATTCGTTCGCTTTTACAATACTTTCAAACCCTCTGCGGGGCAAAGCATATGTTCCCCGTCACACTTTGCCGTACCGCCTTTCCCGTTCCCCGAAATTCTCGAACGCCCTGTCGAGGTCGGCATTCGTGAAGGCGGGGAACATCTTATCGGAAAAGTAGAATTCGGTGTAGGCGCACTGCCAAAGGAGAAAATTGCTCAGCCGTTTCTCCTTTCCCGTGCGGATGAGGAGATCGGGCGCGGGCATCCCCGCAGTATAGAGAAGGGAGGAAAATTCCTCCTCCGTGAGCTGTTTTCCCGCGGTAACGGCAAGATTCACCGCACGCAAAAGTTCCTGCCGTCCCCCATAGCCGATGGCAAGCACAAGAGTTCCCCTCTTTCCTCCCGCCGTGCGCGCCTCCCCTTCCCGCATGATCTCAACGATATCGTTCGGGAGAAGGTCTCTGTCGCCCGCGATACGCAAGCGGATCCCCTGTCCGACGAGCCGCTCCGTGTTTTCCCTGAAGTATTTACGGAAGAGATCGAACAGGCAGTCGAGCTCCTCCTTCGGGCGGGAGAGATTCTCCGTAGACAGCGCATAGAGCGTGACATACTCCACGCCGCGTTCAAAGGCATGTTCCGAGAGGGAGATCATGCGCTTCATCCCGGCGTAATGCCCCGCGCTCCTCGGCAGAAGCCGCTTCTTTGCCCACCGCCCGTTGCCGTCCATGATGACGGCGAGATGCCGTGGGATCATCAGACGGTGAGCAGCTCCTTCTCCTTAACGGAGACGATCTTGTCGATCTCGGTGATGCACTTTTGGATGCTCTCCTCAACGTCCTGTTCCGAATTGGAAGCGACGTCCTCGGAGATCTCCTTCCCCGTCTTGAGTTTTTTGATGGCCTCCATGGCTTCGCGGCGGACGTTGCGCGCCGCGACCTTGGCGTCTTCGCCCATCTTTCTGACCTGCTTGACGAGTTCCTTTCTGCGCTCTTCGGTGAGTTCGGGGAACACGAGCCTGATCACGTTCCCGTCGTTGGTCGGATTGATACCGATCGAAGAGGCCTGTATGGCTTTCTCGATGGCCTTCAGAAGGGACTTATCCCACGGAGCGATGACAAGGCAGCGGGCGTCCGATACGGAGACGTTGCCGAGCTGCTGCAGAGGGCTCATGCCGCCGTATGCCTCCACCTGAAGTTTGTCGAGCACGTGCGGGTTTGCCCTTCCCGCGCGGATGGCGGCAAATTCGTCCTTGAGAACGTTCTGCGCCTTCTCCAATTTGTCTTCGAGCGTGAGGAAGATCTCATCCAATTTTTCGTTTTCCATAATTTCACTCCCTGATTTTTATTCGTTGCTGATCAAAGTCCCGAGCTGTTCCCCGCATACTGCGCGGAGCACCGAGTCCGGTTCGTTCAATGCGAAGGCGAGCACGGGGATATTGTTTTCCATGCACATCGTCGCCGCCGTTGCGTCCATGGCCTTGAGCCCGTTGCTCAGGATCTCCGAGAAGGTGAGCTTCTGATACTTTTTCGCATTCGGGTTGACGTTGGGGTCGCTGTCGTAAATGCCGTCCACATTCTTTGCCATGAGAAGAACGTCGGCATTGATCTCACATGCCCGCTGTGCCGCCGCGGTGTCCGTGGAACAATACGGATTTCCCGTTCCGCACGCAATGATGACGATCCTCCCCTTCTCGAAGTGACGGAGCGTCTTTCTGAGAACATAGGGTTCTGCAACGGAGACCATGTTGAGCGCGGTCTGCACGCGGGTGGGAATTCCCTTCTGTTCGATGGCGTCCATCATGGCGAGGGAATTCATCACCGTCGCGAGCATCCCCATCATGTCGGCGGTAGTGCGGTCCATCTTCGTTCCCTGCCTGCCCCGCCAGAAGTTTCCGCCGCCGATGACGAGCGCGATCTCCACGCCCATATTATGCACTTTGACGAGCTGATCGACGACCATGGAGACGACTTCTTCATTGAGCCCGAACTTCTGTTTCCCCGCGAGCGCTTCGCCCGAGAGCTTGAGTAAAACGCGTTTGTATTTCGGTTGCATAGCATACTCCCGCAGTTTGATTTTTCTCAGTATACCATATCTTGGAAAAAAATGCAATACATTGCGAAAAAATATTCCGCATTCGCGGAAAAACTCCAAACGTCCCCAAAAGTCCGCTCCTTCCGCAGACGAGAAAAGGGCCGACGGCGCGCCGTCGGCCCTTCGATATAAAGTTTTGGAAATGTTTTCACCCTTTGGTAGCGCCGCCGGTGATGCCTTCGACGTAGTAGCGTTGGAGGAAGATGAAGAGGAGGACAACGGGCACGGCCACGAGGATAGAACCCGCGGCAAAGCAGGTGAAGTAGGTGGACTTGTGGGTGGTATCGAGGAATTCGAAGAGCCCGATCGCCACGGTGTACCATTCGCGGTTCGTGCCCATGATGACCTTCGCGAAGATGAAATCGGACCACGGCGAGATAAACGCCATGAGCGCGGTATAGACGATGATGGGCTTTGAGAGCGGGAAGATGACCTTCCAGAAGACCTGCCAGGAAGTAGCCCCGTCGAGGCGCGCCGCTTCGTCGAGAGACTTGGAAACGGTGTCGAAGAACCCTTTCGCGACATAGAATCCTAAGCCCGCACCCCCCGAGTAGACGAGGATGAGGGAGAAGAGCGTCCCGTCGAGATGTAATGCCTTGAGGATGTAATAGACGGCTACCATGCTCATGAACCCGGGGAACATGCCGAGGATGAGGGCGATCTT
>CANREF010000005.1 GCA_947629575.1 uncultured Clostridia bacterium | reverse complement strand
TGACCATGGCTATTACGGAAGCAGAGGCGAAAGCGCTCACACGGTTTTTTGGAGAAAACATGCCGCTCACCACAAGGGCTGCACAGGAATCGGCAACGGGGATCCGCTTTCCCTACACGGTGCCCGGCGTCATCGGGTTCCGCAACTTTTTCTATTGGGATACTTATTTCGCCAATTGGGGTCTGCTCTCCATGGAGATGTACGGACAGGTGAAGAACAACCTCCTCAATATGGCCGATTTTGTCGACCGCTTCGGCTATATTCCGAATGCGGACGTGCTGCTCAACCGCAGCCAGCCGCCGCTCTTCACGCGCGCGGTGTATGACTATGTAGAGGCGAGTGGGGACCGTGAGATCATCGCCGCCTTGCTGCCCGCCATGGTGCGGGAGCACACCTTCTGGCAGGAGCGCCGTCTTGCACCCTGCGGGCTCAACCGTTACGGCGACGAGGCGACGGAGCAGGAGCTTCGCTTCTTCAACAAGGAGATCGCCGAGCGCCTCGGACTTTTCGAGGAGGACCTGAAAGAGGGGTTCTCGGACCGCAACCTGCTAGCGGCGGCGGAGAGCGGCTGGGACTTTTCCTCCCGCTTTTTCGACGGAAGGCAGTGCATTGCCGCACAACTTTGCCCCGTGGACCTCAACGCCATCCTCTTCGACGCGGAGAGAAAACTTGCCGCCTTTGCGGAGGAGGTGGGGGAGAAGGAGCTGGCGGTGACCTTCATAAAGACCGCCCGCGAGCGCGCGGAGCGGATGTATGCGCTCATGTACGACGGGGAGCGGGGGCTCTTCTTCGACTATGACTTTTTGCGCTGCGAGAAGCGGAGGGGGCCGCTGCATGCGGCGAGCTTTGCTCCCGCTGCGTTCGGCGTGGATCTCTCCCAAGGGGGGCTCGGAAAGTTGCTCGCGGCGCTCGAGGGACCGTACGGCCTTACGGTGTGCGAGCGGAACGCCTGTTCGGAGCGCTTCCAGTGGGATTATCCCTTTATGTGGGCGCCCATTACGGCGATCGCCTGCGAGGGCCTGCATGCGGCGGGGCTCAACGAGGACGCTGCCCGTGTGATGAAGAAATATTGCGACACGGTGGAGGAAAACTTTTTCAAGACGGGCAACCTGTGGGAGAAATATAATGTGGTCTCGGGCGAGCGCGGCGACAGCTGCGAGTACGAAACGCCCCCCATGCTCGGCTGGACGGCGGGGGTCTATCTCCGCTTCCGCAATCTGATCGAAAAATTTGGATTCTGAAGGAGGAATCGATTATGAGAAAGCTGTTACAAAAATTGGCAATCATTCTGCTGGCCGTCAGTTGCGTCATGGGCGCCTCCGCCTGTGACGGGTTCGGAGGCGGCGGGAACGGCGGTGGCTACCAGCCCGTGGACGTCGCGCTCGACCCGAACACCGAGGCGCATCTCATCGCTGTAGTGGATGTGGACAGCTTCGAAAAGAAGCTGCTCGAGGATGCGGCGAAGGGCTTTCAGACCCATTTCCCCAACGTCTCCATCGAGGTCATCCAGAACGGGGACGTCATCAGCTACATCCGTTCGGGCGACCAGGTGGACATCATGTCTGTCATCGGGGAGAACGTCTCCTTCTTTGCCTCTCAGGGAGTTTTGACCGAGCTCGATCCCTATCTCGAGGCGCAGGAGTTTGATACGTCCAAATACTTTCCGTCCATGATGGACCTCGGGAAGGACACGGTCAGCAAGAAGCAGTACATGATGCCGCGCGATTACAGCCGCATCGTGCTCTTCTACAACAAGGATCTCTTCGATCGTCTGAACGTCAGCTATCCCGTTGATACGGAGGAGTCGCCCTGGACGTGGGAGGCCTTTCTTGCGAAGTGCGAAGAGATCAAGACCGCGATGGCGGCGGGCGGCGCTGACTATAAGAACTATGTCCCCGTCGAGGGCAGCATGTCGTACGACATTCTCAACTGGGGCATCGTCTCCTCCTATGGGGTCGACTGCCTTCTGAAGGACGACTTCACCCTCGTCGACAAGGGTAGCCCCACATATGCGAATTGGCAAAAGGGCATGACGGCCGCACGGGATCTCATCAAGTCGGGCTATTCGCTCGACAGCGACAACTATTCGCCGTCCCATTTCCAGACGGGCGTCGCGGCGATGGCGTTCGGGGTCGCGCCCGCTATGCAGGGCTTCAACCTCGGGCAGATCAACTATGACGTCATCTCCTTCCCCGCGATCGGAAATACCCCCAAAGCTCCCTCCGGCACCAGCGGGTATGCGATCGCCAACGGGTCAGGGAACAAGAACATCGCCTGGGCGTTTCTCAACTATTTGATGAGCGAGGAGGGGCAGACGGTCCTCACGACGGGAACGGGGCTCGTGCCCGTGCTCACCGCGCTTGCCGAGGACAAAAACGCCGCATGGCGCGGCATGAAGAACGGCAAGGGGAACGATATCAACATCGACGCCCTGCTCTCGTACAGCGAACGGGATGTCATTGCGGATTGGTTCGGCAACCTGCCCGCGCTCGCCCGCTCGCCCTACAAGGGTTTCTACAATAATTTCCTGAAGCTCGTGTGCGACGGCAAGAAGAGCTTCGAGCAGGGATACACGCTCCTCGCACAGAACATCGACCAGATCAAGCGCGACTATCCCGAATATTTCGTATAAGAGAGGGCCGGATATGACCGAACAGATCGCAAGTATCGTTGCGGAGGAGCAGGCGCCTCCCGCCGGCAGGAGGAACAAAACGCAGCTGAAGCGCCGCAGCCTTCTGGACCGGCTGGGCTGGTTTGCCTTCATTTTGCCCGTGGTATTGGGGGTGCTGATCTTCTCCTTCTATCCCATGGTCATCTCCCTGTATTACAGCTTCTTCAAGACTTATACGGGAACGACGAACATGCCCTCCTTTTATGTGAACGGCTTTTTGAACTTCGGAGTATTCAATTACAAGAAGCTGTTCACGTTGGATAGTGAGGTATGGATCGCGTTGCGCGTTACTTTCACCTATGCCATCGTGGTCGTGCCGCTCTCGCTCGTCCTCTCCTTTTTGGTGGCGCTGCTTCTCAACAGCCAGGTGAAGGGGATCGGAGTCTTTCGCGTCATCTATTATCTGCCCGTCATCATCCCCACGACCATTTCCGGTCTTTTGTGGGCGGATTTCTTCGACGCACGCTTCGGGCTCGCCAACAACATCCTGGCCTCGCTCCGCCTACCGGAGAGTCGCTTCCTGACCTCGGCCCAAACGGCGCTGCCGACTTTTATGGCGATGCAGCTGTGGACGTTGGGCGCGTCCATGATCCTGTGGCTCTCCGCGCTCAAAAACGTGCCGCAATCCCTCATCGAATCGGCAAAGCTCGACGGGGCAGGCCCTCTTCGCCGTCTGTGGAAGATCATCGTGCCCATGTGCACGCCCATCCTCTTCTATAACCTCATCACGGGCATCATCGGGGCTCTTCAGCTGTACGGACCCGTCATGACCTTGATGGGACAGAACGGCGCGGGCCCGGACAACGCTCTGCTCTTCTATGCCTATAAGATCTATGGCACGGCGTTTGCCGATTGGAACATGGGTTATGCATGTGCGCTCGCCTGGTTTCTGTTCGTCATCATCGCCGCGCTCACCGCACTCATTTTCCGCACGAACAAGTGGGTGTATTACGGAGACGGAGAGTGAGATCATGGAAAAGGCAAGCATCTTCAAACGCATACGGAAGGCACTCACGAATTGCCGCCTGTATTTGACCGCAAACAGGGCAAGGGGCTTAAAACTGGTAAAAAAGGGGCTCACGTATTGCCTTTTGTGTCTGCTGGCGCTCTTCTTCCTGTTCCCCTTCCTCTTCATGTTCTTCAAGAGCGTGATGGGGGACCTCGAGTCTTACGGGTCCATGGGCGTCCACTTCTTCCCGCAGGAATGGCATTTCCTCAAGAATTACGGCGCGGTGTTCGACGTGGAATTCTTGCGCTATTTCCGCAACACGCTCATCGTGGTCGTGTGCAATATGGTCATCATTCCCCTTGCGGCATGTCTGTGCGGTTACGGCTTCGCGCGGGGGAAATTCAAGAGCAAGGGCTTCTGGTTCACGGTGGCGCTGTCTACCATCATGCTTCCCGGCGCGGTGACGCAGGTCCCCGTGTATGTCATGTTTCGGCGGTTCGGGCTCACGGGGACGCTCGCGCCCCTCATTGTCCCGGGGATCTTCGGCGGCGGCGCGCTCAATATCTTTTTGGCGCGGCAGTTCGTGCGCTCCATCCCCAAGGAAATGGACGAGGCGGCAACCATCGACGGAGCGGGGAAGTTCACCATTTTTTGGAGGATCGTGTTCCCGCTTCTCAAGCCCATCGTCATCTACATCGTCATCAACACATTCATGTCGAACTGGCGGGATTTCGATTCCGCGCTCGTCTACATCGGCAACACGTTCTCTTCCAAGAAATGGCAGACGCTCGCGCTCGGCATTTACTATAAGTTCCTGATCCGGGGCACGACGGACATCTATCCCAATGTCCAGATGGCGACGGGGGTGATCACGGTACTTCCCATCGCCGTGCTCTTCCTCGTGTTTCAGCGGCAGCTCATCGAGGGCGTCGTCATGACGGGACTCAAAGACTGATCAATAAGGAGATAAGAATGAAAGGCAGCAAGAAAAAAGGCTTTGCTTGGCTCATGGGGGTATCTATGGCAGTATGCTCACTGTTTGCCGCCGCCGCATTGACGGCGCCGCAAAAGGAGGAGGTCTCGGCAGAGGGCGGCGTGCGGCTCTATCAGCTCGCGCCCGAAAAGCGGAGCCTCATGCAGTCCAACGTCATCCGTACGCAGAACGGAAAGCTCATCGTCATCGACGGCGGGATCGACGGGGACGGACTTGACAGAGCTCCCTATCTCCCCGCCGCCCTTCGCGCCATCGCGGGCGTCAAGGACGGGGAGGCTTTCGAGGTCGAGGCGTGGTTCCTCACCCATGCGCACAAAGATCACTTCAATGAGCTCGCCAAGATGCTCAACGAGTATTCTGCGGATTCCAATTATAAGATCAATCACTTCTATTTCGACTTCCCCGATTTCGGGTCTGCGGCCTATCCCTCGGACACCAACGACAGGGAGAGGCTCGAATTCCTCAAGACGGGGCTGGATCGATACGCCGAGGTAAATGAGATCTCCTACACGGAGGAGCATTATTACGACGCTCTCAACGGTGCTGTCATCAACGCGGCCGCCATTGAGGAGGGGCTTGAGCTCAATATCGACGGCGTCCGTCTCGAGATCATGCAGACCTATGCCGCGACGGACAATACGGACATCAACAACAATTCGCTCGTCATGCGCGCCTGGGTCGGCGGGCAGAGCGTCCTCTTCCTCGGCGATCTGGGTTCGGCGGGCGGCGCACGCCTGCTGCAAAAGTACGGAGAAGGCCTCAAGAGCGACATCGTGCAGATGGCGCACCACGGGCAGGCGGGGGTCCGTCAGCCCGTCTATGAGGCGATCGACGCCCCCGTGCATCTCTGGTGCACGCCCATCTGGGTCTGGGAGAACACAGGAGGTGAATACGAGATCAACGAAAACCGTAAGTGGGTCAACGGCGGGAAAGATTTTACAACGGCAGACGCCTATAACCTCGTCGCCTGCCTCTATCCCTCCTATCCCGCCCGTTCCGGGAAGGCCGCCTCCTGGGCGGAGGTCATCGACGACATGTCCATCCCGCTCCCCTATACGGTGGAATTCGAGGAATTCTCCTCCGTGGGAGAGGGCTTCATGGCGGATACAGAGGGCATGGCCTCCCGTGACGAATACGGGGTCGTCTATTCGGGAGAAGACGCCTTCCGCCTCATTACCGACCGCACGGTCTGGGTGGACCGCTTCGGCGTTGCCCTCCGTGCGGATGCCGAGGAGAGCGATGGGCTGCGTCTCATCCTCTCCTCCGAAAAGAACGCATGGTACACTCAAGCGGCACGCTCCCTTTCTCTCGAGCTCCGGCCCGTGCGGGATGGGGGAGAGATCGTCTCCACAGATATCACCCTCTATGACGGGGAGAAGCAGCTCGGGCAATACAATTCCGTCATGTTCAACTGGACGGCGGACGAGAGCTATTCCACCAACTATGTCTATCTCGGCAGACGGGAAGGGAAATGGATCATCAATATCAACGACGGCGTGATCGAAACGGACGCGGACGAAGCGCTTGATGCCGCGCTTGCGGGTTTTGAGGGCGGCTGCGCATTCTATCAATGCGAAAACCTCGGAGGCGCGGCGACGGTGACCCTTGTCGGGATCCAGTACGGGCTTCCCGCGGGCGGAACGGGTTCCCCTCATGCAAACTTTGCGCAAGGGCCTGTGCTCAGCGCTCCCCGCTGGACGCTCACGGAGGAGGGAGAGCTTGCGGGCTGGACGCCCGATTACGGTACTCCTTATACCGTCAAGAGCGACCTCGAGCTCCCGCTGAACGGCTTCGGGATGACGCTCAGAGCTGCTCACGGCGAGGACGCGAGCGCCGTCATGTTCGCCATGACCTCCCTCTATGGCGGCGCCGATTGGTACGCAGGCACTTACAGCATCGTGTTCCGCATCCAGTGGGATCCCTCCTTCGGGGAGGATGAGGCCCTGGTGCAGCTCATGGTCTACACTCCCGACACCGAGGACACGCACGAAGAGCCCATCAAGCTCAGTGCGAACGTGGAGAATTTCTGCTGGTTCAGAGAAACACGGTTTTCCGTCGCACGGGTCCGCGGGACGTGGGGAATCAAGGTCAACGGCAAAGAGATCTTCGAGAACAAGACGAGCAGCGACGGCAAGAAGGTAGACGATTATCTCAAGTCGCTTGCGCCGTACTATGAGGGCGGCGTGGGCTACCTGCAGGTTTGGGAGCAGCCGCAGTCGGGCGGAACGGTCACCAATACAGGATACGTCATCGAGCAGCTCACGGCGGGCGCTGCGAATGCAGCCCCGCAGGTGGATGCGGAGGCGCTCTCCGAGATCGTCGGCGCGGACTATGCCGTCGGCTCTACCCTCACCGTCGAGCTCACCAAGCTCTTTAAGGACGCCGACGGCGATCAGCTCGTGTTCTTCGCTACGAAGGGCACTATCACGGACGGCGTCTGGACCTATCGGACGGAGGCGCCCGAATTGCTCTTTGTCACCTTCACCGCGAGCGACGGCAGCAAGAGCGTGCAAAAGCGTGTGGCGTTCTCCATCGGCACGGAGGAGGCTGCAGTAGAGAAGGGCTGCGGCGCGGCGGCGGGCATGGGTGTCGTCGTCCTTGCGGCGGTGGGTGCGGGCGCGCTGACCGTCCGCAGAAAAAAAAGAGATCCGGAGGAAAAGGATAATGAAGAAAGCATCGGCAAATAAATGGAAATGGCTCTCGCTGTCGCTGGCGTGCGTCTGTCTGCTGGGCGTCGCGGGCTGCGGAGAGGAGGGCCCCTCGGGGGAGACGTCCGATATCCTGCTCGCGAGCGAGCTCAACTGGCGGAGCGCAGAGGGGAGGAACGTATTCGACGCCGAGCATCTCTCCGCTCCCTTCTTCTCGGACAAGGCGGACGCGGTGACCTATTTCGCCAACGCGATGTATATGTCGTACGGCTATCTCACCTATGACAACCAGGAATTCGTGGGCATGGGCGTGGGCTGGTGTCCCGCATGGTACGAGTGGATCGTGCTCACCCGCAATTGGTCGGACAACGAGAGCACCAAGCAGATCTGGCGCAATTATGTCATAGACGCGCCCATGAGTGCGGACGGCTATGTCTGGTCGTACGATACCCCGCACTGGCCCGACATTGGGTATAAGGATTCGCACCACAACTATCATTACGACAACAACTTCCGCTACATCATCGCCGTTTGGAATTATTGTGCGTGGGAGAATTCCTTTGCCCTCCTCGACGAGGTGGATCCTTCCAACGACAGCCGCGCGGAATCGGGCGAGGGAGACTTCCACCTTGCGGAGGATGTCACAAAGGGCATGACCGTCGGGGAAAAATTCGACCTTGCCGTCGAATATGTCATGACCAAGCTCCACGGAGAAGATGGACTGATCATCATCGACAAGACGGTCAACGACGGGCTCAATCTCGGCACGACGGACAGTTATAGCTGCAATTATTGGGACAACATCCCCTTCGGCTATAAGGACGCTTACGAGAACATGCTCTTTTACAACATGTTAAATTGTCTCACCGAGATGGAAGCAAAGCGCGGGAATGCGGAGCAGTCCGCAAAATACGCCGCGCTTGCGGAAACGGTCAAGAAGAAGTACAACGAGACGTTCTGGAACGAAGCGACGGGCAGGTATGTCGGCACGGTGGACATCAACGGGACGGTGCGCGACTATGGGATCACCTTCCTCAACACCGAGGCGGTCACCTATGGGCTCGCCTCCGAAGAGCAAGTAAAACGTATTTACGATTGGCTGGACGGCAGGCGCATCGTGGAGGGAGATACCTCCACGGGCGAGGATATTTACGAATTTATCGCCGCGCCCCGTTCCAACACCGTCGACTATGGCGCGGTGGCGGACCAGAACAACGGGTCGAACAAATATTGGTGGCACGATAACAACGGCGGCCAGGCGCTCTCGGGCAACGGCATTTACGGCTACCATGTCGAGAACGGCGGCGCTATCCTGTATACCGAATTTTACGATCTCATGGGACGCATCCGCTATTTGGGCGCGCAGAACGGCTATGAGCGGATGCTCACCCTCGCAAGGGAGTATGCAAAAGACGAGCTGAAGCGGGATCCCACCAACCCCGTTTCGGGCGGACGGGATGTGCTCGGCTTCATCGGGGAATTCCCCGAGAGCGGGCTCGTGCCCACCGCGTACCTCTATGGCTTCCTCGGCGTCGGGCTCGACGCTGCCGGGCTGAAGCTCGACCCTAACATCCCCGACGGTTACCGCTACATGGGGGTGCAGGATCTCGTCTATGGCGGGGAGAAATACACCCTCACCGTCTGGAGAAACGGACGGGTCGTCGTGGAGGGGGAGAAGGAACTCGCCCTGTGCCTTACGGTCAAGGACGCCTCGGGCAAGGGCAGCGCGACCGTAACGCTCTATGACGCTTACGATAACCGCATCGGCACGACGACCGTTGCGGCAAAGGACGGATATTTCGTCGCAAATCTGAAGGAGCTTGCAAACGGCGCGGCCTATGCCGTCATCGAATGATATGAAGGCAGAATGGATCTGGTATCCGGGAGAATTTGAGATCCGCACGCTCAACCGCGTGCAAGCGCGCAGGTTTTTCCGCGAGATCCCGCAGCCACCGATCTGGCAGTCCTTCGGCGTTTCGCCGAGCGTGAAATTCAGCAAAATCTTTACGCTGGAGAAGGAAGAGGTCCTTGACATCCGTGCGAGCGGGCTCTACAGCCTTGAGCTCGACCGCCCCGGGAATTTCGTCCGGGACGAGAACGGGCGGCTGGAGCTTTCCCCCGGGCTTCACACCCTCACCGTACACGTGTTCTGCGACGGGGGAAAGTTCCCCGCCGTGAGGGTGTGCGGAGAGAGCCTCGCCTCGGGCAAGGACTGGGATTGCACGCTTTTGGACGGGGAATATGTTCCCGCCGATTGCGGCGGTTTTTCGGAGGCGGAGAGAGACCCCAACGACTATGCGCTTCCCGTCGTCCGCAGGGATCCCGTGCGGGCGGAGAGGAAAGACGGACACATCCTCTATGACCTCGGTGAGGAATGCTTCGCCTTCTGTGTGTTCGAAGGGGGTCGCGGGAAATTGCGGCTTTGTTACGGAGAATCGGAGGAGGAGGCGGAAGATCCCGAAGCGTGCGAGCAGCTCGACGTGCTCGATCTCTCGCGTGGGGAGCGGCGTACCGCCGTCGCCAAGGCCTTCCGCTATCTGGCGGTTACGCAGGAGGAGGAAGGGGAGCTCGGCTTCCACGCGGAGTGCGAGGTCCGTCCGCAGCCCTTCTGCGCACGGTTCTCGTCCTCGGAGGAACGGGATACGCGCATTTTCGAAACGGCGCTGCGCACCTTCGCGCTCAACACCCGCGAGTTCTTCCTCGACGGCATCAAGCGCGATCGTTGGGTATGGTCGGGCGACGCAACGCAGAGCTATCTCATCAACAAGTATTCCTTCTTCGACCTCGAAACGGAGCGGCGCACCATTGTGGCGCTTGCGGGGAAGGGGGAGATCAGGCGGCATTTCAACACCATTACCGACTACACCCTGTTCTGGCTCATCTCGTTTTACGACTACTACCGCTACACGGGCGATCTCGAGTTCCTCGGGCGCTGGCAAAGGCGCTTCACACAGGTGCTCGACTTCTGCCTCTCCCGCACCGACGAGAACGGGCTTCTGATCTCTCCGCGCGGGGAGTGGGTATTCATCGACTGGAACGACGCGCTCACCAAGGATTCGGAGTGCTATGCGTTTTTGCAGATCTTGCTGTACGGCGCGCTGAAGGCCGCCAAACGGGTCTATGCTCTGCTCAAAGACGAGCGGGCTGCGGCTTGCGAGGCGCGTGCGGAGGCGCTCAAAGAGCAGATCTTCCGCCTGTTCTGGTGCGAGGAGAAGGGCGGGTTCACCCATTCCCTCCTCGAGGGAAAGTCAGACGGACGCATTTTCCGGCAGATCAACGTCATGGCGGTGCTCACGGGGCTCGCGGGCGAGCACGAGAAGGAGCAGATCCTGCATCGGGTGCTGCTCAACGAGACCGTCCCGCCCATCACAACGTCCTACATGCGGTTTTACGAATTCGCGGCGCTGTGCGAGCTCGGGCAGAAGGCATTGGTAGCGGAGGAGATGCGCTCCTACTTTTGCGGGATGCTCTCCCTCGGGGCGACGACCTTTTGGGAGCAGTACGACCCCACCCGTCACGGCGCGGAGCACTATGCGATGTACGGCAGGAAATACGGCAAGAGCCTCTGCCATGCGTGGGGGGCGACCCAGATATACATTCTCGGGCGGTATCTCGTGGGGCTGCGGCCGGAGGAGGACGGCTATGACCGCTTCCGCTTAGAGCCCGCGCTCGAGGTGCTCGGAGACTTTTCGGCAAAATTCCCGCTCAAGGAGGGCGGGTGGATCGAGATCGACCGCAAGGGACAGACCCTGCGGGTGCTGGCGACAAGAGACGGCAGCGTGCTTCTCGGAGACACAATTACGGAAATTCAGGCGGGACGGGAAACTGTCCTTGCCTTGGATCAAAAAAAAGGAGGAAAAAAATGAACAAACACCACAAGAGCTTGATCGGCATCCTGTTAGCGGCGCTCGTGCTCTGTTTCGGCCTGGCCTTTGCCGGGTGCGACAACGGCGGCGGGTCTAACGGCGAGCTCGGCATTTCGCCCTCTTCCGCGACCTATGTCGGCGGAAGCGGGACAGACCTCAGATTCGAGGTGACCCTCGGCGACGAGGAGATCACCGCTCTGCTTTGCGGAGGAACGGAGGTCGCTGCCGACAATTGGACGGTCGAGGAGTCTGCCTTGGTCCTCAAGGCAAGCTGGCTCGAAACGCTGGCCGCGGGGACTTATCCCATGACGGCCAAAACCGCGAAGAACGAGCTTTCCTTCACGGTCATCTGCTTCAAGCAGGCCACCGTCACACCCAAAACGGGCGAGTTCGACTGGAACGACCCGCAGGACCTCGTCTTTAAGGTCGATTTGGGCGGAGCGACCCTGCTCGGCGTCACCGTGGGCGATACGGCGCTCACGGCTGCGCAGTACACCTTTGAAAACGGCAACCTCACCATCGGCAAAGACGTCATCGACACCGCGTGCAACGACGGCGACAACGCCTGCAAGATCACGACGAGCGTGGGCGACATCGACTTCGTCATCCACTGCTTCAGCTCGGTCGTGGCGGCGAAGTTCGACGCCGAGGCCTACAAGGTGCAGTCGAGCCCCGACGACGACATCGTATTCACCTTGGATGCGGCAGGGCAGGAATACACCGTGGAGCGCTATAACGAGGCGACCAAGGCCTGGGCGGAAACGGAGGACGCCGAATACAGCCCCTCCGAGCACACCCTCACCGTTTCGGGCGACATCCTTTCCGAGGAACATGCGGGCATCGTGCGTTACCGCGTAAGCGTGGAGGATGAAGAAAATTCGGTGTTCCCGTTTGCGGTGGGCGCTTACGGTAAGGAAGGAGAGGCCCAGCTCGTCAAGGCAAGCAAGGAGGTCATGAACAACTTCGACTCCTTGGCAGACGGCTCCAACTTCGGCGGCACGATCACCACCTTTGATACGACCAATACCTTCTACACCACCACCGTCGGCACCACCAACGAGGTGATCTCGGGCGAGGACGCCATCGAGGGACGCTCCCTTGCCATCACGAGCATCACCGCTACGACCCCGTGGAACATCCTCTTCGGCGTGAACTTCAGCTCTGCTGCGGGAACGACCTACCGCGTGAAGATGGACCTCAAGCTCCTCACGGCGGGCGACGCCCGCACCCCTCACCTCGTGTTCCGTCTCTTCGGCAGCAACGGAAGCGAGACCGATGAGCTCAGGCTCAGCTATGACAATTCGGCAGACGAATTTGTAAAGGTCTCCGGGATCGACGAGCGCAGCACCTTCTCTTATAACAAAGACACGGAGGTGCTCACCGCGGAGGTGTACGTCACTCCCACCGAGGCGGGCCAGCATTTCCGCCTGACGTTCGTTGACGGCGGCACGGGTACGGTCGTGCTCGACAACTTCTCCATTCTCCGCACCGACCTTCCCGCTTCCGTCACTATGCCCACGGGCAGCGTGCAGTACAGCAAGCAGGAGGGGGAGGACAAGACGGTTTCGCTCGCCATTCCCAAGGGCATGACGTTCACCTCCGCAAGCTGCGGGGAGGACGCGCTCACGGAAGCACAGTACAGCTTTGAAAACGGCACGCTGACCCTCAAGAACAGCTGGCTGCAGACCCTCGGCGTCGGCGACCACGACGTTGAGCTCACCTTCACCTATGTAAAGGACCTCTATGGCGCTACGGATACGGCGACCGCCACCGTGAAGGTCACCGTTTACACGGCGGCCCTGCCTTCGCTCACATCCGCGCTCACGCAGAAGCAGACGGCGGCGAAGGAAGCGCTCGAATATGAGTTCGACCTCGGCGGATACACCTTTGCGGACATCTCCGAGAACGGCACCAAGCTCGACGCCTCCGCCTATACGTTCGAGGGGAGCAAGCTCACCCTCAAGGCGGAATATCTCAACGCCCTCTTCGCGGGGCTGCACCTCTATGAGGCGCGCTTCACCGCAGCGGAGGAGGAATTCACCATCAAGCTCGGCGCAGCCGTCTATGGGACTACCGCCTCCAAGGACGGGCCCTTCGGCGCAGTGCAGACAGAGGACACTTTCGGGGTCGTGAACTTCAACGACTATGCGGTCGGCACGTCCGTTGAGGACATCCCGAACGACGCACTGAGCACCTACAAGACGGAAAATCCGCCCAAGATCGTCGAGGACGATGTTCTCGGTAATGTGCTCGCGATCACCGAAAACGGCGGCGGCGTGATCTCCATCGACGGTCTGCCCCGCGACATCGGCTTTATCATGAATGATAACGTGGAGCGTCCGTATATCTATGTCATCCGTATGGTATTCCGTACCGAGAACGACGAGGCGGTCAAGAGCCTGCTTTGGAAATGGGACTGCCAAGGCCACGACAACGATTCCGTGAATTCCGCATGGTACAGAAAAGGCGAGATGGACAGAACCATCAACAAAGAAGTGCGCTCCACCATGGTGCAGCGTGAGGACGGGGCATTCGTCTGGACGGCATATCTGAGCGCACCGAAGGTGGACGGCTGCCACCTCATCCTCTATGTGGTCGAGGCGCAGAGGCTCAACATCGCCTCTGTCGAGCTGTTCAAGACCTCCTTCCCCGCAGTTGAGGAACCCGATTATCAGTATCTCGATTATACCAATACGGTTACCTGGGCAAAGACTTCCACGATCACGACGATGGACACCTCCGCAGACCTGCAGCTTGCGCAGCACATTAACAGCGAGAATAAGAAAGGCTTCAACGATTTCCGTCTCAAGGTGCAGGATACGATCCTCGAGAAGGGGAAGGATTACGAGCTGAGGGGCAACGCCCTGTGGCTCAAGGCCTCCTATCTTGCCGGCATCGGCGCGGGCGAAAGCGTCACCTTCACGCCCGAGCGCGGCGCACCGCTCATCGACGGAACGTATTGGCAGCCCGCGACCATCATCGTGACGGTATTGGAGAGGGCCACCGACCGCACGGCAAAGCTGCAGAAGCAGACCTCCGAAAAGGAAGCGCTCGTGTGGGAGCTTGAAACGGAAGGCTACACCCTCGACTCCGTCACGAGCGGCGGCGAAGCGGTCGCTTCCGACAAGTACGAATACAGCGCCGCCGAAAAGACCTTCACCCTCAAGGCAGAGTATCTCAACACCCTCACCCTCGGCCTGCACAAGTATCGCCTGACCTTCAAGGCGGACGGCAAAGAAGATCTCGTCATCGACCTCTCCGCTTCCGTCTATGGCGATGAAAAAGCGCATACGGAGGGCACTATCGGCGTCGTTGATTTCAACACCTTCGCGCCGGGCGCGGTGGAAAAGGACATCACGGGCACGGGCCTGTCCTATTGGAGCGGAACGCCCGAGATCGTGACCGATGAGATCCTCGGCAACTCGCTTGCCATTACCTCCACGGGGCCCGGACTCCTGTCCATCAAGACCCTTTCGGGGGACAAATACTATCTCGTCCGCATGATCTTCCGCCCGACGGACGGCCAGCCCATCAAGAACATTTTGTTCAAGTGGAATGCATCGTCGGGTGCTCGCGACGCCTGCACGGTGGCAAACGATGCGATCGTTATGAGCGGTTCTGCCCGCGACGTCCGCTCCACCATCGAAAAGAGAGAGGATGGCTCATATGTGTGGATCGCATATATCGGCTCCATTGACTCTGCAGACAGAGACCTCATCCTCTGGATCAACGATGGCACGCAGGCGCCGATCCGCATCGCTTCCTTCGAACTCTATGAAGCCGATCTGAAGCTCGCAGCCGAGGCCACTTACAAGCATGCCGATTACACGATGAAACCGAACTTCGTCGAGCACTCCACCGTCGTCACGGCTTCGGTCGATAAGGACCTTCGCATCGCGCAGAATGTCAACGTGCCCGCATCGGGCGGCTTCACCGAGTTCCGCGTCATGAAGGACGGCACTGCGCTCACGGATGCCGACTATGAGCGGAAAAGCAACGATGAGCTGTGGCTCAAGGCCTCCTATCTTTCGGGCATCGGCGCGGGCGAGACCGTCACCCTCACCCTGCAGCGCGGCGCAAAGCGGATCGACGGTACGATCTATTGGGAATCTTCCACCATCGACGTCAAGGTCGTGGACGGCACGAACCCCATGCAGAAGCAGGGCGCCGATAGGGGCGATCTCTTCTGGACGGTGACCTCCGAGGGCTATATCGTCTCCACCGTTGAATTGGGTGAGCAGACGGTGGCTGCGGCGAACTATTCCTATGATGTCGCAAGCGGCCTCTTCACCCTCAAGGCGGACTACCTCAACGGGCTTGCCCCCGGGCTTCATATCTTCAAACTCACCATGACTTCCGAAGGACAGGACAACCGCACCGTGGAGCTTTCCGCTTCCGTCTACGGCAACGACACCGTCCACACCGAAAGCACCATCGGCGTTGTGAATTTCAACTACTTCGAAGTCGGTG
This sequence comes from uncultured Clostridia bacterium, assembly GCA_947629575.1. GTDB lineage: Bacteria > Bacillota > Clostridia > Christensenellales > Borkfalkiaceae > Gallimonas. Next base: position 97,156 of record CANREF010000005.1, on the reverse strand, counting down.
CGGTTGAAAAGGACATCACGGGGACCGGGATCGAGTATTGGAGCGGAACGCCCACCATTGAAAAAGATGACGTTCTCGGCAATACGCTTGCGATCAACGCGAATGGGCCCGGCGTACTTGCCCTCAAAAAGCTCTCCGCCGAGAAATTTTATATCGTCCGCATGGTATTCCGTACCGAGAACGATGAGCCCGTCAAGGGTCTGCTGTTGAAATGGAATCATGCAAGCGCAGGTTTTGATGCAAGCTGGATCAAAAACGGCGCAATGGATCGCAGTGTGGGCGACTCGGCAAGAGATATCCGTTGCAGCATCGAACAGCTTGATAACAATGCTTATGTCTGGACGGCGTATGTCGCCGGTATGAAAGCAGCGGACAGCGAGCTCATTCTTTGGGGGACGGAAGCGCAAAAGCTCAACATCGCTTCCTTCGAACTCTTCGAGAGCGCTGTCGATCGCTGTACGCAAGGCTCTTACAATTACATGAAACCGGATGATACGAAGGTCGAATTCGGGAACAATGAGACGGTGCAGGTCACCGATGTCACGCAAGACGTCTATGTTTCGCGGCATACCAACGCCGAGGCGAAGAACGGTTTCAACGCCTTCCGTATTTTGCAAGGGCAGACCGAATTGCAGCTTGGCGTCGACTATGAGCTCAGAGGGAATGCAGTCTGGATCAAGGCGGCGTATCTCGCCAAGTTCGAAGACAGCGTTGTGCTCACACTCCAGCGCGGCGCACCGCTTGTAGACGGCACCGAGCTTTGGCAATCCGCAACACTCACATTGGTAAAAGCGTAATTACGCAGCCCGCCCCCTTGCGGGGAAATTCAAGAGCCGCCCTTCCGGGGCGGCTCTTCTATCTTTCTCCAATGGGAAAATTCGCTTCCCCGGGTCACATGTAATGGTCTTTACCGCCCCTTGGAAGGAGGGGAGCGTCTCTTCAGAAGGAACTACCATTGGCAAAAACAGACGCGGGCATTGGTATATAGCTATTTTGTTAATCCTTAAAGCATTTTTCGATTTTTAGCCTGATTTACCAATGCTTCCTCCCCAAAAGGTAAAAAATCTCGCATATCTTTGAAAAAAATAATAGGTTAAATCACAAACTTCTGTATCAATTTACCATTTTTCCATTGAAAAGATTATGTTATAATAAAAATCGTAAAAAAGCATACTTCATGACAGAGCGAAAAAACCATGTGCGAGAATGCAAAATGAAAAGTAATAAAGCTGAATGGATCTGGTATTTCGGAGATTATGAGCTCGTGCAGTTGAATCACTGCCTCACTTCCCGCTATGAAGGGGATGTGTTCATCCCCCCCTTCTGGCGAATGGACAGCCCTTATGCCAATGTAAAATTCGTGAAAGAATTTTCCCTGTCGACGCCTGAGGAGATCTCCGTTTATGCGAACGGTAAATTCAATGTCATTATCGACCGCATCGAAGCGCCCGCGAACATTCCCTTGAGGAATTTTTGCGGGAAGGTCTTGCTTGGCGCGGGGAATTACCGCATGACCGTTTCCGTGTATAACGAAAGCGGTCTGCCCGCTCTCTTTGTAGACGGGAAGACGTTGAAGAGCGACGAGACCTTCCTCGTGACCTGCAACGATTTCGGGTATGTCCATGCGGGCTGTGCCGGGCTAACCGATCCGCTCTCACCTCCCTCCTATTTCCGCTTCTGCCTCGAGGAGATCTCCTATGAAGTCCTCGAGCGCGGAAAAGGGAGCATGTTGGTGGATTGCGGGGCGGAGATGATGGCAAAGCTCCGCTTTAACGGTGCTTCCTCTGGGACGGTGCACATTTATTACGGCGAAAGTGAGATCGAGGCGCGCGCAAAGGGGGAGTGCGAACTCACCGACACGCTCGACCTTGCTTTGCATACGGAGACCCTCATCGCCAAGGCATGTCGCTATATCTTGCTCGAATGCGACAGCGAGGAGGCGCTCGGGCGGCTGAAGATCTTTCGGGAATACAATCCCACCCGCTCCCGCAGCGCATTCCGCTGTTCGGATGAAAGAGTGGACCGCATCTATTCCGTTGCGCGGGACACGCTTGCTTTGAACACGCGGGAGTTCTATCTCGACGGTTTGAAGCGTGACCGATGGGTATGGGCGGGGGATGCTTACCAATGCTATCTCATGAGCTATTATTCCTTCTTCGACAGAAAGACGGTCGAGCGCACCATGATCGCACTTGCGGGGAAAAAGCCTGTGAGCACCTTCATCAACCACATCATGGACTATTCCTTCCTTTGGATCATCAGCCTTTGGGATTACTATCAATACATCGGCGATGTTCGATTCCTCGAACGGATGCTTCCCATTGCGGAGGCGCATATCCAATTTGCCATGACGAGACGGAATGCCGACGGACTTCTCGAAGGAGATCCGTGCGATTGGGTCTTTCTCGACTGGGCGCATCTCGACAACCGCGGAGAAGTGGCCGCCGAGCAGATCCTCTTCTGGAAGTCGCTCGACGTCATGGGAAAGCTCTGCGAGCTGTTCCACAGGGATGGGAAAAAGTATTTTGCCTATCGCGATGAGGTAAAAGAAGCGCTCTTCCGTCTGCTATGGGATAAAGAACGCGGGGTGTTCTATCATACCCGCATCGACGGGAAGCCGCATCCGGAGATCAAGAAACACGCCCACATCTTTGCCCTGCTCTTTGGGCTCCTCGAGGGGGAACAGATCAAAGCGGCGGAGCGCGTGCTCACATCGGCGGATATCGAAGCGATCGTCACTCCCTATATGCGGCTGTATGAGTTGGAGGCACTGTGTAAGATCGGCGAAAGGGACTATGTATTGAACGAGATCCGTTCCTATTGGGGCGGGATGCTCGATGAGGGCGCCACCTCCTTCTGGGAATTCTACGACCCCGCGGAGAAGGGGAACGAGAAATATGCGATGTACGGCAGACCGTTCGGGAAGAGCCTCTGCCATGCCTGGGGAGCGGGGCCGCTCTATCTGCTCGGCAGATACTTTGCGGGACTCGAGCCGGCAGAGCCCGGATATGCGACCTTCCGCATGAAGCCCTACATGGGAGACCTCGATTGGTTGGAGTGCACCCTTCCCGCGGGGGACGGCAAGGTGGAGATCTCTCTCACGCGCGACCATGTCCGCGTGTATTCGGATAAAAAGAGTGGCACACTGCTGTTAGACGGAAAGTGTTTTGCGCTCTCGGGCGGTTACGACAGAATGGAAGACGGCTGCTACGTGTTCGACATCGCCGCCGGGAACGTGCGGGAAGCCGGACTGAAGCGGCTCGGCGGCAAGGAGGAATGAGATGACCGGATCGGTTCTTGCGTTAAAAAGGGCAGACGGAAAAGAGTTTTCCGTAACCATGGCGAAGTCGTTTATCGGCGTTGCCGTCGCGGCGGTTTTCACGGTGCTGGTGCTGTTCGTTGGGGTCATCTCCAAGGACAGTGCGGCGATCTCCGTCAAGGGGACATTCAACGGGATCGATCTCTTGCGCGCGCTTTTTTCGGGAGGCGATCTCTCCTACTACGGCGAGGGGATCGGCGAACTCACCGTAACGATGCCCACGGCGTTGAATGCGGTCGCCGCGATTGGCGTGCTGTTCTTCCCCGCATTGCTGGTGACGGAGACTGTCCTATGCGTCTTGACGCTGCGGTACGAGAGGAAGGGGCTCGTCCGGGCCGCGAGCATCGTCTCTCTCGCGGGCGCGCTTTGGTGCGTGATCGTGTATCTCGTCTTCCTCTTTGCGGGAACGCCTGCCGAGGATATTACGGGCGAGGCCAAGGAGGCCTACCGCGTCTTTCAACCGGAGATCTTTTGGCTCATCGCCGCGCTGTTTTTGGCGCTTTCCGCCCTGATCCGCTATGCGATCACCGCGGAAAAGATGAAGAAGCTCAAACGCTATCTCCCGTCTTATCTATTCATGGTAGTCCCGCTCATTCTCATCGCCGTGTTCAGTCTCTATCCCATCCTTCTTCAGTTCATCCTGTCCTTCAAGGATTTCAAGCTCGGCGACGGGCTCTTCAACAGCGTCTGGAACGGCGGAAAGAATTTCAAGAGCATCTTCGCAGATCCCACCATGCTGAAGGTGATCGGAAATACGCTCTATATCAGCTTGCTCCGTTTGGTCGCGGGGACGATCCCGCCCCTGCTCCTCTCTATCTTTTTGTACGACCTTTCGATGCGCAGGACAAAACGGGTCGTTCAGACGATCGTCTACATCCCGCACTTCTTCAGTTGGGTCATCATCTACTCGATCGCGAGCGCCTTTCTCAATGAAGAGGGGCTCATCAGTATCCTGCTGCACACTTCCATGAGCCCGCTCAACGATCCGGATTGGTTTCTTACCATCGTCATCGTCACCTCCATATGGAAGGAACTCGGATGGGGGACTATCCTCTACATGGCGGCGCTCTCGGGTGTTCAACCCGAACTGTATGAGGCGGCGAAGCTGGACGGCGCAGGGCCTTGGCAGCGCATCGTGCATATTACCCTGCCGAGCATCGCTTCCATCATCATCTACCTGCTCATCATCAATCTGGGGAATATTCTCAAGAGCGCGGGCGGAGAACAGCTCCTGCTGTTCTATGGAGCACTTACAAAGGACAAGGCGACAGTCATCGATACATGGCTCGTCTGGACGGGCATGCAGCAGCTCGAGTATGGGATCGGCGCCGCGATGTCCTTCTTCCAGTCGGCGATCGGAATGCTTTTGGTATTCCTTTGCAACAGCGCTTCCAAAAAAATGACGGGGATCGGGATGTGGTGATCATGAAAAACGAGAAGACGAAGAATTTTTTCAGGAAGTATTTTAACGGGGAGAGGGTATATCAGGCGATCTGTTTCACCTGCTGTATCCTCATCGCGGCAGCCTGCCTCTATCCGCTTCTGTATACGCTGGCGGTATCCGTCTGCGCGCCCGAACGCATCAACTATCATTTCGTATTGCCCATTCCCATGCAGTTCAGCCTGAATGCCTACAAACAGGTATTCACGGTGGGGAACTATATCTGGCGCGCGATCGGCGTTTCGGTGTTCCGTACCGTGGTCGGAACGGTGCTGAGCGTGGTCGTGTGCGCCATGCTCGCCTATGCGCTCACGCGCAAGGACCTTCCGGGCAAGAAGCCGATCATGTATCTGCTCATCTTCGTGATCCTCTTCCAAGGCGGGCTCATCCCGACCTTTCTCGTCATGAAAGAGCTCAACCTCCTCGACAATATCTGGGTGTATGTGCTCCCCAATATCATGAACGCATGGAACGTGATCATCATCAAACAATCGATGGAGGGGATCCCGCGCGAGATAGAGGAGTCGGCGGCGCTCGACGGCGTGAACGATCTGCAGAATTTCACATTGATGATCCTTCCCATGTCCAAGCCCGTACTTGCGGCGATGGCGATCTTTTCTCTCGTGGGGCAGTGGAACAGCTGGTTCGACGCGATGATCTACATCTCTTCCACCCGCGCCGACCTGTGGCCTCTGCAATATTACGCAACGATCAGCCTCAACAATCTCAACCAGATCAATGCGAACAAACCCAACCCCGAAGTGAACAACTTCACCATGATGATGGAGAACATGTCCATCAAAATGGCGCTCACGGTCGTAACGACGCTGCCCGTGCTCATCGCATATCCCTTCTTCCAAAAATATTTCACGAAGGGCGTGTATCTCGGCGCGGTAAAAGATTGAATAAGGAAACAATAGGAGGAATTATGAAACATATCAAAGCAATGGCTCTTATCACTTTGGCGGTCTTCACCTGCGGGCTTTGTGCCTGCGGCGAGACGCCTTCAACGGAAGAAGGGGCGGACAAGATCATCCTCTTGGAGACGGGATGGGTCAACACGCCGACGGACGCCAACGACCCCTACAGGGCTTGGATCCTCGAAAACTACGGGTTGGATGTCACCCTGCAGGCGACGACGGACTTCGACAACGCAGCCGTGATCGGATTCTCTTCCAATGCCAACCGTCCCGACATCATCAGTTTTCCCGATTACACGACCTTCCACAAGTTCTATAACCAAGGCGTACTCATCGCCGATTGGACGCCGTGGCTGGACAAAATGCCCAATTTCAAACGGATGCTCGAACAGGAGAGCCAATCTTTTTCCAAAGCGACGTTCACCGTAGACGGTAAACTGACGGGGCTCTGGACGCCCGCCGATCCGCCCACTTGGTCGCTCAAGCTCAGGGAGGACTGGCTCATCCGCTTCCGCGAGTACAAGGGCTATGCCCCCGACTGGAGTCCCGCAGTGCCCGAAGATCTTCTGGATTTTGCAAGGTGGATCAGGGATTTCACCAACGACGGAAAGCAGCCGACCGACCTCGAATACAATTACGGCTTCTCGGGCGCGGGAGGCAGGAAGAGCCTCGGCGGGACGCTCGGCACGTGGCTTCCGCTCATGTACGGCACTGTGGGGATCGCCCCCTACGGTTTCTATGTGACCGACAGCGGCGAAGTGGGCTTCCCCACGACGGACGGCACATATAAGAAGATGCTCGACTTTTTGCAGACGATCTGCGAGGAAAACCTCATCGAGCCCGCATGGTTCAGCCAATCTTATGCCGAACGCCGCCGCACCTATTCGGGGCACATCGGGATAGAGTGGCAGCCCGGGGAAATTTCCACGAACACGCAGGCCTATTTCGACGAGCACAACATTCTCGATCCCGAAACGGGCAAGGTGGTGGATACGACGAACATGTGGGAGACTTATGACCTTCCCGTAGATCCTTCTTGCGCGGACAACGGTCATGCGGGCTATATGCCGGGAACGGGGCTCGCGGGCTACGTGATCACCGTGTCGCAGGCGACCGCGCTCAACCGCACGAAGATGGAGAAGATCTGCAAACTCATCGATGACTGCTATTGCTATCACGACGAGGAGACGGACACCTATCAAAGGGGCAGCGCCTACGACGCACTTCGCTGGGGGATCGGCATCGAGCAGGGGATAAAGTACGTCCCCATCGAAAACAGCAACCAAGTGTACTGTAATACGAGCTCGGAGACGGCGGGCAATCCCCGTTATTACCGCGAGAGCTTCCCCGGCGCTTACGACTGGGGCGCATGGTTCTCCTCCGTAAACGACGGCATCGTACAGGGCAATGCCCCCGAAGTCACGCCGCTCGTGCTGAAAGTGGCAGAGCAGGACACCAAGACGGCGAACATGAAACAAAAGCCGCAGATCGGCGAATATATCCAGCTGCCCGCGGCACAGCTCGAGACGATGGTCTCCGAAATGGTCGCCTTCGAGTACAGTTATGTCACGCAGGGCTGGGGAGAATCGGAGTATGCCGCCTTCCTGCAAAGGTGGAGCGGTACACTCGGCGGAAATTCTTTCCTCGCCGCAGCGAGAGAACAATTCCAAAGCCTCGGACTTATCCGATAAAGAAAAAGGGAGGAGATCATGAAAGCCAAATTTAAGAAAAACCTCATACTTCCGTTCCTCTGCGCGGCGCTCATCGGGGCTGCCGGACTGAGCGCCGCGCAAACGGACAGAGTGCAGAGCAATGCGCAGGAGGTCGCGCTCAAGGCGGAGAACTTCATCGGCGCGGTCGATTTGGATGGCAAGTCCGTCAATGCGGAGTATGCCCCCGATGAATGGACTCGCTATGTCGCGGACAGCAGTGAGACGTTCTGGGATTTCCACGACGGCGTGGCGACTTCCAAGAGCGACATGTTCGCCACCGAACTCGCCTATTCCAATTATGTCTACCTCGGATCCCGCGTGCCCGTGCGATATGCGGAGATCGAAGCGACGATCAGGCAGGAATCCGTCCGCTCGGTCAACGGGGGCACAGTGAACGGTTGGTCGGGGCTGTATTTCGGGATCGAGGATACGACCCGCCGTCCCTATTGGCCCAACAACCCGCACGGCGGGATGTTCTTCTGCCAGCCGCAGGGCTTTGCCACCTATTCCGGTCATGCGCTGAACGCCAGCGAATGGACGGAGGAAAAGGACGGGGAGAAGAACATGGTGAACGATTTCATCCTCACCTCCAACGCCGTCCATAAACTGCGTATTTACAAAAATCATGTCGAATATTACGTCAACGGCAATCTCTATTGGGATCTTTCCACTGCGGACGACTTTGCCGCCTTGGGGGAATGCGGGGTCGTGGTGACGAACCAGTCCTTTACCGTCTCTTCCTTCAGTGTGAAGGTGCTCTCCGAAACGGGAGAGGAAGCGGCGGCGCCCGAGAGCATCGAGCTCCCCGCACTTCCCGCGCACATCGAGCCCTTCCGGACGATCCCCTTTGCGCCCACACTTGCTCCCGCAACGGCAGGGCAGGAGTATTCCGTCTCCTGTTCGCCCGAGGGAGGGGAGTACGACTACGCGGGGAAGACCCTGCGCTTCACACGGGAAGGACAATACACCGTTACGGTCTCCTCGTTGATCGACGGAAGCGTCGCAAAGACGATACAGGTCACCGTTTCTCCCGCAGATACGGAGGGCTATCTCTCCCTTCCCTTCGGTTCGGAAAGGATGAGCGCTTATTATATCCCGAGCGGCGAAGCGGGCGTCGAGGGCGCACCCGCAGACTTTTCTTCCCTCTTCACGGTAGAGGACGGCATCCTCTCGAGAAGACCGCAGGAGGAGTGGGATACTGAGCCGAGCGCCCATTATACGACGCTGTACTTCAACGGTCTGCCCGATACGAATTTCGCGGTGCAATATATCGCAAAGACGGACGGCGCGGAGGGCTGGCACGGGCTCGTGTTTGCCTCTTCCGACAAAAACCGTGCGGGCAACCAATCCGGCGCGACCCTTTTCACACAGGCAAACGGAAGATCCACTTATTGGTCGGGTGCGGACAGCCCCATGGGTTCCGAAGGTCCGACGGAAAAAGATCCGCCCCTCTATGACAGCGGAAGCTGGAACAAATTCCTCTTCAAAGTTTACGGCAAGGCGGGCAATTATACCGCCGCGCTGTATGTCAACGATATGGAGACGCCCACGATGGTAAAATCGGGCCTGAACGATGTCTCGGGCGGATTCGGCGTCTTCTTCTCCGGGCGGCTCACGGCACAGGTCGGGGAGCTACAGTACGGCTTCCTCGATGAGGAAGGCACGCTCATCTCCTATGTTCCCGCGCAGAGCGTGGAGTTTACCGCAAAGGCGGCGGAAATGGAGGTGGGGGACACCTTTGCTCTCGAAGCGCAGGTGCTTCCCGCAACTGCGACGCACAGGGGGGTCGTCTTTTCCTCCGACGATCCCCTCGTGGCGCAGGTGGACGGGAAGGGTACGCTGCGCGCGATCTCCGCGGGGACGACCGTGATCCGCGTCGCCGCACAGGACAACGAACAACTTTCCGATTCCTTCACCCTTACCGTCAAGGAATCGCTCGTGGAGATCACAGGCGTTTCCATTGCCAATAAGTCCGACTTCTCATCCATGACGGTGGGCGAAAACAATGTGCGCCTCAATGTCGTGCTCCTGCCCGAAGGCGCCGAAGATCCCGATCTTACGTTCACTTCCTCCGATGAGACGGTGGCGACCGTCACCTCGGCGGGAACGGTCGTGGCAGTCGGCGCGGGAACGGCGGTCATCACCGTGACGACCTCCAACGGGAAGACGGACAGCGTAACGGTGACGGTATCGGCGCAGACGGCACAAGAGGAAAGCGGCTGCGGTGCTGCAGTGACGGGTAGTGCGTTCATGCTTGTTTTGCTTGCATCCGCGCTGTTCCCGATGGTGAAAAAGAAAAATAACGGGGTGTGACCGATGAAGAAAACTGCGATCATTCTTGCGACTATCCTGATTTCCTGCTTTATGCTCGGCGCTTGCGGCGAAGCGGAGAGCGGGTCACCGAAGGAGGTGGCGATGAAGCCGATCAACTATACGAAAAGCGAATTCGACCAAGGTGCGGCTTCCTCCGACATCACCCTCACCGTTCCCTCACGGCCCGTTCAGACGGGGGAACAGATCACCGCTACCGTCCGCATCTCCGCCCGCAGGGCGCTTCCCGAGGGGAAAGAGGCGGTCTATTATGTCGTGGATTGGGGGGACGGAACATGGAGCTATCAAGGCCCCGGTCTGCACAGTGCGACGGAGCAGTCCCGCCCGAGCCTTCCCCATACCTACAAGCGGGCGGGGCAATATACCGTTCGGGCGACCGCCTACAGTATGCAGCAGACGGAAGAGATCTTCGGCTGGTCGGAGGGGAAGACGATCGACGTTACAGGGGAGGATCATGAGCCGCAAGGGATGCTCAAAACCCTTTCTGTCACCTCTTCAAAGTCCTATTCGGACAGTACCTCCGCCGAGAACATCATGGACGGGAAACCGACATACTTTTGCTCCGCGGCGGCACAGGAACCGGATGAGGAGCTGTATGTCGGATATCTGTTCGACACCATCTATACCCTCGATCTGCTCGAGGTAAAGATCCCGGCCGCATGCACGCTCTTTCCTTCCAACGTAGCCGTGGAATATACCACGGACGGCGGACAGAGCTGGCAGTCATTGCCCAAGTATTACTACCTCTATCAATACAGCGTGGGGCGCTTTACCCCGATCATGAATTTCCCCAATCCCAAGGGAGCGACCCTTTCTCTGCCTCTCGACGGCGTCGTCGCCAACGGTATCCGCTTCGTGAGCAAGCTGACTTCCACCCGTTTGGAAGATCTGGGCAAGGAAAAAACGCTCGAGGTGGAGGAGATGAGAGTGTACGGAAGTCCGCGCACCCTGCTCTATACCTCCATGGGGGACACCTATGATGCGGATCTCAACAACATGTGGAGCATCTTCGGAACGGCAAAAACAGAGCCGCAGGTCTTGGGCTCGCTCCTCGGCGAACAGCAGAACACCTCTCCCTTCCGTACTGGCTCGGGTATGATCGGTTCTACGGAATGGGTGGAATGGACGGGAATGAAATTCAATTTCACCGACTACTCGGCGATCAAAGAGCTCTACCTCGACCAGCTCTGCAATGTGCGCACCGGTCCGGACGGTTGGTCGCAGGACGATGGCTATGTATGGGCGACAGCCAACAGCCCTTACCATCTCAACGAGACCTTCGGCGCTCATTATTCCCTCAATCCCATCTTTGTTCTCGCGGTGCGCAATTATCTTCTGCAGTGCAACGAACTCGGCAGATATGCGGACGACATGAGTTTTACGGAGTTCATGAAGCTCAGGAACGGGGTCGGGCAGACGATGGAGGAGAAGCTGGACAAGGCGATGAGCTACATGATGAATACGCTCGACGGAAAGAGCGGCATCATGACCATCTTCGATCCCGCGCACGATGGCACTTCAAGCGGAATGTCCTCCAATTATTGGGACGACCACCGCGCTTTCGGCTACCGCTCCGCCTATGAGAATGCCCTCTTCTACGGCGCTCTGCAGGCATATGCCGACATCTCCGAATATCTCGCCCTGCACACTGCGGACGGGAAACTCGCGGAAAGTTATTCAGCGCGCGCAAACGAATACCGAGCCTATGCCGCAGAGACCAAAAAACAGTACAACCGTCTGTTTTGGGACAATGCAAAGGGCAGATTCATCGGCGGGGTGAACATCGACGGCGAACGTATCGATTTCGGCTATACGTATGTGAATTTTATGGCGCTTGCCTACGGCGTCGCCGATGAGGACAAGGCGGTGGATATCTATGATTGGCTGGACGGAAAACGGATCGTCGAGGGGGATACTTCCACGGGCGAGGACATCTACGGACACTTCAAATATGCCGCCCGTTCGAATACGCTCGATGTGTCTTCCGTCAAGGATGCGGACAACGCCTATTATTGGTACGATCACGGCGGAGTTTTGCCCTGCACGCCCGGTTCTTTCGGCGGCTACGGCAACCAGATGCAGAACGGCGGAACGATCTTCTATATCAGTTATTACGACCTCATGGGGCGGCTGAAGCTGGGCGCGGACAATGCTGCGGCGCGCTTCAATACCATCATGGAGGAATTCCACAAGGATTCGCTGCGCCGCAATTCCTACTCCATTCACGGAGAATATATCGAAGGGGTCATCGGGGAATTCCCCGAGAGCGGGCTCGTTCCCTATTTCTTCATCAACGGATTTTTGGGGATCTCCACGACGGCACAGGGCTTGCGGATATGTCCGCAGTTGCCCTCGGATATGGAGTATGCCGGCGTTGCCGAATATCACTTCGGAAACCGCGAGTATTCCATTCAGGTCGGGAAGAACATTTCGGCGCCCGCCGTGCACAAGTACGAAAAGCCGGATGGCAGCACCCTGTGGTATGTGCAGCTTCCCGCAGACAAAACCTATCTCATCACGGCGGATAACCGCCTGATCGAACAATAAGGGGGATCTATGAAAAAGATATTGTTACCCATGCTCCTGTTCGGCGCCTTTCTTCTCATCCCCTCGGGCGGGACGGTGCGCGCCGATGCGCTCGAGACGGAAGTGCTTTCGACCTACGAGATCGATTTTTCGGATACGACTGCGGAAAAAGTGAACAGCGACTTCTTCGCGGCGTATGTTCTGGAGGGCGGGACGCCGCACTTCGAGACCGTCGGGCAGGAAGAGGACGGACATTGGTTCTTAGAGGATGGGGCGCTCGTCCGCAAAAACGACATCATTGAGGGGGGCGTGAGCACCTCCAATGTGGGGGTCATGACCTACAGGAACAAGCTGTATACCAATTTTCGCGCTACGGTCGAATATATGCAGGGACCTTCCACCGTCACATGGGCGGCGCTTGCCTTCCGCCAACTCAGCGAGGGCTGCGCGGCGTCGGACGACGGCGGCGGAGCGGAGTGCTTCGTCCAAAGGGACGGCAAGGCGACGGTCTGGGGAAGATACTGCGGCTCGGAGGGAGCGATCGAATCCCCCGCCGATCCCGCCTATGACAGAAATGTCCGCCACAGCATGACCGTGGAAGTCATCGGAAACAGCCTCAGTCTCTATGTGGACGGGGTATTGAAAAACAGCCATACCCTTCCCTCCTCTTTCTACTATGAGGGATATATCTCCCTCCTTGCGATCAATAACGATTCCCGTTTTTACAGTCTCAAGATCGAGGAGCTCTCCGAGCCGGTGATCGTGGAGACGCCCAAACATGAGCCCATCCCCTCGGCGGGAACGGAGGACTCCTTGGACCGCATGGCAGAGAAGGGGGACTTCAATACCTTTTCGGAGCGTCCGCGCAGCGTTGCCGCCGAACAGGAAGGACTGAGCGGTCTGGAGATCGGGCTCATCGCCGCAGGGGGAGCGCTCGCCGCCGCAGGGATCGCCGTCGGTGCGTGGCTTCTTTTGAAAAACAAACACCATAAGAGAGAAAACCCGTGATATTCGATATTAAAATGTTCGACGTCGATAGAAACATCATCGTCGTCGAGAGCGTCGGCTATGAATCGGTGCTCAAGCACAGACACAATTTCATCGAGATCGTCTACGTCAAAAGCGGCGAGGCGATCCACAATATCGACGGACGAGACCTCAAGATCCGTGCGGGCGATCTGTTTGTGATCGCCACTGCCTCCGAACACAGCATCCGTCCCGTCTGCGATGAAAAGGACTTCTGCATCATCAATATCGTCTGCAGCCGCGAATTGTTTGCGGATGTGGAATTCCCCCCGCCCGAGGAGATATTCTCCTCGAGGGAACTCCATTACGATAGGTTGGTGGAGATGATAGAGCGGGAGTATAAGCTGGAATCTTCGAGCGAATATGTCCTCTCCCTTCTCGTCAGAAACCTCATCAACCTATGTTTTATCGAAAAGACGATCAAATCGCGCGGAAAGGATCTCGTCAGACGCAAGAAAAAGTTTGCCTCCGACTATATCCAGCGCACCATCGACTTCATCCAGGAGCACTATATGGACAAGATCATGCTCAAGGATATCGCCGATGCGGTGGGGCTCTATCCCGCCTATTTGCAGCGCATCTTCCGCAAGAACCGCTCCACGAGCGTGATGGAATATCTTCTCCGTTACCGCATGGAGCAGGCGTGCCGCTATCTGCTCGACACCGATCTGCCGATCGCAGAGATCAGCCACCGCGTCGGCTTCGGCGACATCAAGAATTTTTACACCACCTTCCGCAGATTTTTCAACGTCACCCCCAAGGAATACCGCGAAACGCGCAGGGGCGAGAGTGCCGAATGAGGAGGAAATCATGAGAAAAGTACATCGGGATCTTCCCGTGCTCTTTGAACCGCACGGCTTTCAGATCGTAGAGCACAAGTTTGAAGGGGATCGCAACAAAGTCAACGAATCCATCTTCAATGTCGCGAACGGATATATCGGTCTGCGCGGCTTCTTTGAAGAGGGAACAAACGCCGAATCCGACCGCACCACCATGCTCAACGGCGTCTACGAATATTTCGACTACCATCATATCTGGCAGAGACCAGGTTTCCCGGGCAAATATCATGCCATTGTCGGGCAGGCAGATCCCGTAGACGTACAGGTCTTTCTGGACGGTGAACGGGCGTCTGCGGAGAATTCCCAAGAGTATTCGCGTACGCTCGATATGCGGGACGACACCCTTGTCCGCAAGTTCGTCTATACGACGCAGAGCGGGAAGAGCGCAGAGCTCGTATTTACCCGTTTCGCCCATCAGCGGGAAAAGCATCTGCTCGTCACGAGCGTGCAGGTGAATTGCCGCAGCGCGATGTCCGTCCGCATTGTGAGCACGCTCTCCATGCCCGCCGGCAGTACGACGGGGAAGGCGGAGATCGGCTCGAGCAGCGGAAAGATCTATGAGGCGGGCACGGCGCACGCCCGCGGTGGGACGAGGAGCGTCACCTATTCTACCCTCCGCAGCGGCTTTAAGATCGTCTGCGCCGTGGCGGAACGCGCGAACGCCGCCCGTAAAAATACGCTGCGCAAGGAGAGCGCAGCGGCAACTTATTCCGCCGCCTTGGGGGAAGGGGAGAGCGTGCGGCTCGACCGCTTCATCGTCTATGGGACGGACAGAGAGTTTGACCCGCTGCGCGAGACCGCCGAGCAAATGGCGGAGACCTTTGCGGAAAGGGGATACGACGCCCTCTATGACGGGAACGTTTCGGCGTGGAGGGAATTCTGGAAAGATTCGGATGTCTGCATCGATGGGGACGAACTCATTCAGCAGGGCATCCGCTACGGCATCTTCAACATCTATCAATCGGTGGGCAGAGACGGCATTACGAACATCTCCGCAAACGGGCTCACGGGCACCGCTTACAGCGGGCACTATTTTTGGGACACCGAGATATTCATGGAGCCGATGCTCCTCTATACCCATCCCGAGCTCACGAAAAAGCTCATCGAATACCGCTACAATATCCTCGATAAAGCGCGGGAACGCGCGCGCGAAATGGAACATCCCGGTGCGCTGTATGCGTGGAATTCCACCAACGGCGAGGAGTGCGGGCATGTGTTCGAGGCGGTAACGGCGCAGTATCACATCAACGCCGACGTTGGCTATTCCATCTATAAATATTACGAAGCGACGCAGGATGAGGAATTCCTCTTCGACAAGTGCGCCGAGATCTTGCTCGAAACGTCTATGTGTCTCTCCCACCGCGGGAATTTCATCGAGCGGAAGGGGGGAAAGTTCTGCCTCAATGTCGTGTGCGGTCCGGACGAATATAATCCGATCGTCGATAACAACCTGTATACAAACATGCTCACGCGGCTGCTGTTCAAATTTACCTTGGAGACGATGGAAAAGCTCCGCTCAAAGCGCCCCGCGCAGTATGAGGCGCTCGTGAAAAAGTGCCATTACAGCGACGGGGAATTCGCCCGCCTCCGCCGTGCGGCGGACAATATGTATCTCGCATGGGATGAGGAAAACGAGATGTATATGCAGGATGACAATTTCCTCAGTAAAGATCCCATCGACATCGAGAGCATCCCCCCCGAAAAACTGCCCCTTCTCGTCACACTGCATCCGCTCAATCTTTGGCGCTATAAGGTATGTAAACAGGCGGATATCGTCCTATTGACCTTCCTCCGTCATGAGGAATTCACCCCCGAAATGCGCAAGAAGATCTTCGATACCTACGAGCCTCTCACCATTCACGACAGCTCGCTCTCCAGCAGCATCCACTCCATCGTGGCGTGCGATATCGGCTACTACGGCGAGGCTTACGGCTATCTCAAACAGGCCGCGCGGATGGATCTCGATAACGTGAACAAGAATACCTATTTCGGGCTGCATGCCGCTTGTATGGGGGCATGCTGGATGATGCTCGTAAACGGCTATGCGGGGCTGCGCATCTACGACGGCAAGATGCACTTCAAACCCTATTGCGACGAGAAGTGGAAGCGCTATACCTTCCGCCTCAAATTCCGCGGCAGTGCGCTCGAGATCGGGGTAACTCCCCAAGAGACCGTCTACCGTTTGACGGCGGGCGCGCCGCTCACCATCGAGCATTGCGGGGAATGCTTCGTGCTCGAGAATGAAAGGGTCATGGAAAACAAACAATGAAACCGAGAGCGATCATCTTCGATTTGGACGGTGTTCTCGTACACACCGACGAACTGCATTACAGAGCATGGAAAAAACTCGCCGACCATTTGTGTCTGCCGTTCGACAGGAAGATCAACGAAAGATTGCGCGGCGTGAGCCGCATGCAGTCCCTCGAGATCGTGCTCGGCGAGAATTCCTATACCGCAGAGGAAAAAGTCGCGCTTGCGGAGGAAAAGAACGCCGCCTACCGCGAACTGCTGAAGACGCTTCGCCCCGCGGATGTCTCTTTTGAGGTGCTTGAAACGCTTTCAGAGCTGAGACGGAGGGGACTGAAACTTGCCGTCGGCTCTTCCAGCAAGAACGCCCGCACCATTTTGGAACAGACCGCGCTCGCCGATTTCTTTGACGCGGTCTCGGACGGCAACAATATCACCCGCTCCAAGCCAGACCCCGAAGTCTTCCTGAAGGCTGCCGCGATGCTGGGAGAAGCCCCGCGGGATTGTCTCGTGGTGGAGGACGCGCAGGCGGGCATAGAGGCGGCGAATGCGGGCGGATTCATCTCCGCGGGGATCGCCTCGGCGGCGGCTTCTCCCGACGCAAAGATCCGTTTGAACACATTCCGCGAATTGCTTGTGCGCGTTTCCCAAACTCAGTAGTCTTCTTTGGGATAGAATAAAAAATTGTGTACGAATTTACCATTGTATGGAAAGAATGAACATGTTATAATGCAAAAAAGGAGAACGAAATGAAAAAAGCCATGGAAAAAAAGGTAACGACCGTTCTTACGGCGAGCGTTCTTGCGGCGCTGTCCCTTTGTATCGGGTACGGCTTGCGCCCGACGCCCACGCTTGCCGCGGAGGCGGATGTCAAGCAGTTGAAGGTGGAATTTTCGGACGCCTCCGACGCGGACCTCTTCGACGCCTATTACAGTGCGGACGGAGAGAATGCGACCCCCGTCGACTTCGACGACTATTGGGAGATCCGCGACGGGAAACTGTATAGCACGCGCGCCGACGGTTACAGTACCCTCATTCTGAAGGACTACGGCTTGCAGAGCTATGAGATGTCTGCGAGCTACACCTCTTCGGGCGGTGACGGATATCTGGCGCTTCTTTCCAAAGTGCGGCGGAAGGGCGTCTCTTCGCGCGGGGCGGCGGCCACTTCCTTCAGGGAATACGGCCACGGCGTGTTCGTCACTTCCTCGGGCGAGGCGACCATGCAGGGCGACTATCGCAGCATGGGCGATACCGACGCGCTCGGCATCAAAAAACGCACCCTCGCTTCCTATGACGCTACGGCGGAGCACAGCCTCTCTGTGCGCTGTTTGAACGACGACTATACGATGAAGGTGGACGGCGATCCCGTCATCGAATTGACGGCGGGCGGCGGCATCGGATTCATGGGGCTGCAGGCGGTGAAGGATACGGGCTGTTTCGACGATCTCACCCTCACCCTTCTGGACGCGGACGGAGATCCCAAGGATATTCTTCCCGGGGAAGGCGTGACCCGCGTCGCCTGCGTGGGGGACAGCCTGACCTTCGGCAGCGGACAGAACGGATTCGACGCAAACAATACGACGCCCGGATTTTTACAGAAATTGCTCGGCGATAACTACGATGTGCGGAACTTTGGGCTCGGCGGCAGAACGGCGATCACGGGGAGCGGTTCTTGCGTGATGTATGCCGACGGCTCTACTTCGCTTCCCTCCGCCGAGTACGAGATGGCGAAGAAATACAGGGCGGATATCATCTATATCATGCTCGGCACTAACGATTCGCAGACGACGGGCGGTTATTGGGGAACGGACGAAGAGGCGGGAGCGCAGCTCTTCCGCGAAGGCTATCAGGAAGTCATCGACGGACTGAAAGAGGGGAATCCCGACGCGACGATCTACCTCGTGATCCCTCCCACCTACCGCAATACCGATCTTTCCCATCTGACCGAGGAGATGATCGCGACCCGTGCGCGCAAATATGTACCCATTATCGCCGAAGAGAACGGCTTAGGGGTGATCGACGCCAACGCGGCGACCAAGGATCTCGACAGCTCCCATCTGTTCGACGGGATCCACTTCGACCCCTTGGGCTACAGTCTCATCGCCCGTGCGATCTACGATAAGATCGTAGCCGACCTCGATGAAACGCTCACCATTCCCTATGGCGCGGAGGGGATCGAGCTGAAGATAGGAGAGGAGCTTCCCCTCACTTATACCAACCATACCGCGCCCGCATGGGTCGTGATAAACGACGCCCTTGCGGAGATAGAGGACGGCGTGCTGAAGGCAAAGGCAGCCGGGGAGACGACGGTCGTCGCCACCCTCGGCGCTCAAAAGATAAACGTAAAACTCTCCGTGAAAAACGACTTCGTGCTCGGCGGCGTTACGGCGGAGAAGACGTCGCTCGTGTACGGCGACCCCCTTCCGACGCTGCAGGCGGACGCGCCCGTTGCGGGCACAGTCGCCTATGCGGAGGGCGAAACGCCGAAGATCGGCAAGAGCACCTACCATTGGGTATTCACTCCCTCCGAGAGCATCTATGCGCCCGTATACGGGGAGATCGAACTCACCTATGCCAAGGCGAAGCCCGCGGCTTCCGCTCCCGAGGTCCACAATGTGACCTATGAAGAGGACATGAAACTTTCCGCAGTGCCGCTTCCCGAGGGCTATGTGTGGAAGGACGCCAACGCCGCCGTAACGGAGGGGAAGAACACGGCGGAAGTCGAATTCGTTCCCGAAGACGGCGAACACTACGAGAGCGTTTCCTTTACCGTCACCTTCCGTGCGGTAAAGGTAGAGCCCGATCAAAGCCCGTGGATGCTTGTGATGTATCTTGCCGTGGGCGCGGTGATCGGCGGCGCGGCGGTCGCGGGCGGATGGTTTTTGTGGCGCTTTCTCAAAAAGAGAAAAGCGGGTAAACAGGAAAAATAAAAAACGAAAAAATAAGGAGGAATTGAAATGATGAAAAGCAAGTACTTGTTGATCTCCATGTTGGCGATCGCCGTTCTCGGCTTCGGCACGGGGGGCGTCGCTGCCTATGCGGAGGTCTCGCACGAAGATGTTACTGCACAGACGGAGAATGTGGCGCGTGGGAAGATCGCGTCCTTCACCGATAAAGACGGCGCTCCGATCGCACAGGAGGATCTCCTCAGTTTGCAGGGCACACCGCTTACCATGTATGCGCTCACCGACGGGAACTGCGAGCCCGGCGCGGGGCACGACATCATCGAAGTCAAGGATCACGAAACCGGGGCGTATCTCCGCGCCTTCGCCGTCATCGACCTCGGCGAGGATCATACGATCACGTCGATCGGGACGAGCTTCTGGAACGACCACTATTACGGCGGGATCGTCATGCAGGTGGCGACGCAAGCCGACTTCTCGGACGCGGTGACCGTGTTTAACAACGATGTCCAAAACTTGATGGGGCAGGGCTACGGCGAGAACATCGACTATTTGGACATCGTAAACAAGATTACGGTCACGCAGTTCTCTCCCGTCTACGGAAGATACGTCCGCGTTTCGGGCTATTCCACCACCGAGGGACAGACGCGCTTTTCGGAGATCGAAGTGTATGCCGTGACGAGCGGCGTGATGCCCGTCACTTCAAACATCGCCGCGGGGAAGGCAAACCGCAGCGCTTCCGTTGAGTTGAAGACGGCGACGGAGGGTGCGAAGGTCTATTATACGACGGACGGGAAGTTCCCTTCCGAGAAATCGACCGAATACACCCAGCCCATCAAGCTCTCCACGCTCGGCACGTTCAAGGCGTATATCCGCGCGATCGCGATCACCGAGGACGGCTCGCGCTCCATGGTCTCCGAACTCAAATACGATATGAAAGAATCGGTGCACAATGTCGCTCTCGGAAAAATTCCCACCGTGAAAGGTGCAGAGCCGACGATTCTTCAGGGAGACCCCTCTACAACGATAGCGAAGGTAACGGACGGCGCCGAGGATCCCAACAATGTTATGGGGACGAAAAATACGGCCGCATGGCTTCACATAGACCTCGGTGCGCTGTACCGCGTTGACACCGTGAAAGTAAAACTTTGGCACGACTGGGCGTTCGGCGCGATCATCCAGCTCTCCACGACGGAGGACTTCTCCTCGGGCAACTATACCGTATTCAGCAACTACGGAAAGGGGTCTGGCATTTGGGAAGGCGTTGACTTTGTTCCCATGACCGCCGACGAGTGGTATGGCGGTTTCCGTGAATTTACGTTCAAGCCCGTTGAGGCGCGCTATATCCGCGTTTGGTCGTATCAGGTAACAAATGAGTCCGACTCCAGATCCATGTGGGAAGAGGTTCAGGTCTACACTGCGGCAAAACCCGACGAGGCGTACGAACAAAAGGCAGAGAACGTCGCTCTCGGTAAGGTCGCCAGGGTGGATGGCGCAGTTCCGGAATCCATATTGGGGAGCGCAACGATGGCGAAGGTAACGGACGGTGGCGAAGACCCCAACAATGTTATGGGGACAAAGACGACAGCCGCATGGTTGTATATCGACCTTTTATCGGAGTACACGGTTGACAAGGTGAAGGTGAAACTCTTCCACGATTGGGAGCATCAGGCGATCATTCAACTCTCCACAACGGAGGACTTCTCCTCGGGCAACTACACCGTATTCAGCAACTACGGATATGGCGGAGGATGGGATAATGTTGAAAATGTTCCCAAAACAGCGGACGAATGGTTCATAGGATACAAGGAATTCACCTTCGAGCCTGTACAGGCGAGATATATCCGCGTCTACGGAAAAGAAGTCAGAAACGGCGATTTCGCCTCCATGTGGGAAGAAGTTCAGGTTTGGTCGCACGAACAAGAGGGGAAAGAGATCCCGGAAGAGGGCTATCCCACCGCCGAAAAGGCGATCGTAAAGGCGGATATCGACGCAAATAAGACCGTTCCCAACGGCTCTTCGCAGGCAGATCTCGCACTTCCCGCCACCGTCAATGTGGAAGATAGGGAAGGAAACAAGGGGACGCTTACGGGCACGTGGACTTGCGAGAACTATCAACCGACCGTTGCGGGAGATTATGTATTTACCTTCTCTTGTGAAGGGGACGAATGGTCGGATGTTTACGCGCTTCTGAAGATCAAGGTCACCGTCGCGCCCGCGGCGGACAAGAGCGAACTCAACGCCCTGATCGAAGAGCTCGCGGCGATCCAAAGCGACAAGCTCGTCACCGATTCGCAGACCGCTCTTTCCGCTGCCCTTGAGGCTGCGCGGGAAGTGAACGACAAACGGCTCGTATTCCAGAGCGAAGTGGACGCGGCAAAGGCGGCGCTCGAAGGGGCGAAGGAAAAACTCGTCTACCGCGGAGACAAGACCCAATTAAACGCCGAGATCGCCAAGGCGACCGCCCTCAAACAGGACGATTACACCAAGGCGAGCTGGGAC
This sequence comes from uncultured Clostridia bacterium, assembly GCA_947629575.1. Classification (GTDB taxonomy): domain Bacteria; phylum Bacillota; class Clostridia; order Christensenellales; family Borkfalkiaceae; genus Gallimonas. The sequence goes on along the minus strand of CANREF010000005.1, from coordinate 75,390 downwards.
GCGATGAAGGAAAAACTCACCGCCGCACAGACGGTGGCGGGCAATGAGGACGCCACGCAGACTGCGGTGGACGCAGCTCTCACCGACCTCAAAACGGCGTGTGAGGAGCTGAAAAAGCTCGGCGACAAGGCGCAGCTTCAGGCGCGTTACGAAGAGTTGAAGGGGACGCAATCCTCCGCTTACACGGCGGCAAGCTGGGCGAGTTTCCACGAAAAACTCACCAACGCGAAGACGATCCTCGACAAAGCGGAACCGCTCGAGGACGAAGTGGATACGGCGCTTGCCCAACTCAACGCCGCATTTGAGGCGCTCGTCGAAAAGGCAGACTTCTCCGCTCTGAGCGAAAAGGTCACCGCCGTAAGGGCGCTTGCCGAGGCGGAATACACTTCCTCGAGCTGGGCGGAACTTCAGACCGCGCTGGAAGAGGCGGAAGCGGTGCTTGCAAACGACGAAAGCACGCAGGATGCAGTCGGCGAAGCGCTTGCCGAACTCACCGCAAAGCAGAACGCCCTCGTGAAGAGGGGAGACAAGACGGCGCTCCAAACCCTTGTAAACGGCCTTCCCCATAAGGCGGAAGATTATACGGCGGACACTTTCAACGCCTATCTCGAGGCAAAGGGAGAGGCGGAAGCGGTCCTTGCGGATAAAGACGCCACGCAGGAAGAGCTCGACGCCGCCAAGACGGCGCTCGAAAACGCCGTATCGGGGTTGAAACGGGCGGCGGACAAGACGGCGCTCAACGAAGCCATCGAACAGGCTGCGGCGCTGGATGAGACGCAATATTCCTCCGCAAGTTATGCGGCATTCGAGGAAGCGCTCGAATACGCACGGCAGATCGTCGCTTCGAACACGGTATCGCAGGAACAGGTAGACGCCGCCCTCAACGCGCTCAATGCGGCAAAGGACGCGCTTGAAAGCGCAGGCGGGTCGGGCTGCGGTTCGGTGGTCTCCGGCTTCGGGATCTCGGCGCTTGCGCTCGGGCTGGGAGCAGCCGTCTTCTGCAGAAAGAAAAAGAAGAATGAGGAAGACGATGAAGAAAAATAACAGGAGGACTGCTGCCGTCCTCATCTCGGGCGTGCTCGCTCTCTCTGCGGCATCGGCGGGGCTCGCCCTGCTCGGGGGAGAGAGCGCCGAGGTGCAGGCGGCGGCGCCGAATACAATGGATGAATTTCTGATCGGAAGTTGGCAATCCTTCTACGATGAAAGCATCGACCCCTACGAGGTCCAGCTCGAAGACCTCGCGCGCTCGGGGATCAACTTCGGGAATGCCCCCCTTTCGAGTTCTTGGACCACGGTGGATAGGGACAAAAATTTCCACTACTCCGCGACCGAACTCAACGAGATGTACAAGAAGTACAATATGTACTTTCTTGCGTTTCAGCCCGGCGGCGGAAATGCGGCCATGGACGCTGTGGACGGCGTGGTGGCGGAAGTCCTCGACGGAGACCTCGAAGCGTGCGCGGGCTACTATGTGCGCGACGAACCTTCCGCGGCGCAGTTCGGCGTGACGGCAGATATCTTTCATGCCTACCTTGCGGGGGACAATACCCGCTTCCCCTTCGTCAACCTCTTCCCCAACTATGCGGGGGCGACCAACCTCGGCGGCTCTTATGCGGACTATGTGCAGGGTTGGGTGGACGCCGTGGGGGCGGATAATCTCGAATATCTCGCCTACGACCACTATCCCTTCACCGCCTTCGAGGATGTGCGCGCTTCCTACTTCTCGGACATGGAGACCATCCGCAGGGTGGCTTACGACAACGGGAAACTCAAGACCATTGCCTGCACCCAGCCCGGCTCGTGGAACGGCATGCGCCGTCCCACGCCCGATATGATGAAGTGGAACTGTAACAGCTATCTCGCCTACGGATTCAAGGGTCTCACCCACTTCGTGTGGACGTCCATGGAGTACCGTTCTCCCGCCGACGGCGGCGAGGGAATGCTTCCCTTCGTCGTGAACACCGACGGCACTAAGACCGAACTCTACGAACCCATGCAGAAGATCAACTGGCAGGCGCGGCAGCTCGGCATCGAGCTCATGAAGATGGACGTTGCCCACGCCTACCAGACGGGCAGGGTGTATCAGGGCGCGGAGGTTCTTCCCAAGAGCTTTGTGTTCCAGCCCACGAATTCTTCCGACAATCTGATCTTCTCCCTTGCCTACGGGAAGAACGGGAAAGACATCTACGTGATGGTATTTTCCAACGAGATCGAGGGGGAAAAGAAGAACTATGATATCAAAGTGGACCTCTCCGCAGGGGTGGAATCGCTCACCCGCTATGTCGTAGATCCCTTCGACACCCTTCCCGATTATATGAAAGAACTCCCCGCACCCGGGGAAGAGACGGTCGACATTTCGGACGGCGCTTTCTCGGTGGAACTCGGCCCGGGGGAGATCATGCTCTACAAGCTCAACGGCGATGTGAGCATCAAAGAACCGTTGAAATCCCCCCGTCTGAGCCTTCGCAGCGGCACCTACCTCGGCGAGCAGTCGCTCGAGATCTCCTCTGCCGATGAGGGCGCGGAGATCTATTACACGACGGACGGGAGCTATCCTTCCTACACCTCGCAGCGTTACACCGCCCCCATCAAGATCGGCAACGGGAGGGAATTCGGGCAATATATCGTGAAGGCGATCGCCCTGCGCGGCACGGAGATCTCCGACGCGGTCACGGGAGAATATATCATCAGCAACGGTTCTGAAAACGTCGCTCTCGGAAAGCCCGTGACCTTCACGACGGAGACTGCGCCCTTCCAAGGGAGCGCAATGCCCGCGAGCCTTACCGACGGCGTTACCGATCCGTGGAACGTGCTCGGCTCTTTGCCGGGACAGATGGGCTTTGCGATCGTGGATCTCGGCGATACCTATACCGTAGACCGTATCATCGCCAAGGCATTCCACGATTGGCGGTTCGACGACGTTATTTTGCAGACGGCGCTCGACAAAGACTTTACCCAAGGCGTCTATACCGTGTTCAACAACGATACGGACAATTCCGTCGGCGCGGGCAAGGGAACGGACGGGATCTGGCAGGACGTTGCGGGAAGCATGGGACAAGTGTTCAAATTTGAACCGCAAGCCATGCGCTATATCCGCTTCCATAACTGCTCTATCCAAAACGACAGCCGTTTCAGCATTTGGGAAGAAATTCAGGCCTACACCGCCTACGAGGAGGGAGAGGATCTTTTCGCGAACTCCTCCGATTGGGAGATCACGGGCGGCGGGACATGGGTGTGGAACGGCGACGGCAGCGTTTCCCAGACGGGCGAAGCAAACAGGACCACATGGAATCGCTCCTACACCTATACCAAGAAGAAGTTCAAGAACTTCATCCTCGAAGGGAATTTCACGATGAAAACTTCCGACTCCGCGGCGTGGGGGTATGTCGGGTTCGGGCTCTATAAGCCGAACATCAACGACCTTCAAAGTGACTTCGACCACGGCTTTTACGCCTGCGTTGAACCGCGCGGAAGGGTGCTCCTATGGAACGGCGCAAAGCCCGAGCTCGGTCCTGAAGACGCCAATATCACGGGATTCTCCCTCAACTCCGAATTTACCCTTCGCGTCATCTCGCTGGGCGATACCGTCTCCGTCTCCGTGAACGGGAAACCCATCATGTATGAGCGCGGCGAGATCTTCGACCGCGAGGCGGGCTATATCTCCATCCACAGCGGGTTGATCCCCATCGACGTCTCTTCGGTGACGATCACCGAACTCGGCGATTCGGCCGTTCCCCTCTACAACGAGCAATGCATCAAGGAGAGCGGAGAAGACAGGATCGCTGTCCCTCGCTTCACCGAAAAGGCGGATGTGCTCGCACAGCTTCCCGCCAAGGCGACCGCGAAGGATACGGAGGGAAGGGCATACGAACTCGATGTAAAGTGGAGCTGTGATTCTTACGACTGCGCGACGACGGGTTTTGCGACCTTCACGGGGGAATTCATAAACCTTCCGAAGGGACTTGTCAATCCCTACCGCATCACGGCGACGATGAACGTATACGTGCAGCCGCAGCTCGACAGGATAGAACTTGAAAAGCTCGTGGAAATTGCGCGGGGGCTCGATCCCGAAAACTTCACAGAGGATTCTTACGCACTGATCTTGCTCAAGACGGAGGCGGCGGAGGACCTTCTCTCCGATCCCTTCCTCGCCCAGAGCGATTTGGGCGTGGGCATCATCCAGCTCCATTCGGCGATCTACGACTCCGCAGTGAGCGTGGTGGACAAGACTGCGCTCTCGGCGGCGATCGCGGAGGCGACGGGTGCGCTGCCTGCGCTCAACTGCACCGAAGCGGCGCGCAGACAGATCGAAAATGCGCTCTCCTCCGCACAGGAAGTTTACGGGAATGTGCTCTCCACGCCCAAGGACGTGACGGACGCCGAAAGAGCGCTCAAAGACGCTTTGGCGGGTGCAACGCCGCTGCAGCAGGCGACGGGAGCGCTTTTAGAGCCGCCCGCGCCCTATTCCGCCCCGAAGACGTACAGCGCCGCCTATATCGCGGCGGGCGTTGCGGGAGGAGTCGTGCTCGCGGCGGGAGGGGTCGCCCTCGCTTCCCGCAAGAAAAAGAAAGGAGAAAAATAAATGATATCCGGAAGACAGAGAAAGACGGCGGTTTTCATCTCGGGCGTGCTCGCGCTCTCGGCGGCGGCAACGGGAGTTGCCCTGCTCGGGAAAGAGCATGCCGAGGTGCAGGCGGCAGCTCCGAATACGACAAGGGAATTCCTCATCGGGAGCTGGACCTCTTTCTACGATACCGCCCGCACAAGCTATGAAGACCAGCTGGAAGATCTGGCTCGTTCGGGGATCAACTGGATCACCAATCCCACAGCCTCGAACGCCCCCGCCGACGTTTGGACTCTGCCGCAGTACACCAATACGCAGCTCAACGAGATCTATAAGCCGTACAATATGTACTTCTCGGCAGTGGCTTCCACGCCCTATATCGTCACCATGGACGATTCCAACAAGATGGTGGAAGAGGTGACGGCGGGCGATCTTTTACAGTGCAACTCCTATTATGTGCGCGACGAACCTTCCGACGCGATCATGCAGACGACGGGGGACATCTTTCTGAATATCCTCAAGAAAGATCCTTCCCGCTTCCCTTGGGTCGGGCTCTATCCCACCTATGCGGGGGCGTCCAATCTCGGCGGGTCTTATGCGGATTATGTACAGCGGTGGGTGGACACCGTGGGCGCGGAAAATCTCGAATATCTTTCCTACGATCACTATCCCTTCACCGCTTCCGAAGAGGTGCGCGCTTCCTATTTCTCCGATCTCGAGACCATCCGCAAAGTGGCTTACGACAATGGGAAATTAAAGACGATGGGCGCTTCCCAGCTCGGTTGGTGGAACGGCATGCGCCGTCCCTCGCCCGATATGGCGCGCTGGAACTTGAACAGTTTTCTCGCATACGGGCTCAAGGGGATCATCCACTTCTGCTGGGTCTCTCCCTATTATGTCGCTCCCGCCGACGGCGGCGAGGGGATGCGGGACTTCGTTTTGACCGCAGAAGGGGAAAAGACCGATCTCTACGAACCCATGCAAAAGCTGAATTGGCAGATCCGTCAGCTCGGTCCTCTTCTCATGGAGATGGACGTCGCCCATGCCTATCATGTAAACAAGGTAGCGCTGGGCGCAGAATCCCTCCCCAAGAGCTTTGTTTTCCAGCCCACGAACTCTTCGGATAATCTGATCTTCTCCCTTGCCTACGGGAAGAACGGAGAGGATATCTATGCAATGGTATTCAACAACGAGATCGAGGGGGAAAAGAAAACCGTCACCATCGCCGTAGATCCCACTTCGGGCGTTTCCTCGCTCACAAGATATACGGCGGACAGCTTCGATGTCCTTCCCGACTATACCGAAAGTCTCCCCGCGCCCAAGGAGGAGCGGGTGGACGTTTCGGGCGGCACTTTCTCCGTGGAGCTTGAACCGGGCGGTCTCGCCATCTACAAGCTCAACGGCGATGTGAGCATCAAAGAACCGTTGAAATCCCCCCGTTTGAGCCTTCGCAGCGGCACCTACCTCGGCGAGCAGTCGCTCGAGATCTCCTCTTCCGATGAGGGTGCGGAGATCTATTACACGACGGACGGGAGCTATCCTTCCTACACCTCGCAGCGTTACACCGCCCCCATCAAGATCGGCAACGGGAGGGAATTCGGACAATATATCGTGAAGGCGATCGCTATTCGCGGCACGGAGATCTCCGACGCGGTCACGGGAGAATATATCATCGGCGACGGTTCTGAAAACGTCGCCCTCGGAAAGCCCGTGACCTTCACCGTACCCGTCAAAGCGATCACCGGTTCGGCGACCGCTTCCTATGTGACGGACGGGAACGTCGATCCGTACAACGTCTGGGGGTCGGTGGAAAACCGCTTCGGATTCGCCATCGTAGACCTCGGCGGGGAATATACCGTCGACAAACTCGTCGTAAAGGCCTATCACGATTGGAACTTCGAGGACGTCGTATTGCAGACGGCGCTCGATAAAGATTTTACCCAAGGCGTCTATACCGTGTTCAACAACGATGCCGATGATTCCGTCGGCGCGGGCAAGGGAACGGACGGAAATTATACCGAAGTCGGCGGAAGCGTGGGGCATGTGTTCAAATTTGAACCGCGTTCCGTGCGCTATATCCGCTTCCACAATCGCTCCACGAACGGGGTAGACAATTACAGCATGTGGGAAGAGATACAGGCCTACACCGCCTACGACGGCGGCGCCGATCTTCTCGCAAATTCCGCCGATTGGAAGATCACGGGCGGCGGGACATGGGTGTGGAACAACGACGGCAGCGTTTCACAGACGGGCGAAGTGAATAGGACTATGTGGAATCGCTCCTACACCTATACCAAGAAGAAGTTCAAGAACTTCATCCTCGAAGGGAATTTCACGATGAAGGCGAACGGCCCGGACGATTGGGGCTATGTCGGATTCGGACTCTATAAGCCGAACATCAACGACCTTCAAAGTGATTTCGACCACGGCTTTTACGCTTGCGTTGAACCGCGCGGAAGGGTGCTCCTCTGGAACGGCGCAAAGCCCGAGCTCGGTCCCGAAGACGCCAACATCTCGGGATTCGGATTCAATACCGAATTCACCTTGCGCGTGGTTTCCATAGACGATACGATCTCCGTCTCCGTCAACGGAAAACCCATCATGTACGTGCGCGGCGAGGTATTCGACCGCGAGGCGGGCTATATCTCCATCCACAGCGGGTTGATCCCCGTCACCGTCTCTTCCATGACGATCACCGAACTCGGCGATTCGGCCGCGCCGCTTTTCAACGAGCAATGCCTGAAAGAGGGGAGAGAGAGCAGGATGGCAGTTCCCCGCTTCACCGAAAAGGCGGATGTGCTCGCACAGCTTCCCGCAAAGGCGATTGCAAAGGACACCGAGGGAAGAGAATACGAACTCAATGTAACGTGGTACAGCGATTCTTACGACTGCGCAACGACGGGGTTTGCGACCTTCACGGGGGAATTTACAGATCTTCCGAAGGGGCTCGTCAATCCATACCGCATTACGGCGACGATGAATGTCTTTGTCCAGCCGGAGCTCGATAAGTCGGAGCTTGAAAAGCTCGTGGAAATTGCGCGGGGTCTCGATCCCGAAAATTTCACGGAGGACTCCTTTGCGCAGATCCTCAGCAAGACGGAGGCGGCGGAAGATATGCTCTTAGATCCCTTCCTCGTGCAGAGCGATTTGGGCGTGGGTGTGTTCCAACTGTACGACGCCATCTATAAATATGCCGTGAGCACGGTGGACAAGGCGTCGCTTGCCGAAGCCATTCGGGAAGCGACGGGAGCGCTGCCCGACCTCAACTGCACCGAAGCGGGGCGCAGACAGATCGAAGAAGCGCTCTCCTCCGCACAGGAAATTTACGGGAATGTGCTCTCCACCCCCAAGGACGTGGCGGACGCCGAAAAAACGCTCAAAGGCGCTTTGGCGGGTGCAGCGCCGCTGCAGCAGGCGACGGGACCGCTTTCCGAGCCGCCCGCGCCCTATTCCGCGCCGAAGACGTACAGCGCCGCCTATATCGCGGCGGGCGTTGCGGGAGGAGCAGTGCTTGCGGCGGGAGGGATCGCCCTCGCTTCCCGCAAGAAAAAGAAGAAGGAAGACTGACAAACAAAAAACGGCTCATTTGACGAATGAGCCGTTTTTTTGTGGAAAAGTTCAGTCAACGGGTTTTCCCGTGAGAAAGCTCTTGCAAAATTCTTCGCGGGGAAGGGGTTCGCCCGTCTTCAGAGCGTCGCAGAAGAGGAGGATGCGCCTCACGCTCTCGTCTACGGCACGCGCAAAAAGGGCGTCCGCGCTGTCCCCGTTCCCCTCCGAAAGAGACAAAAATCCGTCGCCGCTCAAATAGTTCGGGTCGGGCTCGGTGCGGGGATACAGGCGGGATAAATACCGCTTTACATGAAAGACCTTTTCCGTCCGCTGCCATCTTTTTTGCGAACGGTAGCACTTTTTATGGAAGAATTTCAAATACCGTTCGAAGTTTTTCACGCCGCGGTAGAATCGGCGGGGGGTCACTTCTTCCCGCTCGAGCTTATCCGCCAAATAGGCGTACAGCCGCGCCGCCGCGTTGCTCTGCTTGAGCCCCGTGCGGGTGAAGCCGAAGGAGTAGCCCTCCGCCTCCCTCTCGCGCAGTTCGCGCAGAAAGTAGACGTCCCAATCGTTCTCCATCTGCTGGTGCTCCCGCTTCTGCGCATGGGCGCTTTCCAAATAATTATACACGAACGGGTGGAACACCGAATCGGTACAATAGTGGGTGATATAGCCGAGCACATAGCCGAGCGCCCGCTTTTTCTCCTCCTCGCCGAAGCGGGGAGCGCTCTCACCGCCCGCGACGGCGCGGCGCAAAAGTTCAAATACGTCATAGACGCGATAGCGGTGCAAAAATTTCCCGAAGTTGTATTCGCTTCTGCAGCCGATACGGTAGAAGAACAGCATGTCAGGACCTTGACAGCCGAGAAAATATTCGTCCTGTGCTTCCGCCGCGATCTTGCCGATCTCCTGCGGGAGTTTTTTCAGCGTCTCTTCCGCGACCAGTTGGTGGGTGATACTCGAAGGCATAACCTCTCCTCAACGTTCTTTTCTCTATTATAGCCCATTCGGGAAAAATTAGCAAATCAAATCGCTTTCCTTCGCGCCCTTCCGAAAAGAAAATTTTTCATGCCGCTTTGAACGTCTTGTCCCTTTCCCGAGGTATAAACCGAGCAAAAAATCCCCAAATTATCGGTATGAAAAAGATACGTGAAAATCCTCTCGGCAAGACGCGGGAAGAACGGGAGAGCTGCTTTCCCGCCGCGGGGAAAGAGCCCATGCGGCCCACGTCGGGGGAGCGCGCATGACGGGCAGATCGCGCGAGAACTACAACCGCAACTATATCAATTACGTCAACTCCTTCGACCCGCCCACGAAACATTTCAAGACGTGCGGCAGGGCGTTCCTCGTCGGAGGGTTCATCTGCTGCATCGGGCAGTTTTTTCGCTATATGCTCGAATATGCGGGGCTCACTGGGGATGAGCTGGCGGGCACTGTCTCAGTCATCCTCATCTTTTTGGGAACGCTTTTGACGGGCTTGGGCGTCTACGACCGCATCGGCAAGAACGCGGGCGCGGGGAGCATCGTTCCCATCACGGGGTTTGCAAACTCCGTCGCCTCGCCCGCGATCGAGTTCAAAACGGAGGGGTTCGTCTATGGAATGGCGGCGAAGATGTTCCTCGTCGCAGGGCCGATCATCGTCTTCGGGGTCAGTGCGGGCGCTGCCGTGGGGCTCATCTATTGGCTGATCGGACTGTAAACGGCGGCGCGCTTATTTTTTATTGGCGCAAAGTCATCTTCCGAAAAAAATTTGGTAAAAAGAGTTGAAATGACGCACGGTTTGTGCTATAATTGCAGCAGATAAAGACAAGGAGCAATCAAATGGCAAAGATCACGGAAAACACCCTCATCGCGGAAGTATTGGAACTCAATCCCAACGCTGCGGACATCCTGCTCGAAGCGGGGATGCACTGCTTCGGCTGTGCGCTCGCGCACGGAGAGACCATCGCGGAGGCAGTCGCCGTTCACGGCGAGGACCTCGAAGCGCTCTTGACAAAGCTCAACGAAGGTCTCGAATAAGCGAACGAAAACCCGCCGCCCCCTGCCGAAAAGCAGGGGGCGGCGTCATAAAAAGAGGGATACGTATGAAGGAATTTTGGTTACAGAGCGCGGAAGATCTTGCACGGCTCGTGGAGGAATGGGGGTTCGTTCCCTTTTTCAAAAACGCCGTTGAGGGCTTTTCGGTGGAGGAGCACACCCCGCCCCATCTTTGGTTCGGGCAGGAGGCGGGGCCGTGGGAGTGGAAGGGGCCCGTCATCCGCCTTTCCCACTGCGCCTACGGGAAGTTTTACAAGGGCAAGGCAATGTATATCTCCCGCGCCCTCTTCCCCGATTTTGCCAACTACAGAAGGGACGGCTACGATTACGATTCCCGCATGGACGAGGGCATTGCGCGGCGGAGGGACAACGCCATCATGGAGGAACTTCTGCGCGTGCCGTCGTTTATTTCCAAGGAGCTCAAGTCGCTCGTCTGCTTTTCCCCCGAGCGCAGGAAGGAATTCGACGGCAGCATCACCTATCTTCAGATGCAGTGCTATGTGAACATTGCGGACTTCGAATATGCGCGCGACAGGCAGGGCAGGGAATACGGTTGGGGACTTGCCCGCTATACCACGCCCGAGGCGTTCTTCGGCGTCGATTTCCGCGAACGGGTATATCAAAACTCTCCCGAAGAGAGCTACGAATTGTTGCGGCGGCATTTGGAGAAACTGCTTCCGAACGCCTCCGAGCGGCAGATCGCAGTCATTTTGGGATGAGGCGGGGCGGTGCTTGTCCCTTCTTGTTTATTCTATCCCTCCCGCGGGTATAATAGAATAAAGGTGAAGTGATGTATTTTTTATTTTTACTCGTTCTCATACCCTTCTTGGCGCTGTCGGCATGGGCGAGCGCAAAGGTGAATTCCACCTACGCCCGTTACGACAATGTGCCCAACTCCTCCCGTATGACGGGATATGATACCGCCGTGCGCCTTTTGCACAGGAACGGTTTGAGGGGCATCACCGTCAACCGCGTGGCGGGAAGGCTCACCGACCACTATCACCCCGCAAAGGGGCAGGTGAACCTCTCCGAGAGCACCTTCGGCTCGGCGTCCGTCGCCTCCGTGGCGGTGGCGGCGCATGAGATCGGACACGTCATGCAGAAAGAGAGGGGATATCTTCCCTATAAAATTCGCACGGCGCTCGTGCCCGCGGTGAATCTCGCCTCGCGGATCGCGCTGCCGCTCATCCTCATCGGACTTATCCTCGACGTCATCATGTTCTCGACGGCCGACGTTCTCTCTGTGGGACAGTGGTTCATGTACATCGGGATCGGGCTGTATTCCCTCTCCGTGCTGTTCATGCTCGTGACCTTGCCCGTTGAGTTCAACGCCTCCCGCCGCGCGAAGAAGATGCTGGTGAACGAGGGCATTTTAACGCGCGAAGAACTCGACGGCGCGGGGAAAGTGCTCTCCGCCGCCGCTATGACGTACGTCGCCTCCATGCTCATCTCTCTCATCTACTTCCTGCGCTATCTTTTCATCGTGCTCCTGCAGACCCGCAGAAAATAATTGGTATACGAAGGGCGCGCGCCGCCCCCCGATCGGGGGGCGGCGCGCGCCTTTTTCAGTTTCTCTCTCCGAAGATCGCAGAGCCGATCCTGACCATATTCGAACCGCATTCCACGCAGAGCCGCCAATCTCCGCTCATGCCCATTGAGAGGAACTGCGCGTCCGCGTTCAGCGACCTTCCCTCTTCGAAGATGTCCCGCATCCTTTTGCAGAGCTTATAAAGGAGCGCTTCATCAGAAGAGAGGGGGAGCATCGCCATAAACCCCTTCACGCGAAGTCCCTCTTCTTGCGAGAGCCGTTTGAGCGCCTCGATCCCGTCCTCGGGAGAATAGCCGCCCTTCGTCTCCTCGTTCCCGATATTGATCTGGATGAGGATGTTTTGAACGACGCCCAAATTCCGCGCCCGCCGCGCGATCTCGTCCGAAAGTTCGTCGCGGTCCACCGACTGGATGAGGTCGGCTTTCCCGACGAGATACTTTACTTTGTTGAGCTGCAGATGCCCGATGAAATGTCGGGCTGCGCCCGCGGCCGCGTCGTATTTTTTGGTGAATTCCTGTACGCGGTTTTCGCCGACGTCGGTGATCCCCGCGGCGATCGCGCTGCCGATCTCCTCCGCGGAGCGGGTCTTTGTCGCCGCGACGAGGCGGACTTCTTCCCCGAAGGGATTGCCGCCCTTGAGCTCGCCGAGCAGACGTTTTACGTTTTCTTCTATCATAGCGCAATTATTTTATCCCACTTTTCGGAAAATTGCAACCTTTTTGCTTCCCCGCCCTCCGAAGGTTTTTGCTTGACAACGGCGCACATTTATTATACAATGTTGGCATGATCATTTTGGGCTTAGATCCCGGCTTCGGCACGATGGGATACGGCGTTGTCGAAAAGGACGCCCGCGGGAATTGCTCGGCGGTCGATTACGGCGTCGTGAAGACGCCGCGGGATGAAAATTTCGCCGTCCGTCTGTGTGTTCTCGAGGAGGGGGTCAATAAGATCTTCGACAAATTCCATCCCGACGAAGCGGCCATGGAAGAGCTGTTCTTTTCCAAGAACATCACAACGGGCATTGCGGTGGCGCACGCGCGCGGCGTGATGCTGCTCACTTGCAATAAGCGGTGCGGAAGGATCTTCGAATATACGCCCAACCAGATCAAGCAGGCGCTCACGGGATACGGCGCGGCGGACAAGGGACAGATGCAGAGGGTCGTAGCGTCTCATCTGCGGCTTTCCTCCATCCCCCGTCCCGACGACGCCGCCGACGCCCTTGCCGTTGCGCTCTGCCATGCCTTTACGAGCAGATTTGCGGGGATGTTTGGAGTAAGATGAGAATGGTTTCGCACATTTCTTTGCTTGTTCCCTTTGCGCAAGCGCACGGGAACTGCGAAAAGAAATGTGCGAGGAAATCTTCCTCCTGCATCAACCGAGTATTCCTCTCATTCGCTCGGCTTGGACAATAAGGCAAAAGTAATTGCCAAATTGAGTCGCCCACGGCGGAAGTGAATTCCGCCTAAGGCAAGTGATTGATATGTTTCGCGGAAAATCTTTTGCTTCGCAAAATCTTTTTCGCGAGGGGTTAGGCGGTTTGCTCCGTGTTTGCAATCTGCCCACCCGATGACTGCTTCGTAAAAACGAAAAGCCGTAAGAGTGCGGCAAATTGTGTGCGCTGCCGCAGGGAAACCCTGCTCCGCGCAGTGAATTGGAAATGGTTTCGCACATTTCTTTGCTTACTCCCCCCTTGGCTCCCCTTGTAGGGGAGCTGTCACGAACAACGTGAGCGACTGAAGGGTTTCTGTGAGCTCGTCAAAACCCTTTCGGCATTCGCTTCGCTCATGCCACTTCCCCCACAGGGGCAGCAAGTGGTCACTCCGTAATCACACCAAAAAGGTTTCCTCACGGAATTTTGTCGCAAGACAAAATTTGTGAATGACGCCGAGAGCCGTAGCGCGGATTCACTCCGCGCGTTAAGCGGCGAACGACAAAAGCAATCACGACGTTTCTTTTCACTACGATTGCCGCTTCACGTTCGGAGCGGAGCTCGTGGAGCTCCCGAACGCAGGAGTGCCCGCCGCAGGCGGGCACGACAAGCGGCAAGGAAAAGAAACGTGTGAATCAAGGTATAATTATGATCGGTTATTTGAAAGGAAAAGTGAAATATCTCGACCCCGGGTACGTTCTCTTGGAAGTGAACGGCGTGGGGTATGAGATCGTCTGCTCGGGGGCGGCGTTCTCGCGGCTGTCGGGCGTGAGAGGGGGCGAAGAGGGGGAAGTCTTCACCTATATGAAGGTCTCCGAAGACGAGATCACCCTCTTCGGCTTTGTGGATGTGCGCGAAAAAGAGCTCTTCTTAAAGCTCACTTCCGTGCAGGGAGTGGGCGCAAAGATGGCGATCGCGATCCTCTCCTCCATGCGCCCCGGCGAAGTCTCCGAGGCGATCGCAACGGCGGACAGCAAGCGTTTTGCCGCCGTCAAAGGAGTGGGGAAAAAGACGGCGGAGCGTATCATTTTGGAACTGCACGGGAAGATCTCGGCGGACGAGCTTCTCGGCGCGGAAGGGGTGGGCGGAAGAGTTTCGCTTCCCCCCAAACAGGAGGACGACGACGCCGTTTCCGCGCTCATGGGGCTGGGGTTCACCCGTCAGGAGAGCGCCCGCGCCGTAGAGCGCGCCAAAGCTGGTGGTGCGGGGACGGTGGAGGAGATCATCGCCGCCGCTCTCCGCGGAATGTAAAATGGTTTCGCGCAAATGAGGGAAATGCGGAAGGAGCTTTGAATGTTTAACGACGAATTCGGCGAGGAGAGGATCCTCACGAGCACAAAGAGCAGCTACGACCTCGAGGAGAACGTCCTCCGTCCCAAGACGATGGAGGAGTACGTCGGGCAGGACAAGGTGAAGGAAAACCTCACCGTGTATATGACTGCCGCCAAGGCGCGGGGGGAAGCGCTCGACCATGTTCTTCTGTACGGTCCTCCCGGGCTCGGGAAGACGACGCTTGCCCATATCATCGCGAATACGATGGACGCGCAGATCAAGCTCACGAGCGGCCCCGCCATCGAACGGCAGGGAGATCTTGCCGCCATTTTATCCAATCTCAACGAGGGGGATGTGCTCTTCATCGACGAGATCCACCGCCTCAACCACACGGTGGAGGAGACCCTCTATTCCGCCATGGAGGACTTCGCCCTCGACATCATCGTCGGAAAAGGCCCCATGGCGCGGAATATCCGCCTGCCGCTCAAACGGTTCACCCTCATCGGGGCGACGACGCGGGCGGGGATGCTCTCTTCCCCCCTGCGCGACCGTTTCGGGATCATGTGCCGTCTCGACATGTATACCCCCGCGGAATTGCAGAGGATCGTCAGCCGCTCTGCGCGCACGCTTGGGATCTCCGTGGAAGAGGACGGCAGTTACGAGATCGCCCGCCGTTCGCGGGGAACGCCCCGTATCGCGAACAGACTTTTGAAGCGGGTGAGGGACTTTTCCGCCTTTTCGGGAGACGCGACCGTCACGCGGGATTCCGCGCGGAAGGCGCTCTCCCGCATGGAGATCGACGAGCTCGGACTGGACGAGACGGACAGAAATCTCCTGCGCGCGCTCATCGAAAAATTCAACGGCGGGCCTGCGGGACTGGACACCCTCGCCGCGACGATCAACGAGGACGTCAATACGATCGAGGACGTCTATGAGCCCTATCTCATGCAGCTCGGGTTCATCGCTCGCACGCCGCGCGGAAGGGTCTGCCTCAAAGACGGTTACGAACACATGGGCGTTTCCATGCCCGAGAATGTCAGAAAACAGTTCTCGATGTTCGATTGAATATTCCCCTATAGAAAACAATCCATGAAAACCTCCGATTTTTACTACGACCTCCCCGAGGAACTGATCGCACAGACGCCCGCCGAGCCGAGAGACAGCTCTCGGCTTTTGGTCTATCATCGGGCGGAAAAGCGGATCGAACATCGCATCTTCCGCGACGTCAAGGACTATCTCAAAGCGGGGGATGTACTCGTGATAAACCGCACGCGCGTCTTGCCCGCGCGGCTTTTTTCCCGCACGGCGCACGGCGGGGCGGTGGAGGTGCTGCTCTTGAAGCGGCTCGATCTCGATCGGTGGGAAGTCCTCGTCCGTCCCGGGAAAAAGTGCAAGCCGGGGACAAAACTCTTTGTCGGGGACGAGCTCTCTCTCGAAGTGCTCGACGTCACGGAAACGGGGGAACGTATCGTAAAATTCTGTTACAAAGGCACTTTTGAAGATGTGCTCTCGCGCGCGGGGACGATGCCGCTCCCGCCCTATATCCATGAAAAACTCAAAGACCCCGAGCGCTATCAAACCGTCTATTCCAAGGAGAACGGCTCGGCTGCCGCGCCGACGGCGGGACTGCACTTCACCCCCGAACTTTTGGAGGAGATCCGCGCCATGGGCGTGGAGATCGTGGAAGTGCTGCTCCATGTGGGGCTGGGGACGTTCCGTCCCGTCAAGGCGGAAGAGGTCGAAAACCATGTCATGCACAGCGAGTACTACGAGGTGAGCGAGGAGGCGGCGGAGGCCGTCAGCCGCGCAAAGCGGGAGGGGCGGCGGGTGATCGCCGTGGGCACGACTTCGGTGCGTACCCTCGAGACGGTCGCGAATGCAGACGGCACGATCCGCGCGGGCAAGGGCGACACGCAGATCTTTTTATACCCGCCCTACAAAATGAAGTGTGTGGACGCGCTCATCACGAATTTTCATCTGCCCGAGAGCACCCTTTTGATGCTCGTGAGCTGTCTCTGTTCCCGTGAGGAAATTCTGGACGTCTATCGCGTGGCGGTGGGGGAGAGGTATCGTTTTTTCTCCTTCGGCGACGCAATGCTCATCTTATAGCCGTCGAAATACGGTGTCGCGCTGCGGCAACCCTCAGTCATTTACGTCTTAGTAAACTCCTTCGGGTTTTCCTCGCGCTCCTTGTCTTTCTCGGCTCTAAGCCGAGCAGTCATGTCTCCCGTAAGTATCGGAGATGCGATGTTCGTCTTATAAGCGGCGCATCTCTTTGTCGCGCTTGCGTTTTCCCTCGGTCATTTACCTCTTAGTAAACTCCCGTCGGGAAAGCCGCGCGCTCCTCGACCTGCTTGCTTCTAAAAAGAGGCATTCTTTCTCCAAAATTGCCACATTTTATGCGCATAATCTATTGACAAATTTCATATAATATGTTAAAATATCATCAGATCATTCAAGGAGGGAAGAAAAATATGGCAAAAGTTTCCACCAACATCACGATCGATGCGGAAGTAAAGAAACAGGCGCAAGAATTGTTCGCCGATTTGGGGCTGGATCTGTCTACCGCGATCAACATCTATCTGAAAAAAGCATTGGCGGAACAGGGCATCCCCTTTGAGGTCAGGCGCGAGATCCCGAACGCCGTGACGGAAAAAGCGATAGCCGATTCGGAAAAGGGAGACGACACATACGGCCCTTTTGAAAGCGTAGAGGCACTCATGGAGGCATTGAATGCTTAAAATCGAATTTCAGGGTCAATTCAAAAAAGACTTCAAACTTGCCATAAAGAGAGGTTGCGATATTGCCGAATTGCAAAAGGTGATATCGCTTCTTGCAAATGAGCAGCCTTTGCCCGAAAAATATCGCGACCACGCTTTGACAAATTCAAAGGATTATAAAGATGTGCGCGAATGTCATATCCAGCCCGATTGGCTTTTGATCTATAAGATTTACGATGACCGTTTGATTTTGAAGTTGATCAGAACAGGCTCCCATTCCGATTTATTTTGTTAAACAATGAATAACGAATTTTTTTCCTTTGAACTTCAAAAGACAGACCCCGAGACGGGGGCGCGGGCGGGCGTCTTTCATACGCCGCACGGGGATATCGAGACCCCCGTCTATATGCCCGTCGGAACGCAGGCGACCGTGAAGGGCGTCCTTCCCGACACCTTGAAACAGATCGGCTCGCAGATCATTCTCTCCAATACCTATCACCTCTACATGCGCCCGGGGAGCGAACTCATCGCGCGGGCGGGGGGGCTTCATAAATTCATGAACTGGGATCGCCCGATCCTCACCGACAGCGGCGGGTTTCAGGTCTTTTCCCTTGCCGCGCTCAACAAGATCACCGACGAAGGGGTCACCTTCTCCTCCCATGTGGACGGGAGCTACCACACCTTTACCCCCGAGCTCGCGATGAAGATCCAGCACGATCTCGGCTCGGATATCATCATGGCCTTCGACCAGTGCAGCGAATACGGCTACACGCACGAACAGGCGCGGGCGGCGATGGAGCGCACGGCAAAGTGGCTCGAACGCTGCTTTGCGGCGCATGACGATCCCAAACAGGCGCTCTTTCCCATCGTGCAGGGGAACTTCTTCGAGGACCTTCGGGAAGAGAGCCTTGCCCGCTGTCTGCCCTTTGTAAGACACGGCATTGCGATCGGCGGGCTCTCGGTGGGAGAGCCAAAACCGCGCATGTATGAACTTTTAGACTTTCTGCAGCCCCGTCTTCCCACAGACGTTCCCCGCTATCTCATGGGCGTCGGTTCGCCCGATTGCCTCGTCGAGGGCACTCTGCGCGGCATCGATATGTTCGACTGCGTGCTCGCGACCCGCATCGCCCGCAACGGAACGGCGCTCACTTCCAAGGGGAAGATCGTCGTGCGGAACGGCGCATACAAAGAGGACTTCACTCCCTTGGATGAAGAGTGCGACTGCTACTGCTGCAAGCATTACACCAAGGCGTATCTGCGCCACCTCGTCAACGTGGGGGAGATGACGGGCGCGATGCTCCTCTCCCTGCACAATATCCGCTATCTGCACAACCTCATGCGGGGGCTCAGGGAGAGCATCCTCGGCGGCTATGTGAAAGACTTTGTGCGCGAATTTTACAAAAAGCAACAAATTTCGCAGTGATAGCGGTGTGAAAGGCGCATGATTTTTTCCATATGCGGAAAATTTTCCCCGAAAATGCTTGCCAAAATCCGAAAAAACAGCTATCATGAAAGCCATAAAGGAGATTCTATGAAGAAAAAACTCAGATTGATCGTTTCCCTGTTTGCCTGTATCGTATGCCTCTTTGCGTTTGCCGCCTGCTCGGGCGCGTCGTCTTCCGCCACGAAGTACGTCAGCAGCGCCGACCAAAACAATTATATCGAGCTGGGCGCCGACAAATGGAATTCCAGCGATGGGATCAGCTCGGGGAAATATGAAAAAGATGAAAACGGCAAGTATACCTTCTATCACGGGGACACGGAGACCGTGTATGCCACGGGAGAGTTGAATGGCAATACTTTGACCGTGACCTTGAGCGGGGAGACCACTTCCTCTACCTATACGAAGACCACCGAAAGTTTCTTCTCCAAGTACGGGATGTTCATTCTGCTCGGCGTCATTTTGGTGCTCATCATCGTGTGGATGCTCTTCTCGGGCAGGAAGGGGAAACAGCGTCAGAAGGAATATGCCGAACAGCTCGAAGCCCTTCGCCCCGGACACAAGGTGAAGACGGCGGGCGGTATCTGCGGGATCGTCGTGGAGATCTGCGACGACAATACCGTCATTCTCGAAACGGGCAGCGAGAGCGCGGGCAAGTCCTATATCAAGATGGACAAGGAACTCATTGCGCAAACGGACGCAAAAGGACCTACGCAGCTTGCGCGCGAGCGCGCCGAAGAAGAGCGGAGAGCCGCCAAAGAAGCGCAGGCAGCACAGCGGGAAGAGCCTTCCAAACCGGCGGAGAGCCCCGCAGAAGAACCTTTCGAGGAGACTGCGGAAGGAACTGCAGACGCACCCGCCGAGGAGTCCGATACGGACTCGCCCGAAGAAAAGTAAATGTACAAGCGCTCCCCTCGGGGAGCGCTTATTTCTCTGCCCACCCGCGCTCGACAGCTCCCCTTGCAGGGGAGCTGTCGAGCGGAGCGAGACTGAGGGGTTTTTCCACGAGCTTGCTAAACCCTTTCCCCCTCGCTTCGCTCGGGTACTTCCCCTAAAGGGGCAGCAAGGGCACTCGGCGTTCCCCGCGTCATTCTGAGGTAACAATGTTACATGAAAACCGAGAGTTGTCCTCGAAGAATCTCGCGGGGACAATAGATGCTTCGGGGAGAGCATGAACGGACTGCGTAATTGCTTTCCCCGCTCAACATGACGCTTGGGCGCGAGGGACGCCCCACACTCACAAATGGGGATGATGAGGCATTTTTCAAAACGGTGAGGCATATCCATAGACATACGGAGGTATTCTATGGAAAACTTTTGGAAACGCGCCGTCAGGGAGACGCTGTTTGCCGTTCTCATGGCGACCGTCTTTTGCCTGTTTGCGGCGGCGCTGTTTGCGGTGTTCGTGCGCGCGTTCGCCCCGTCCGATACGACCATTGCCATCATCGACAGGATCATTCTCTCTGCGGGAGTTTTTCTCTCTTCGCTGTTTTTTGTGAGGCGAGACCGCGCGCTCTTCAAAGGGGCGGCGGCGGGCGTTCTGTCCCTGCTTCTCACCACCCTCATCTTCGGGATCATCGGCGGATTTCGTTTCTCCGTCCTTTGGCTTGCGGATCTGCTCCTCTCCCTCCTCTTCGGCGGGTTTGGCGCGCTTTTGGGGGCAAAATTGCGGAAAGAATAGAAAAACACTTGCTATTTTTCCCGCGCGGGTGTATAATGGGAAAAAACCAACGGGAGAAATTATCATGATCAAGACGATTGCAAAACCCGCAGAGAAGAAAGTGACCGGCTGCGGCGAGTGCAGAAGCACCTGCCAATCCGCCTGCAAGACGAGCTGCACGGTCGGGAATCAATCCTGCGAGCGCATCACGAGAGAGCAAAAAATCGAGAAGAAGTAAGTTTTATCCGCCAACTTTCGGGGAGCAGCGATTTCGTTGCTCCCCCGATTCCGTTATAACAACTTTTCAAATGCTGCACATCTTTACATATCACGATCACTTTTACGTATACGACACGGGAAGCGGCGCTCTGCATGAGTGCGACGAAAAGACCGCCCGCTACCTCGGCGGCGAGCCCGTTCCCATGACGGATGAAGAGCTTTCGGAGATCGCCGATCTCAAGGAGCAGGGGCTTCTCTTCAAAGAGGAAACTTCTGCCCGCCCCGTCAAGAGCAACGAGGTGAAGGCGCTCTGTCTGCACGTCAGCCACGACTGCAATTTGCGCTGTAAGTACTGTTTTGCGGACGAGGGTGCGTACCACGCCGCCCGCGAGGTGATGAGCTTCGAGACGGCGAAAAAAGCCATCGACTTTCTCATCGAAAAGAGCGGAAACCGCCGCGTGCTCGAAGCGGACTTTTTCGGCGGCGAACCGCTCATGAACCTCGACGTCGTAAAACAGACGGTCTACTACGCCAAGGAAGAGGGGGCGAAGCGGGGGAAGAAATTCCTCTTCACGACCACGACCAACGGACTTTTGCTCGACGACGAGACCATCGCCTTCTTCAATGAGGAGATGGAGAACGTCGTCCTCTCCCTCGACGGAAGGCCCGAAGTGCACGACGCCGTGCGCAAGACGGTCTCGGGCAAGGGGAGCTATGCCGCCGTCATCGGCAAGATCAAAAAATTTGTGAAAAGCCGCGGGGACAAGCACTACTACGTCCGCGGGACGTTCACGGCGAAAAATCTCGACTTTGCAAGCGATGTGCTCTTCCTCGCCGACGAGGGCTTCGACAGCATCTCCATGGAACCCGTCGTCACCGACATTCCCGACCTCGAGATCAGAGAGGAGCATCTGCCCGCGATCGAAAAGGAGTACGAGCGTCTCTGCGAGGAGTACATCAAGCGGGAAGAGCGGGGCGAGGGCTTCAACTTCTTCCACTTCAATATCGACCTCGAGGGCGGGCCCTGCCTTTCCAAGAGGGTGTCGGCGTGCGGCGCGGGGAACGAATATTTCTCCGTCGTGCCGAACGGGGACATCTATCCCTGCCACCGCTTCGTGGGGGACGAAAAGTGGAAGATGGGCAATGTGTCCGAGGGGAAGCTCGATGAAAACATTCGCAAGCTATTCGCGGAGAATTGTCTGTTCACGCGGAAAAAGTGCGGAGATTGCTTTGCGAAATTCATCTGCTCGGGCGGGTGCAGCGCGAATAACTACATCTACTGCGGGGACGTGAATACCCCTTACGAGATGACCTGCGCCATGATGAAAAAGCGGATCGAATGCGCGATGCACATTCTTGCGGCGCGCAAGTCGAGAGAAAATTGCTAAAAAAACAAAAAAGCACTGCATTTCGGCTTGACGTATCATCGCAAAAAAGTTATAATGATTGAAGACCGAATTTTCCGATTGTATATTTTTACGGAAGATTTCTTTTGTACAGGAGGCAACAATGGGTAAGATAAAATCGGCGATCGTATTTTCCCTGATCACTGTGATCATCGCCGTTTTATGCTTTGTGTGTTTTGTGCCTTTCCCCGTCGGCTGGGTCGAGGAAGCAAAGGAGGACGGAACGTCGGAAAGCGTTCCCTTCCAATTCTTCAACCCCATCATCAACTGGACGGAGAAGAGCGCAGACCTCGGCGGTTATCAGTACGGCGATGGGGCGGACTATCTCGGCGGTAGCTTTTCCATCGTCTATTATCCGGACGGCGTGATCAGCGAACAGGAATTCATCGAGAACCGCGACGCGAAAGAGGGCGAAGAACAGACCGAATACGTTGAAAAGTATACGCCCTATAAGGATGTGAACGGCAGACTTTATCTCGAGAAAGATACCGTCTGCGACGGCGGGGAAACTCCCACAGAGGAGTTCCTCTCTTCCTGCGAGGTCCGTCTCGAAACGCTCAAGAAACGCTTCGAGGGACTTCATGCGGAAAATCTACAGCTCGAAGTTTGCGATAACATCTGCGTCCGCGTGAGCCTGCCCGCGTCCATGACCGAATCGGTCGCGGCAGTCATCTATTATTCCTATCTCGGACAAGTCAAGCTCCTCTATGGAACTTCCTCGGACGCGGCGAGCGCTTCGCAGATCCTTCCCGTGAACGAGAACCCCATGAGCGACTATATCAAGGGCGTGAGTTCGCACAGCAATGCGGCGGGCAACATCTATGTGCAGGTGAGCTTTACCGACGTCGGACGCGAAGTCGTCGGGAATGCCACGAGCGGCGCTTCGGAGACGACGGGTTACCTCTTCCTGCAAGTGGGCGAGGGGAACACCGTCATCAATCTCTCCGTCAGCGAGAGAGTGAACGACGACCTCTATATCAGCGGGAGCTATACCTCGGAAACGGCGAACATCGTCGCCACCGTCATCGACACGGCGATCAAGAATCCCAATTCCTACGGCATGAATCTCGGCAATCTCTATAGGACGCGCGCGAACTTCGGCGTTCTGACCCTCGGTGGGCTCACGTTGGAGACCATCACGCTCGTGTACATTGCCTTCGGCATTTTGTTCGCGGCGATGCTGGTATTCTTCTTCGTTCGCTACCGCCGTTTGGGATTTGTGCACCTCTATACCTATCTCACCTTCCTCACCCTCATGGTGATCATCTTCTGGGCGATCCCCATTCCCATCGGCGTCGGAACGCTCGCCGTCCTCGGGATCGCTTCCGTCCTGCTCTCCGTGAGCAACGCGATCGCCTTTGAATATGCGCGGAAGGAGTACGCGGTCGGCAAGACCATCGACTCCTCGGTCAAGACGGGTTACAAGCGTTGCTTCTGGCACATTTTCGATCTGCACATTGTTCTGCTCATCGTTTCCCTGCTTGTCTATCTCATCGGGATCGGCGAGCTGAGCGTGTTCGGCTTGGCGCTCACCTTCGGCGTGGCGCTCTCGGGCATCGGCACGCTCGCATTGAACCGTTTCCTTTGGTACGTCATGATGCGCCTTTCAAAGGACGCGGGAAAATTCTGCCACTATAAGAGAGAGGAGGTGGAAGAAGATGACTAAGCGTTTTCATCCCGGGAAGGGACTTTGGATCTGGGTCTGCGTCTCCGCAGTGCTCATCATCGCCGGCATCGTGCTCGGATGCCTCTTCGGTTTCAACTATACTGCCGATCATAAGGCGTTGGAAGTGACTTACGACACCTCGATCGTCGCGGGAGCGGACGATCAGGAAACGAAACTCGTCGAGCTTGTGGAAGCTACGCTCGATAAAAACGGGCTCTCCTATGAGAAGACCGGCCGCAACGACGAGATGGAGACGAACTACGTCTCCGAGAACGGTAACTACATGCTCCGCTACGTCTTCGACGCTTCCGTCTCCGATGAAGTGCTCGACAAGGTTTGCGAATCGATCGAAACGCAGTCCAAGACGATCGGGGACGACATCGGCGTTTCCTATCACGTCTATCACAGCGAACGGTTTTACGAAGCGAGCTGGAGAGGTGCGGTGGCGCTTGCGGTCGCGGCGATCGTGGCGCTCGTCTACGTCGGTTTCCGCTTCGGGTGGGACAGCGCTTTGGCGGGGCTCGTCGCCTGCGTGAACGATACCTGCGTTTCGCTCGCCATCATCGTGCTCACGCGCATTCCCGTGGCGGCATATGCCCCCGTGCTGTATGTCGGCATTGCGCTCGTCTTCTCCGCCATTCTTTGGCTGATACAGTGCATGAAGATGCGCGAGAACTTCAAAGATCCTTCCTATGCGGCTCTGTCGCCCGAGGAGGCGGTCGGATCTTCCGTCCGCAAGAGCCTGCCCTTGGCGCTCGGGGTGATCATCCCGCTCGTATGGGTCTTCGTGCTCTTCGGCGTCATCGCCACGAGCGGACTGCGCTTCTTCATGATCTTCGCCCTCATCCCTCTTGCGGTGAGCGTTTACTCGTCGTTCCTGCTCGCCCCTGCGGTGTATGTGCCCCTCAAGAGCAAGTTTGACCGTATCCGTTCCAGACGCAAGCGCTATTTCGGGAAGAAGAAAGCCGAAGCGCAAGAGTAATTTATCAAATCGAAACGGCGGGGACTCCTCGCCGTTTTTTGTTTTTTATGGGTCGCCTATGAAAAAGATCGTCCGCGAATTTCACTTTTCGCTACAAGAACTGCATACCGTAGAGGAGATCGCGCGCACATTCGGGCTCACCGAAACGACGGCGGGCATCCTTTTCGCGCGCGGATTGGATGACGGGGAAAAGGTGAAAAGGTTCTTACATCCCTCGCGCGGCAATCTTCTTTCCCCCTTCTTGATGAGCGGGATGAAAGAGGCGCATGAACTTTTGAGCCGCGCCCGCGAAGAGGGTTGGCGGGTGGCGGTCTTCGGCGATTACGACGCGGACGGCATCGGCGCGAGCGCCATTCTGTACCGCGCCCTGCAGCGCTTCGGCATCGAGGCGTATCTCTACGTTCCCGAGCGCGAGGAGGGCTACGGAATGAGCGTCGCCGCGATCGACGCGATCTTCGACGAATTCCTGCCCGACCTCATCGTCACGGTGGACTGCGGTATTTCCAACTACAGAGAGGTGGAATATATCAAGGAACAGGGCGCATACGTCATCGTCACCGATCACCATGAGCTGCCCGAGCGCTTGCCCGACTGCATCTGTATCAACCCGAAATTGCAGGACGATTACCCCTATGACAATCTCTGCGGCGCGGGGGTCGCGCTCAAGCTGGCGGTGGCGCTCATCGGCGAGGAAGCCTACGACCTCTTGGACCTTTGCGCGCTCTCGACCGTGGCGGACAGCGTGCCCCTCACGGGCGAGAACCGCGACATCGTGGCGGAAGGGCTTCGCCTCATGCAGACGGAGCTGAGACCCGTCTTTGAAGCGCTGCTCGGAAAGCCCACCGAACTTTCGGCGCAGACTTTGGCATTTACCCTTGCGCCGCGCGTCAATGCGGCGGGCAGAATGGGGGACGCGCGCGCCGCGCTCAGGCTGTTCACCTCGGACGACGGGGCGGAGATCGCGGAGCTCGCGGCGAAACTGAATTCGTACAACATGGAGCGCCAGCGGCTCTGCGACGATCTCTATGAACTTGCGCGCGCGCAGATCGCCGCACAGGGCGCCTATAAAAATATCGTGATGCTCGTCGGAGAGAATTGGCATCCCGGGCTCATCGGGATCGTCGCGGCGCGCATCGCAGAGGAGTATTCCCGTCCCGCCATTCTCTTTGTCCGCAAGGGGAACATGCTGCGCGGGAGCGCGCGCAGTATCGACGGCGTGAACATCTTTGAAGCGCTCAGGAACTGTTCCGCCTATATCGAGGAATTCGGCGGACATTCGCAGGCGGCGGGGGTGAATGTGAAAGAGGAGTGCTTTGAAGCGCTCGCCCGTGCGCTCGACGAATATGTCGCGGCACACTACGCGCGGGAAGACTTCATTCCCGTCATCGGGGTGAGCGAGGAGATCGACGGCGCTTTCCCGCGCACGCTCGCACACGAGCTCGAGCTTTTAGAGCCCTTCGGCGTGGGGAACAGACGCCCCGTCTTTTCCGTTTCGCTCGGGCGCACCAACGCCGCCCCGATCAAACCCTTCTCTCCCCACCTTGCGCTCTCGGGCACGGGAATGGATTTTATGTACTTCGGCGGCTATGCGGACTTAAAACTTCTGCGGAGCGACGTTCCCAAACATGCGGTCTTTGAGTGCAATCTCTCCTCCTTCCGCGGGAAGGAAAGCGTGAAGGGGTTCATCCGCGCCCTTGTCTATGACGGCAGCATAGGGGGCGAAGAGGAGAGCTTCGAGAACTTTGTCCGTTCGTTGGCGGCAAAGCCCGCTTCCTGCGAGCTGCTCCCCGCTTCGGAACTCAACGACCGTATCCGCGCCCTCGATGAAGGCTGCGCTTACGGACTTTGCGTCGTCGCGCAGGAGAAGGAGAGCTTGAAACGCTTCCCCGCGGCGGGGGGGCTTCCCAAGGAGATCTTCCGCCTCACATCGGGAAATGTGCGCAACGTGCTGCTCTTTTCGCCCGATCTTGACTGCGATCTGTCCGCCTATCGCGATATCGTCTTTCTCGAAAACCCCGCCGCTCTTCCGCAGAGGACGGGGAAAGCCCGCCTGTATGCGGCGGAGGACATTTGCGGCGGAGCGCAGCTATCGGGGCTCGATCTCTCGCGGGAGGCGATGGTGGCGGAATTCACCGCCCTTCGCCGCGCGGAGGGTATCGAGACGGGGACGTCTTACGCGGAAGCGGCGCGCTCGCTCGGCGGAAACGGATGGGCGCAGACCATCTTCGCGCTCGCCGTCTTCGAGGAGCTCGGGCTCATTTCCCTCGAGGGGGGAAGGCTCGGGATCATCCGCGGCACAAAGACCGAACTCACCAATTCCGCCATCTATTCCGCAGCGCTCCGCCTGCATGATATGAGGTGACCATGGAACCGATCTTAATGAAGATCTACGAATATTATACGGGCGAGGGGCGGGATATGCTGCTCCATGCATACGACTATGCCAAGGAGGCGCACCAAAATCAAAAGCGCGCCTCGGGCGAGCCGTACTTCATCCACCCCTGCGCCGTTGCCGAGATCCTCGTGGACCTCGGGCTCGACACGGCGACGATCGCCGGAGCTCTCCTTCATGACGTCATCGAAGACACACCCTGCACCGAGGAAGACGTGCGGCGGGAATTCGGCGAAGAGGTGCTCTCCCTCGTTTCGGGGGTCACCAAGCTCGACCGCATCGTCTTCAAATCGCAGGAGGAGGAAGAGGCGGAGAACTTCCGCAAGATCTTCGTCGCAATGGCGAAGGACATCCGCGTCATCATCATCAAGCTCGCCGACCGTCTCCACAACATGCGCTCTTTGAACTACCTCTCCGCCGAACGGCAGCAGAAGATGGCGCAGGAGACGCTCGATATCTATGCTCCTATCGCGGGGCGGCTCGGTATCAGCCAGATCAAGTGCGAACTCGAAGATCTGTGCCTGAAATATCTCGACCCCGCGGCATTTGAATTTCTCGTCGAAAACATCCACCAAAAACTCGAAGAACGCAACCGTTTCGTCGATTTCGTCGTCGAGGAGATCAACGGCATCCTCACCGAATCGAACATCAGCGGCGAGGTGTTCGGGCGTCCCAAGCACTTCTATTCCATCTATAAAAAGATGAAGGCGAAGAACAAGACGCTCGATCAGATCTACGACCTCACCGCCGTGCGGGTCATCGTCGCCACCGTGGATGAGTGCTACGAAGTCCTCGGCAAGATCCACAAGAAGTGGAAGCCCATTCCCGGGCGGATCAAGGACTATATCGCAACCCCCAAGCCCAACCTCTACCAATCGCTGCACACGACGGTCGTCACCAATTTCGGACAGCCCTTTGAGATCCAGATCCGCACCGAGGAGATGCACCGCACCGCGGAATACGGCATCGCGGCGCACTGGAAATACAAGGAAAACCGCACCGAGGAGACCTCCCTCGACGCGCGTATCGCATGGATACGCGAGGCGATGGAATGGCAGGGCGACCTCAAGGACAGCAAGGAATTCCTCGACACGGTGAAAGGGGAGATGTACAGTACGGAACTGCTCGTCTTCACGCCGCAGGGGAAGGTCATCTCCCTGCCCGCGGGAGCGACCCCCGTGGATTTCGCCTACGCCATCCACTCCGAAGTCGGGAATCACTGCACGGGCGCCAAGGTCAACGGGAAGATCGTGCCCCTGAGTTCCACGCTCGAGATCGGGGACGTCGTTGAGATCATCACTTCCCCCAATTCCAAAGGGCCTTCCCGCGATTGGCTCAAATTCATCAAGTCCACCTCCGCAAAGGCGAAGATCAAAGCGTTCTACAAAAAGAACATGAAGGAGGAGAACATCCGCCTCGGGAAGAGTATGCTCGAGGAGGCGGCAAAGCGGAAGGGATACGCGCTTTCGGACGTGCTCACCGAAGAGAGCTTCAAAAAGGTCTCCGAAAAACTCTCCTTCACCTCCTTCGACGAGATGTTCGCCTCGATAGGCTATGGCGCGACGACTGTCAATCAGGTCATCTTCAAGCTCATCGACTATTTCCGCAAGGAAGTGCCCCAGCCCCTCATGCCGCAGGAATACCGCGGGAAGCTCGCCAAGGGCTCCGTTCTCGTCAACGGCACAACGGGACTTTTGGTCAGCTTTGCGGGCTGCTGTTCCCCCGTGCCCGGCGACGACATCATCGGCTTCGTCACGCGGGGAAGAGGGATCGTCATCCACAGGCGGGACTGTCCCAACATGCGCGGCGTCGAGGAGGAACGGCTTCAGCCCGCCGAATGGATCACCGAGGGCGGGGAACAGTTCAAGGCCGCGATCGTCGTCGTCGCGGCGGAGCAGGGCGCGGCGCTCGGCGCGATTTCTGGGAGCGTCTCCGAAATGAAGCTCGGCATCACTTCCATCAACGGCAGATACGACAAAAACGACAATGCGATCGTCGACGTGACGGTCACCCTCACCAACCGACAGGACGTCGAAGTGCTCATCAAGAAGATCAAGGCATACGGCAGCAAGATCTACGACGTGAGGAGAAGCAGCAACTGATATATGCCGCAAATTTATCCGATTTTTCCAAACGGCTTTGCCGCAAACAGCTATCTTGTGACCGAGGACGGAAAGCAGGCGGTCTGCATCGACCCTGCCTCGCCCCGTATCCTTGCGGAAGCGCAGCGCCGCGGGCTCGACGTGAAGTTCGTCCTGCTGACGCACGGACATTTCGATCATGTGGGCGGGTGCGCCGCTTTTTCACAGACGGGTGCGAAAATCGGGTGTCTTGCCGCGGAGAAAGCGCTCGCAGAAGAGCACAATTTGGGCGCGGAATTCGGGATGCCCGTTCCCCCTTTCCGCGTCGATTTCACTTTTTCGGACGGCGATGAGCTCTCGCTCGCGGGGATGACCTTTCAAGTGATCGCCACTGCGGGGCACACGGTGGGAAGCGTCTGCTTCCTTTTGCCGCAGGCAGAAGGGGTTTGCTCTCACTCGCCTGCCCCCCTTGGGGGGAAGGTGCCGCAGGCGGAAGGGGTTTGCTACCACTTGCCTGCCCCCCTTGGGGGGAAGGTGCCGCAGGCAGAAGGGGGGTGTTTGTATTCCTTATTCACAGGCGACACACTCTTCCGCGAAAGCGTCGGCAGGACCGATCTTCCCACGGGCAGCGTTGCCCGTCTTCATGAGAGCCTTGCGCGCCTTTGCGCGCTTCCCTTCGATTGCAAACTCTTCCCCGGCCACGGGGAAATTTCCACCTTGAGTTACGAAAAAACGCACAACGGGTACTTAAAATGGTGACATCTTCGGAAAAATGGCTCGAGCCCGAGCTCATGGACGTCGTGCGGCTCTTCCCGGGCGCAGAGCGCGAACAGATCTTCCATACCCTTGCCGCAGAGGAGAACGCCGTCTGCAATACGATCGTTTTCAACGGCGAGGAGAGCCGCTTTCCGCACCCCTTCTGCGCGGACGGGAAAGAGGAAGAGAAGCGTCTTTTGAAGAGGTATGCAAAGCTCGCTCTGTACGACGTTTTGAGCAAACGGTATGCAAAAACCCTGCCTTGGGGATCGCTGACGGGCATCCGTCCCACGCGGCTCGCCTATCAGGAACTCGAGCGGGGGAGGGACTTTCGCCCCCTGTTTGAGGAACTTCGGGTCTCAAGGGAGAATTCCGACCTCGTTGCGCGGGTGATCGCGGCGCAGAGGGGCATTTACGAACGAAAAGAGGGGAATGTCGATCTGTATGTCTCCCTGCCCTTCTGTCCGAGCAAGTGCAGCTATTGTTCGTTCATCACCGCCCCGATCGAGGGCACGCGGCAGTACCTTCCCGCCTATCTCGACGCGCTCAAACAAGAACTCGACGCGGCAGCGCCGCTTTTGAAGAACCTGCGGTCGGTGTATGTGGGCGGGGGAACGCCCTTCGTTTTGGACGAAAAGGACCTCGAACAGGTGCTCAAAGCGATCGAGCCGCTTCGCCGAAACGGCTGCGAATATACGGTGGAAGCGGGCCGCCCCGACGTGTTCACCCCTCAAAAACTCGACCTGTGTCAAAAATACGGCGTCACGCGCATCTGTATCAATGCGCAATCGTTTTCGGACAGGACGCTCGAGGCGATCGGCAGGAAGCACACCCGCGCCCAACTCTATGAGGCGTTCAAAATGGCAGAGCCGTATCCCTTCACCGTGAACTGCGACCTCATCGCGGGGCTCACGGGGGAGAGCCTCGAGGAGTTCCAAAGGAGCGTGGAGGAGGCGATTTCCCTTTCCCCCGAGAACATCACCGTGCACACGCTCTGCCTCAAAAAGGGGGCGAAACTCAAAGAGGAACACCTCTTAGACGGGGAGCAAAAGGCAAAGCTCGTCGCCCCGCTCGAAGAGGAAAATTTGTCGGAAATGATCGCTTTTTCGCGGGACGTATTGCAAAAAGCGGGTTACGAGCCCTATTATCTATACAGACAAAAATACATGGCGGGCGCGCACGAGAACGTCGGCTGGACGAAGGCGGGCAGCGCTTCGGTGTACAATATCGACGTCATGGAAGAGAGCGCGGATAATTTGGCGGTGGGGTCTAACGCGATCTCGAAGCGGGTATTTCTGAGCGAGGGGCGCATCGAGCGTTTGGGCTCGCCCAAGGACATTCCGACCTACATCGCCAAGGTGGAAAAACTGATCGCGGAAAAGAACGAACTTTTCCGCTAATGGAAGCGCAAAGCGCCGCCCGTCCCATTTGGGGACGGGCGGCGCTTTGCGTATTCGGTCAATAGGTATCGGTGATCCCGAGAAAATAGTCGGCGGAAATATTGAATGCGGTCGCCATCGCCCTGAGGGTATCGTATCCCGGCTTTGCCTTTTCATGCAACCATTCGGAGACTTGGCTCGGTTTCACGCCGATTTTATACGCAAAAGCAGCTTGCGTCATTTCGTTTTCCGTCAAAAATTCGCGCAAAATGTCATGAAATTCCATACTTTTATTTTATAGAAAATTCTATTATTTTTACTTGACAGGTAGAATTTTCTAATTTATAATTGGGTTAGAATTTTCTATAAAGGAGAAAAAAACTATGAAGCACAAAAGTATTTTCGGAATTTTGCTGGCAGGGACATTGCTCTTGTCCGCGGCGGGATGTGGGGGAGATCCAAAGCCCGCAAGACATGTGCACGATTGGGGGGAGTGGCAGATCACCCAACCCACTTGTGAGGAGAAAGGGGAAAAGAAAAGGGTATGCAAAACTGATCCCACCCATACGGAACGGGAGGAGATCCCCGCGCTCGGTCACAAATGGAGCACAGAATGGACAATGGAGGCGGACGGACATTACCATGAATGTGAAAACGGTTGCGGCGGCCGCAAGGACGAGGGAGAGCACGTTTTCAAAAACGGGAAATGCGAGACGTGCGGTTATGCGCTTACACCGTCGGCCTTGCGGTATGAGGAAGTGCTCGCCGAGGACGGAACGGCGACGTATTCCGTGATCGGCTGGGAGGAAGGCGTAACGGACAGGACACAGCTCGTGATCCCCGAAGAATATGAGGGAAAGCCCGTTGTATCGATCGGAGAAAGTGCATTCGATGTGGATGATGGGGACGGCGACGCAACCCTCAATTCCGTCTACCTGCCTCAATCGGTAAAGGACATCGGAGAATATGCCTTCTACGGTTGTTCGGGATTAAAGAGCGTAAACCTCGAAAACGTCGAAAATTTATATAAGGGTGCCTTTTACGAATGCACGGGGCTCGAAAGAGCGGAAATGGGAAAACTCCAAACTTTGGGACAATATGCCTTCTACGGTTGTGCATCTTTAAGCTATGTGCGGGTCGAGGGCATAAAAACGTTTGAAGAACAAGCGCTAAGGAACTGTCCCGCGCTGGAACGGGTCGATTTCGGCGACGGAGTAGAGACGCTTGCGGATTATACGTTTTATGAATCGGACGGAGTGCGTTTCCTCTCGTTCGGCAAGGGGTTCTCGCAGGAAGTGACGATAAATTCCTTCCCGAGCGGGCTCGAATGGGTCGAGGTGAGTGCGGAAAACGCAACTTACGCGACGGAGGGAGGCGTTCTCTACAACAAGGGCAAGACGGAGATCGTTTGCGTTCCGCTTGCGATCGGGGGACGCGTGGCCGTTGCCGACGGTGTGACGGAGATCAAAGCCGTAAAGACGCATTTCATGAATCACCCCTATGTGACTTCGATCACCATTCCCGCAAGCGTTGAGAGCGTCGAGAGCGGTTTTCTCAGTAAGGCGTTCAAGGGATGCCATGCGCTTGCCGAGATATACGATCTTTCCGCGGCGGTGGAATTTGAGAATCCCGATGATTTCGGTTTGAACGAGGGGGTCGTGATCCACACTGCACTTTCCGAAAAGAGCGTGGTGACCGATCCCGACGAGAACGGTTTTGTGTGGCGCACGGATGGGAACGAACTGCATGCTTACTTCGGCAAGGAGACCGAATTGACTCTTCCGGACGAGTACAACGGGGCGAGTTATTCCGTTCACGCACGTGCCTTCTATACGGGCGGGCTTACAAAGGTGACTGTGCCGTCGAACGTTTCCGCGCTCGGTGAAGATTGTTTTTACGGGAACACGGGATTGGAAGAAGTAAAAATCGAAGAGGGGACGGAAGAAATCGGAACGGGCGCGTTCAACGGTTGTTCCGCCTTGGCGAAGATCGCGCTTCCGAAGAGTTTGAAGAAGGTCGGCGCGGGTGCGTTTGCTTCTTGCGGAGCGCTCGGGCGCGTGGATTATGCTGGGACTGTCTCCGAATGGGCCGCCATTGAGTTCGGGAACAGCCTTTCGAATGTTTTCGTAACTTCCTCGAAAGAAAAGTTGGCGACCTTGTATCTGGGCGACGGAAACCCGTTGCCCGAAAAGATCGCGATCGAGGGGATCGAGCAAGTCGGGAATTATGCCTTTTACGGAGCGCCCGTCAAAGAGGTCAAGGTCGGAAAGGGCGTGAAAAAGCTCGGGCAGGACGCGTTTACGTATTGTGCGGGCTTAAAGACGGTCGTGCTCGGGGAAGATATAGAGTACTTCCGTTATGCCTTTACGAACGGTTCTCCCATCGAAAAATTTTACTATGAAGGGAGCGAGGAAACTTGGGAGACGCTCAATAACGGCAACGGGGGAAGCAGTGCGCTGAGGAGCGCAGCGGTTTACTTCTTTGCAAAAGAAGCGCCCGAAAGCGGGAACGGTTGGCATTACGGAAGTAACGGCGAGATCGAGGAATGGTAAAAACGCAGAACGAGACGGGCTGCCGATGTCGGCAGCCCGTCTCGCGGTTTTAGACAAAAATATGAAAGAGTTACTTCTTCAAACTCAGATAGATCATGAGGACGGAGACGTCGGCGGGGGAGACGCCCGAGATGCGCTCCGCCTGTCCCAAGTTCAAAGGGCGCACGCGGTTGAGCTTTTCCCGCGCTTCAAGGCGCAAGCCTTCGATCTTGGCGTAATCGATGTCGGGCGGCAGGGGTTTCTCTTCCATTTTTTTCGCCTTCTCCATCTCCTTCTCGCTCGCCTTGAGGTATCCCTCGTACTTGATCTCCGTCTCGGCGGAGAGCAGAATGTCATAGGGAAGGGCGGAGAGGGGGAGAGATTTCTCCACTGCGCTCACATCGGTGACAGAAGTGGGGGATGACACCCCTTCCGTCACGGCTTTGCCGTGACACCCACCCCTCAAGGGGTGGGCAAGGTGAGATTTCTCGACTGCGTTCGCTTCGCTCACTCCGCTCGAAATGACAAGAGAGGGGAAGGCGGTGAGAAGTTCGCGGATAGAGATGCCGCGGCGGATGAGATCGGCGTATGAAACGCCCGCCGTCAGGGGCGGGAAGCCGTGCTTCTGCACGAGAGCGTCCGCCGTTTTTGTGTCCGCACGGGTGCTTAAAAGCGCAAGCGTCTGTTCGCGCAGCGCTTTCCGCTCCTTGAATTTCCGATATCGCCTCGTATTCACCAAGCCGCATATGCGCCCCAGCTCCGTCAACCGCATGTCGGCGTTGTCCTGCCGAAGGCTGAGACGGTATTCCGCGCGGGAGGTCATCATGCGGTAGGGCTCGTCCGTGCCCTTCGTCACAAGATCGTCGATGAGCACGCCGATATAGGCCTGATCCCGCCGCAGGATGAGCGGGGGCTTTCCGCGCAGCTTCAAGGAAGCATTCAGACCTGCGATTAAGCCCTGCGCCGCCGCTTCCTCATATCCGCTCGTGCCGTTGATCTGTCCCGCCGTGTAAAGCCCTTCCGCCTTCTTGAATTCAAGGGTGGGGAGAACGTCGAGCGTGTCGATGCAGTCGTACTCGATCGCATAGGCGTAGCGCACGATCTCGCAGTGTTCGAGCCCCTTCACCGTACGGTACATCTCCTTTTGCAGGTCGTGGGGGAGGGAAGTCGAGAGCCCCTGCACGTACACCTCCGTGGTGTCCGCGCCCTCGGGTTCGAGAAAGAGCTGGTGGCGCTCCTTGTCGCGGAAGCGCACGACCTTTGTCTCGATCGAAGGGCAATACCGCGGCCCCGTAGAGGAGATCTGCCCGTTGTAGAGGGGGGCGCGGTCGAGATTGCTTAGAATGAGTTCATGTGTGCGTTCGTTGGTATAAGCGAGAAAACAGGGCGTCTGCGCCTTGGGTGCATGGGCGTGCATGAAGGAAAAAGGATAGACGTCCTCGCCTTCCTGACGCTCAAGGAGGGAATAATCCACCGTTCTGCCGTCGAGACGGGCGGGAGTGCCCGTCTTGAAACGGCGCACCGAAAAGCCGAGTTCTATGAGCGATTTTGTGAGACGGGTCGCATTTTGGAAGCCGTTCGGCCCGCTCTCTGTGACAAGTTCGCCCGTGATCGTGTCCGAATTGAGATACACCCCCGTCGCCACAATGACGGCGCGGCAGGAAAAGATCCCGCCGTAGGTCGTCTTCACGCCGACGACATGGGGAAGGGGGCCGTCGCCCTTTTCCGTCAAAATTTCGGCGGCTTCCGCCTGCACGATGCGCAAATTTTCGGTATGTTCCAAAACCGCCTTCATTCTGCGGTGATATTTGTTCTTGTCCACCTGCGCGCGAAGGGACTGCACCGCCGCCCCCTTGCCCGCGTTGAGCATCCTCACTTGCAGGGCGCACTCATCTGCGGTGACGCCCATTTGTCCGCCCAAAGCGTCGATCTCGCGCACCAAATGCCCCTTCGCCGTTCCGCCGACGGAGGGGTTACAGGGCATGAAGCCGATACTGTCTAAGTTGAGTGTCATGAGGACGGTGGAAAGCCCCGTGCGGGCGAGCGCGAGAGCCGCTTCCGCCCCCGCGTGTCCCGCGCCGATCACCACCGCGTCACAGACCGATTCGCAGAATTCTTTCATGGATTTTTAATGGGTGACTTATACGCCCCCCCCGCGTCATTCTGAGGTGACCAAATTACATGAAAACCGAGAGCCGTCTCCGAAGAATCTCGCGGGGGCATCAGATGCTTCGGGGAGAGCGTTATCGGACTGCGTAGTCACTCCTCACCTCAGCATGACGCAGGCGCGGGGCAGAATGACGCGGGGCAGCATTACGCAGACGCGGGGGCAGAATGACGTGTGCCGCGCCACAGATCATTGCTTCAAAACCGAGCTTCTGATGTCGGTGACGCCCTTTGC
Organism: uncultured Clostridia bacterium; assembly: GCA_947629575.1. Lineage (GTDB taxonomy): Bacteria > Bacillota > Clostridia > Christensenellales > Borkfalkiaceae > Gallimonas. The sequence goes on along the minus strand of CANREF010000005.1, from coordinate 39,356 downwards.
GATGGCGTCGTTCACCCGCATGAGTTCGGTCACTTTGTCGCGGGCATAGATGATCGTGGCATGGTCTCTTCCGCCCATGATCTTGCCCACGGTGACAAGGGGAAGGGCGAGCATATTGCACAGAAGATAGATGCAGACCTGTCTCGGACGGACGAGTTCCTGCTGTTTGCTCTTGCCGATGAGATCGGCCTTTGTCACCGAATAATAGGAACACGTCGCCTTGATGATCGTCTCGGGAGTGATCTCTTCCTGCTCTTCCGCGCCCCCGATGCTCTCCTTGAGCGCCACGGCGGCGAGTTTGAGAGAGATGGGCTCTTCGTGCAGTTTGCTCGCGAAAATGACGGTATTGAGCCTTCCCTCGAGGGTGCGGACGTTGTTATCCGAATTTTTCACGAGGAAGGCGAGCACGTCATCGGGCACGACGTACTTCTTTTCGAGCGCCTTGCGCTTTAAGATAGCGATCTTGGTCTCGAGGTCGGGCGGTTGGATGTCCGCGATGAGCCCGCCTTCGAAGCGGGTGCGGAGGCGTTCCTCGAGCGTCGTGAGTTCCTTTGCGGGACAGTCGGAGGAAATGACGATCTGTTTGTGCTGGGAGAACAGTTCGTTGAAGGTGTGGAAGAATGCCTCCTGCACGCCGTACTTCCCCGCCCAGAACTGGATATCGTCGATGATGAGCACGTCCACATTGCGGTAGCGATTGCGGAAACGGTATTCGTTATCCGTGCCCGCCGACTTCTTCGCGTACATGCTGTCCACATATTCGTTGAGGAACTTCTCGCTCGTCGTGTAAATGACCTTGAGCGAAGGCTTTTTCACGGCGATCTCGTTGGCGATCGCCTGCATGAGGTGGGTCTTGCCGAGACCCGTTCCGCCGTAGATGTAGAGGGGGTTGAAGTTTTCCCCGGGCGCTTCGGCGACCGATTTCGCCGCCGCATAGACAAACTTGTTTTGCGGGCCCACCACAAAGGAATCGAAGGTATAGCGCTTGTCGAGGTCCACCTTGGTGTCGTCTTCATAGGCGTCCGGCATTTCGTTGAGGGTGTAAGTGTCGCTCCCTTCCACGATGATGATGACGCCGTTCAAGCCCACCTCCGCGCTCTGCGCCGCTTCGCGCAGACGGTCGAGGTGGTGCTTCGTCACCGTTGCCGCCGTCACCTCGGTGAGCGCCTGCAGAACGAGTTTCTTGTTCACAACGTCCACAGGCACGAGCTCCTGTATGAAGGAGCTGAACGAGACGGGGTTGATGAGCTTTTCCGCGCGCTCCTTGATCTTGCTCCATAAAAATTCAAGTTGGGTGTTTTCGGACATAATTTCCCCCTCAAACGCTTTGTTTTTTTTGCGGGATCTGGTATAATAGAACCGATCGGTCTTGAGCCCCGCCCGATGAGAGCGGACGGGTTTTCTATTAGATTATAATATAAAATCGCGCAAAAAGAAAGTGTTTTTCGGAAAAAATAAGTGATTATCCAAAATTTGACGCTGCACAATTTCAGGAACTATGAGGACGAGACCTTTTCCTTTACGGACGGGGTGAATGTCCTCGTGGGCAGGAATGCGCAGGGCAAGACGAACTGCGCCGAAGCGGTGTTCTATCTGTGCACGGGAGCGTCCCTGCGCATCCGTCACGATAAACAGCTCATCCGCAAGGGGACGGACTGCGCCGTTCTCCGCGCCGAGACGCAGAGCCGTTTCGGACCGGTCGCCTTGGAAGCGCACATCTTCGAGAACAAGCGGGAGCTCTTTCTCAACGGGAACAAGGTGTCGCGCGCCGTCGATTTTTTGGGGAACATGAAGAGCGTTTTCTTTTCCCCGGGGGAACTCCGTATCGTGCAGGACGGGCCCGATGAGCGCAGAAGATTTCTCAATCTGTCCATTTCCCAGACCTCGAAGGCGTATGCGTCGGCGCTCCTCAGATACAACAAGATCCTCGACCAGCGAAATAATCTCCTCAAGGAACGGGATGTGGGGCTCATTTTCGAGACCCTGCCCGTGTGGGACGAGCAACTCGCTTCATATGCCGCCGTGCTCATCCGTCACAGGAGGGAATATCTGAAGCAGCTCTCGCCGCTCGCCGCCGAGGCACACTCCTTTTTGACGGACGGCGGGGAGGAACTTCGGCTTTCCGCAGACGGGGACTATCCCGAGACGGAGGGAGAGATCGCCGAAAAGCTCAAAAAGGAGCTCTCCTCCGCCTATGAACGGGACGTGCGGTTGGGATTTACGACCGTGGGCCCTCACCGCGACGATATCCGCATCCTCGTGGACGGGAACGACGCCCGCGGATTTGCCTCTCAGGGGCAGACGCGCACCGCGGCTCTGAGCATGAAACTTGCCGAACTCGAGATCTTCAAACGGCTTTCGGGAGAGGCGCCCGTTCTCATTTTGGACGATGTGATGAGCGAGCTCGACCTTCCCCGCAGGAAGAAGCTGCTCGCCCGCACACAGGGGGTGCAGTGCATCCTCACCTGTACCCATGCCGAGCGGCTGCTCTACGGGAAGGAGACGCACAAGATCCGCATCCAAGGGGGGAGGATCGTGAGATGAGAGCGGATCTGCATCTTCATACCCTCTGTTCGGACGGCGCGTACTCTCCCGCGGAGATCGCCGAAAGGTGCAGGGCGGCGGGCGTGGAACTTTTTTCGATCACCGACCACGACAGCATGGGCGGGCTCGCGGAAGGGGCGGAAGCGGCGCGCCGCCTCGGGCTGCACTTCGTCCGCGGCATGGAAGTTTCCGCCTACCTCGGCGCGTCAAAGGTCCACATCCTCGGCTACGGGTGTGAGGAAGGGGAGGCGTATTTCCGCTTTCTGCGGGAGCGCAGAGAAGGAGCGCTGTATCGCGCGGAGGAGATCGTGAGAAGGGCGAACGCCGCCCTTTCTCTCGACGTTTCCATGGAGGAAGTCGAACGCTTCCACCTCCGCAAAGACGCGCCCATCCACACCATGCACATCGTGAGCGCGTTCGCAGACCGCCTCGGCAGGGAGAAAGGCGCTCTCTATTCCGACCTCTTCGCCCCGGGAGCGCCCGCCTATTCCGATCTCGGAAGGCCCTCTCCCTCGGACGCCGTGCGCGCCGTGCACGAAATGGGCGGCGTTGCCGTGCTCGCCCATCCCGCGCAGATCCTCATCCTGCCCAAGGAGATCTCCGAACGCTTCCGCCTGCTTTCCCGTGCGGAGAAGGCGGAGGTCAAGCGCACCTATGCCGCGGAGCGCAACGCATTGATGGAAAGACTTGCCGAGGGCGGGCTCGACGGCATAGAATGTTATCACTCGACGCATACTTTCATTGAAACGGAGGAGTTTCTCGCGTTTGCAAAGGCGCACGGACTGTTTGTCACGGGCGGGTCGGACTTTCATGCGGACGGCGGTCCGAGAAGGGTCGGATATCCCGTTTTCGACGGGTCGGACGTCGGGGAATTGCTCCTTTCGCTGAAAGGGAGCGTATGAAAAAAGAGAAAGCGGCGCTCCTCCTTGCGGGGAGCTTTTTTTTGGGCGGCTTCGGCAAAGTGAAAGAGGGGGTCGTCATCGGCGGAGTCGAGGTCGGCGGTATGCCCTACGACGTCGCGGAAAACATGATACGTTCACAACTTTTTGCGACGTTGCGCCCCGTCGTCATCCATGCGCCGTCGGGCGATCTCGTTCCCGAGGAGCTGTGCGTTAAAGACGACATTGCCCGCCTTGTGCGCAGGGCGAAAAAGGGAGAGACGCTCGAAGTGAGTTACACCCGCTCGTGGGCAGACGCGGAGGAGCGTTTGAGAGAACTCTGCGCGCAGAACGCGGCGGAGGCAAAGGACGCTTCCTTTACCTTTTCGGCAAGCGGATTTCGCTATACGGGTGAAGTTTTCGGGACGGCATGCGATTATTCCGCCCTTCTTTCGGACGTCACGCGGGCGATGAAGACGGGCGGGGAAGTGACCCTTTCCACCTTTGATTACGCCCCCGCGGTGACAGAAAAGGAACTGCGCGCGCACACGAGGGAGCTCTCCTCGTTTTCCACCCGATTCGACGGGACGAACGTCTCTCGGCGGCACAACATCGCGCTTGCGGGCGCGCGCATCGCGGGCACTGTTTTGAATCCGCACGCCGAATTCTCCTTCAATGCCGCGGTAGGGGAGCGCACGGAGAAGAACGGTTTCCGTACGGCGAACATCATTTTGGACGGACAATTTGTTCCCGGGGTGGGCGGGGGAGTTTGCCAGGCGAGCACCACCCTCTTCGGCGCTGCCCTTCGGGCGGGAATGACCGTCACCGAGAGCAGGGCGCATTCCCTCTCCGTGGGATACGTTCCTCCCTCCGAGGACGCCATGGTCTCCTCCTCGAGCGACCTCAAATTCGTCAACCCGTATGATTTTCCCGTATATATTTTAGCGGAGGTGGGGAAAAACAGCATCCGTTTCCGCTTTTTTGGAACTCCCGACGGGAAGCGCTACGAAGTGGAGAGCCGCGTGCTCGAGCGCATCGCGCCCCCGCCGCCCGAAGAGGTGAAGGGGGAAGAGGGCGTGCTCCGCGCCGAAAAAGAGGGGATCAGGAGCGAGAGTTATCTCGTGGTCTACGGCAAGGACGGCAAACTCTATTCCCGCACGCGCATCCGCAAAGACAGCTATGCCGCCGTGCGCGGAAAGGTGGGCGTAAAAAAAGCGCTTCCCGAAGGGGAAGCGGAGCCAAAAGAAAAATTATGAATTTTGCGCTTCGAGGATGACCGTACCGATTGTATTTACGATTTCCTGTGCCGCCTGCGGGTCTACTCTCAGAAGCACTACTTGATTTTGCTGATTTTTGTTGCGATTTATGAAAATAGGGTTAATTCCCGCCGATATCTGCGCTACCGTTGACAGTGGAGCGGTCGTATAGATCACAACGGAAAAGTAAACGTTTCCGCCTTTTGCCATAAAACAGCCAATCGCAAGACCGACAAACAATAAAACGAATAAGGCAGTGAATACAATCGCAAAAATTTCCCAGTCATCTTCCAAATACTTTGAAATTAGCAGCCAACCGACGATACCGAAGACGACAGCAAAGAACAGCATAATTATTCCGGGAACAATTTTTCGCTTTTTCCCTTTGCTCATTTGGAAGGAGCTGTCTATCCCACTTATATTTTTTGCGGGGATTTCTTTAATATCTGTTTTTGTTTGACTTGATGAGTGCAATATGACCCGTTTGTTCGTAACGGTCAAACCGCTCTTTGTCGTTCCGGAGGAATCTTTCACTTCGGAATAATTCCAACTCTTGATGAGTTTTTCGCTTTGTGCCAACTGAATTTCCATAGTGTTCTCCCAATGGTTAAATTTTCTAAATTATATCACGGGGGGGGGTCGCTGTCAACTATTTGAAGCCTTTTTCGACAAAAATCTCAAAAAAATTTTTTTGGCGAAAGCGCAAAAAAATTTTTTGCGATCTACGCAAAAGTACTTGATTTTTCCGTGCGGTTCGGATATAATATTCCAGTGACTTTGGGCGTTCCTCTGCCGCGTACCGCAAAGTGTACAAAATCAAGAACGGGAATGAACGTCTTTTCTGAAAGCATGGAGGTAAAGTCAGATGAAAGGTTTGATCGAAGCGATCGAGAAAGAAGGACTCAAAGAGAATGTTCCTCAGTTCAATGTGGGCGATACCGTAAAGGTCGGCTATCGCATCATCGAGGGCGGCAAGGAGAGAATTCAGAACTTTGAGGGCGTGTGCATCGCCAAGAAGCACGGCGGCATCCGTGAGACGTTCACGGTAAGGCGTCTCTCCTTCGGCGTCGGTGTGGAACGCTGCTTCCCCCTGCATTCCCCCAAGGTGGCGTACGTCACGGTGGTGCGCGCAGGCAAGGTGAGAAGGGCAAAGCTCTACTACCTCAGAGGCCGTACGGGCAAGGCTGCAAAGATCAAAGAGCTCAAGTGAGCATGGGGCGCTTCCTTCGGGAGGCGCTTTTTTCGGCCCACGAATTTTTCCCGAAACACGGACGTCACCCATTCGACAAGCTCAGGGTGACGTAAGGTCTCCGCGTCATCCTGCTCTGCGCTCATTCTTCAAGCGCGGGGCGGCGGTGTGAAACACAATCCAAAAACGATGCGGAGATCGTACATTGTTTGTTCGAAACGATAATTCTCAAAATTTTTTCCGAAAACAGCCGAAAAACCGTTTACAATTCGGGGGATATCGGTTAGAATAGAAAACAGCGATATAATAAGGAATATAAAATCGTGAACAAGGATACCGCAATGAAGAAGAACAAGAACAAAACCAAGAACCTTTTCAAGAGAATGTCGGGCTGGCTGCGCGGCTTTCTCATCCTTGCCCTCGCCTTCCTTGCCGTCGGCTTGGGTACGCTCGGTTCTACCACTTCCACTGGGAAGGGCTACGTGCTCCCCGCCCAAAAGGACACCGATGACAAGCAGCCCTGCATCTTGCTTTCCGTCACCTTGCCCGAAGAACTTAGTGGCAAAGATGCTACAACGTTCTGTTTCACATCCGTCTATTTCAACTTGGGTGCGATCTATGCGGAGAGCGGAAAGCCGGGGGCCATCCGCCTTTCCAGAGGGTCGACCGAATCGAGTAGTTTCTATAACTATAACGACGTCTATTTTGAAAACTTCTATGCAGAGAGCGCGTCGGAAGAGGAGTCATCGAGCAATATTGTGCTGCAGAAGGACGCTCTCTACAACTGGGTGGAATTCAAATTCGCAAAGCCGGAGGAAATGGTCTTCTCGTCTTATCGATATTGGAAACTGACCATCCCCGGAGATAAGGGCACGGGCTGTGACGTTCTCATCAACGAGATCGCCTTCGTTGTGCAGGAGAAGGATGCAGACAATCAATTGCTTCCCGAACGGTATGCGCTCAATGCGTCTGTCATTTTCAAGGACGATCTCAGTCGGACGCTATTGCCGCCCGCATCGGGGGAGACCTATCAGCAGGCTGCGGAGCGCGCCAATGCGATCGTGGACAGCCCCTGCGTTCCCTCGTCGGCGCAGTCCTCCTTCAACCGCTATACGCAGGAGGAGATCTACACCCTCATGACCATTAACGAAATGCGTCAGGGAGACAATCTCGCTTCGGGCATCTACCGCTATCAGCATGACGGCAAGACCTACTATCATGCGGATACCGTCTACAATTCCCTCGGCACGGATCTCGTCGCGCTCGGCGTCGGGATGTTCGGCATGAGCCCCTTCGGACTGCGCTTCATGCCCTTCCTCGCCTCCTTCGGCGTGCTCGTATTCGGCTATCTTTTCGTGCGTAAACTCGCGGGAAGCGACAAGGCGGGCTTCATCTTCGCCCTGCTCTATACCCTCTGCGGCGCGGGCTTCAGCCTCGGACATCTCGGCACTCCGCTCATGATCGGGCTTTGCTTCTTCACCGCCGCGCTCTATTTCACCTTCCGCTTCTTCAAGGACGGCATGAAAAAGCCGAACTTCCTTTCCGCCGTTCCCGCCCTTTGCGGCGGGCTGTTCGGAGCGGCTGCGATCTGTGTAAACGGCGCGTTCGTCATTCCGACCGTCTTCCTCGTCGGGCTCTTTGCGGCGGGCGTCGTCCGTCAGTATCGCAAGACGAGAGCGGCGCTCGATGCCGCGATCGACGAGGTGGAAGCGTACGAGAGCGTCCCTCATCCCGAAGACGGGGAGAAGGTCTCCGAGCCGAGAAAGAAGCTCGGCGCGGCGCTCAACGCCCACCGCATCGGCGTGGCGCTTCCGTGCGCTGTGTTCTTCGCCCTCCTTGTCATCGGCACTTTCCTCATTTCGATGCTCTCCTATCTGCCCCTGCACCAGACCTATGTGCGGCTCTATGACGACCCTCTTTCTCCCACCAAGAATGTATTCTACTTCATGTGGCGGGCGTTTGCGGGCGGCTTCATCGGCGAGAACTTCCTCGCGAGCAGCCAATCTGTCTGGAACTTCTTCTATGTTCTCTTCCGCGGAACGGGCGAAGTTGCGGCGATCACCGCGACCGGTTCTCTCGTGGCGATCGCGGCGCTCGTTGCGGGCATTGCGGGCGTTGTGCTCGCCCTCATCCGCCTTGCACGCAGCACCGAGGGCACGGAGGAGGGACGTCCTTCCTTCACTTCCGAACTTGCAGTTACGCTCACGCTCATGCTCGGGTTCGTCCTGTCTCTTGTGACCGCTTTCATCGCGAAGGGCGGACTTGCGTTCATGCTGCTTGCCTATCTCTTCCTGTTCGCCTTTGCGGCGCGCTCGGCAAGCGTAAAGGAAGAGGGCAAGCTCGGAACTGCGGTAAAGGTGCTCTCGTGGGTCTGCCTCGCCGCGCTCATCGTGGTATTTGCAGTGTTTGCCGTCGTCACCTTCTCCATTCCCACTACGGGATTTTTGTGGGGCTTGGCGGCGTAAACCGATCTTGGGAAGATCCCCCGCAAGGGGGGTAAGATACAAAGGGGAAAAATATGATCGCAAAAATCATCTGTTACGCACTCAACGGGCTCGACGGCATTCCCGTCGAAGTGGAGACGGACGTCAACAAGGGCGTTCCCGCCTACGACATGGTGGGGCTACCCGACGCCGCCGTCAAGGAATCCAAGGAGAGGGTGCGCTCGGCGCTCAAGAACAGCGGGCTCTTGTTCCCCATGAACAAGATCACGATCAACTTTGCGCCTGCCGACCTCAAAAAGGAAGGGGCGTCCTTCGACCTCGCCATCGCCATCAGTTTGCTCAAGGCGAGCGAACAGCTCATCGGCGCGGACGTAGACGGCATCGTCTTTTTGGGCGAGCTCGCCCTCAACGGCGACGTGCGTCCCATCTCGGGACTTCTGCCCATCCTCATTTCGGCGAAGGGTCACGGCTTCACGAAGTTTGTCATCCCCGCCGCCAATGCCAAGGAAGCGCGCTTTCTCGGCGGTGCGGAGATCTATCCCGCCGAGAATCTGCTCGAGATCGTAAAGCACCTCCTCGGCATCGAAGTCATCCAACCGCTCGAGACTGCCGAATACACCGTCTCGCGCGGCGGAAAGGGTTCGGCGGATCTCAAATACGTGAAGGGACAGCCCATCGCACGGCGGGCGCTCGAGATCGCCGTCGCGGGAGGACACAACGTCCTCATGGTCGGCCCTCCCGGAACGGGCAAGACAATGCTCGCGCGCTGTCTTCCCACGATCATGCCCGATCTCGCCTTCGATGAAGCGCTCGAGATCACCAAGATCCATTCGGTGGCGGGCATCCTCGGCGAAGAGGGGATCGTCACCGAGCGTCCCTTCCGCACCCCGCACCACACGGCGACTACCGTTTCGATGTGCGGCGGCGGCAACCGCATCGTGCATCCGGGAGAGATCTCCCTTGCGCACGGGGGCGTTCTCTTTTTGGACGAACTGCCCGAATATAAGCGCTCCACGCTCGAGGCGCTCCGCCAGCCCCTCGAGGACGGGAAGATCTCCGTCTCCCGTGCGGGCGGCACCTTCACCTATCCCTCGCGGTTCATGCTCTGCGCGAGCATGAATCCCTGCCCCTGCGGGAATTACGGTTCTGCGAATCTCATCTGCACCTGTACGCCTGCGGAGATCAGACGGTATAAGCGCAAGATCTCGGGCCCGCTGCTCGACCGTATCGATCTGCAGGTGGAAGTGGACAATATCTCATACGACGATCTCACTTCGAGCGAGGACCGCGAGGACTCCGCCACCGTGAGAGAGCGCGTAAACGTGGCGCGGCGCATCCAGCGCAACCGCTTCTCGAAATACGAACTCAACACCAATGCGGAAATGGGGGAGAGGGAGATCGGCGAATTCTGCCGTCTCAGCCCCGAGAGCGAGCGCATCTTGCGCAATGCCTTCGAACGGATGAAGCTCTCCGCACGTGCGCGCGCACGCATCATCAAAGTATCGCGCACCATCGCGGATCTCGATTCGAGCGAGAACATCCTGCCCAAACACGTGTTCGAGGCGGTCTCCTACCGCTTGGACGATAAGTTGTAAACCAATGAAATATACAGAGGACGAGAGAGCGCTCATCTGGCTGCACGCCTGCACCGAATTCGACCCGCGGGAAAAGATCGCCCTGCTTCGGGCGGCTCCCTCTCCGTCTGCGCTCTTTTCTCACCCCGAACGCTATTTGTCGGCGCTCGGGAAGGAAGAAGTTGCCGAAGGGCTTTCCATGCGCAGCGAGCGGTTGGAGCGCTTCCTTGCGGAGCTGGAGGAGAGCGGCTATTTTGCGGTGACCGTCGAAAGCTGCGACTATCCCGAAGCCCTCAAGATCGCCAGCCCGCCTCTCGTGATGTTCGGCGCGGGAAGGCGGGAACTTCTGAAGGAGAGGAAATTCTGCATCGTCGGGTCGCGCATCACACCCTCGTGGGCGGCGGCGCTCGGCTCTCGCATCGCGGAGAGGCTCTCCCGCGATTTTGCCGTCGTCACAGGACTTGCGGAGGGCGGGGATTGCGCCGCGATCAGGGGTGCGCTCATGAGCGGAAAGCTCATCTGCGTCCTCCCGAACGGCTTGGATACCTGCTATCCCGCGGCACATGCCGCGCTCAAGGAAGAGGTGCGTCGGGTGGGACTTCTGCTCAGCGAATATCTCCCCGGAGAGACGGCGAAGAAATATTCCTTCCATGCGCGCAACCGCATTCTTGCGGGGCTCGCCGAGGGAACGCTCGTCATCTCGGCGGGAGAGCGGAGCGGCGCGCTCATCACGGCATACGACGCGGTGGATTTCGGCAGAGATGTGTTTGCCTTTCCCTATAACCCGGGCACTGCGCAGGGCGTCGGCTGCAATGAATTGCTCAAGCGGGGCGCATATGTCTGCACGGGCATACAGGATATCCTCGAAGTCTATCACCTCAAAGAGGAGACAGATGTCCGTCAGCCTCTCACAGAAGAGGAGACGCGCGCATATGAAGTTCTGCAGGCAGAGGGGGAACTCCATGCCGCGGTCATTGCAGACCGCGCGGGAATTCCCGTCTATCAAATGGCGGCTATCCTCGCTTCGCTCGAACTCAAAGGCTATGTCGTAAAGGCGGGCGGGAACAGATACAGCTGCGTATAGTGGTGTCTTCGGGCGCACCTTCCGTGCGCTTTCAAACTTAAAAAATCAATCGGGAGTCATTTTTATGGATCTGATCATAGTGGAATCGCCGAGCAAGGCGAAAACGATCTCCAAATATCTCAAGGGGAAATATCGGGTGGACGCTTCGGGCGGACATATCCGCGATCTTCCCCAAAAAAAGCTCGGCGTATCCATTCAGAACAACTTCGAGCCGCAGTATGTCAATTCTCCGGGAAAGGAGGAGACGATCAAGCGGCTCGCGGAGGAGGCGCGGAAGGCGGGAAAGGTCTATCTCGCGACCGACCCCGACCGCGAAGGCGAGGCGATCTCGTGGCATCTGCAGACCGTTCTCGGGCTGGACGCGGAGAAAGAGAACCGCATCGAGTTCAACGAGATCTCCCCCAAGGCGGTACAGAACGCCTTGGCGCATCCCCGCCGTATCGACTACAATCTCGTGGACGCCCAGCAAGCCCGCCGCGTGCTCGACAGGCTCGTGGGCTATAAACTCTCCCCCCTTCTCAACAATAAGATCCAGAACGGGCTCTCTGCGGGGCGGGTGCAATCGGTCGCCCTTCGCCTCGTCGTAGACCGCGAACGGGAGATACAGGCATTTATTCCCGAGGAATACTGGACGATCTCCGCCGAATTGCAGGACGAAGCGAAGCGGTTTTCCGCCTTCCACGCCACGCTCGAAAAGCACAAGGGCAAGAAGTTGAAGATCGCCTGCAAGGAACAGGCGGACGCGGCGCTCGCGGCGCTCGGCGCGGGGGAATATGTCGTTACGTCTGTCAAAAAGACGGTCACAAAGTCCCATGCGCCCGCGCCCTTCACCACAAGTACGCTCCAGCAGGACGCCTCCAACAAGCTCGGCATGACCGCGCCCGAGACCATGCTCATGGCGCAGCACCTCTATGAGGGCATCGACGTCGAGAACGAGGGGCACATCGCCTTCGTCACCTATATCCGTACCGACTCCACCCGCATCTCCTCGGACGCACAGGCGGCGGCGCTCGACTACATCGCGCAAAAATACGGGAAGGAATACTGTCCCGCCAAGCCCAACTATTATGCCTCCAAGAAGGGGGCGCAGGACGCGCACGAGGCGATCCGTCCCATAGACGTCACCCTCACGCCCGAGCAGGCGAAGAAGATGCTCGACCGCAAACACTACAATGTGTATAAGCTCATCTACGAGCGGTTCATCGCTTCGCAAATGGCGGAAGCGCAGTACGATTCCATGCAGATCGAGATCGGGAACAACGGCTACGGGCTCAAGGCGAGCGGAAGGACGCTGCGCTTTGCGGGCTTCACCGCCGTCTGGCAGGATAAGAGAGAGGACGACGAGGAGGAGGGCGGAAAAATGCTGCCCCCGCTCAAGGAAGGGGACAAATTGCTCGCGCTACAGGTCGGCGGCGAGCAGAAGTTCACCAAACCGCCCGTGCGCTACACGGACGCCTCCTTGGTCAAGGCGATGGAGGAGAAGGGCATCGGCCGTCCCTCCACCTACGCCTCTATCATCTCCGTTCTCGGAAAGCGCAAGTACGTCACCAAAGACGGGAAGTACATGGTTCCCACCGACGTTGCATACCGCATCACCGACATGCTCATGAAGTACTTCACCGACGTCATGGACGTGGGCTTTACCGCCGACATGGAGGAGAAGCTCGATGAGATCGAGGACGGCGGCAAGGATTGGCACACGATCATTGCGGCGTTCTATCCGCCGTTTGAAGAAAAACTGCGCTTTGCGGGCACGGACGGGGACGAACTGACCGATATCCTCTGCGAAAAATGCGGCCGTCCCATGGTGCGCAAGAGCGGAAAATACGGAAAATATCTCGCCTGCACGGGCTATCCCGCCTGCTCCAACATCGTGAGCGAGGGAGAGGTGGAAGTCACCGACATCCCCTGCCCCAAGTGCGGCGCGATGATGACGGTAAAGACGGGACGGTTCGGCAAATTCCTTGCCTGTCCCAACTATCCCACCTGCAAGTCCACCCTTCCCTATGAAGAGGACAAGAAGGATGTGGTGTACGAAGGGGTATGCCCCGACTGCGGAAAACCGACCAAGAAGCTGTTCTCCCGCACGGGGAAGCCCTACTACGGCTGCAGCGGCTATCCCGCCTGCAAGTTCATGAGCTGGGATCCGCCCACGGGCGAAAAGTGCCCCACGTGCGGCAGCGCCCTCGTCAAGACCGCGAAGGGGAACGTCAAGTGCTCCAACCGCGATTGTTCCTACAAGCCCGCAAAGGCTACCAAAACGGCAAAGAAAGCATGATCAAAGTTGTCGGCGCAGGGCTCGCGGGAAGCGAAGCGGCTTACTTTCTCGGAAGCCGCGGCGTGGAGACCGAGCTCGTGGAAATGAAACCGCAAAAGTACTCCCCCGCACATTCGAGCGGGGGATTTGCCGAACTTGTATGTTCCAACTCCCTCAAGAGCGACGACGTGTACGGGAACGCCTGCGGACTTCTGAAGGAGGAACTGCGCCGTCTCGGCTCTCTCACGATGCGGGCGGCGGAATTTTCGCGCGTGCCCGCGGGCGGCGCGCTCGCCGTCGATCGGGAGAAATTTTCGGCATATGTGACCGAAAACATAAGAACGTGCAAGCATATTCATGTCGTTTGTGCGGAAGTATGCACCCTGCCGCAAGCGGGGATCGTCGCCACAGGGCCGCTCACTTCGGACGCGTTGAGTGAGGATATCCGCGCAAAATTGGGAGATCTTCTTCACTTCTTCGACGCTTCCGCGCCCATCGTCTCCTTCGAGAGCATCGATCTTTCCCACACCTTTACGGGCGACCGCTACGGAAGGGGCACGGGGGACTACATCAACTGTCCGCTCACCAAGGAGGAATACGAAAATTTTGTGAGCGAATTGCTCGGCGCGGAGCGCGCAAAACTGCATACGTTCGAGAAAAACGAGATCTTTGAGGGCTGTATGCCGCTGGAAGTTATGGCTTCGCGCGGGAAGGACACCCTGCGGTTCGGCACTTTCAAACCTGTGGGGCTTTCGGATGAAACGGGCAGACGCCCGTATGCCGTTTTGCAACTTCGAAAGGAAAACGCCGAAGGGACGATGTACGGGCTCGTCGGCTGCCAGACCAATCTGAAATTTCCCGAGCAGAAGCGGGTATTTTCACTCATCCCCGCGCTGAAGAATGCGGAATTCTTGCGCTACGGGGTGATGCACCGCAATACCTATCTCCAATCGCCCGCCCTTCTGAATGCCGATTTTTCCGTTAAAACGCAAGACGGGTTGTATTTTGCGGGGCAAATGACGGGCGTTGAGGGGTATGTGGAGAGCGCGATGAGCGGACTTCTTGCCGCCATACACCTGTGGAACAAACTCAACGGAAGGGCGACGTATGTGCCGGAAGACACCTGTATCTGCGGCGCGCTCTCCCGCTATGTATCGACGCCGAACGGACATTTCGAGCCGATGAATGCGAATTACGGCATTCTGCGCCCCATGGACGTGAGGGACAAAAAGGAAAAGCACCGCCTCATGGCGGAGCGCGCTCTCGGGGAGATCGAGAGTTTCAAGGCTCATTCTTTTTAACGGCGCGTTTCGGAGCGGGGTGTTTGGGGTATATAAAAGAAAATATTTTGATTCGGAGAGACTGATATGGAATTCAGAGGCACTACCATTTGCGCCGTAAAAAAAGGCGGCGTAACGGCGATCGCGGGGGACGGACAGGTCACCATGGGCGAGAGCGTCGTCTTCAAGAACACCGCCGTCAAGGTGCGCCGTATCTACGGCGGCAAGGTCATTTTGGGGTTTGCGGGAAGCGTCACCGACGCGTTTTCCCTCTCCGAGCGGTTCGAAGGGATGCTCAATAAGTTTGCGGGCAATCTCATGCGCTCGGCGGTGGAACTTGCGGACCTTTGGCGGAGCGACAAGATCGGCCGCAAGCTCGACGCCATGATGATCACTGCCGATAAGGATACGCTGCTCATCCTCTCGGGCACGGGGGAAGTCATCGAGCCCGACGAGGGGATCTGCGCCATAGGCAGCGGCGGGAACTATGCTCTCGCGGCCGCCCGCGCGCTCGCGCAGAACACCGATTTTACCGCCGAAGAGATCGCAAGAAAATCCCTCAAGATCGCTTCGGAGATCTGCGTGTATACCAACGATCACATCATTTGCGAAACGGTGTAATAAGTTCGGAAATTCTTTTGTGTGCAAAAGAATTTCCGTGAGGGGTTTGATTTCGGATCTTATGAAACCGATCGCCCAAGGGCGGTCTGCCCTGCGCAGACAATAAGCCGCAGGTGTGCGGCAAATTGTGGGCGCTTATGGAAAAGCGTGGTTTTCCAACGCGCAGTCATCTCCCCCCGAGGGGGTAGGCCTTAGAAGCAGACAGGCATGGAAACAGACAGGAGTTGAATTATGGATTTATCACCCAAACAGATCGTAAACGAACTCAATAAGCACATCATCGGGCAGGAGGAGGCGAAGAAGGCGGTCGCCATCGCCTTAAGAAACCGCTATCGCCGCGCTCAGCTCTCTCCCGAACTCAGAGAGGAGATCACGCCCAAGAACATCATCATGAAGGGCCCTACGGGCGTCGGAAAGACGGAGATCGCAAGGCGGCTCGCAAAGCTCGTAAAAGCCCCTTTCATCAAGGTCGAAGCCACCAAATATACCGAAGTGGGTTATGTCGGCAAGGACGTCGAGGGCATGGTGCGCGATCTCGTGGAGTGCGCCTTCCGCCTCGTCAAGGACGAAAAGACGGCGGAAGTCTCCCTGAAGGCGACCGCCGTTGCCGAAACGAAAATGGTAAAACTGCTCGCCGAACTCAAAAAGGAGGAGAGGGGAGAGACCCCGCATGAGATCTTCGAGGAGAATTTGCTCCAATCTCTCCGCAAGGGGGTATTCGACAACCTCGTCATCGAGACGGAAATTCGGGACGAGCCCAAGAATATGGAACTTATCCCCGGCGGCGCGGCGATCAACCTCGGCTCTATCTTCGGAGAGATGCTTCCCCAGCGCAAGAAAAAACGCAAGATCACGGTGAAGGAGGCGATGAAGTTCTTCATCAGTGAGGAAGCGGATAAACTCATCGACGACGACGCGGTCAAGGAAGAGGCCCTTCGCCGCGCGGAGAACGACGGCATCATCTTCATCGACGAGATCGACAAGATCGCAGGCAAGGAAAATACCGCGGGCGCGGACGTGAGCCGCGAAGGGGTGCAAAGGGACATCCTTCCCATCGTCGAAGGCAGCACCGTCATGACAAAGTACGGTGCGGTCAAGACGGACTATATGCTCTTCATCGCCGCAGGCGCTTTCCACGTCGCGCGGGTCGAGGACCTCATCCCCGAACTTCAGGGAAGATTCCCCGTCTCGGTGGAGCTCTCCTCCCTCACGAAGGAAGATTTCGTCAACATCCTCACAAACACCGAGCATTCTCTCACGCGGCAGTATGCCGTCCTGCTCGCAGTCGATAACATCGACCTCACCTTTACTCCCGACGCCATCGAGGCGATCGCGGAGATCTCCGAGGAGATCAACCTCACGAGCGAGGACATCGGAGCGAGAAGATTGCATACGGTCATGGAATATCTGCTCGAAGACATCTCTTTCAACGCGGGCGGCGGGGATTACCCCGTTATCCCCGTGGAGATCAACCGCGCTTACGTGGAAGAACATCTCAAAAAGATCACAAAGGACAGGGATCTCAAGAAGTACGTCTTATAAAGAAGAGGAAAGGAAATGGACGGATTGCGAAAGCTGGAAGAGGCGGCGGCTTCGGGAGACGGAGAGGCGCAGCTCGCCTGTGCGCGGGCTTATACCGATATCGCCATGGAAAAGCGGCGGTTTTTCCAATCGCTCCCGTCGGGAAGTTCCGCCCTCCGCGGTCCTGCGAGGCACTTGGAGACGGGCGGGTTTGAACAGGAGATCGCTCGCGACATGCAGATCGCCTTCGGTTGGTATCAAAAAGCGGCGGAGCACGGGATCGCCGATGCGGTCTATGAGTTGAGCCTTTGCTACGAAGAGGGCGAGGGAACTGCGCCCTTCCCCGAAAAGGCGCAGGAACTGCTCGAAAAAGCCGCCGAGCTCGGACATATGGAAGCGCAATTCCGCCTCGCGATGCAATATTACGAAGGTCATACCATTGTCTGCGACATCAAGGTCGAGCAGGACTACGAAAAAGCGGTCTATTGGCTGGAAAAGGGAGCTGCGCAGGGAGATAATTTTGCGCAGTACTATCTCGGGCTGTGCTATGAGAACGGAACGGGCGTCGGGCAGGATTATGAAAAAGCGGTGTCCCTCTACCGTCGGGCGGCCGACTGCGAATATCCCCAAGCGGAGGCCTTTTTCGAGCTGGCACATTGCTATGAGACGGGTCACGGCGTTACGCTCAATATTCCCCGTGCCATAGAACTCTACCGCCGGGCGGCGGAGGAAGGGGACATCCGCGCGGCGCTCAAGCTCGGAGACTGTTATGAGCGGGGATTCGGCGTAGAGAAGAGCAAGGAACGGGCGATCGAATGGTACAACATTGCAGCCGAACAGGGCGACGAGGACGGGATCTCCGCGCTCTATCGGCTGAGCAGCTGAAAACGGAGAAAGATCATGGTCAACATTCCAAAGGGTACAAAAGACGTGCTCCCGGGGCAGGTCTACAAATGGCAGTATATTGAGGACGTCGCGCGGAAAACCGCACACGGGTACGGTTTTTCGGAGATCCGCACCCCCGTCTTTGAGCATACGGAGCTCTTTTCGCGCGGGGTGGGGGAGACGACGGACGTTGTTACCAAGGAGATGTATACCTTCCTCGACAAGGGGGGGCGCTCCATCACATTGCGCCCCGAGGGGACTGCGGGGGTCGCCCGCGCCTTTATCGAGAACGGTCTTCAGAGCGGCGTTCTTCCCTTCAAGGCGTACTACCTCTATTCCGCCTACCGCTATGAGCGGCCGCAGGCGGGCAGGCTGCGTGAATTCCACCAATTCGGCGCAGAGCTCTACGGCGCGTCCTCTCCCGCGGCGGACGCCGAAGTCATCGCGCTCGCGGACAGATTCCTCAAGGATCTCGGCTTGAAGCGGGTGCAGCGCAGGATCAATTCCATCGGCTGTCCCGCCTGCCGCACCAAGTATCAGGAGGCGCTCAGGGAATATTTCCGTCCTCATCTCGGGGAGATGTGCCCCGACTGCAATGCCCGCTTCGAAAAGAATCCCATGCGCATGCTCGACTGCAAGGAGAAGGGCTGTAAGAAGTTCACTTCGGGCGCGCCGCGTATGCTCGATTACCTCTGCGAAGAGTGCAGGGCGCATTTCGAAAGGGTGAAGGAACTGCTCACGGGCGCGGGGATCGACTTTATTGTAGACCCCTCTATCGTGCGCGGGCTCGATTATTACAGCCGCACCGTATTCGAATTCACCTCGGATGCGGCGGGCGCGCAGGGCACCGTGCTCGCGGGGGGAAGATATGACGGGCTCTTGAGCCAGCTCGGCGCAAAGCCCACGCCCGCGGTCGGCTTCGGCGCGGGGATCGAGCGGCTTTTAATGGTCCTCGAGGCGGAGGGAACGGAACTTCCGCAGCCCGAGGGGGTCGTGTGCTATCTCGCGGGAATGGACGCAGAGAGCCGCAACAGAGCGTTCCTGCTCGCCGAAGAATTGCGCGCGCAGGGGATCGCCTGTGAGACCGATCTTTTGGAGCGTTCTTTGAAAGCGCAGTTCAAATATGCGGACAAGCTGGGTGCGCGCTTTGTCGCCGTCATCGGCGAGAGCGAGCTCAGCGAGGGCGCCGCTGAGGTAAAGGACATGCGCGATTCGTCCTCCGTGCGCGTGAAGTTCGAGGAGCTCGGGGGTTACTTAAAAGGAGGAAGATCATGAAGGAAATATCGGGACAGGAGCTCGATGAGCTCGTTTCAACAGGAGAGAAGGTCGTCTGCGATTTCTTTGCGAGTTGGTGCGGACCGTGCAGGATGCTCTCACCCGTGCTTGAAAAACTCTCGGAGGAGTTCCAAGGCAGGGCGCAGTTCGTCAAGGTGAACGTGGATGAAAACGGAGACCTTGCGGCTTCTTTGGGGATATTTTCCATCCCCGATGTGTACGTCTTTGCGGACGGGCAGGTGAAGGACCACAATCTCGGCTTTCTGCCCGAGGAGCAGATGAGGGAATTTCTCGGCAAAAATCTTTGAGTTGCATTCGGGAACATCTGTCCGCGGCGGCATTTGGAGATAAAACGGCAGTTTCGCAGCCAAAATGCACCAAGGGACACATGCGGGAAAGTTGGTGCAAACGGTTGATATTTTCCGCGGGAAATGATATACTGTAGAGGATATCTCATAAAATAACGGAGAAGAAAATGAAAGGACGCTTATTGATCGGAGGGCTTGCGCTCGTCTTGGCGCTCGGCCTCGCGGGGTGCGGAGGAGCTCAGCCGCCCGCGGGGCAGCAGGAAGATCCGCCCGCCAACACCTGCGACCATCCCTATAGCGATTGGATCTCGGGGGAGGACACCCATTACCAGATCTGCCCCCTCTGCGGCGAGAAGCACGACGAAGAGGCGCATCGGTATGTCAATTATTGCGGCTTGAGCTATACGCTGAAGGAAGGCGCTGAGGGCGCTATAGTGCGGTTATCCCTTCCCGCAGGCACAACTCGATATTTGGTGAACACGGTGTGGGTTTATGTCGGTCCGTCGCAAGGAGCGACCCTTTGCCTTGCCCGCGGAACGTATTCCTCGAGTAGTTTTTACAATTCTAACGACTTCGAACTTACGGGGAAAGCGGGTTGGTACGAGCTGAAGCTCGGCGCGCCCATCCCCTGCACGGTATATCGTTACTTCAGCGTACAGGCGAAAGGAGGAGACATCGCCCTGCGCGAGATCGTCTTCTTCGGCGGAGAGGAAGAGACTTCGAATGAGATCATTCCTGCGACAGCCGAGGCGAATGCGCACAGGGGGTTGGTGGATTGTCCGCAGCAGCCCGATTCTCTGTACGCGTGCGAGGTCTGCGGGAAAGATAGACCGTAGCCTCTTCTCTTCTGCTCGCGCCGTTTGTCCGGGACAAAATTTCATACGATCTTTGGGGCGGAGTGAAAGTCTCCACCGGCAGTAAAGTCTGCGAATCCCTTGGGGGACCGAGCGGGTGAAATTCCCGCACCGACGGTCATAGTCCGGATGAGAAAAGAAATTTTGGCGCACGCCCCCATTTTGGGGGCGTGCGCCGCATATAAGGAGTTATTTATGAAAGAACAGACCAAAACAACGCTGAAAAGGCACTTTTCCGCGACGCACATCGCCTACATGGCGCTCTTCACCGCGCTGGCGTTCGTCGTGACCTTCCTCGAATTCCCCGTCTTTCCCGCGGCGCCGTGGTTCAAACTTGACTTCGCGAACGTCTTTTTCATGTTCGAAGGCTTCCTCTTCGGCCCTGTCGAGGCGGTCATCTCCATTACGATCAAGGAACTCTTGTGCCTCACGAAGTCGGGAACGATGTTCGTGGGGGAGATCGCGAACTTTGTGATGTCCGTGGGCTATATCATCCTTCCCGCCATTGCCTATCGCTTCCGCAAGGGGAAATGGTGGGTCGCCCTCTATCTTGTCATCGGAAGCCTTCTCGAGATCGCCGTCTCCATGCCCGCGAACAGATTCATCACCTATCCCCTCTTCATGAAGGATGCGGCGGCGGCAGTCTTTGCGCAGACGTGGTATTTCGCCCTCGCCTTCAACGCGATCAAGTGCGCGGCGGTGAGCGTAGTCGTGTTCCTCTTGTATAAGCCCCTTTCCCGCCTCATCAAGGCGACTTCCGCACGGTTTTCGAAAAAAGAGCATCCTTCGAAAAACGCAAAATAAAAAGTTGCAAAATGCTGTCATATGCGGTATAATAAATACATATGGCTGTCTTTGTATCACATTCGCCCGAGGAGACGATGCGTTGGGCGGAAGAATATGCGAGATCTCTTAGTGCGGGGGATACCGTACTTCTCGGCGGAAATATGGGCGCGGGGAAGACGGTGCTCGCAAAGGGGATCGCAAGAGGGCTCGGGATCGCGGACGAGATCACAAGCCCCACTTACGCCTACATCAACAGCTACGAAGACAGGCTCTTTCACTTCGACTGCTACCGCGTGCAAAACGAGCGGCAGGCGGTCGAGCTCGGCTTTGAAGATTATTTTTCGATGGGCGGCGTGTGCCTCGTCGAATGGAGTGAAAATATTGCCTCTCTCTTGCCCGAAAACTGCAAACGGGTCACGATTTCGGGAATGGGAGAGGGCGAGCGGGAGATCGAATTTTGAAATTTCTTGCGATCGATACGAGCGGAAAACATCTGTCCGTCATCGCCTATGCGGACGGCGCCGAAGAGAAGATCTATCTTCCCGACTGCGCCATGAAACATTCGGTGATGCTCATGGACGCGATCGATTCTGCCTTCTCACATGCGCATATCACCGCGCGGGAATGTGACTTCTTTGCCGCCGTCGTCGGTCCCGGTTCTTTTACGGGCATCAGGATCGGCATTTCCACGGTAAAGGGGCTCTGTTTCGCCTGCGAAAAACCCGCGCTTTCCGTCACTTCCTTCGATTGCATCGCATACGATAAGAGGAACGAAGGCAAACTGCTCGCCCTTTCCGACGCGGGCAGAGGGGAGTTCTACGCCTGCGGATACGAGGGAACGAAGGTCGTCCTGCCGCCGCGGATCTTATCCGCCGAGGAGGCTTTGGAACTCGACAAAAGGGGATACGTATTGCGTTCTGCGGAGGAAATAACCCTTCCCTGCCTGCGGGCAGACCTCTCGGAGGGGCTTCGGAACGCCGTCCTTGCAAAGGCGGGGGAAGCGTGCGGAACGGACGCGCTCAAAGCGCTCTATCTGAGAAGATCGTCGGCTGAGGAGAATCGCAAATGAACGGACGGTATTGGACTTTTGAGGATCTCAACCAGATCGCCGCGCTCGAAAAGGAGTGCTTCGCCGAGGACGCTTGGAGTCTTCGCACGCTTGCCGAATCCTTCCTTTCCGAGCGGTTCATCGGCGTACTGCTCGAGGAAGACGGCGCGGTCGTCGCTTACGGCGGGGTCAACTGCGTCGAGGACGAAGCGGAACTCGGGCTTATCGCGACCGCCGAAATGTACCGCCGCTGCGGGCGGGCGGAGAAGGTGCTCGACGATCTCATCTGCGAAGCGAAAAAACGGGGGGCAAAGAAGATGTTCCTCGAGGTCCGCGTCTCCAATGCGCCCGCGCTCATGTTTTACCTCAAATGCGGTTTTGTCGGCCTGTATGCGCGTTCGCGCTATTATGCGAACGGGGAGGACGCCATTGTCATGAAAAAGGAGCTCTGTTGAATATCTCCGTTCTGCGCAAGGGCGCGGGGCGCGACCTCGTGTTTTTGCACGGATATCTGGCAACGAAGGAGAGTTTTTACCCGCAGATCGAGTATTTTTCCCGCTTCTACCGCGTCACGGCGTTCGATTTTCCCGGTTTCGGGAAGAGCGATCCCATTCCCGCGGCGTGGTCGGTGGGAGACTATGCCGATTGGACGGGGGAATTTTTGAAGGCCGAGGGGATCGAATTCCCTCTCGTCATCGCACATTCCTTCGGTGGAAGGGTGGCGGTGAAGTGCCTCTCTCGCGAAGACATGTTCGACCGCGCCGTGCTCTGCGGCTGTGCGGGCATCGTCGAGCGGCGGACGTTTTCCTACCGTGCGCATGTGCGCATGTATCGATTGGTCAGAAAAATCGCACCCCGTTTTGCGGAATCGCACTTCGGGAGCGCCGAATACAGGACGCTTTCCCCGCTGATGCGGGAGAGCTATAAAAAGATCGTGAACGAAGATCTGCGGGAGGACGCGAAAAAGATCGCCCGTCCCGTGCTCTTCGTGACGGGGGAGAAGGACACTGCGGCGCCCGTCTCTTCCGCGAAAATTTACAACGCCTGCGTGAAGGGAAGCGGACTGAAGATCATGGAGGGGTGCGGGCACTTTGCCCACCTCGATGACCCGCTCGCCTTCAACTTAGCGGCAGAGGAGTTTTTCAATGACGTTTGAAATACGGCAATACCTTTACGGACTGATTGCAGGCGTAATCATCGCTTATTTTTGCGCCCTTCTTTGCGTGCGCCTTTCGGGGCTCTTGCAGCAGAGCGGTTACAGCGGCGGGCGCTTCCTCAAATGGTATGTCCGTAAGGGGAACATCCAGCGCAAACGCCTGTCCTTGCTCGCCCTTTCCTTCGTCCTCCTCTCGGCACTGTTCGCCCTTTGCTTCTGCTTTTTGCCCTTTGCATGGGCGAACCTCATTTCCGCCGTTCCCGTCGTCGCGATCGGCGTGGTATATTTCCTTTCGGAAAAGAAATTCGCCCTGAAAGTGAAAACGGTCCGCACTCCGCGCCTCATACGGCTTCTGGCGGCAAACGGCATTTTGGTCTTTGCGCTTTGCTGCGGGGCGGGATCCGGGCTGTCCGCGGCGTCCCTTGCGGTGGACAGAACGTGGTTCTATCTGCTGCGGTTCGTGCCGCTTGCGGCGTTCCCGTTGCTCTGTTCCTTCATCCTCGTGTGTAGCAATTTTTTGATGACGTTATACGAAAAACCGCACAATCGGCACTTTATCAAGCGTGCGAAGAGAACACTTCAAGAGAGCCGCTGCGTGAAGGTGGGCGTCACGGGAAGTTTCGGCAAGACGAGCGTGAAGCACTATGCGGCGGCGATGCTCTCCCAAAAGTTTTCGGTCATCGCAACGCCCGCTTCCTATAATACGCCCATGGGCATTGCGAAGACGGTGAACGGCGGCGGGCTCGATTGCGACGTGTTCCTCGCCGAAATGGGGGCGCGGCACAAAGGCGACATCGCGGAGCTATGCGAGCTCGTGCAGCCCGAATACGGCGTCGTCACGGGCGTCTGTCCCCAGCACATCGAGACCTTCGGCTCTCTGGACGCCATCAAAGCGGAGAAGGGCGTACTCGCGGCGCGGGCGCGGAAGTGCGTGCTCGGGGAGAGCGCGGCGGACCTTCCCGCAAAGGAAGCCCTGCGCGAAGGAAAAGATTTCCGCGTGGAAGAGCTCAGACTCACGGCAGAGGGAACGGACTTCGCTCTGTGCTTAAACGGCGAACGGGTGCACATTTCCACCTCTCTTTTGGGCAGACATGCCGCGGAAGATGTGGCGCTTGCGGCGGCGCTCTGCTCCATGCTCGGCATGAGTGCGGAGGAGATTGCCCGCGCCGCGCAGCAGTTGCAGCCCGTACCCCACCGCCTTCAAAAGCTGGAAGCGGGCGGGAAGACCATCCTCGACGACAGCTACAACTCCAATATTGCGGGCGCGAAGAACGCCGTGGAGACGCTGCGGCTGTTCGGCGGAAAGAAGTTCATCGTCACCCCCGGGCTGGTGGAGCTCGGCACGCTCGAGGAAGAGACGAATGCGCGGCTCGGCGCGGAGCTCGTCGGGCTCGAAGTGATCTTGGTGGGCGAAACGCTCGTCCTTCCCGTGCGCAGAGGGTATCTCGAAGCGGGCGGGGAAGCGGAACATCTGCGCATCGTGCCCACCCTTGAAAAGGCGCAGGAGATCCTCGCGGCGGAATTTTCCGCGGGCGACTGCGTACTCTTCCTCAACGACCTGCCCGATATTTACGCTTAAGTTCCTCGGCGATCGCCGTGGGATAGCACCGAAGAGGACCTCTTCGGTGTTTTTATTTTGCAAAAAAGGAGGAAAAAATGAAGACAGTAGCTGTATTTTTCGGCGGGCACTCCAATGAACGGGAGATCTCCGTGATCACGGGAATGTACTGCGTCAACCTGCTGCGGGCTGCGGCGTGCTACCGCGTTCTGCCCGTGTATCTCTCGCCCGAGGGGGAATTCCTGTTGGGCGAAGGGCTGCGCGGAGTGGAAGATTTCCGCACGGCAGACCCTCCCGCGGGGCTTCGGTGCGTTCTGCTCACGCGCGGGGGATTTCTATTTGCCAAGAAACCCAAGAAGCGCGTCGCCGTCGATGTCGCGCTCAACTGCTGCCACGGCGGCGCGGGGGAGGGGGGAGTGCTCTCGGCGCTCCTCGAATGGCACGCGATCCCCTCCGCTTCGCCCGGCATGGCGCCCTCCGCCGTCTTCCTCGATAAGTCCCTCTCAAAGCTCGTGCTCAAGGGAATGGACATCCCCGTGCTTCCCTCTTTTGCGGTGCGTGCGGCGGACTATGCGACGGGGGGTTGGAAGTCGGAAGCGGCGGCGCTCGGGTATCCCCTCATCGCCAAGCCGAGCAAGCTCGGATCGAGCGTCGGGATCAAGGTAGCGAAGGACGAAGCGGCTCTTTCTGCGGCGCTGCAGGAAGGATTCCGCCTCGACGGCCGCGTGCTCGTCGAGCGCTATTTGGCGGGGAAGCGCGATCTGAACATCGCCGCCTACCGAGCGGGCGGGCGGGTCGTGCTCTCGCCCGTCGAAGAGGTCTTTTCGGACGGGGACATTCTCACCTTCGGGGAAAAGTACGAGGGGCGGGGAAGCAGGCGGTCGGAGCTACCGGCGCACATTCCCGATGAGACCGCGGCGCGCATGGGGGAGATACTCGGCAGCATATACGAGCAGTTCGACCTTCGCGGCGTAGTGCGGGCGGACTTCTTGCTCTCGGGGGAGGGGCTGTATTTCAACGAGCTCAATACCGTACCTGGAACGCTCGCGACCTACCTGTTCGGGGAAAGTCTCACCGACGCGCGTAAACTTTTGGTGCGTCTCATAGAAGTTGCACAGCCGATCGCAGAGAAGCCGATTTGCGCCTTCGGAGTGCTCTCTTCTGCCGTTTTCGGGGCGAAAACGCCATAAAACGCCTTATTTAGACAAATATCTAAATAAAAAATATCATTATTTAGATAGTCATCTAAATAATAAAAACAGCGAGTTTTCCCCTCGCCCACCCCTTGCGGTGGAGCATTGCATTCTGCCAACGGACGATACATATATAAGATATAATATGAAAAGCGCGCATATGCGCACGCGCGCACGCGCGTATAAGTAGATGTGCAGAGCCCCACCTCCCTACCCCCTCGCGTCATCCCCTTGCCCACCCCTTGAGGGGTGGGTGGCACGCGCAAAGCGCGTGACGGAAGGGGTGTCGTTCTGAATAACATTACACCCCCTCAGTCTCGGCTTCGCCTCGCCGGCTCCCCCTCAAGGGGCAGCCAAGAAGCTCTCCCGCGTCATTCTGCCCCCCGCGTCATCCCCTTGCCCACCCCTTGAGGTGGAGCATTGCTTTCTGCCAACGGTTGATAACCGTTGGCGCAATGCGACATGAGTGAGCGCATTATATAGCGCGAACGGTGACCGACGCGGAGTTCTATCCGCGGAGAAGGGTGGCACGCGCGAAGCGCATGACG
The DNA here is from genome assembly GCA_947629575.1 of uncultured Clostridia bacterium. Classification (GTDB taxonomy): domain Bacteria; phylum Bacillota; class Clostridia; order Christensenellales; family Borkfalkiaceae; genus Gallimonas. Next base: position 13,097 of record CANREF010000005.1, on the reverse strand, counting down.
GAAGGGGTGTAATGCAAATGAACAGACACCCCCTCAGTCTCGGCTGAAGCCTCGCCAGCTCCCCCTCAAGGGGCAGCCAAGAAGCTCTCCCGCGTCATTCTGCCCCCCGCGTCATCCCCTTGCCCACCCCTTGAGGTGGAGCATTGCTTTCTGCCAACGGTTGATAACCGTTGGCGCAATGCGACATGAGTGAGCGCATTATATAGCGCGAACGGTGACCGACGCGGAGTTCTATCCGCGGAGAAGGGTGGCACGCGCAAAGCGCGTGACGGAAGGGGTGTAATGCAAATGAACAGACACCACCTCAGCCTCGGCTAACGCCTCGACAGCTCCTCCTCAGGAGGCGCCTTAAGCCCTCTCCTTAGGAGAAGGTGCCGAGGAACGAGGCGGGTGTGGTGTCCTTCGACGTCACCCCCCACCTGTCGCTCACCCGCCCCCACCCCTGCCTGCCGATTCCATGTGTAAACTCACCTCGACATGTAAATATTCACAGAATGCGAATAAACAGACGGGGGGAAGTGACAAAAAAGGGAAAAAAGCCCAAAAAAGGCACAAATTGTTTGTAAAGTTTCGGAAAATTTTTAGAAAAACTCTTGACATGTGAATTCGACCTTGATATAATACTTGCGTACACTTAGCGTACTCTACGCGCAGGTGGGCATAAAAACTTCATAATTTCAGGAAGGAACGGTCGGTTTTTTTGGAAAAGCGGAAACGCACACCCCGAAGAGGTGGTGTTTTTCTGCCGACTTCGGGTATTTCTGTATTTTTTTCAAAAGTGTTTTATTTTTGATTGTAATTGCTTGACCCCTTCCCGAAAAAGTGATAGAATAATGTCCGCTGCCGTAAGTTGTATTAAAAGGGTGCACTTATGAACGGAAAAATAAAAAAAGGAGAATCATTATGGAAAGACAATCAACCAGTAAGCTTTTCAGGATCCTGATTGCGATTGCCGCGTTCTTCATTCTGTGCTCGTCTTCCCTTCTCTTTGCTGCCTGTGATTCGACCATAGGCGTGAAGGATCATGAGCATGTGCTTGGCGAAACAGCGATCGCAGAAACGGAAGCCTCGTGTACCGTTCCGGGAACTGTAACTTACAAATGCACAGACGAGGAATGCTCTTACGTCAAAACGGTCGTCACCGGCCTTCCTACCGGTCACGACTTTGACGAAAACGGCGTTTGCAGAGTCTGTAAGCTGACCAAGTCGGAAGCGGGGGATCTCGATGATACCCTCCAATCCACACAGGCGATCCAGGAAACTCTTGCCGGCATCACCAAGAAGCTGGAAGATATTGCGACGGGCACCGATCTTCAGACCAAACTGGCGACGGATACCTTTAATTCGACGCTGGAATCCAAATTGACCGATCTTCAGACCAAGCTCATTGCAGATCTCCTCAGCGCTGCGGATTTCGGCACGGCGATGAGCACTCTGAAGACCACATTGCAGTGCGACATTGTGGCTCAGGTTTATCTGCCCCTTCTTGCGAAGTGCCCCACCGAATTCGCCGCTTTGAAGACGGAATTGGTCGGAAAGGAACTTGTCAAAGCCGAGGCGGATGATCTTACCGTGCTCAAGGCGGCGATCACATCCGACGAGGCCACGGTCGCGACGAAGCTCAACGCTGTCCTCACGGCTGCGATGGAAGCCGACGGTAAAGCGCTCGACGCAGCGTTCGACGCTTTGAACGAGAGCCTTCCCAACACCCTCAAGACGAGCGTTGTCGATGTGCTTGAGGCCTATCTCAGCGGCAACGACTTCCTTGGGAAGATCATGGGCGAAACCGGGTTTAAAGGTCTTCAGCAGCAGATCGAAGGTTACCTCGGCGAAGGAAGCGACGTTGTAACCCAGCTCGACAATATTTGGGAGTATCTCGATAAGACCCTCAAGGGTCAGATCAACGGCATCGTGGAAAAACTCGGCGACGAGCAAAGCGGCCTTGTGAAGAGCGTTAAGGATCTTGCGACGCAGCTCACCACGGCTACCTCGGACATTAAGGACGCTATCGGGAAACTCCAGATCCCTACGGCGGCTGACATCGCGGACGCGGTCAATACCAAGCTCGAGGGAAGCCTCAAGACCTATTTCGCTTCGTCTGAATATACGAAGATCATCCAAGGCCTTCTCGACAACACCTTCACGACCGAAAAGCTCAACACTTTGCTCGGCGTTACGGGGGAGTCGTTGGTAAAAGAACTCAACGCGAAGTTCGAAGGCGTGACGGGCGCGATCGGCGAGCTCAAGACTTTGCTCACCGAAGGCACCACCGGCCAGCAGATCGCAGCGCTCGAAGACATGATCAAGCAGGTCTATTCGAGACTGTACGGCAGTGAGTATAAGCCCAGCGTGCAGGGCATGATGGATTCCTTGCTCGGAGCTCCTTCCACCGGTTTGGAAGAAAAGCCCGATGGTATGCTCGATCAGGTTGCCGACCTTTGGGATAAGACCAAGGGCCTTCTCGACGGCTTGGCAGCTATGCAGGGTGAAAACGATGGAGCTACCCTCAGCGCGATCCTCGCGGCCGTGCAGGGTATTGAGATCCCCGAAGGTAAGGATTACACCGAAAACTTCACGAATCTCACGAACACCCTTAACACGCTCAATACCAACTATGGCACTATCAATACAACGCTTGAGAAGCTCCAAGGCGACTACGACAACCTCAAGACGAGCTACGAAACTTTGGTCAAAGATGTCAGCTCGATGCAGACGACGCTCGGCGAAGTCCAGACGAAGCTCAATGGGCTCGTTCAAGATCTCCAGTGGGTTCTCACCAGAAGCGCGAAATTCGAGGCTTTGATGACTGTCCTCGAAAATCTTTGGACGGAATACGGTTCGTATGTCCTCAATGAGGATCTGAGAAGTGGCTTGAAGACAGTTCTTGATTTCGCAGTTAAGAACGTCGATAAGCTCGACAGGCTCAACGATATCGCGGACACCCTCGCGTGGTTTGTGAACAACAAGTCCACGTTCGAGTCCTATGTCGACAATCTCGGCACGTACATCGAAGACTTCAACAAGATCTACGATGCGTTCCACAAAGCGCTTCCCGATGAGAGCCTTGATACCGTTCTCGGGAAGTTGGTCACCTTCTTCCAGAAGGCGCTCGACAACAACTACTTTGAAGAAGCGATCAACGCGGCGAAGGGCCTCAAGAACTTCCTCGGCACGACCGATGAATCGGGCACGCCTACGATCACCCTTAAGGACATCGATGAATTCTTCGACGGAATCAGCGAAACTCTTGACGGAATCAAGAATAAGGGTTACGATAAGAACGGCAATCACGTACATAGCTGGGTAGAAGTCCTCGCGACCAATAAAGACGGCGCTTGGGTGGAAGCCGAAGCAGGCGTGAAGCCCAGTTGCGTTGAAGAAAACACCTACATCTATAAGTGCACCATTTGTGATCTGGCTCAAACGAAGACTGACGGAACGCCCGTCATCAAGAAAGTTTCCGCTACCGGCCACGTTGTGGAATATAAAACCGGTTTGACTGCGGATGGTCATCATCATGAACCCACCTGCGTCAACCCCGGCTACGTTCAGGGTCACTGCGTGAATTGCGATGGTGATGACGGACAGGGATATCTTGCAGGCGACTGGTCGACCTATGGCGAGCCCACCTACAAGCACCACTATGTCCTTGAAAGCGGCTTAACCGACAAGGGCACGCAGGAAGGTGCCGGTTTTGCGGCGCACGAATGCGATTCCGTGCACGAATATGTGTACCACTGCGAGACCTGCGGTAGCGCATATGTCGAGAAGGTTGCGTCCGATGAGTTCCTCAATCCTTCCGATCCTCTGCACGGCATTACCACTCCTCATAACTACTACTCTTCGCTTGATGAGAACGGTAATCTTACCGGAAAGCCCATCACCGAGGAGGAAAAACTTAAGGCTTACAAGGCATATGCCGAAGCGAATGGCATTGAAGCGACATGGGAAACTGCTGCCGATGCTGAAAAAGAGCTTACTCCTACGCAGCAATACGACGCGCTTGAGAAGCATCTCAACATTGTGAAGCGTGGCGCTAAGACCTGCGTCGATCCCGCCCTCTTCGTTGTGGAATGCACCGTTTGCAAGATGCGTTATGCATACTCCTATGGCGAGCCTTCCGGCCATACGCTCACGCTGATGGTCGACGACCTCCATACCAGGACCTGCACCACCGACGGTTTGCGCGTCTACTATTACTGCGATAAGTGCGAGCATTACTTCGATTTTGGAGGCAAGATCGAGCTTGTCACAGAATCTTCGAAGGACACATATCGTCAGCCCAACTCGGATATTTATCGTTACTCCGTTGAGTACCTTAAGGACACGCAGGGCATTATCACCGGAAAGCCCACCGATGCTTTCGTAGCGGGCACAACTCCCGCTCTCACAGTGGAGCGCACCGAGGCAGGCCAGCGTGCTTACGATATGCAGGCGGAAAAGGCTTACGGCCACAAGTTCACCGCGAACACCTACACCATCGACGGCGATTGCCTCAATCCTTGGAGGATCTTCGATGTCTGCGAAATCTGCGGGCTCAAGAAAGAAGATCTTGAAGGTCATACCTATAAGAACGCTACGATCACCGCCGATCCCAACAACACCGCAAAGGTCACTGATGTCGATACGGGTGACTTCACGGCCAACTGGGGCGAGCCTGCGACCTATCCCGACTACATCAAGAACCTTCAGGATGTTTGGGACGGCGGCACGCTTACGCGCAAGATCGATAAAGATCAGACCAAGACCTACACCGGCGTTGAGGGCGTGAAAGAGCTCCTTACCGAGCTTGGTTACTTCACTTACTGTGATGTGGACCTCAAGGGGATCAAGGGCGTTATTGGCGACGCGAATACCCTTCTCAGCGAAAAGATCATCACCGGTTGGAACATCAGCTACATCTTTGCCGATTACGAGGCGGCAGGGCATGACTTTGTTCCCGTTAAGACCAACACCCTCGCGGGCGCAGGGCTGTGCATCACCGCTCAGGACTATGTCCTCGTCTGCAAGAACTGCTTCAAGACCAGTGACGGAAAGACCTTTGGCGAGCTCTTTGAGGACGCGGATAAAGACGGTCTGTACGAGGCTAAGTCGGATAATTCCACCTGCAACACGGCCGAAGCGATCAAAGCAGCTGCAACAAAGGATGCTGAAACGGCTCTTGTGACCAAGCAGTGGAAGATGTTCTGGACTGAGGACGGCAAACTTGCCACGAACCAGAAGCACTGGAGAGGTGGCACGTTCGTTACCGCTGACGTAACGGTCGAGGATGTCGCACGTTGGCTCAACAAGCACGGCTATTTGACCCGTGCAGCGGGCGACGACGAGACTCAGATGGGCTTGCTCGAGGATCTCCTTAAGCTCGACGGTGCTCAGGAAGCTACCCTTACGACGCTCAAGAGCTATTATGGCACTAATGGTGCTGACGCTTCGAATGTCATCGGCGACTTCGAACTCCCTGTCGTCGGCCATACGTTCGATAAGTTCGTTGCTCTCAACGAGGAACGCTGCGTCACCGGTATGCACTATGCAGTCGTGTGTTCTGTCTGCGGCGAAGAAATCAGCGCAGAGAGCGCTCTCTCGTCTCATAAGATCAGCGACGGCACTACCGATACGGAAGCCGCTTCGACTACAAAGGGAGATAACGACCTCGACACAGCGTGGAAGGCTCTCACCACTAGCGAAACCGTGACTGCGGAAGAAGTCGTGGAATGGCTGCAGAAGTTTGGCTATCTCAACCGTTACACCGCAGGTACGGATATGCAGGTCGGCGCGACCCTTGCAGCAAAGGGCGTGTTCGTTGTCGGTGACAAGTCTTACACCCTCAGAGCGGATGACGAGACGACCGAAACGCTCGTCACAACTCTCTCCGCTCTCGACTGGAGCGATGCAGATGACAAGGCTTATATCGAGTCCTTCTACTCCAAGTCCAACTACATTGAGACCTACGGCACGGAGCCTGAAACTACCCTTCAGCTTCCTGTAAAGGGTCACAACTTCAACGAGTTCGTGTACACCGTTGTCGGCAATTGCGTCATGTATGCGCGCAAAGTTTACTTCTGTACCGACTGCGGCAATGCCACTGTCACTCCTTCCCTTTGGGAAGACGGAGCATACAAGCAGCCCGATCATGACACAGCGTTCACCTTTGGCGGTGATGATGACAGCTACATTGCTACCGGTCACAGCGGCCAAGGCACGAACGAGCTCCAGGCAGCTTGGGATGCAGTTTACGACGAAGGTAATGGCGATGCGCAAGACATTATCCTTTGGCTTCTTAACTACGGCTATCTCAACGCAGAGCGCGACCTTCTCGGTTTCGACCTTACCAAGACGATCACGTTGACGGATGGCTACAAGACGTTCATTGGTCATATGGGTTGGGGCAACTTCACGACCGGCGTTCTCAATGATAACATCACTGCTGAGTTCTTGGCGGATTACTTCACCGCAAAGAACGTCACCAAGGAATTCATTGTCAACCAGGTAAACGTTGGCAGTTTGACCGAGACTGGTTATCCGGTTCCTCGTCTCGTCGACATCGAACTCGGTCATAAGTTCACGGCTGTCAAGGTTGAATCCGCAAGCTGCGAAGATGACGGTTACTACGTCTACGTCTGCACAGAGTGTGGCGAAGTGGGCAAACTCGGAAATCTTTCCTACACGATCGGTGACAAAACGTTCACCACGACCATTAAGGAAACCGGCGAATTCACGGAAGCAGCAGACGACACTCTCTTCAAGGCGGCTGTCCCCGATACGCGCGAGAGCGAGATCAACGGCGGCAAGACCGACCTTGAGCTCGAATGGACGGCTGTCAAGGAGAAAGATACGGCAGAGGTAGTTGGTTGGCTCTTCAAGAAGGGCTATCTCAACACCGTTCGCGATACGCTCAATGGCGTTGGCACCGAGACCTATGATGAGGCGAAACTGCCTTACAAAGAACTTGGCGCGTTGCTCAAGGCGTTGACCGAGAAGGTTGAGGAGCTCATCAAGGGCGACATTAAGATCGAAGACTTCTTCACGGGCAAGAACAAGACCTTCGAGAAAGTTGGTACTACCGTTCCCGTCATGAATCACCTCATGAAGGACGGCAAGGGCAACGCCATCACAGACGAAACTGCGCTGTGCACCGACTTCAAGGATACACAGCTCACTGAGTGGTTCAACGAAGGTTACTACGCTGTATGGGAAGACGGCAAGTGGACGAAGAGCGAAGAGAAGTTCGATGAGAGCATGTTCGATGATCATCATCCTCTGAACAAGGCATGGTACGAAAACGCGAAGAAGTACGGCATCATCGGCGCTTGCTCGAGAGAGAACTGCCCTCAGCATACCACGAAGTATACGGGCAAGGTGCAAGACGGCGAGTTCACTGCGGGCTATGTCGCAGCGACCGAGCACGAGATGCACTACTACAAGAGGAATACTGTTGCCGGTGGCTTGTTCGAGTACGGAGTTCCCGCGGCGACCTTCGGTAATGACGAACCTCAGCAGTACAACATGGATGCGGAGAAGGATTATCCTAAGACCGTCGAGATCAATGGTGAGGAAGTCACCTATACAACGCGTGACGACGATCCTACCAACCTCTACACGTTGCAGAGGATCTATAATGCGCTTCATCATCTTCCCGAGAACGAGGATAACCGTTATCCCGAGGATGGTTCGCTTTGGGCCGAGTACGGCAAGGACGGCGCGAAGGAAGTCAAGTGGCAGCCTCTCACCCGTAACGACGCTCCTTCCTGCTGGATAGACCTTCACTGCAAGTGGTATCATTACGGCAGCAAGGAGAATCCTCTCCCCGAAGGCAGCGCTTTGGCGAGCTTGTACAAGGGCGACAAGTGCAACGAGAAGGGTGCGGATAATTCGCATACCCCTGCGATCGATGAAAGAGATCTTGCGGATCAGCCTGAAGGCACGTTGCCCGATTCCGATGCAGCGATCTACAAAGCGAACTGCCAGCACGGCGGTTACTGCCGTGTCTGCGGTGCGGTTATCAGTAACCGTGGCGCGCATTATCTCCTCAATGTCGAGCAGATCATCGGTAAGGACGAAGAAGGTAACTTCATCAACCAGATGATCCATGACGAATACGGCGCAGCATATGACGACCTTGTTGCAAAGCTCAAGGCTGACTTCAAGACAAAGAATGGTCGTGATGCAAAGGTAGAAGATATTTGGGCGATCCCGCTCGAGGCCACCTGCACGCAAAAGGGTCGCGAGGTCTGGATCTGCACCGGCGAGCTTGGTCTCTATCAGAACGAGCATAAGCCCCAGGGTTGGGATGAGCTCTTCAGTAAAGCCGACGGTTGGACGATTGCAAGCGCCGCGGATGCGACCGACGGCAACTACTTCACCAAGACGATCGAGAAGATCGAGCACGAGTACAATGAGACCGTTTGGTACGTCATCCATATGGATGAACATGGTTATACGAAGGATCCTGAGGCGTACACCACCGAAGAAGAGTTCAAGCAGCACTACAACTCCTGCTTGGATGATTACTACATGGTCGACTACTGCACGAACCATACTCGCAACGAGGAAGGCGTCGTGGATGAGACGTTGGTCTGCAAGCAGGCTCGTGTAGAGCTTAAGCCGACCAAGGAAGAGTACAACGCTGACTGGACGAAGTTCTTCACTGCGGATCAGATCGCAGCTTTGAAGAACACGAAGCCTAGTTGGGCTTCCTTCAACGCTTCGCCCGTGAACCCTCGTTACGGCGATCCTACCTGCGCAAGCGGCAGCATTTATAACGGCTACGGCAGCACGAAGGGTTGGACGGATAAAGATGGTCACTACTCCTTCAACGTTGTAGATGAGAAGTATGTCGCAGGTACTTATAAGGCGACCGGTCACTACCTCGCTCCCATGGAGAATTATTGGGAAAAGACGGCGTACTACAAAGCACCTCAAAACGGCCACAACGCACAGGCGGTGTTCTACTGCTACATCTGCGGCCAACAGTTCACCACCTACTATAAGGAAGGTGAGTTCAACTGGGCGTACACGGTCAATGGTTTCGATATGACCGATGAAAAGATGTCCGCTTGGAACGATGCAAATCCCGATAAGCGCGTCCAGAAGATGCGCGGCCAGGACGACGCCAGCCTGCCTCAGGCAGATGAGCTCAAAGATCTTTGGTTGGACGGCAGCGACACAAATGCCGGTTGGCTCACAGGCGGCTCCATCGTTTTGGGGCAAGACCTTGACGTCGATCAGGCCGAAAGTGGCAGCAAATATCTCATTTACTTGAATGATACCGACATTGACCTCGGCGGTCATACGTTGGAATTCAAGGATCCCGTTAAAGGCGTCTCCAGCGGTTTCTGGGATGGCGAGCAATGGTGGAACAGTGGCAAGAAGATCACCTTCAGAAACGGCACGTTGAAACTTGGCTCGCTGGAACAGCTCGCTGCAGTCAACATGGGTACTGTCGAGCTTGAAAGCGTTACCGTTGAGTTCGCTGCAGGCAAAGGTCAGACTATTATGCCCGGCGCCAACGGCAAGATCATCATCAAGAACTCCGTGATCAAGGGCGACGACTATGCTCCCATCTTCACGAACGGTAGCCAGGGCGACGGAGGCAGCTTCAACTCCACGATCATCCTTGAGGATTCTGTCATCATCGGTAAGACGATCGGGTTGCTGTTCAACAATGCTTCTGCAAATCTCACCGCTAAGCGCTGCACCTTCTACGGCTCGCAGATCGGCGCGGTGGTTCGCGGCGGCACGGCTACCTTCCAGGATTGCACCTTCTACTGCGGCGAGACGGCTGCAAGCGGCAGCGATCCTTGGGGTAGCGGCATGCAAATCAATGCGCATGCGGCTCTCGTGCTCGGCAACAACGGCGGAGACTATGGCGACGCCACTGTCACGCTCACGGGCTGCACGTTCGGTTCTGCTACCCTTGGGGACGACGGAATGCCCGTGGGACAAAGCGAAATGACTGACGATGCCGAGAAGTTGGCTGTTTATGCTCTCGCAAATCACGAGACCACTGTCACGCTCGACAAGACCACTGCTACTTCTTGCCTCGGTTCTCTCGTGCAGCATGGCGAAGAAGAGCACATCCATCTGCTCTATGATTTCCAGAATGATACTGTTTCGTCCGCAGAGGCGGCAGCGCTGATCCTTGGCGCTGCCACCAGCGGCGGGGCCGTCAATCTTCCCGCAGTGGAAGGCGGCATCACCCTTGGCAGCAAGGAAGAGCCCGAAACGCTTGACATCAAGAAGGATCTTGAGCTTGTGCTTGCTCCCACGGCTGTGCTCAACGTAACGGGCGGCATCACGATCGAAGACGGAGCTACTCTCGTAATCGAAGGCGGCACTGTCAACGCCGGCACGCCGGAAGGCGCTAACACGGCGGTCGCTGTCAAAGCGGGCAGCTCGCTTACGCTCAACGCTACGAAGGTGACAGTCGACGGTTACAAGCCGAATACTTCCACCTACGGTATCTATGGCGAAGCCAACACCAAGATCTCCGTTGCGAACGGCTACGTTTACAACCCCTACGGTCCTGCAGTTGGCACTAATGCACACCAAGGCCCTGTCACCCTCGTCCTTACCGATTCCGCCTTCTACAGCGGCTACAATAAGGAAGCTACCGATTCCACGAGCGTTGGCGTTCTCCTCAACAACAAGGATAGTCAGCTCTTCGCGGGCGGCTGCCTCTTCTACGGCGACCACGCAGCGGCTTGGGTCCGTGGCGGCAAGGCGATGTTCGCAGGCTGCTCCTTCGTGAGCGCAGGCGAAGAACGCGCTAACGAGGAGTGGTACTCCGGTGCAGGCTTCAAGGGCGAAGCTCAGGCAGCTGTCGTCATCGGTAACGGTAACGACACCGTCTACGGCAGCACGTTCGTAGAGATCATCGACTGCGAAGTCTCCTTCAAGAAGATCGATTCCGAAGAGAATGCTGTCAAGCCCGAAGATCTTCCCGCAACGACTTCCTTCGTGGAACTTCCCGAAGCAGACAGCTCCTACGAGAAGAACGCTTGGCTCAATGATCTTGGCACGGAAACCGAAGGCACCGTCACGCAAAAGATGATGGTCGTCGCGGTCGACTACACCCTCACCGAAGTCCTCTTCTCCGATATCGACACGGCGAAAGCCTTCCTCGGCGAAGACCTCGACTACAAGTCGAATGTCCGCTTCTACGGCACCGCAAGTGACTTGAACGTCAACCTCGGCTACTATAAGGAAGACGCTCCCGATGATGAGGACGAAGAGCCCGACCTTGTGTACATCGCATATCCTTGGGCTGAGGAGATCGCAACGTTCCTCACCACGACAAAGAACGGACAGACGCTCACGATTCCGACAGATCCCGACGAATGGTATGATATTCCCGCCGATTGGACCATGAAGCCGGAATATGAGGAAGGATTGGCGAAATTCGACCGTAGCGGTAACATCTATATGGGCGACGTTGTGCTGACAACAAACCCTGCGGCAGGTCACACCCTTACGTTGGATCTTGGCTACCGCAACTTGATCTTCCAAGGCAGCGTTGAAACCGGTGGATGCAGGATCGTCGTTGGCAAGGCCAGCTTGCAGATCAAAAACGGCTATATTGAAGGTGCGAGCGTTGAAACGAACGCGAATACGGCTTTGACGTTGGAAAATGTGACGCTCTATAACCCCGACGGGGATGGCGTTGTCGTGAACAGTACGCGCCGCTCTGGGGACGATGTGAAGATCAAGAACTGCCAGATCACTGGCACGACCGCGTTGCTTGTATCCGATAGAGTGGATACTGAGGAAGGCCCCAGCATCAAAGCTGAGCATTCCAACTTCTTCGGGACGAAAGGTTACGGCGCTGTCATCACGGAAAATGTGGACGAGAGCAGTACCTTCGATACTTGCTGGTTCTTCGGTGCGAGCGCCGGCGCCTTGGTCCTGAGCGGCAAGATGACGATGAAGGATTGCATCTTCACCACGAACGCGTGGGGCAAAGCGGGCGAGCACTTCTCTTGGGCAGCACCTCATGCGATCCCTAAGACGGATATGGGCGCGCTCACGATCGTCAGCTTCGTAAATGGGCCCGAACTCACGACTGCGAAACGTCCCGCTCCCTCTGTTACCATTGAAGGGACGGCAGTATTTGCCGAATTGAAGCCCATAGCTGATACCTATCCTGCAAACGATGTTTGGTACTTTGTCGGTAGCGGTAGTTTGCACTTCAGTGATCCTTTGACCGGAATGCAGATGGACTATGACAATGTGGACGTGAGAAGCAAGGCGGATGTTTCCCTTGTGGTCGTACTGAACGGAGAGACGGCTGCCGAGAGCGCGAAGATCAGTTTCACCTGCCCTGAGAATGTAGGCAGTGCGCTTAACCTTAAGAAGGGCACAAACGTACACGTTTACGATGCGACCCGCGATGAGGAACAGGTAGGTCGGTGGTACACCGTGGCCGAGAAGGGAGACGCAAGCACGACCGATTACTTCGAAGTAACGGGCACATCGATTTCCGAGGCGTAACTCAACACAATTCCGTCCCGCGGTTCTCCGCGGGACGGAAAGAACAAAGCTAACTACAATCTGGTTGATTGGTAGTCCAATAGCAAAGAACTTCCCGAGAGGCAACTCTCGGGAAGTTCCTTTTTTCTCGCCCCGTGTGCAGGGGGGGGTGGTGTCCTTTGCCCCCTCCTCAGGAGGGGGGTAGGGGGGTGGTGTCCTTGCCCCCTCCAAGGAGGGGGGGCAGGGGGGGTGGTGTCCTTGCCCCCTCCTTAGGAGGGGGGTAGGGGGGTGGTGTCCTTTGCTCCCATTTTTTCACCACCTCAGTCTCGCTTCGCTCGCCAGCTCCTCCTAAGGAGGCGCCTTTCTCTTGCCCCCTCCAAGGAGGGGGCAGGGGGGTGGTGTCCTTGCCCCCTCCAAGGAGGGGGGGCAGGGGGGTGGTGTCCTTGCCCCCTCCAAGGAGGGGGGGCAGGGGGGGTGGTGTCCTTGCCCCCTCCAAGGAGGGGGATTAAGGGGGTGGTGTCCTTTGCTCCCATTTTTTCACCACCTCAGTCTCGCTTCGCTCGACAGCTCCTCCTAAGGAGGCGCCTTTCTCTTGCCCCCTCCAAGGAGGGGGCAGGGGGGTGGTGTCCTTG
>CANREF010000004.1 GCA_947629575.1 uncultured Clostridia bacterium | reverse complement strand
AACACGCTGCCCTTCGCCGCAATCTGATCAATCCAGGCCCTTGCCTCCGTATAATCCATACTATCCTGTTCCTCGACTTTCCTTTTCTGATATGCCCTGCCTGCTTCCTTTCATGCATTCCTGCGTTCTCATGAGTACGGGATGGGGCGGATAGTGGGAAGTGCGGATTGCGTTCGCGTTCATCCCCTTGATGAGAAGCAGATCTCTCTTGAGATCGGTGAACCTCTCGACATATCCGTTTTCCGTCATGGAATGGCGGTTGACCCCCTTGAATTTGACGGGTTTACCGTTGAGAGTGAGCACATTCCCCTCCGCCTTCACGGTGCGGAAGCCGACCTTCTCGAAGATCCTCTCCCCCGCCCGTTCGATGACGAGCCTGTAGAGCACGGGGTCGTCCGCGCTCCAAGGGCGGACGGGTAAAGTTATGCACAGTTCCCTTTGGGGAGGGGTCTTCTGCATCCCCGTGTCGCCGTAAAAGGTGAAACTGCAGGGCGCGTCCGCACAGACTTTCAGAGTGCCTTCTCCCGTAGAAACGTCATAAAAAGTTGATAACGTATAGTCAAAAACGTGACCTTCGGGTCTGTGCAGGATGTAGACGTCGCGGAAGATCCCGCTCATGCGCAACTTATCCTGATCTTCGAGATAGCTGCCCGGGCAGAATTGGAACACGATGATGCGAAGTTCGTTCCTGTCCTCCAGATAATCGGTGATGTCAAACTCGCTGTGGCAGTGAGGAACGGAGGAGTACCCCACAAATCTGCTGTTCACGTATACGTAAAAGCAACTGTCAACGCCATCGAAATTCAAATAGTACTTCCCTTCCTTTTCCAGACGGATGAAGCTCGTTACATACACGCCGCAAGGATCGTTGCGATCGATGTAGGGCGGATCGTAGGGAAAGGGATAGCGAAGGTTGGTATATTGGTGTGTTCCGTAGCCGAGGATCTGCCAGCATGAGGGAACGGGGATCTCCCGCTGCGGGGAAACGGAAAGCGCCTCTTTTTCGGTGGGCTCATCTTCAAAATAGGCAAAGCGCCATTTCCTGAAATAGTGAGGCTTCCCCACGAGGTAATAGGCGCGGGCAGGGCAAGTCCCCTCCTGCATAGTGAGTGTCTTGTGTAGTTCGAGTGCCATGTTTGCTCCTTAAAAAGTAATCGAGATCTCAGCGGCGGAGAGAGGACGGCATATGCCGTTCTGCTCGATGAGCAACCTGCCGTCGGGCAAGATCTCCCGCGCTATAGCCAAAAAGGTATGCTCCCCTTCCGTGACCCGTATGGGTCTGTTCAAAAAACGGATGTAATGCAAATAGTCCGAAAGCCCGCTCTCCTGCGCAAGGTGGGCGATGAGCGAATCCCGCACTCTCTCCGCAGGAGGAGGCAACGGGAGCAGTTCCCCCATGGAGATCGCGATATCCTCGAGCCCGTTGAGCGGGTTGGTGACGTTCAACCCGATGCCGACGATGCTCGCCCGCAAAAAGCCGCCCGAAAGGATGTTTTCGATCAGGATACCCGCGATCTTTTTCCCCTTCACCAACACATCGTTGCACCACTTTATCTCGGGAGAAATGCCGAACTCCTCCACCGTGCGGCACACCGAGACCGCGGCATGCGTCATGACCGCAAAGGCTTCGGAGGCGGGAAAGTTCTCATAAAACCGCAAAAAAGATAGGTACACCCCTCCCCTCTCTGAGGAAAAGCTCCTTCCCTTCGTCCCCCTTCCCTTCGTCTGACGCTCGGCGCAGACGACGGTGTTTTCTCCTTCCGAAAGATACTGCTTGATATCGTCGTTTGTGGAGGAAGTCTCTTTCAGAAAGACGGTTCTCATTCGTCCTCTCCGAGAGCGGAAAGCGCCGAACGGGCGGCGTCATAATCGAATCCCTTTCCCAAGAGATAGGCATATGCCCTGTGCAGCGTCTTTTGATCGAGTTCCTTTCCGCGTAAATATTTTTCCAATATCGCCTTGGCGCTCTCCTCTTCGCCTTCAACGGCTGAAAGCGCCTCTTCGATGTCCTCTTCCTTCACTCCCTTGCGCCGAAGTTCCGCGGCGATGAGCCGCTTTCCCTTCCGCGAAGAGAGGCTTTGCGCATAGGAGAGCGCATATGCCCTGTCGTCGAGAAAGCGGTGTTCTTTCATCTTGCCGATCACATATTCCGTAACTTCCGGAAGGTAGCCCTTCTTTTTGAGAAAGTCCCTTACTTCCCGCTCCGTCTTCATGGACGCGGAAATGTGGCTGAGCGCCTTATCGAGCGCAGTTTGCTTCTCGCTCTCCGTTTGCATCGCGGAAAGCGCCTCCGCCGTGACCGCCATGCCGACCTTGAGCCTGTTCTGCATGACGGTCTCGAGCTTCATTCCGCAAAAGAATCTTCCGTCCACCTCGATATTGCACCTCGTCTTGTCCTTGACTTGCTCGGTGATCGCCGTGATTTCCATGTCTTCATTATACCATGAATTGAAATGCAATGCAAGAAATTCGGCGCAGACAAGCTACATGCGGATGATTTTATTTGAGATACAGTCCTTGCGCACCCCTGTCGAGGGTGATGACGGAATCGGCGGGCGGATCTTTCTCGATGAGATAGCGCGCGATCTGCGTCTCCGCATTCTTTTGCAAAAAGCGCTTCAGAGGGCGAGCGCCGAAGATGGGATCGTAGCCGAAGTCGCAGATATATTCCTTGGCGGCATTTGTCACTTCGAGCACGACCCCCTCCGCCTTGAGCCGCGCTTTGAGCTTGTCGAGCAAGATATCTACGATCCCCGAAATATTTTCCCGCGTGAGCGGCTTGAAGAGGACGATCTCGTCCAGCCTGTTCAAAAATTCGGGGCGGAAGGAGCGCTTTAACAGGGCGTCCACTTCCATGCGCGCGCCGTTCGTCACCTCCCCGTTCTCGATCCCGTCCGAAATGATGTCCGAACCGAGGTTGGAGGTCATGATGAGAATGGTATTTTTGAAATCCACCGTTCTGCCCTGAGAATCGGTGAGACGCCCGTCGTCGAGCACCTGCAAAAGAAGGTTGAAGACGTCGGGGTGCGCCTTTTCGATCTCGTCGAAGAGGACGATAGAATAGGGATGCCGCCGCACCGCCTCGGTGAGCGTTCCCCCCTCCTCATAGCCCACATATCCGGGAGGCGCGCCGATGAGCCGCGACACGGAGAACTTCTCCATGTATTCGCTCATATCGATGCGGATGAGGTTCTTCTCGTCGTCGAAGAGATTTACGGCGAGGGACTTGCTGAGTTCCGTCTTCCCCACGCCCGTAGGGCCCAAAAAGAGGAATGAGCCGATGGGACGGTTGGGGTCGGAAATGCCCGCCCGTGCGCGCAAGATCGCCTCGGAGACCTTCTCCACCGCCTCTTCCTGCCCCACGACCCTCTTGTGGATCTCCTCGGGCAGGCGCAGGAGCTTGGCTTTCTCCCCCTCTTTGAGGCGGGTGACGGGGATACCCGTCCAGCGGGAGACGATCTCCTCTATCTGCTCCTTCGTCACTTCGTCCTGCAAAAGAGCGCCCTCCCGCTGCGCCTGTTTGGCGGCGGCGAGTTTCTTCTCGAGCGAGGGGATCGCCCCGTATTCGAGCCGTCCCGCGGTATTGTAGTCGCCGCGCTGTTTGGCGCTTTCCAGCTCGCCGCGGAAGGCGTCTAACTTTTCCTTGAGGTCCTTCTCCTCTTTGATCTTCGCCTTCTCGTCCTCCCATTTCGCCTTCATGCCGTTGAACTTTTCCTTGCAGTCGGCAAGTTCCCGTTTGAGGGTCTCGAGCCGTGCCTGCGAGAGATTGTCCCGCTCCTTCTGAAGGGCGTTCTCCTCCACCTCGAGCTGAACGATCCTGCGGTGCAGCGCGTCCATTTCGGCGGGCATGGAGTCGATCTCCGTGCGGATCATCGCCGCCGCTTCGTCCACAAGGTCGATCGCCTTATCGGGCAGGAAGCGGTCGGTGATATAGCGGTTGCTCAAAGTTGCGGCAGAAATGAGAGCGTCATCGTGGATGCGCACGCCGTGGAAGATCTCAAACCGCTCTTTTAAGCCGCGGAGAATGGAGATCGTGTCCTCAACCGTGGGCTCTCCCACGAGCACGGGCTGGAAGCGCCGTTCGAGTGCGGCGTCCTTTTCGATGTATTTGCGGTATTCGTCGAGGGTGGTCGCCCCGATGCAATGCAATTCCCCGCGCGCAAGCAGGGGCTTTAAGAGGTTGCCCGCGTCCATCGCGCCCTCGCTCTTGCCCGCGCCGACAACGGTATGGAGCTCATCGATGAAGAGGAGGATATTCCCCTCCGACTTCGTGACTTCCTGCAGCACAGCTTTTAAGCGCTCCTCGAATTCGCCGCGGTACTTCGCCCCCGCGATGAGCGCCCCCATGTCGAGGGAGAAGAGGGTCTTATTCTTCAAGCCCTCGGGAACGTCCCCCTTCGCAATGCGCTGGGCGAGCCCTTCGGCGATCGCCGTCTTGCCGACGCCCGGTTCGCCGATGAGCACGGGATTGTTCTTGGTCTTGCGGGAGAGAATGCGGATGACGTTGCGGATCTCCTCGTCCCTGCCGATGACGGGTTCGAGCTTGTGCTCTCTCGCCCGCTTGGTGAGATCCATGCCGTATTTTTCGAGCGCCTCATAGGAATCTTCGGGATTGTCGCTCTTCACATTTTGATTGCCGCGCACTTCCTTCATCCCCTTGAGGAAGCTGTCCTTAGTCACGCCGAAGCGCTTGAAAACGTCCGTCAAGCGGCTCTCCGCATTGTCGAAGAGACAGAGGAAGAGGTGCTCTACCGAAACATAGTCGTCCTTCATGTTCGCGGCGAGCTTTTCCGCCTCGGAGAGAGTGCGCGCGAGCGCAGGGGTGGCATAGACCTGTCCCGCACCGCTGCCCGAAACACGGGGAAGGCGTTCCACCTCTTCCTTGACGGCGCGGGAAAGCCCCGCAGGATCTGCTCCCGAACGGCTCAAAATGCGGTATACAAGTCCGTCCCGCTCCAAAAGAGCGAGACAGAGGTGGGTGCAGGTGAGCTCGGAATTGCCGTATTCCATTGCCGTGTTCTGCGCCTCCTGCACCGCCGCAAGCGATTTTTGGGTATATTTATTCGCGTCCATATTTTTCCTCCTTTTTGAAATAGGATGTTAATTGGTATGTAGTTGGGCTTTTTGTCATGTCGAGCCACCGAGGACCCGTGACGGAAAAAGGCGTGACGCCCATGGGAGTTCTCGGCTCCTCCTAAGGAGGAGCTGGCGAGCGGAGCGAGACTGAGGTGGTGGGTGGAAGAACACCACACCCGCCCCCTGCGGGGGCACCCTCTCCTTGGAGAGGGCTTAGTGAACTTTCTTTTCCCGTATTTCTCACCTTATATATACCCAAAATCAAAAGCGGTAAACAAAAAAGCCGAGTGACCTCGGCCTTGTTTTTACTTTCCCGATTTGATCCTGTTACATGCCTTACAGAGCATCTGACAGTTCTCCGCGACCGTCCTCCCGCCCGCGTGCCATGGCGTGATATGGTCGGCCTCCATTTCAGAGAGTGCAAATTGCTTTTTGCAATGTGCGCAGAAGCCGCCCTGCCGTTCATACGCTCCCCGCTTCATTCCAGGAGTGAAAGCGCGGATGCTCAAATGCTTTTCCTCGCCGTCAAAGAGATATTCATAGATCCCCGATTTCTTGGTCACATCGTCGTCCGCCATGAGCCCGGAAATGCGCGCTTCGAGTTCGGCGGCGTCATAGGCGTTTTGGTGGAATTTATGATAGAGCGTCCCCCACGGCACATCTTTCATCTCCCGCCTGACGGTGGGAAAAAGCACCTTCGCCCAATTTATGACGTTGGTAAAATACAGCCACAACTCGTTGGCGTTGGAGGCGAACTGATGAAGGGACATATAGTCCTCGATCTTCCCCTCCGAGATCCAAAGGAGCACCCTTTCGAGATAGTCCTGCCGAATGGGGCTTCCGCTCATGAAGTCCTCCCCGAGGAGTTTTGCGGGACAGTTCGTCTTGCTGAAATATCTTTTTGCGTCCGAGAGCCACGGCCCCGCATACACGGCGTTGCGGAGTTCCTGCTCGGTGAGCTTTTCCCCCGCGATGTTCACAATGCGAAACCAATCGAGCTTCTCACGATCCGTTCCCTCGCAGAAGTAGACCATGAGTTCATAACCGAGAATTTGCTCTTGTTCCTCTCTTTCGAGGTTGAAAAAATAGCGATAGTCAATGGAGAAATTCCCCTTGATATATTCGCAGAGGGAGAGCGTCCGCTGCTGTCCGTCGAGGACTTCGTACTCGTCGCCGTTTTTCACCCAATACATGACATTGAGCGGGAAATTCTTACGGACAGTTTCCACAACGGCGTCGCGCTGTTTGTCCTTATAGACGAACTCGCGCTGGTATTTGGGGCGGATATTCAGCTTCCCGCCGAAGCCTACGACCCCCTCTTCATCGCTGTTTTTGTACCCCTCGAACACCTCCCGCACGGGGATCATTTGCAGTTCTATTTTCATGATTTCCTCCTGATTAAAATACGTGCATACGGATCTTTCGCCCCTATACTTTTTAATGTAAGTTGTTTCGGCTTTGGCTCTCCTCGTTGTATCAACATAAAGAAGTGTGGGTTCATGTCCAAAATTTCAAATTGTTCTGGGTTATATTTATCGAGAAAGGTAATCGGCACGCCCATCACGCCGTCGTAGTCGCACGGGATATCGACAAGTTTCCCGACTTCGATTGCATCGTAATTGTCATACTTCGGATAATTCTCTTCGTGACCGCAATATTGCTTCACAAGCGACAATTCCTCATGGCGCTTTGGAATATCAAGATTTGTCACCCATAGAACATTCCGAAATTTAACAAGCCCCGTCTTGCTGTCATATACTCCGTCGGCATAGTCGTACTTCGGCTCTGTCGCAAAATATGCGTTTCCGCCCAAAAAACCATAACCGCACCAAATCCTGTTTCCTTTGAAAAGGGGGAACACTTCTTTATAGGTAACACAGTTGAGCGGCGCAATGATAACAAACTTCTTTTCGTACTCTATGAGCTGCGCGAGGTATTCGCGGAACAGGGAAAAGGGCGGGTTTGTGACGACGATATCCGCCTCCTCCAAAATCTCGATGCACTCTTCGCTCCGGAAATCGCCGTTCCCCTTTAATGGCGTTTGCACATAGTCGGGGATGCCGATCTGCTCTCCCCTCTCCTTGCGCACGATCTCCATTTTGTAGCTCGGCGCGTTCGGCTCGAAATGGGTAGAGACAAGTTTATTTAACCCGAGTTGATAAAATTTGAGCTGAAAGTAACGCCAAAAGTTACTGTATGCAGGGTCGTCGCAATTACAGAAGATAACTTTATCGCGAAAATGTTCTTCGTAATGGACAAGCTCCCTCTCGATGTCGGCGATCTGTGTATAAAATTCGTCCTGCTTTGCCACGCTCGCCTTGTGCAGGCTTTCGTTCCTTGCCATGATCTCCTCCGTGATCTACATTTTATCACAAAATGAGATAAATAGCAATATCTTTTTTTGAGATATTTAGAATAAAAAATATGGAACTTCGGTTAAAGGAACTGCGAAAAGAGCGAAGCATAACGCAAGTAGAGCTATCGCACCGTCTCAACATCGGGCAAAACACCTATTCGCAATATGAAACGGGCAAGCGGGAGATCCCGTTGGAGACGCTCGTGCAGCTTGCGCAGATCTACGATACTTCCTTGGATTATCTCGTGGGGCTGACCGACTACGATCTCCCCTATCCCCACAAATAAAAAGAGCTCCCGCAAGGGAGTTTTTTCTTGCATGAACAGAGAAAGTGTGATATAATTCCCAAAGACAAAGGAGCTTACCGATGAGATTTTTGGACGGACTTTTGGTGGCGGCGTTTCTCTTCATTGTGGGAAGTATGCTCGGCTGGGTGCTCGAAGTGTTCTTCCGCAGATTCTTTTCCGCAAAGAAATGGATCAACCCCGGCTTTCTGACCGGACCTTATATCCCCCTCTACGGATTCGGGCTCTCCCTCATGTTCGCGATCTCCCTCATCCCCATCCATACGGGGCATGAGTGGCTCGACGCCCTCCTTCTCATTCTCATCATGGGCGCGATGATGACGGTGATCGAATACATCGCGGGGCTTATCTTCATCAAGGGTATGAAGATCAAGCTGTGGGACTACTCCGACCAATGGGGAAACATTCAGGGCATCATCTGTCCCCTCTTCTCCTTTTTGTGGCTGCTCGTGGCGGCGGGATTCTATTTCCTCATGAACGAGCCCGTGCTCAAAGCGGTGACGTGGTTTGTGGGTCACATGGAATTCGCCTTCTTTGTGGGGCTCGTTCTCGGCGTGTTCCTCGTAGACCTCGCCCACTCGCTGAACCTTTCGATGAAGATCAGAAAGTTCGCCCAGGAGAAGCAGATCGTCGTCCACTTTGAACATTTGAAAGAGTGCGTCAAGGAGCACGTGGAGAACTTCGAAGCAAAGCACGCGAGTTTCTGCTTCCCCTTCAAGTCGGCGCGGAAGTTTGCCGAGGAACTTGAGGGTTATGCGGAAAAAGCGCTCTCCGAGCGCAAAGAACGCAGGAAAAAGTAAACTTCATATATGTGCTGCGCCCCGCAACGAAAGTTGCGGGGCGCAGCTGTCTTTCCTGCAAAAAACTAAAAATAGAACAATTCTTCAAACTTTTTATCGAGCGCGGTGCAGAGAATGAGGGCGAGCTTCGCCGTGGGGCAGAACTGTCCCGTCTCGATTGAGGAGATCGTATTGCGCGAGACGCCCACGAGCGCGGCGAGCTCCCCCTGCGATAGATTTTTTTCCGCCCGAACCTCTTTCAAACGGTTGCGGAGCACAAGTTTTTCGTCCATTTCGCCCGACCTATTTCCCCGCAAGGGACAAGCCCCATTCCACCCAGTACATGATCGCCGCCGCGAGAACAACGATTTCTGCGACGATCGAGACCGCCCGCAGCGTCTTATTTGTGGTGACGAACAGTTCCACGGTATTCTGCGCCACAAGACCCGTGAGCATGATCGCCATGAGATCGTAAGGGACGACGTCTTCCGTAAGCAGCCGCACCATCATAACGACGCCGCACGCAAGCACCACCGCCACAAATCCGAGGTATTTCGCCCGCAACTTGCGCCCCTGTTCCCGCTCATCGCCGCATCTTTCGTTTTCCTTGCGGCTGCGCGCTAAGATCTCCTCTTTGGAGAGCGCGGGCTCTTCGGCGTTCAATTCTTCTTCGCTATTGAAATTTTCTTCCATGACACACTCCTCAAAGTTCTATCCCCGCAAGGGAGAGGGCGAACAGCACCCACAGGGCGATCGTGACCGCGATGAGCACGGCGGCACAGACAATGGAGATCGTCTTCCCCTTCCCCTTCTTCATGACGACTGCCTGACAGGTCGTCTGTGCGCTCATGCTTGTTCCAAGCAGAACGTATATCGGATAGAAAAACTCTTCCGCCCGATGGAGCAGAATATAACAAAATTCGATGGCGACGACGGTAATGATCGTGGCGAGATAGCCGCTGTAGGTCACCCACTTCCACCTCGCCTGTTCCCGCTCATCGCCGCTTCTTTCGTTTTCCTTGCGGCTGCGCGCTAAGATCTCCTCTTTGGAGAGCGGCTGTTCGCTTCCGTCGGTCTCGGTTTGTTCCTGCTTTTCGTCCATATTCCTCTCCTTTGCCAAGTAAACTTGGTATGTCTATCATAGCACTGCCAAGTAAACTTGTCAAGCATTTGAAGAAAAAAGTCGGAATTTTTTCCGACAAAAAAAGCTCCTCCTTAGGAGGAGCTGTCGCCGCAGGCGACTGAGGTGGTGAACATTCAGAGCAAAGGACACCACCCCCTACCCCCCTCCTGAGGAGGGGGCAAGCGCTGCCCTCTTTGAAGGAGGCGGAAGGGGTGTCGTAAAACAAACACCCCCTCAGTCACTTCGTGACAGCTCCCCCTCAAGGGGGAGCCAAGGGGGGTACGAGCAAAGCTATGCGAAACTTAAAACGGATAAAAGTAAGTTTTTCCGCTTGCAAGAAAGACCTTTCCGTTGAAAAAGTCCCATGCGCGGGCGGTGAAGGTTTCCTCTTCGCTCTCCTTTATCATCACGGTGAAGCGCGCCTTGTCGGAAAATTCGCGCGAGAGCACGATCTCCCCTTCCAAAAAGCGCAGTGCGGCGTTCACGTCGGGATAGTCCACCTCGAGCGTCACCTCGACGCCCGTGGTGTAGACCTTCTTTTCAGCGGCTTCCACGCCCTCGGCAGCGCCGCCCGCGTATGCCCGCGTTAAGCCCCCCGCGCCGAGCTTGATGCCGCCGAAGTAGCGCACCACGGCGATCGCCGTCTCCCGAAGGTTCTGCGCCTTGATCACCCCCAAAATGGGCATACCCGCCGTTCCCTGCGGCTCTCCGTCGTCCGAAAAGCGCTGTTCGTTGCCGAGCTTATCGGCAATATAGCCGTAGCAGACATGGGTCGCCGTGGGGTGAAGCGCGCGGATACGGACAAGAAAGCCTTTCGCCTCTTCCTCGCCCTCCGTGTGCGAAACGTAGGTCAAAAACCTGCTCTTTTCGATGACTTTTTCGGTGACCGTCTCCCCGACGACGCTTCTGTATTCCATTTATTTGCGCACGACCTTGATGTGCACTTTCTTCCCCTTGTGAAGGACAAATTCGCCCGCGGGAAGGGGCATATTGACGTCCGTCGCCTTTTCGTCTCCGACGGAGACGCCGCCCTGCTCCACGAGCCGCCGCGCCTCGCCGTTGGACTTACAGAGCCCCGTTGCAACGAGCGCGCCGAGAAGGGTGGAAGTTTCGGCGGGGATCTCCCTTTCGGGCATCTCCCCCTCGCCGCCGAACGCCGCCCGCGCCTGCGACTGCGCAAGCTCCGCCGCCTCCTTGCCATGCACCATTTGGGTGAGCTCGAAGGCGAGCCGCTCCTTTGCGGCATTCATGCGCTCGTCGCGGTAGCGGCAGAGCTCCTTGACCTCTTCGAGCGGAACGAACGTCAAAAGGCAGAAGCATTTTTCCACGTCGTCGTCCGCCGTGTTCCGCCAATATTGGTAGAATTCGTAGGGGCTCGTCTTGTTCGCGTCCAGCCAAACCGCGCCCTTCTGCGTCTTGCCCATTTTCTTGCCCTCGCTCGTGGTGAGGAGCTGAAAGGTCATCGCAAAGGCGGGCTTCCTCTCCTTCCTTCTGATGAGATCCGCGCCCGCGAGAATATTGCTCCACTGGTCGTCGCCGCCAAGTTCCAAGGAACAGCCGTATTTTTGGTGCAGAACGAGGAAGTCGTAGGCCTGCATGAGCATGTAGTTGAATTCGAGGAAGGAAAGCCCCCGCTCCATGCGCGCCTTGAAGCACTCCGCCGTGAGCATTTTATTGACGGAAAAATGCACGCCGATGTCCCGCAAAAAGTCGATGTAGTTGAGGTTCAAGAGCCAATCGGCGTTGTTGACGATGATCGCCGCGTTCTCCCCTTCGAAGGAGATGAACTTCGACATCTGCTTTTTGAAGCATTCCACGTGATAGGCGATGGTCTCCTTGGTCATCATCGAGCGCATGTCCGTTCTGCCCGAGGGGTCTCCCACCATGGCGGTGCCGCCGCCGATCAAAATGATGGGCTTGTGCCCCGCGAGCTGCATGTGCCGCATCGCGACGAGCTGCATGAAGTGTCCCACGTGCAGGGAATCGGCGGTCGGGTCGAAGCCGATATAGAAGGGAACGCTCTCTTTCCCCAAGAGTTCGTAGAGTTCGTCTTCATAGACGGTCTGTTTGATAAAACCCCGCGCGCGCAGGGTATCCATGACGTTTTGCATAAGAAACTCCTTTTGTATTCCCCTCTATTTTACACGCGGAGGCATATTTTGTCAACGAAAGAAGCAAAGAAAAATCAAATTGCCGCGAGGGTGCGCTCCTCCCGCGCGAACGCGGCGGACGCTTCGGAAGCGGTCTTCTCCTTTGCCGCCTTCAGGCGCAGCAGCACGCGGCGGCGCAGTTCTTCATTCCTCTGTTCCTCTCTTCTTTGCCTTTCCTCTTCCACAAACCGTTCGAACTCGTTCATTTTCCGCTCCTTTTCGTCCCCTATTATAGACGAGAATTGTTGACAATAGCTGTCATATTTGGTAAAATAATTTTCGAAAAATAAAAATTTTCGGAGAAAACGGATGAAGTATCAGATCATGACGGGAATTTTATTCACCCTGCTCGCCAAGCGCAAAGTGAGCGCGGGAGAGCTCGCCGCGAAGTACGACGTATCGGTGCGTTCCATCTACCGCTACGTGGATGAGCTGACGATCGCGGGGATTCCCATCGACGTTGCAAGGGGCGCGGGAGGCGGAATATACATATCGGACGCCTTCAAGCTGCCCAAGGGGCTCATGACAAAGGAGGAATACTCCAAGGCGATCGAGGCGATGCTCACCATGAACGCCCAATTCAAAGATCCCGACCTTGCCTCCGCCATTGAAAAACTGCGCGCGCAGGTGAAGAGCGAGAAGTTCGACCTCACCGTATCGGGAAACATCCTCGTGGATTGCGGCAGTTGGGGGGACGAAAGGAGTTTTTCCGAAAAACTTTCCCTCATGGAGCGCGCCATCGAGGAGCGGGAAGTGCTTGAGATCGATTATGTCTCCCGCGAGGGGGAACGCAGCCAGCGAAAGATCTATCCCCATTTGCTCGTCTATAAGCAGAACATCTGGTATGTATACGCCTTCTGTACGTCGAGGGACGCTTTCCGCCTCTTCAAGCTCGGGCGGATGCGCACCATCCTCGAGACGGAGGAACGTTTCGAGCGCATCCCCTTCAAGCGGGAAGACGTTCCCCTCAAGTTCTGGTATGACGACAATGTGACCCTCGCGCGGTTCGAGATCTCGAGCGAGGCGCTTCCCTTTGCCGAGGGCTGGCTCGGGATAGAAAATCTGCATAAACAGGGAGACAAATATTATGCGGAAGTCTCCCTTCCCGACGACGAATCCCTCGTCGGTACGATCTTATCCGTCGGCGCGGGCTTAAAGGTGCTCTCCCCTCTCTCCCTCGCCGAGCGGGTCAGACAAGAGGCAAAGCGCATTGCGGACGCATATTGACCGTGTAATTCAATAAAACGCCCTTCCGTTGCATATAATGTAGGAAGGGTATTTTTTATGCAATATTTTCTCTTTTGCGGCGGCGGGAGCGCGGGGCACGTCGTACCCAATCTCGCCGTGATGAACGAACTCAAATTCTCTCACAAACTCGCCTACATGGGCACGGGCGGCATCGAAAAAGCCCTCGTCTCGGAAGCGGGATACCCCTTCTTTGAAGTGGACTGTCCCAAGCTCGTCCGCTCGTTCACCCTCGAGAATCTCAAGATCCCCTTCCGCCTGCGGGCAGCGAAGAAAGCGGCGATGCGCATCTTGGAGGAGGAAAAGCCCGACCTCGTCTTTTCCAAAGGCGGATTTGCGAGCTATCCCGCGGTGTGGGCGGCGCATAAGCTCGGAATTCCCGCCCTCACCCACGAGAGCGACCTCTCCCCCGGGCTTGCGACAAAGCTCATGGCAAAAAAGTGTAAATACGTTCTGACTTCCTTCCCCGAGACTGCGGGGCTCTTCCCCAACGGAAAATATGTGGGCTCGCCCATGCGCAAGGAGCTCTTCCGCGGCGAACGGGCGCGGGCGCGGAAAAAATACTCTCTTCCCGACGACAAACCCGTCCTGCTCGTGCTCGGCGGAGGGAGCGGCAGCCGCGCGCTCAACGAGGCGGTCATTGCCCATCTTCCGACGCTTTTGAAGCGCTTTCATATCCTGCATATCACGGGAAAGGGCAACGGAGAGGAGATTCTTCGGAGCGGCTATGTGCGGAGGGAATTCGAGAAAGATATGGGCAGTGCCTATGCCGCGTGCGACTGTGTGCTCTGCCGCGCGGGAAGCAATACGGTATTCGAGGTGATCGCGCTCAAAAAGCCCGCGCTCTTTGTCCCCCTCGAGCGGGGCTCGCGGGGAGACCAACTGCAGAATGCCGCCTACTTTGAAAAGCGCGGACTGTGCAGGATCTTGAGGGAGAGCGAACTTTCCTCCCTGCCCACAGCGCTCGGCGAACTTTGCAAGGACGGCTCTCTGCGCTTCGCCCTCTCCGCCTGCGAAATTCAGAGCGGCACGCCCGCCATCCTCGACCTTATAAAGACGGTCTCAGGGGACTAAATCGTAACCGTTCCCGAAGATGTCCGCCTGCAAATAAGTGTCCGGCACTTTGCCGAGGAGTATGCTCTCGCAGATGAGCACTTCCGTTCGGGAGGCGAAATTGCGCGTTCCCGAGGGCATGACGATGGAGATGTCTGCGACGATCTCGAGATAGATCGAATGCTTGGTTTGATTGACGCCCGCCGCGGTGAAGGAGGAGGCAAAGCGGCATTCCACATTGGAAATGGGGATGATCTTGATGTGGATGCGCGGTCCGAAGCCCGCCCATGCCTCTATGCCCGTGAATGCGCCGAGCGGGATCTCCACGCCCCCTTCGCTCATTTTGGTGAGATTTTGCTGGGAGACATACGCGGTATCCCGCGCGATGCGGTTGATCTGAAAGGGGTTGGAAGTGATCGCAGTGATGTTCCCCTCTTCGTCGCGCAGGACGTTGACAAGTTCCTCGTAGCGCACGCTGTCGGAGAGGGTGTAATAGATGGCGTCGTTGACGGCGACCGTCGTAATGGAGCGCATGGACGCCTCCGCAACGGAGATGAGGACGTGCGTGATATTGAAGTGCAGGAAAATGACGAGCCCTATGAATGAAAGTGCGACGAGCGCAAGGATGATGCGCCGCCGCACTTTGTTTTTGGGACGGCGATATCTCACGCTCTATTCTATGCCTTGTCCCGTTCCCTGTATGACTTCGGTATGCCCGCACCGATGTATGCGATTACGGCATAGAATGGACTATGCCTTATGAACTTCTTCCCTTTGACAGAGAAAAAGCCGTTGCCTACGCCCGCCGCTGGGCGTTTTCGAGAAACCCCGCCTATTACGATTTCAGCGCGATCGGCGGCGACTGCACCAATTTCGCCTCGCAATGTATCTTTGCGGGTGCGGGCGTAATGAATTTTACCCCCGTCTATGGGTGGTTCTACCGCTCGGCGAGCGATCGGACGGCCTCATGGACGGGGGTGGAATATCTCTATAACTTTTTGGTAAGCAACGAGGGCGCAGGACCATTTGCGGAGGTCGTTCCCCTCGAAAAATTGGAACTCGGCGACATTGTGCAGCTCGGGCGGGAGACGGGCGATTTTTATCATTCTCCCGTCGTGGTGGGGTTTTCGGGAGGAAATATCCTCGTTGCGGCGCACTCCTATGACGCATTCGGAAGGACCCTTGCCTCCTACCGTGCCCCCGTCACGCGCGGTCTGCACATTTTGGGCGTGCGGAAAGAGGGATAAGTAAGTCCTTATTCTCGGCGTCCCTTACAGGGGAGCTGGCGCGCTTGCGCGACTGAGGAGTTTTAGAGAACCCTTTCGGCACTGCGTGCCACTTTCCCTAAAAGGGACAGCAAGGGGAAGTTATACGCCGCCCCAACGCTTCCAGTAAAAAAATCGGGAGACGAGCTCCCGATTTTTTACTTATTCAATAGCGATCTGAGATATTCTTCATACTCTTCATCGGTAAGTTTGGGTAGTTTCTTTTTCTTTGCCATAAAAAACACCTCTCGTTCGTTTGGAAGGAGTATGCCCCTTCCCCGCCCCTTTTATTCGGTGCGGAGGGCGATAACGGGATCTTTCTTGGCGGCAGCGCTGGCGGGGATAAGCCCCGAAATGAGAGTGAGCGCGACGCTGATCACCACCATGATGAACGCCGTAAGAATGGGCAGCGACGCGATCCCGGTGATCCCCGAAAGGGAAGAGATGATGAGGTTGATGGGGATCTCCAAAAGATAGGTGACGGCGACGCCGATGAGCCCCGCTCCGAGCCCGATGATGAACGTCTCCGCGTTGAAGAGGTTCTTGATGTCCCTCTTCCGCGCGCCAAGGGAGCGCAGAACGCCGATCTCCTTGACGCGCTCCACCACCGACACATAGGTGATGATGCCGATCATGACCGAACTCACGATGAGCGAGATCGCGGTAAAGGCGACGAGCACGTAGGTGATGACGTCGAGCATGGTCTGCACCATTCCCATGAGCAGTCCCACCGTATCGGTATAGGTGATCTTGTCCGCCTCACCGTAACCTTCCCACGCTTCCCGCGTTGCCTCGTCCCATGTCGCCCGCTCCTCCTCCGTGGCGGAACAGTGGGCGTTCCAATCGTCGAGAATGGAGAGCACCTTCTCTTTTTTGTCGAAGTCCTTGGGATAGATCGAAATGCTCGTCGGCTTATCCGACCCGCCCGCAGCGCGCAGTGCGCCATCGGTGAAAGCGCACAATGCACTGCTTAATGGAAGCTGATAGGTATAATAGCTTGAGAAATTGGGATTGGGCAAGCCGAGATAACCCGAGCCCTGTTCGGTTTCGAAATAAGAATTTTGGATGAACTTCACGATCTCGCTCGTCTTGTTCTTGGCAATATAGGAACGGACGGTCTCGTCGGTGAGGTTGAGCCCCTGCGCGAGACAGCCATAGGTATAGCCCTCCTTGAGCCGCAAGACGGCGCTCACGGTGAGTTCCATGCCCTCCTCTTCGGTGGCGGAAAGGCTGTCTCTCTCCCCGCTGTAATCAAAGGGATACGTCGCCCCTGCGTCATGATTCCGCGAGTAAACGCTGTCATTGTAGAACAGGGTGAACTTCTTGCCGATGATCCCCTCGTAGTTCTGTCCGTCGCCCGCAAAGTCGAGCATATGATCCCATTCGGTGTCCACATACCCCTTCTCTTCGAGGAAGGGAGAGATGAAGTTGCGCTCATCGAGGAAGCCGAGCTGGGCGATCGTCATATCGGTGATCGCGCCGTTCCCGTCTATGACGAGGACGATCTCGTTCTCATTGCGCGGGAAGTGGGGCTTCTCGCCCCCGAGCGATTCATAGGGAGTGTCGGCGTCTAAAATGTCGTACTGCGTGAGGATGTAATCGGCATATCCCTCCCCGCCGATCTCCTTCGTATCGGGCATCTTATGGACGATGCTCCCGAAAAAATCCGCAAAGGGAAGCAATGCGGTAAACTTTCCCTCTCCGTAGGTGGTGAGCTCGGTGATATAGAAGTTCTTGAGCGCACTCAGAGAGAAAATGCGGTGCTCCTGCGGCGTTTCGACCTCGTCGTGAATGACGCCTCCCGTCAATACGTCCGCAAATAGATTGTCTACAAGGCTCACGCCGTAGCCGTAGGAGACGTCATAGACGAGATCGTCGGTGAGGTTGTCGTCGAGGAATTTCAGGTAATCTTCGCCGATATGATTGGTGATCGCCATGTCCTTGGCAAGTCCCGTGAGGAAAGAATTGACATAGACCTTATCGTCTATTTTCGACATATCGGGGACATCGTTGAACCCCTGCATTGCGCCCATCACCGCCGTCATATCGAAGGAGTTCTCCGTGATCTGTATGGGATAGTAGGAGAGCATATCCTCTTCCGTCTTTTCGATGTAATTTCCGAACCCGCTCGAGAGGGCGAGCACGAGACAGACGCTGATGATGCCGATACTGCCTGCGACCGAAGTTAAGATCGTCCTCCCCTTTTTGGTGAGAAGGTTGCGCGCCGAGAGGGCAAGGGAGGTGAGAAAGCTCATCTTGGCGCGGGGCTTGCGCTTCCCGTCCGCCTTCGCCGCCGCCTTGGCTGCCTTTGCCTCATCCGCCTCGCGGTCGACGTCCCATGTCTCCTCTTCCGCGCTCTCCGTGTAAGGGTCGCTGTCGTCCTCCACGAGCCCGTCCTTTAGGCGCACGATGCGGGTCGCGTACTTTTCGGCGAGTTCGGGGTTGTGGGTCACCATGATGACAAGCCTTTCGCCCGCGATCTCCTTGATGAGATCCATGACTTCGACGCTCGTCTTGCTGTCGAGCGCGCCCGTGGGCTCGTCGGCGAGCAGGATGTCGGGATTGTTGACGAGGGCGCGGGCAATGGCGACGCGCTGCATCTGCCCGCCCGAGAGCTGGTTGGGGCGCTTGTTGAGCTCTTCTCCGAGCCCCACCCGTTCGAGCGCCTTCTTTGCCCTCTCCCGCCTTTCATCGCGTGGAATTCCCGCGATCGTGAGGGCAAGTTCCACATTCCCGAGCACCGTTTGGTGGGGAATGAGGTTGTAAGTCTGAAAGATGAACCCGATGCGGTGGTTGCGGTAGACGTCCCAGTCTCTGTCCTTGAAATCCTTGGTGGACTTGCCCTGTATCACAAGATCGCCCTCGGTATAGTGGTCGAGCCCGCCGATGACGTTGAGAAGCGTCGTCTTACCGCACCCCGACTGCCCCAAGATGCAGACGAATTCGTTTTTGCGGAACTCGAGGTCGATCCCCTTCAGGGCGTGCACATATCCGTCCGCGACCTTGTAATCTTTCTTGATCCCAATGAGTTTTAACATGTTCAATACTCTCCGTTAAGTGTAGAGGTT
This sequence comes from uncultured Clostridia bacterium, assembly GCA_947629575.1. Classification (GTDB taxonomy): domain Bacteria; phylum Bacillota; class Clostridia; order Christensenellales; family Borkfalkiaceae; genus Gallimonas. Next base: position 109,275 of record CANREF010000004.1, on the reverse strand, counting down.
ACTCGGGTTTGTTCTCCTCGATGACCGAGCGGAAAATCTCCCTCAGTTCATCGTAATCGGCAATGAATTTATCCAATTTCTTCTTTCCGAAGCGCTCCACCACCTTCTCCATGAGGGCATTGGCGCGCTCGCAGTGCTGCTCGAACATCGAGGCGGCGTAATCGGAGAGGCAGATATAGGCGATCTTCCTGTCATAATCGGACGGAGTGCGTTTGACGAGGTTCTTCCCCTCCAACTTGGTGACGATCTGCGACACGGCGGAACGGGTGATGCCGAGCTTTTTGGCAAGCTCGGAAGAGATGATGTTCTGCTGCATTTCCCGCCGCGTGATGACCTCCTGCAGAAGACGGAACTCCGTCTTATTGAGCGTCGCTTTGCCCATGAACAGGTCGAGACTTTCCATCCCCTTTGAGGCTTCGATCAGTTTCACGAGATATTGATTGATTTCCATACCATCCTCCTTTTGTACGGTCCTAAACAAACCGTAACTATTATATGCAAAAAAAAGCGCGCTGTCAAGAAACATAAAGCGCGCTTTGCAAATTTTCACAATAATATCATGATCTCGGCGGCGGAGCTCCGAGATAGCCGTAAAACCCGCAGGGGATATTCGCATTGTAGAGTTTCCTGCGCTTATCCGCCCTTCCCCCGAAGGCGCGCTCCGCGCCCTCGAAGCCCGAAAGAAAGTAGCAGCTCCAATCGGGAAGGCTGCGGTAGAGCTTTCCGAAATCGCGGTAAAGGGCGGCAAGATCTTCCTCCTTGAGCCGCTCTCCGTAGGGCGGATTGGAGATGAGAACGCCGTACTTTTCCTCCGCGGAAAATGTGCGCATGTCTGCGCAGGAAAAGCGGATGTGCTCCTCCACCCCCGCCCTTTTGGCATGGTAGCGGGCGATGGAGACCGCCTTTTCGGAGAGGTCTGAGGCAAGGAGGGAGAGCTTGATCCCCTTCTTCCGCACGTCCCCCGCTTCCTCTCTCGCACGGGAAAGCACATCGGGCGCGCACTTCCATTTGGTAAAATCGAACTCCCGCCTTGCGTTCGGAGCGATGTTCAGCGCATAGAGCGCCGCCTCGATGGGGATCGTGCCGCTGCCGCAAAAGAGGTCGGCAAAGGGCTTTCCCGCACGGAAGACGCTGCTCTCCACCATTGCCGCCGCGACCGTCTCCTTGAGCGGCGCTTCATAGGAGAGGTTGCGATACCCGCGCTTATGCAGTCCCTCCCCCGAGGTGTCGAGAGTGACGCTCGCATTGTTTTCAAAGAGGCTCACGCCGACGATCGCGCGCTCCCCCTTCTCGTCGAGGGTGCGGGTGTGCAGTTTTTCCTTCAAGCGGGAAACGATCGCCTTTTTGGCGACCCCGCCCGCCGCTTTGATCGCGCCTAAGGCGCTCTTGAAGCTCTTCCCGTCCATGCGGATGAGGGAATGTGCGGAGAGAAATTCCTCCCACGGAAGGGCATAAACGCCGTCGTAGAGTTCGTCGAATGCGGAAGCGGGGAAATTCCCGAGCTCGATGAGAACGCGCTCGCCCGAGCGCAGGAAGACGTTGAGACGGGCAATATCGTAAAAGTCCCCCTCGAGGGCAATTCTGCCGTTCAGAGCGGGACATTCACCGTATCCGAGATCTTTCAGTTGTCGCTTGACGGAGGCTTCCACCCCCGCCGCACATGGGATCAAAAGGCGCATAAGGAGGAATGGGACAAAATGGGATTCACTCTTCCGTTTCGTCCACGGGCTCGGGTTTTTCGGGTTCTGGAATGAAGGGCTGCAGCGGCGATGTAACGGGAGTTAAGTCGTACTTGTCGTCGATGTCGCCGAGGAGCTCCTCGATCATATCCTCGCGGGTGATGATGCCGAGCACATTCCCCTCCGAGCCGACCATGACCATATGTTCCTTCATCCCCTGCATCCGTTTCATGAGTTCGGAGATCTTTTCGTCCGTCGTCGTGCGGGCGATCGGGCGGATGATATTTTCAAAATTCGTCCTGCCGGCGAGCATATTTTCATAGAAATCCGCCCGATACAGGATGCCGATGATGTTCGGCTTTGTTCCCTTGTATACGGGGATACGCGAGAAATTGGTCTCGCGGAAGAGCCGCAAAATGAGCCGCGAATCGTCGCGGATCTCGACCGCGACAACTCTGTCGAGCGGGATCATGCAAGAGCCGACGTGCAGTTCGTCATAGCGCAGCGTCTTTTCGATGAGATCGTGCTCCGTCTCGTTGAGCACGCCCTCCTTCTTGACGTCGGTGACGATCATTTTGAATTCTTCCTCGGTATATTTCGGCTTCTTCTTATTGAGCCCGAACACGAGGAAGATGAGCTTTTTCCAGCCGCCGAACACCCAGTTGAGGGGAAGGCAGATGAAGGAAAAGATGTAGAGCGGATATGCCGCGAAACAGGCGAACTTCTCGGGCGATTCCTTGGCGAGCGTCTTGGGTGTGACTTCCCCGAAGATGAGCACCAAAACGGTGAGCACGATCGTGGAGACGGTAGGACCGAGTTCTTCGCCGATCAAACTCGTGAACAGCACCGTTGCGATGGACGCGGCGGCAATGTTCACGATATTATTTCCGATAAGAAGCGTAGTGAGGACGTTGTTGTAGTTGCGGCTCATCTTCAGCGCGATCTGTGCCGTCCGCTTCTTTGCGGCGAAGCGGCGCATCCGCACGGTGGAAAAGCTCGTGTATGCCGTTTCCGTTGCACTGAAAAACCCCGAGAGAAAGATAAGTACAACGAGCACGATGATGAGCGCGATCGAAATGCCGCCCGTCCCGGCGGCGTTGAGCAATGGGACAATGCCCTCAGATGGGTACGCATCCATAAAAGATAAAATAGTCTCCTTTTTGCGGAAATTACCGCTTCATTTATTATTATACACATTTTGCCCGCCGCTTACAAGCAAACACAGGCAAAATTTGGCAATTTTTTGTGCTATATGCTCTTTGCAAGCTCCCGCGCGCCTTCCTCCGCGAGGGAAAGCCTTCTTTCAGCCTCCTCTGCGGGTTGAACGTCCATCCCCCACGCCGACACCATATCCAATCCCCCGATGCCGAAGAATTTGCAGATCGCCTTCAGATAGGGCGACGCCTGTTCCATCTCGCTTCCGTCCGCGATCTCCATGCCGCGGGTCGTGAGGTACACCATCCGCTCCGCGCGGCAGAGCCCCGAGAAGCGCCCCTCTTCATCGCAGGAAAAGGTGACGCCCGCAATGGAGACGTTTTCGATATAAGTCTTGAGTTGGGCGGGGATGCCCATATCCCAGAAGGGAGCGGCGAGAAGGACTATATCCGCCGCGGCGAGCTGCTTGGCAAGGGAAAAGAGCGGATCGCCGAGCCTATCTTCCGCGAGCAGATTTTCGCGGACGAAATAGCGCGCCCTGTCGAGGGGAAAGAGCTCAAGCGTTCCCAGATCCACCCGCTCGACTTCAAATTCCCCCACGGGCAGCCCATTCAGGAACGCCTCCGCGAGCCTCCTCGTCCGCGAGATCTCTCCGCGGATACAGCAATCGATAAAAAGCAATTTTCTCATCTTGTCTCTCCTTATTTGCCGCACGCTTCGGCTCATTGTCTGCGCAAGGCAGATCGCAGACGGGCGGATTACAACTTAAAATCCGTTACTTTACCCCTCACGCATTTTCTTTTGCCCGCAAAAGAAAATCGTGAACAGAGTATAATCGCTTGCGCGAGCAGAACCACGCTTCTGCGCTGCGCGCCCCAATTTGCCGCACGCTTGCGGCTCATTGTCTGCGCAAGGCAGATCGCAGGCGGGCAGATAGCAACTTATAGATTCGTAACTTTACCCCTCACGGATTTTCTTTTGCCCGCAAAAGAAAATCGTGAACAGAATACGCCGCCTTCGATCCTTCTCCCGCCGCTTTCACGTATTGGTAGGGCTTTCCCGTCACATCCCCCGCGGCGTAAAGCCCCTTGAGGTTGGTGGACATATCGAGCCCGACCCTGACATGCCCGCCCTCCGTTTCGAGCCCGCCCACGAGCGCCTTGAGCGAGGCGTCTTTGAGCAGGAACACACCGTCCACGGGATATTCTTCCCGCTTGCAGGCAAGCGCGGTCGCGCGGCTGTCTCCCTTTACCGAGACGGGCTCATCGTCCATTATTACGATGTTGGGAGCGCGGAAGTTCGCTCCGCGATACAGGGGAAAGGCGAGCACTTCCCTTGCAAACCCCGCAAGATATTCCGTCTCCTCCTCATACTCGGGGGAAGCGAGCACGCAGGCGATCCGCTTCCCTTTGTAGAGCGCGCCGTCGCATACGGCGCAGTAACTCACTCCCCTTCCGAGGAATTCGTCCTCCCCCTTCATGCGGCGGAAGTCCACCCCCGTAGCGAGCACGACGCAGCGGGCTTTGTACGAAATTTTGCCGCACGTTATCAAAAATTCGTTACCAACGGCGTATATCCCATCGACGCGCCCCTTCGTGAACGGCACCTGTTCGCGCTCTGCCTGCCGCGTTAAAAGCGCGGCAAATTCCTCTCCCGTGCCCATAAAGGACGGGAAATTATTGACCCGCTCCGCGGCGCGCAGCTTCTCTCCGAACGGCGTCGTGCCGATCCACAGAACTTCTCTTTTGAAATGAACGAGGGTGAGCGCTGCGGTGTAGCCCGCGATCCCTCCGCCGACAACGGCAACGTCATAGACCGTATCCACTCTTTACTCCTGTCCGTCCTCTTTTTTCATGAGCTTAAAGACGGTATAAATGATATGTACCGCGCACAGCACGCCCGTCGTGACGGTAAGGATCCAGAAGGTCGTATCCTGAAAAGCTCCCCAGCCGAGGTCGGTGACGATGACGCCGCCGATGTCGAAGAGGAAATGCACGATCACGCACATCCAAACGTTCCCCGTCTTGAGGAAGATCGTCGCGAACATACAGCCCAAAAGGAAGGTATAGCCGACCTGCAAAAAGGTGGGTCCCACCCCCGCGCCGAAGAAGAGATTCAAAAGATGAGAGAGCCCGAATACGGCGGCGGTGATGAGGACCGTCCACCCTGCGGCAAGTTTTCCCTTCACCCGCGCGCGTACAAACGGCACGAGCAGGGCGCGGAAAAACAGCTCTTCGAGGAGCGCCACGCCGAGGCATTTGAGCAGGAAGAGCCAAATAAGTCTTACAAGATCGATCTTGGCTTTCCCGAGGATGAGCGCGCTATAGGGGAAATTCGCGAACGCGACGAGAAGACAGGGAATGCTCCACAGAAGATCGCCCGTCCAGCCCTTCTTTTTGACGGCGAGCCCGCCGCGATATTCGGGGGTCGTAAAGAGCAGATAGAAGAGAAATGCCGAAACGGCGAGACGGGGAACGGTATCGGTGACCAGCTTGCGGGTCCTTTCCCCCAAGCAGGAAAAGAGCTCGGGGATGTAGAACACGACCGAGACCGCCACGCAGATCGCAAACAGCACAAAAAGCACCGCGCGCTTTGTGCGCGATGCCGTTTGGTTGGTGTTCCGTTCCTCTTCCATACTTACTTGATAAATTTACCGTACACTTCCGACGTCGGGGTGAAGGACGCGAACGTATCGGGATATTTGCGGATGATACGCTGGATCTCGGCGATATGGCGCTTGCGGATGATGCACACGAGGACCTTGTGCTCTGAATGGGAGTACATGCCGATGCCGGGAACTTCGGTGACGCCGTGGTGGGTGCGCTGCATGATCTCCTGCGCGATCTCCTCGGCATGATTGGTGACGATCTCAAAGCGGTACGCCACCTTGAAGCCCTGCAGAATGAGATCGCTCGTCTTGCTCGTGACATAGAGGGAGACAAGCGCGAGCAGCACGGGGAGCAGATTGACCGCAAAGGTCGCGCCCGCCTTGTAATACGTAAAGATCGAGGCGAACACGACGACTGCGTCGAAGCCCGAGGTGAGCCAGCTCACGCTCAGAAATTTCCACTTTTTATTGACGATGGAAGCGAGCACCGCCGTTCCGCCCGCCGTTCCGCAGTTCTTGATCATGACCGCGAGCGCGATCCCGAGGAAGATCCCCCCCGCCACGGCGGCGACCAGCCCGTAGGCGATCGGCTCGGCGGAGACAGACCCGTCGAAACGGGCGTCCTTGAATCCCGGGATATAGTCAAAGACGATCAGAAGCCCCGAAGTGAGCAGCATGGAGAGGGTGGAGACGATCGCCTCCCTCTTCCCGAGCAGAAAGAACGCCAAAAAGAAGAGGGGCACGTTGATCATGAGCAGAAACCAGCCCGAACTCAGCTTGGTGCCGTACTCGAGCATGACTGCGATCCCGTTGATCCCGCCCGGTGCGAACTTATTGGGCGAGACGAAGATATAGATCCCGAGCGCGCGCACGATCCCCGACAAGAGTACGGCGATGACTGCGGAAATGATGAGCGCCGAGAGTTTCTTTTCCTTTTGATCTTCTTGCATATAATTCCCCGAAAACAGTTACGATTTTACTACAACGCGCGCAAAATTGCAACTGTTTTCGTGCGTATTTTACTGTCCTTCGTCCCCATCGCTCTTCTTTTTCCGTCTGAAGAAAGAGCGGCGCTTCTTCTCGGGCCCTTGGGGCTCTTCCTGCGCTTGGGGCTCTTGGGGCGGCTGCGCCTCGGGATCTTCCTTTCCCTTCCCCCTCTTCTTTTTCTTTTCTTCTTGCTTTTCTCCTTTCTTTTCCACCGCTTCGGGAAAGGGCTTCGGCGCAAACAGGCGGGCAAAGTGGGAACACAGCCCCGTCGCCGCAAGGATGACATAGAGCACTCCCGTCACGATACAGCGGACGGTGAAAGAGAATATCGGGAAGAACAGCACAAAGGCGCATATAAACAGGGCGAGGCAGACGGTAAAGCCGATCTCGCGGCGCCGCCGTCCCGTCAGTTCCTTGTTGCGGGAAAGGGCGTTCCACATCCCGAGCAGGGTGCGCAGAATGAGCAGTCCCAAGAGGATGTACAAGAGGATGACGGCGGCTTCGCTGCGCCCAATGAACAGCCATACCGCCGCGCCGATGAAAGCGGCACCGAAGGCGAGCCGCAAGATCCCCGCCTTGGCGTGCAGGAATGCGGTCGCAAGAAGGAAGACGGCGAGCACGCAGAAGAGCACCCCCACGGAGATGCTCAGAACTTCAAGAGAATTTTCGGGAAGAGCGAGGAGCAGGATGCCGATCCCCGCCTCGGCGAGTATGGGAAAGAACGCGCCCCATGCCAAAAAACGGAACGGACTTCGCCTCTTCTCCCTTTTGCTCTCCTTTTCCCCTTCCTTGTTTGCTCTTTTCCTTTTCATATACTATTTTATTATAACACCGAAAGGAACATTTGTAAATATCCCGAAGAAAATTTTATCGAAAAGAGAGGGCGTGCGCCCTCCCCTTCCGAAGATTTATGGAGATTATGAGTGAACTACTTTTTCTTTTTTTGCGCGCAGTGCGGGCAAGCTCCGCCGCAATTTCCGCAGCCGCAGTCGCAACCGCCCTTGCCCTGCACCCTTCTCACGATCTGCCACACGATGACCGCAGCCACAAAACAGACCGCAAGCACGATGATGAGAATTTCATACCAAGCCATTTACTTCTCCTCTTCGGCGACAGCCGCCTCCTCCAAAAGCGCCTCTTCGCTCTCTTCTGCGCTTAAGGCAACGGGATGTTTTCTGTTCCAAAGGACCAGTCCCAAGACCGCAGCAGCGATCACGGCGAGCACGATGAAGACCGTCCACCACCACGAACCGACAAGATAGATGACCGTGCCGACGATGTAAGAAGTGACGAGCCAAAACAGGAGCGTCCATGAAAATTTCCCCTTGGGAAGTTCGCTCTTCGCGGTGGCACATGCCGCAAAACAGGGGATCGTCACCATGTTGAAGGCAATGAAGGAGATGAGCGCGGGAATGGTGATGCCCGTTGCCGAGATCATTGCGACCGCTTCCGCGATCCCCTCGTCCGTGGCGATATATGCGCCCGCAACGGACGCGGCGAGCGTTCCGAACGTCGCGATGACGTTCTCCTTCGCAACGAGCCCCGTGAGCGCCGCGACCGCGAACACCCAGCCCGCTTTTCCGAGCTGCGAACCGAAGCCCAAGGGGGTGAACAGCGGCTGGATGAGCATTCCGATCGAGCCGAGGATGCTGTTTTCCATGTGCATATTGACGAGCCCCTCCACACCCTCGAGGGAGGCGTACAGCACTGGATCGCTCTCAAACAGTTCCTGTGCGTCTTGAAGAAGGAACTTCCAATTCCAGCTGAACGAGGAGAGGAACCAGATGACGATCGTCGAGGCGAAGATGATGGTGAACGCCTTCTTGACGAAGTGTTTCGTCTTATCCCAAAGGTGGATCATGAGCCCCTTGAAAAGCGGCAGGTGGTAGGCGGGAAGTTCCATGATGAAGGGCGGAACTTCGCCGCGCATCGTAGTCGAGCGCATCAGGATGACGCACACGATCGCCGTCACGATCCCGACGAGATACATGCCGTAAGTGATGAGGTCGGCATTCCCCACGCCGAAATACTGCACGATGCCCCCCGCGATCGCGGTGAGAATGGGCAGTTTTGCGCCGCACGAGAACATCGGGATGACGCGGATGGTCGCCGTTCGCTCATTGTCGTCGGCAAGAGTACGGGTGTTGATCATGGCGGGCAAGCTGCAGCCGAAGCCCATGATCATGGGCATGAACGCCCTTCCCGAGAGCCCGAAGCGACGGAAAATGCGGTCGAGGATGAACGCGACGCGCGCCATATAGCCGCTGTCCTCCAAAATGGAGAAGAAGAGGAAGAGCACAAGAATTTGCGGCAGGAAGCCGAGGACGGCGGAAAGACCGCCCCAAATGCCGTCGCCCACAAAGCTGCCCACCCAAAGGGGCGCATTGGCGGTGGCAAGCCCCAAAAGCTCGCCCACCCAGTCGAGACACCACGTCCATAGGTTGGTGATCATTACCCCCGGGGAAAAGACCGCACCGTCATAGAAGCAGGCAAGGAGGGTCGTCCATGCGTTCTCTTCGAGCCCGAGCCCGCCCTCTTCGACAGCGCCGAACAGCGTAGGAAGCCTTCCGCCCGACATAGCGCCGATGAAGAAGAGGTCCTCCGAGAAAGTCAGATGAAAGATCGCAAACAGAATGACGAGGAAGATGGGAATGCCCCATATCTTATGGGTGAGGATCTTATCCGCCTTATCGCTTTTAGTAAGGACTTCTCCCCGCTTTCTCCGCTCGTAGGCGGTGGAATAATTGGCGGAAATGTACTTATAACGCGCGTCCGCCACGACCGCCTCGAGATCGCTCCCGAAAGTATCGTCTTTGAAGGTCGCTTTGAACGCGTCCACCATGGAGACGAGCTCGGGGTGCATCTTCACTTCGATCTCGTCCATTTCGGCGAGCTTCACCGCGTGGAAGAGAGGCGCTTCCACCTTTGCGCCCTTTAAGGCGATGCTCACGTCCCGCACGAGGTGTGCGAGCGGAGAATCGTGTAAAACCGTCTTCCCCTCACGCGGCTCGTCGGAGATCTTGATCGCCCTGTCCATGAGTTCCTTGATCCCCGTGTTCTTGAGCGCCGAGATCTGCACGACGGGAAGCCCGATCTTCTTTTCGAGCTCTTTGGCGTCGATCCTGTCGCCCGCCTTCTCCACCGCGTCCATCATGTTGAGAGCGATGATGACGGGAACGTCGATCTCCATGAGCTGGGTCGTGAGGTAGAGGTTGCGCTCGAGATTGGTCGCGTCCACGATGTTGATGACGCAATCAGGCTTTTCATCGAGGATGAAGTTGCGGGAGATCACCTCCTCGGGCGTGTAGGGCGAGAGGGAATAGATCCCGGGAAGGTCCACGATCTTCACAGGTTCTTCTCCGCGCTTATACGTCCCCTCGCGCTTATCCACCGTGACCCCGGGCCAGTTCCCCACATAGGCGGTCGAGCCGGTCAAAAGGTTGAACAGCGTCGTCTTGCCGCAGTTGGGATTGCCCGCCAAGGCAAACTTCTTCATTCTTTCACCTCCATGAGCACGCACGCCGCCTCCGTCTTGCGCAGAGTGAGTTCATAGCCGCGGATGGTGAGTTCCAAAGGATCTCCGAGCGGCGCCTTCTTGCGAAGCAAGACTTCCGCACCGGGCGTTACCCCCATGTCAAAAAGCCTCCTTCTGATCTTTCCCTCGCCCGAGACGGTCTTGATGACCCCCCTCTCGCCGACGGAAAATTCATTGAGCAATTTTGTCATTTCTATATGTACCTCCGATAACTTTGCGAGTTAGCAGCCGCTAACCATATGGCTTTTTTATCCCCTCTCGCGGGGAGAGGGGCAAGTTTCAAGCGACATAGATACGGCTTGCAAGATTTTTATCGAGCGCAAGACGCCCTTCCTTGACGATGCACACCGCGCTGCCACCGCTTGTGGAAAGAACGGTGATCGCGGAATCGGCGATCACGCCGAGATTCGCAAGATGCTTCTTTGTCTTTTCGTCTACAATGATCTTGATGATCTTCATTTCCTGCCCTACGGGCGCAAGCAACAGCGGCATATGTATATTCCTTACCGATATAATATATGTGGGAGTTCGGCGGTGCGAACCCGTCTCCCGAAAAAAATTCGCAGTCCGTTCAATAAGTTCGGCATTGCGAACTGTCTTCCGATGAAAAAGCGCTCTTTTTGCGCTTTCCGCAAGCTATTCTATCACGAATTTTTTCCGCTGTCAACCGTTTGAAGGCCGTTTTTCAAAAAAAAGTTCGCCATTGCTAACTGATTTTTTTGTGGGGAGAGAACACCCCAACCCCCTGCCCCCTAAGGAGTGGGCAGTAGCGAAACCCCTTCATGGGAAGGGACATGTAGCGAAACCCCCTCATAGGAAGGGAGCATGTAGCGAAACCCCCTCCACTGGAGGGGGACTAAGGGGGTGGGAACTATTTCCCGAATCACGTCATGTTGAGCGAAGGTGCAAGCCGTAGTCGAAACATGTCTATCGTCCTTTGCGTGGCGGCACATAGGCGCTGACATTTGAACCACATGACGCATTGGCGCACGAACTCCGCCAATGCGTGAGGGATTCGCGCCTTTGGCGGCGCGCCCCGGTCGACAATTATCAATTGTCGAGTTTGCGGCAAACTTGACCACTATCCTGCAATTCGACCGCAAACCGATTGCTCCCGCAATCGCCTCCACCCTCGAATCCCTCACTACATTCGTTCTCACAAGCAGCGGCGGGGTACAAAAGTACCCCGCCGCTGCTTGTCTGGCGGACGGTGAGGGATTACTTCGCGCTACGCGCTCGTGCCGCCCTTCGGCAGTATAAAGAACGTGCGGGCGGGGCGAACCCCGCGGGGTTTCCTTCTACCCTCACCGTCCGCCACCGAAAAAAGGCACCCTCTGGGTGCCTTCGGTGGCGGACGGTGAGGGATTCGAACCCCCGGAAGCTCTCACTTCAACGGTTTTCAAGACCGCCGCGTTAAACCGCTCCGCCAACCGTCCGTTCTTCTGTATCGCTCTTTCCCGCAGCCTGCTCTTCGCCGTGCGGCAGCTTTCTCATCTCCTCTTGCCGCGGAAAAATACCGCCAGCGTCCCCGCGCCCGAATGCGCGCCGATCACGCTACCGATCTCCGCGACAACGATCTTCCGATTCCCGTAAGCGGCGCGAAGCAGCTCGATCAAAAATTTAACATCCTCCTCGCAGTCGCCATGGCTGATGTAGATCGGATCGTCGTGATCGAGGATCTGCAATTCCTTCATATGCTCGACAAGCGCTGAGATCGACTTCTTCCGCCCCATTGCCTTTCCGATGGCAATGAGATGCCCTTCCTCATCCACGTGCAGGACGGGCTTTATTTTCAAAATAGAGCCGATGACGGCAGTCGTGGCGGAAACTCTGCCGCCCCGCTTGAGGTGGAAGAGATTATCCACCGTAAAATAATGGCAAATATGCTGTTTGAGCGCTTCCGCATAATCGCGGGTCTCCTCGATCGCAGCGCCAGTATCCGCCTTCTTTACTACATAGTCCACAAGAAGTCCCTGCCCGAACGAAGCGCAGAGGGAATCGACCACCAAGATCTTCCGCCCGGGATATGCCTTGGTAAGCTCCTGTGCTGCAAGCAAATAACTGTTGTAAGTTCCCGAAAGTCCCGACGAGAATGCAATGGCGAGCACGTCCTTTCCCGCGGAAACAAGCGGCTCGATCGCCCGCTTCACTTGTTCGGGCGACGCCTGAAATGTAGTGGGCATGGAGCCGTTGCGCAGTTGCGCATAAAAGTCTTTCACATCGAGGTGTTCCCCATCTTCCCCTTCATAGAGAACGCCGTTCATATTGAATCCCAAACGGATACATTTTACATCCTGTTCCCGATAGTACTCTTCGGGCAGATCGGAAGCAGAATCTGTGATGATCTCAAAAAGTCTGTTCATGTATTTTCCCTTTCACGGAAGAAATCTTCCCTTATCTTTTTCTAAGTATTAAGTATTATACAAAACATTTACACAAATGTCAATCACTTCCTCTCATTTTAGGGTAGTAAAATTTTTCGCACGGACCGCACGGAAGCTGAAGAGGACTTCCGAACCGTTTTTCCCCTTTTTGACCTGCAGGGAAGGATTTTCCGCTTCAAAATATTCCTGCGCCACATGGGTGAGATCGGCAAGCGCGGCAGCCCGCGTCGCGTCGGTAAGCTCCTCCCTCTCTTCGTTGAGCATCTTTTTGAGCCTGTTTTTTGTCGTTTCCCGTTTGAGCATATTACCTCCTCAATGCGCAGAGCAATCCGCCGAAAAAGCTCTTCCTTCTGAATTCGGTATTCGGCTTTCCGCACACATAAAATTCCGCAAGACTGCGGAACGCCCGATAGCGGTCCGCAACGTTATCGAGAAAAATCTTATCCTCTTCGGGAACAACGCAGGCGAGCGGAACATGCAATGTCTCGGAAATCTCCTCGGGCCTCAAAAGTTCCCCCTTCCGCACAAGATCCCCTCTCACCATATTGACGACCAACCCCACCCGTTGCAGTCGGTAGCTCTTGAGCATGTCGGCGACGCGGGCGGCGTCCCGCATGGCGGAAATATGCGGCGTGGTGACGAGCAGTGCCTCCTCCGCACAGGCAACTGCCCTGTGAAACCCTTCGTCGATCCCCGCGGGACAGTCGATCAGAATAAAATCGAACTGAGGGGAGAGGGAATCGAGGATGAGGCGGACCGCCTGCGGAGAGATATAACGTTCGGAAATGCGGTTGCTGGCGAGGGAATAGAGGGTGGGATAGCGGGGATGGCGCACAAGCGCCTGTTTGGGGCGGCACCTGCCTTCCACCGCGTCCACGACGTCGAAGGTCGCCAGATTCTCCACCCCGAGTACGACGTCGATGTTATTGAGCCCGAAGTCGAGATCGCAGACGATCACCCTGCATCCGTTCTTGGCGAGCTGCACGCCGAGGTTCGCCGTGACCGTCGTCTTGCCGACTCCGCCCTTCCCGGATGTAACCACGATTTTCTTCGCCATATTTCGCCTCCGCACATTTCATTTTACCTTCTTGAAAATCATAGCAGGTCGGAATGGGAACATTTCGGGAAGTTTTGTCGTTTTTGGACAAATGGGAAAATATCCGTACAAAAAAACTCCTCCAAAGTTTGAGGCTTTGAAGGAGTTCGGATCTGCTTTCGGATCATTTATTTTCTTCGGTAGTCCCGTCTGCGCTCTCGGCGACAGCCGCTTCCTCGGTGCGGGAGCGAAGGAAGTCATCCTCCGCGCGCGTGGAGATCTTGCGCTTGATAAGTCCCTTCCCGATGAGCTCGACAAGCCCCTCATAGGGCTGGTAATAGTCCACCGTCTCGATCTCGGTGCGGACCGCACCATAGCCGTTGAGAACGATCTCCAGAAGTTCCAGCGCGTACTTCAAGCGGCGGTCGTTCTTGATGCGGTACATGCAGGGCAGTTCCGCAGCGGACGCCATGTCCGACACGTCCTCCACCTTGTACTTGCTATCGGCATAATCCTGCGGATTGAGGGGCAGGAAGATGCACAGCGTCTTGCCGCGGAAGGCGACCCGCGCGACGGGATTGCGACCGAGACGGTAGGTCTCGTGCTTCCAGCTCTCGCGGTCGTGCACCTTCTTCCACGACAGCAGATAGTTCTTGAGTTCGGTATACCAATGTTTGATCTCGTCCTCGGACTGGATAAGCTTTGCGCGGAAACTCCTGTCATAGCGAAGAGAGCCGGCTTCATAAGATTCTTCCTCGACGATGATGGGTTCTGCGGGAACTTGAACGACGGTAACGGGCGCGGACGGCTCGGTCTCGGCGGCCGCCTCTGCGGGAGCTGCCTCTGCGGGAGTGCCGGGGACGAACGCTTCGCCCTGCGTGATCTTGCGCTTGATGAGCCCCTTGTCGATGAGTTCGACCAAGCCCTCATAGGGAAGATAATAATCGACCGATTCGCGCTCGATGCGCACTCCGCCCAAACGCTCCATAACGACCGCGATGAGTTCCTTTGCGTACTTCGTGCGGCGGTCGTTCTTGATACGGTACATGCAGGGAGTTTCCTCGGCGGAAGCCATATCGGAGATATCTTCCACCTTGTATTTGCTCTCCGCATAGTCCTTCGGGTCGAGCGGGAAGAGCAGGCAGAGCGTCTTGCCGCGGAATACCATCTTCACCACGGGCTCGCGGCCGAAGCGGTAAGTCTCGCGCTTCCAGCTCATGCGGTCGTGCACTTTCTTCCACGAAAGAAGCTCGTTTTTGAGCTCGGTATACCAATGTTTGGTCTCGTCGTCCGACTGGATGAGCTTTGCGGTAAAACTCTTGTCGTAACGGAGCGTGCTCGTGAAAGTCTCCTCGACGATCACGGGTTCGGGAACAATTACAGGTTCGGGAACAGGTTCGGGCTCGGGTTCGGGAACGACAACGGGCTCGGGCTCCGGTTCGGGGATAGGTTCGGGCTCGGGCTCCGGTTCTGTCTCGGGTTCCTCTTTCGCCGCTCTTGTGCGGACGATGAGGATGGACAGCACGATGAAGGTAATGATGACCATTACGCCGACGATGATGAGCAACCAAACCATCGTTGTGGCAGCATCCCAATCGAGAATGTTGCCGAAAAGATCGACTTTCGCAAGGTTGAATAACATCTTTGCTCTCCTTTTTGGTTTCCGCCTTCGAAAACTGCGCTCTCCTTCATTCTACGGAGAGTGCGGAAAAACCGTTCCTTGAACACATTTTTCCGTAACGTTCGGCAAAATTCGGGACATAATACGCCCTTTTGTCGAATTATACGATATGATTATATCACGAACATCCCAAATTGTCAAAGGTTTTTTCAAAAATTTTTTAAGAATTTGCAAAAAAAGTGCCAACCGTATTGAGTTTTCAAAAAATTTTATAAGGGAACGATCGCCCTGCGCGCGGGGCGGCGGAAATAAATTCCTCTAAGGCAAGCGATTGAAAAATTCTATCAGAGCGGCGTAATCTCCGTGGGGAAGGGCGGAATAGTCGAGATTTTCCGCATTGATGAGGCAATCGGTGAGCAAGAAGACGGACATTCCCGCATAGAGCGCGGCGCCGTCCTCCTTCACGTCGTTGCCCACCATGAGGCACTCCTTGGGGTCGAGAGAAAGTTTTTGGGCGATCTCGGTGTAGTAGCGGGGATCGGGCTTGCAGAAACGGGAGTTCTCGTAGGAAGTGATGTAGCGGAAATCCTGCGGGGAAAGTCCCGCCCAGCGGATGCGGTTTTCCTGTGCCGTCATGGGAAAGATCGGGTTGGAGGCAAGGACGCGCTCTATGCCCTTTTCTTCGAGACGGCGCACCGCTTCCTTCGCCATGGGAGCAAATCCGCACACTTCTTTTGCCCCGTTGAATTCGACGCGGTAGAATTCCTCGAAGAGCGGCAGATCGCTCATAACATGCTCTCCCAAAATTTTGGAAAAGGTCTCCCAAAACAGAACATCGTTGGTGCGCTTTCCGTCGTTTTTCACCATGGCGGCAACTCCCTTCCAAATCGCGGGGAAGAGCGTTTCTGGCACATAGCCGCGCGGGGCGAGCTTTACTGCGAGCCGCGCGAAATATGCCTCCACAAACTTATCCTGCTCCATGGGCAAGAGAGTTCCGTCCATGTCGAAGAGCACTGTTTTTATCATCCTTCCCCTCCTTCGCGGGACAATTTTTCGACGATCGCGGCATCCGCGGGACAAAATTCGTACTGCAAAAGCTCGGCGGGAGCGACCCACTTGAGCGCCGCGTGCTCGAGCCTTTGGGGCTCACCCTCTTCGAGCGTGCAGGAAAAGAGAATGAGGCGGACGGTGATATCGGGATAGGTATGGGTGAGACGGGCATAGACTTCCCCCACCTTGACCGTGACGCCGAGTTCTTCTCTGCATTCGCGCACGAGCGCCTCCTCGGGCGTCTCGTTCGGTTCGACCTTCCCGCCCGCAAATTCCCACAAAAGCGCCCGCGCCTTGCCCTCGGGGCGGCGGCAGATGAGGATCTTCCCCTCTCTCCGCAAAAGCGCCGCAACGACCGTTCTCTGCATATCCGCCTCCTTTTTTATGTATTATATCACCTGCAGAGCGGAAAAGCAAATGCGCGGCGGGCAATTCCGCGGCAATTTTTTGCGAGCGGTTGACATTTCCCCCTCGGATATGGTAAATTATAGGCAGATCGGACATCAAGGAGGTAACATCATGCTCGGAAACTTTACCTATCAAAACCCCACAAAGATCTACTTCGGAAAGGGCGCGCTTGCCGATTTGAAAGAGGCGCTCAAAGCCTATGGAAAGACCGTCCAGCTCATCTACGGCGGCGGTTCCGTCAAGAAAAACGGTATCTACGATCAGGTCGTTTCCCTTCTCAAAGAGAGCGGGAAAAAGATCGTGGAAGACGGCGGCGTCATGCCCAACCCCACCGTGGAAAAGCTCTACGAGGGGGTGAAGATCGCGCGGGAAAACGAAGTGGACCTGCTGCTCGCCGTCGGCGGCGGCTCGGTCTGCGATTATGCAAAGGCGGTCTCCGTCTCCGTATACTGCGACGAAGACCCGTGGGAGAAGTACTTCATCCGCTTCGAAGAGCCCTCCTGCAAGCTCCTTCCCGTCGGGTGCGTGCTCACTATGGTGGGAACGGGAAGCGAGATGAACGGGGGCTCGGTCATCACGAATCACGCGCAGAAGCTCAAGATCGGGCATGTGTTCGGCAGTGAAGTCATGCCGAAGTTCACCGTGCTCGACCCCGAATTCACCTACACCGTCCCCCGCCGTCAGATGGTGGCGGGAATCTACGACGCGTTCAACCACATCTGCGAGCAGTATTTCTCGGGCACGGACGACAACGTGAGCGACTATCTTTCGGAAGCGCTCATGAAGAGCCTCATCGCAAATTCCCGCGTTGCGCTCAAAGATCCCGAAAATTACGAGGCGCGCTCGAACATCATGTGGGCGGCGACATGGGCGCTCAATACCCTCATCGCGGCGGGGAAGAGCACCGACTGGGAAGTGCACATGTTGGGGCAGGCGGTCGGCGCATACACCGACGCCACGCACGGCATGACGCTCTCCGCCGTCTCTCTGCCCTACTACCGCCACATCCTCCCCTACGGGCTGAAAAAGTTCCGCCGCTTTGCCGTGGAGGTGTGGAAGGTCGAGGAGCGCGGCACGGACGAGGAGATCGCCCAAAGCGGATTGAAGGCGCTCGAAAGCTGGATGAGGGAACTGGGCGTTGCAATGGGGCTCAAGGAACTCGGTGTGAGTGAAGAGATGATCGAGGGCATTGCCGACGCCACCCTCGTCATGGACGGCGGCTATCACGTGCTCACCCGCGAGGAGATCGTAAAAATCCTGAAAGAGAGCCTGTAATGTCAAAAAAATGGCATACGTATACCAAAATTTGTAACATTTTCCACTGCCCTTCGGGCAGGAAAGCAGCCGCTCGGGCAATGCCCGAGCGGCTGCTTTTTCAAAATTCTACTCCTCTTCGAATCTCCAAGTGAGGGTATGCACGGCTTTATCACCCGGTTTGAGGACGCGCTTGCGGCGCTCGGGCATGGGCATCATCGTGGGTTCGACGCCGAGCACGTAGTCTCCGCACGCCATGCTCTTCCACTCGACGAGGTAGGGAAGCTCCTCCGCGTCGAATTCGAAGGAGACCGAGATTTTTTGTCCCTTCAGTTTGGCTTTGACCCCCCTTCCCCCTTTGAGCGTATGCAGGTATACCTCCTCATTGCGGGCGGGCGTGGGCGGCTCGAAGCGCAGACAGCGCGCCCTGTCCCCCACCGCGGAAACAAGGCGGCAGTCAATTTCTTCGAGCTCCAAACGGGCATGTTCGTCGAGAACGGGATATCCGAGATTGCAGTGATACATGAGAAGATACCCCTCTTCCGTTCCGCCTTCGTTTACGATCTCGTCTTGCAGCTTGAGCTCGCTTCCCCCCTCGCGAAGGGTGTATTTCCGCTTGAGAAGAAGGGTGTTCCCGAACAGGGAGGTATGGGCGGTCTGCCCCGTAATATGGAGAAGGTATTCCCCCTCCCGCTCCTCCGCCTCGACAGTCACATTTTCGGCGGGAAGATAGGACGCGCTCCCGTGCTGAGGCAGTATGCGCCCGTTTTCCTCAACGGCTGCGCCCACGTTGTCAAGTCCGCAGGTGTAGAGAAATCCCGCGGGAAAATTGCTCGCAAACGGATAGGAACAGCTCCCCGCAAGTTGGGGAGAGACCATTCCGTTCTTTGAGAGATAGCCTACGGGGCATCCGCGGTAAAAGAGGCGGAAGACGTCCATACCGCGGTCGAGGGAGAGGGTGAGATCGAGAACGCCGTTGTACACGCGCATCATTTCCGTGCCCTTCCCCTTTCCCTCCGACAGGGTGAAGCGTTCTGTCCCGCAGAGAGACGCGGGCGAAGCGACATATTCCTTTTTCATAAATTTCCTCCAGAAAATACTTTCAGCGTTGCGAGCAAGTTTTCTTTCATGGCGCGCTGCGCCTCCGCGGCAAGGTTGTGGAAGAAGTCCGCGGGGACTTTTCCGACATACTCCGCCGCCGCGGCATACCCCGCATAGGACATGTACGTATAATAGTTGATCTTGCCGATCCCGCATTCGATCGCTCTCAGATATTCGTCGCGGGAAATGCCGCTCCCGCCGTGCATGACGAGGGGCACATCGGTGAGCGCGCGCACCCTTCGGATGATATCGAAGTTGAGCACGGGCTTAGTCTTATAGATGCCGTGCGCCGTCCCGAAGGCAATGGCGAGCGCGTCAACGCCCGTCTCCTTCAAAAATACGGGAACGAGGGCGGGGTCGGTGTAGAGGTCTTGGGGGCGTTCCTGCGCCTCCCCTCCCCCCTCGCGCTGAGGCAGCCTGCCGAGCTCGGCTTCCACCTCCACGCCATTGCGGTGGGCGTATTCCACCATGCGGCGAGTACCAGCGATGTTCTCTTCGTAGGAAAGAGCGGAATAGTCGATCATGACGGAATTGAACCCGAGCCCGATCGCCCGCTTGCAGTACTCCTCGTCCTCGCCGTGGTCGAGGTGGACGCACACTTTGGCGGAACTTCCCTCCGCCAGCGCGCGCATCATCCGTCCCACCCGCCCGAGGGGCGCGAACCCCTCATGGATCTGCGCATGGGAGATAATGAGCGGAACACCGAGTTCCTCCGCCGCCTCGAGCGCGGCGAGCAGATTTTCGAGATTGGGGGTATTGAACGCAGCGACTGCGCCCCCTCTCTTCCTTGCCTCGGAGATCACTTCTTTGAGCCCTGCGATCATCTCTCACCTCTCGATATCGACGAATTCATAGCCGAGATAGGTCCTGAAGGCCTCCTCGAGCACCGCCTTCATGTGTCCCGTTCCCACCGTCGTATGGTGTTTGAACCCGCCGCGCGCAAGGCGGATGAGCTTGTTTTGAAGGTCGAGGATCTCCGCGACGCCGCCGCAGCCGAAGAATTCTCTCTCGATGGGGTCGTCCGTAAACCGCCCTTCGCTCACATACACCTTGAACTTGCCGTTCTCGGTAAAGCCGTTGGAAAAGGTCATGTCCATCGCCTTGATCCTTCCTTCGTTCGTCCCCCATCCGCTGCCCGGATCTCCCTTCGCGAACATCTTGTGCTCGGTCACTGTGCCCTTTCCCGCCATGAGGCTTTGGGCGACAGGTCCGCAATGGAAAAGGATGACCTTATCCTCGTCGCCGCCGTAGTTGTTGTTCCAGTCGAGACAGGCGGCAGGCTGTCCGCTCGCAAGCGCAATGGCGCGCATGGTGATCGCGCTCGTGAGATCGATCTCGCAGGAACAAACGACGCCGCGGTCGTTGAGCTCGGAGATGAGCACGCAAGGGCACACCCGTAAGATCGTCTCAAGCTCGTTCCAGCAACGGAGCGTAAGCGCGTCGAGGCGGTAATTCTCGATATACTCGTCGAGGACGACGGAGATCTTCGCAAGGGTGAGCAGATTGCCCGCGGGAACTTTTGTAAAATCGGCATAGCCCTTCAAGCGGTCGATCTTCGCGAGCACGGCGGGATCGTCCTCCCTCTTCTTGTTCACGAAGTCGATGAGTTCGGAAAGATCGAAACTTTCCACGTTGATCCCGTAGCGCTGGAGAGCCACTTCGTCGAACCGCACCGTCTTGAATGCCGTCGTGCGCGCGCCGATGCAGCCGAGGTTGAACCGCTTCATCCCCTTCACCACACGGCAGATCGCGGCGAAGTCCCTCAAGTTCTGTCCGAATTCCTCGCTCAGCGGATGTACGACGTGCGGCTTCATCACCGTGAACGGGATCTTGTACTGATAGAACACGTCCGTCACCGAAAATTTTCCGCAGAAGGCGTCGCGGCGGTGCGCAAAGTCCAACTTTCCGATCTCATCGGGATAAGCCTGCATGAGAATGGGCACGCCCGCGTCCTGAAGGGCGGCGACCGCGCCGTTCTCGTCGATGAAGATGGGCATACACAGGATCACCCCGTCGTATTCGCCCTCGTGCGATCTGAGCCAATCATGATACAGTCTCCCCTCTTCGCGCGTTTCGACCGCGCCGTAGCGGGTGAGGGACGGGTCCATGGCGATATAGCCGTATCCCGCGTCCGTGACCGCCTTGATGAGGCCGGCGCGTGCCCCCTCGATGAGTTCCCCGGGCATGAACCCGCGGTTGCCGAAAAACAGTGCAAATTTCATATCTCAACTCCTTTCTTTTGAAATGGTTTCAAAGTCTTATATAATTGTCTGTAACCCGCGTAAAGTTCGCTGTAACGGGCGGCGTTTTCCCCGTCGGGAAGTATCGGCTCGCCGAGACGGACGAACCTTTCCGCGACCGATGGGATCGGTCTTTCTTGCAGTGCGGAAAGGGCAAGGATCGCCGCGCCGCATACCCCCGTCTCCTTGACCTTGGGCGGATAGACGGGAAGCCCCGTGACGTCCGCCTTGATCTGCAGCCAAGCCTTTGAGGAAGCTCCGCCCCCCGCAGCCAGCAGCCGCTTGGGAGAGATCCCGTACTTTTTCACTTCCTCGAGATTGAGCCGCATCTCATAGCTCAACCCCTCCAAGATCCCTTTGTACACGTCCGAGGGGGAAGTGGAAAGCCGCAGATTGAGAACGGCGCCGCTCGCGTTCACATCCTGAAATGGGGTCGCCGCACCCGAAAAATAGGGCAGGACATACAGCCCCGTGGGCGACGGCGAAAAGCCCGCTTCCGCCGCGGAGAAGGGATCTCGCTCTCCCCGCCAAGCCGTATCCAGCCACCAATGCACGAGCGACCCGCAGGAGTAGTTGAGAAGGTAGGTGGCGTACAGTCCGTCCACGGCGAAGGGAACGTTCGGATACCCCGCCGCTCCCATTCCGAAATCGGAGGAGGGCGCGTCGTAGAGTGCGGTCATGCACTCCACCGTGCCGAGCCCGTCCACGCACACGCCCGAAGCGAGCCCGCCCGCGCCGAGGGTGGCGCAGATCTGATCGTGCCCGCCCGTCACGACAAAGACGGGCTCTTTTGCCCCCCATTCCGCAAGGAACGTCCGCCGCACCTGTCCCACAACGGCGCCGCTCGGAGCGGTCGGAGAGAACAGCCCAAGGTCTATGCCGAACAGTTCGCACAGCGCGGGAGAGAAGCGGTAACTGCGAATATCGTAGAGCCCCGTGCGGGCGGCGGAGGAGCGGTCGCAGAGGCGTTCTCCCGTGAGAAAGTAGCCGATGTAATCGGCGATGAGCAACAGCTTCCTTGCCCTTTTGAAGAGGTCGGGGCGGTGATTTTTGAGCCATGCGAGCCGATAGGCGGAATACATCGCCTGCGGCGACGTCCCCGAGACCGTAAAGATCTCCCTTGCGCGGGAGGCATATTCGCCCGCCTCCGCCTCTCCCCTCAGATCGCCGAAAGACATGGGCGGCAGAAGGAGTTCGTCCTCCTCGCCGAGGAGCGCAAAGGATTCCCCCAGCGAAGAGATGGCGATCGCCGAAAAGGGCGCGGCCGCATAGGCGTTTTTCAGAAGCGCCGCCGCGCAGGAGAGCATCGCGGGAAGATCGAGACAGACTTCCCTGCCCCATTCCTTCACGCCGTAATCCCGCCCGTCCGAATACAGAAGCGTGCCGTTTTCGTCATATACCCCGCACTTCATCCGGGTAGTGCCGACATCCAGACCGAGAACTTGCATCATATTCTCCTTTTTACCCCATTCTACTTGATTTTTGAGGGAGAATATAGTATAATTTGAATGAAAATATGGGAGATCCGTATTTCTTTTTACCAACATGCTCAAGATCGACAAACAACAACTGCTATCCTTGCTCAAAGATTTTTACAGGCTCACGGGCGTCAAGATCGCGATCTTAGACGACGAGGGCGTAGAATGCTACAATGTGCCCGAGCGGCACTGCGGGTTTTGTGCGTATGTGCGCACTTCTCCCGCGGGACAGGCG
Source organism: uncultured Clostridia bacterium (assembly GCA_947629575.1). Taxonomy (GTDB): domain Bacteria; phylum Bacillota; class Clostridia; order Christensenellales; family Borkfalkiaceae; genus Gallimonas. The sequence goes on along the minus strand of CANREF010000004.1, from coordinate 86,504 downwards.
GCGTGCGAACAGTGCGACAGACAGGCAATGGAGATCTGCCGAAGAACGGGAAAGCTCTATCTGTACACCTGCCACATGGGGCTCGCGGAGTGCTATTCCCCCATTATGCAGCAGGGGAAGTGCATCGGGTACATTGCCTGCGGGCAATCGCGCACGGGAAAGGAAGAGCGGGACGCGCTTCGGGTGCGGGCGGCGGAATACGGGCTGGACGGGGAAAAACTGCTCTCCCTGTATTCGGAGATCGGACAGACGCAGGAAGAGAACATGCACGCCGCGGCGGCGATCATGGACGCCTGCGCGAGCTATCTCTACCTCAACCGTCTCATCGAGGCGGGGGAAAGTATGAGCGGGGAGATCGCAAAGTATGTGGATGAAAACTTAAACGGAGATCTTTCGGTGGATGTGCTTTGCCGCAATTTTCATCTCTCCCGCGTAAATCTGTACGCCTGCTGCAAAGAAGCCTTTTCCGCCACGCCCGCGCTGTACGTCCGCCACGCCCGTCTGAGAAGAGCCGCCGAACTGCTCAAAGAGACTTCCCTCCCCGTCGCCGGGATCGCGGCGAAAGTCGGGCTATACGATTATAATTATTTCTCCAAGCTCTTCCGCGCGCGGTATTCCCTTTCCCCGCGGGCATACCGAAAAAAGTTTGCGCCCAAATAGGAAAGGGCAGATCAAAATTTCTTTTTGTTTTTTTGGAATTTTTTTCGATTATCGCTTGACTTGTCCTGCCGATTTTGGTATGCTAATAAACGGTGCGACAAATAAATATGCTGGTGTAGCTCAGCAGGTAGAGCGCATCCTTGGTAAGGATGAGGTCGGCGGTCCGAGTCCGCTCATCAGCTCCATGCAAAAGGGGGAACGCAAAGCGTTCCCCCTTTTGCATGAAAATAGTAAAGCACTCGGACCGCCGACCTTGCGCCCGTAAAGGTCCTTGGCTCCTCCTTAGGAGGAGCTGTCACCGCAGGTGACTGAGGTGGTGAAATATCAGAAACCAAGGACACCACCTCCCTACCCCCCTCCTAAGGAGGGGGTGCACAGCGCGTTATTTCAGCAACGCCTGTGTGAGTTGCACTTCCTCGGGAGGAGGAGAGAGAAAATCGCGCGGGAAAGGTGCGTTGATAGGAATATCGGCAAAAAACGTTCCCTCCTTCAGCACGACCGCGCGGTGGGAGAGCAGCACCGCCTCGCGCACGTCGTGGGTGACGAATACGACAGTGCTCCTCTTCTCCTCCCAAAGTTCATACACAAGGGAGATGAGCGACCGCTTTAAGGCAAGATCGAGGGAGGAAAAAGGCTCGTCCATGAGCAAGAGGTCATGCGGGTACAGAAACGCGCGCGCGATGGCGACCCGCCGCTTTTCGCCGCCCGAAAGCTCGTGCGGATAGGCGCGCTCCCGTCCCGAAAGTCCCACGCGGGCGAGCATACCGCCGATCTTCCCCCATTCGCTCTTGGGCAGGACGAACTTACAGTTCCCCTCCGCCGTGAGATTGGGAAGAAGAGTGCTCTCCTGGAACAAAAACGAACAGTTTTCCCTGCGCTTGGGGCGCACGCCCTCCCTTCCGTCCACCGTTCCGCCGTAGGGAATGAGCCCTGCGATGATATTGAGAAGGGTCGTCTTTCCCACGCCGCTCTCGCCCAAAACCGCGGTGATCTTCCCCTCTTCAAAGGTATAAGAAAGCCCGTCGAAAACGGTCTTTTGTCCAAAATTCTTTGTAACGTTACATAAAATCATGTACGCCACCTCACGACTGCCTTGGATAAGAGCCAGAAGATCCCTTCGAAGAAAAACCCCGTGGCGACCGTAAGCAGGGTGAGCGCCATGAGCTGCGGCATATCGATCAGCATGGTCGCCGCATATTGCATCATACGCCCGAGGCTTTCAGCGGTAAGGGCGAGCACTTCGCCCGAGACGGTGACCTTGAGCCCGAGGGAGAGATCCGCCCCCATCTGTTTGAGCACGGGCGGCGCGGCGAGTGGCAGGTACATCCACAGCGTCTGCCTGAGGGGCGAAACGCAGAACGAGCGCACTGTCTCCCCGTGTTCTTCCCTCACCTCGTCGAGCGCGGAGAGGATAGAGACATAAAAGACGGGAAAGAGAACGAGCAGTGCGATGATCACGGTCGCGGCAAAGGGCGACGTCCAAAGGAGCAGGATGAGCACGAGCGCGAGCGTGGGAACGGTGCGAAGCACGGACACGATCGGTGCAAAAAAAGCGCGGACGTACTTCACAAAAAACGCAAAGAGCGCAAGGACGAGCCCGAGCGCAAAGGAGAGCGCAAACGCCTCGACCGCGCGCAAAAGCGTGTTCCCGAAGGCGCGCCAAAAGGCGGCCCTCTCCTGCCCGAAAAGAAGCCGCCCCATTTCCGCAAAGGTGTCGCCCACAGACGGGATCACGGTGTCGTTTTTCACCGCAAAATAGGCGATGATCCACGCGAGCCAGATCGCACCGAGCGCAAGCACGGAGGCGATGCAGTTGAAGAGCTTATCCCGCTTTGTCATTTAACCGACATAAAAGAAGGCGTCCGCGGGGATCTCCGTCGAAGCGGGGCTTACCGCCTTGAACTTCGTGAGGAACTCGATCGCCGCTGTCTTGCAGTCTGCGGCCTTCGTGAAGCGCACAGAGCAGTTTTCGAGCACCGTGGAATTGAGCTGCGCCTCGGTGAACGCCGCGTCCATCCCCTTCGTCCGCTTGGAGGAAAGCAGAGAATCGAGCGTCTTTGCCTCTGTCTGCATGAGAAAGTCGTGCGCGCTCTCCATGTGGGAGATCATGTCCACGACGGCTTGTTTGTGTTCAGAGATCACCGTCTTTTTGACGACGAGGACCGCCTGTGGATAGCCGTTGTTCCCCCCGTAGAGTTCTTGCAGAGACCCTGCCGCCGCGAGTTTTCCCTGCGTCGCACCGATCTTGGTCGTGCGGGCGGGTTCGGGACAGAGGTAGTAATCGCACCCCGTGACGGGCGCGACCGTCTGCGGCGTGCAGGGCAGGATGTTTACCTTATCCGCAGCGGGATTTTCGACGCTCTCCACCGTCTGATAGGCAACTTCCGCGCCGTCGAGCACGACGCGCAGCGTGAGCCCGGGCACTTGTTCGTATTGGATGACGCCCAGCGTCTTGCCGAGGAGCGCCGTGCCGAAGTTTTCGGCGGTGAGGTCGGGAAGCTCCTTCGTGCCGTCTTTGAGGAAATAGAGGTTACCGTTCGTCACCGTGCCGAGCATCTGATAGACCGTGCCCGTGCCGAGCAGCTTTCCCGCCGCATTGATGGGAAGAATGCAGAAATCCGCCTCGGGCGTCTCGCCCGTGACATAGGTCTGAATGGTCGTTGCGTTGACGATCTCCACGTCGTAGGCGGAAGCGGCCTCTTCGTCCGCCAAGAGACTCGCAAGGGCGAGCGCGGGCGCGCCGTCGGGCGCGAATACTTTGAGAGAGTTTGTTCCCTGTCCCGTGCCCTCTTTACCGCAAGCGGTAACGCCTGCCATTGCGCCCGCAAGGAGCGCAGCCGTTAAAATTCCCGTCAATAATTTTTTCATATCGTTACTCCTAAAAAGATTTTTTGTCTCAATCACTTGCCTTAGGCGGAATTCACTTCCGCCGTTGGCGCCCCAATTTGGCAATTACTTTTGCCTTATTGTCCTTTGAAACGAATGAGAGGACAAGAAAGTTAAGGCGAATAACACGTTTCCTTGCACATTTCTTTTCGAACGACACCCCCTCACCGCCTTTGGCGGAGCTCCCCCTCAAGGGGGAGCCAAGGGGGTGGAGTGAGCAAAGAAATGTGCGAAACCATTCTCCATTACTGCGCGTTGGAAAATCACACTTTTCCATAAGCGCACTCAATTTGCCGCACACCTACGGCTTATTGTCCTTTGAAACGAACGAGAGGACAAGAAAGTTAAGGCAGATAAGCCCATTTCCTCGCGGAAAAGATTTTGCGCAAGCAAAAGATTTTCCGCGAAACTATTCTCAATTACTGCGCGGAGCAGGGTTTCCCTGCGGCAGCGCCCCCAATTTGCCGCACACTTGCGGCTTTTCGTTTTTACGAAGCAGATATCGGGCGGGCAGATAGTGACTGCGGAGCAGACAACTTAACCCCTCGCACATTTCTTTTCGAACGACACCCCACAGTTTGCTCATAGGACGAGATCCCTCGACTTCGCTTCGCTATGCTCGGGATGACGTATCGGTGAGCGGGTGGAGTGAGCAAAGAAATGTGCGAATTAATATTTACTGAACAGCGTCTTTGCCGTGACGCCTTGGAGCTGACCGATCTTGCCAGTGAGAGCGTTGATCGCGCCAGCGGGGGCGTCCATAACGACGCAGATGACCGATACCCCCTTTTCATGATAAGGTATCCCCATTCTACCGACGATGTATTCCCCGTACTCCGAGAGGAGCGCGTTGAGCTTTGCCGCCTCTTCCCGCTTTTCCAAAATGACGGATAAAACCGCGATCCGCTTTTCTTCCATAAAAAATCTCCTTTGCGGCATGGCAAAGGAGAACGGCGCAAATAAATGCGCATAAATGCTACTCTTCTTCGCCTTTGCCGTCAGAATACTCTTTCCGCTCAGGAACGAGGTCATTATAGCACACGCCGCGCAAAAAAGCAAGGAATATTCATAAAAAATTTCCCCATACTGCTTGCATGAAACGCAAAAAGATCTTGTCAACGATTTTACTTTCTCTCACGCTTTTCTGCTGCGCCGCTTGCTCCGTTCCCGGCGGCTCTACGTCCGATAATTCCACCGAAGGCGATCATGTGTCGGCGTCCGACGAATGTCCCGACGGGAACTGCCCCGACAAGCCTTCCGACGAATGCCCAGACGGGAACTGTCCCGACAAGCCTTCCGACGAATGCCCAGACGGGAATTGCCCCGACAAGCCTTCCGACGAATGTCCCGACGGGAACTGCCCGAAGACGGAAGAGGACGCGCAGCGTCCGAAAAAATTGCCCAAGACGACGGAAGATCCCCTTCCGAAACTTCCGCCGAAAAGGCTTCGCCCCCATCCGCCCATCCGCCCCGTTCCGCCCGTCATCAAGCCGACCTTATGATGTCAAATAAAATAACTTGACATCAGGGGGGTATGCGCAAGGCAAAGTACTTGACATGTGAAATGTAATATGATAAAATGACAATATGTCAAATTCTTTACTTGCGACGGAGATCATCGCCCAGCGGGTATTCAACCCGCTGTATATCTATCTCGACATCGTTTTTCTCGCAGGGCTGTGTCTCTTGCTCTTTTTCAAAAAGAAGTATCTCACCCTGCTGTTCGGGCTCGCGGGCGGAGTGCTCTATATGATCGTCGATTACGGCATTTTCCACCTTCTCACCCATTCCCGCTCGATCGAAGGCGGAAATCTTTTTTGGGTGTTGCTGTGGATGAGCATGAGCTACGGCATCACGAACTTTGTCTGGATATGGCTGTGGTACGCGAAGGACAAGCACCTCTTCGAATGGTCAATGCTCATCGTCGTCTGGTGGGTCTCTGCGCCCATGCTCGCGAACACCTTCGGGCAAAACCTCGCCCCGATCAAGGTCAGCCGCACGACGGGCTCTTACCACGGCTATATGGCGCTCATCCTCTTTGTGGGATATGCGGCGGCGATCGGATATAACCTCTTTCAAAAGGACAGGGAAAAGCGATTCCCCCTTCTTTGGATGCTCGCGATCGGCGTGCTCGTGCAATTTGCGTGGGAATTCTCGCTGCTCCTCGGTGGTATCCGAAGCGCCGAGATCACAAGCTGGGGACAAAAACTCACCACGCTCGTCGTCAATTCCCTTCTCGAGACCAACCTCGGCGCAGTGCCCATTTACTGTATTTATGTGCTCGTCTCGGCACGGTGGCGGGAAGATCTCAAAAGACAAGAGCCGCGGCTGCGCTTTACCGAGCGCATCGCCCAACTTAACACCGCCCGCGTGCGGGAGAAATAATCGATAAAAAAACAGTCTGCAAAATGCAGACTGTTTTTTTATCGGTTGACTTTTTTCCGTTTTTTGCACAGGTACACGACGGCGACGATCGCGCCGATCAAGAGCAGGAGCGGAATGAGGAGCAGCCACCAAAAATAGGTGAAGAAGAAATTTGCATTCTTCTTGAATTGGGAATTCCGCGCGGGGCTTTCCTCCGTGGACAGGGTGAAAGTGAGCTCGCCCTCGGGAAGTCCCTGCTGCGAATAGGTATATCCCCCCTCTCCCTTCTCGAATTGCAGACTTCCCGCCGTGAGGAAATAGGGCGTCTCAATGGCGAGCTCGAAGCTCCCGAATTCCGCCCATGTGGAGGCGGGAGAGAGAAGGTAGGTGTAGGAATAGATCGGCGGAGTGTAACCGATGTCGATGTCGGGATAGAGGGGCGCGGTGACGGAGTTGACAACGCTTTTCCCCGCGGGAACGGAAAGTTTATATTCGTACCAACGCATGAGGCGTTCGGAGACATCGAGCTCCTGCGGCGACTTCTTCAAGGTGAGCCCTTCCTCATTCTCCAAAAGCGCGTCGAACGCGGCGTTGAACCAGTCGGTCTTTCCGACGCCGTACTTTTCATCGTACTTGCTCATAAGGAGTTCGCCGAGCGTCGTCTGCTCTGTGGGAAGTTTCTCCTCGGGCACTCGTTCGACGATGCCTTCCGTCAATTTTTTACACGCGGCGTTTTCGTAGACCTTCCATTCGGGCGCTCCCGAAAGGGGCTCGCCGATGACATAGAGCGCGAAGGGTTCCGAGAAATTATTCCTGTTCCCCCACCGCCCCGCGCGTTCTTCCGCCGAATCGTAACCCGAAAAGCCCTCAAGCATCACCTTCGTCCTTTCGGCGTTCCCCAAGCCCTTGAACGTTGCCGCGGTAAAACCGCTTTGACCCGTGACCTGACGGTAATAATATATGGTCACGGGCGTATTTTCGGAGAAATTCCCGCTCGCTCTCTTCGTCTCCGCAAGGCGGGGAATGTCCTTCGAAGGGTCGCCCGTCCACCTGTCGAGGGTGTGGCGGATCGTCCTTTCGATCTCCTCCCCGTCCGCGGTGATGAGATACCCCGCCGTGTCGTCCGGCTCGACGCGGTTTCCCTCGCCGTCGTAAAGATCGTAGAGGTAATCGGGCTTCCTGCCGAAGGGAAAGACGAGCGTCATGTCCACGTCGTAAGAGGCGGGGTTGTGAAAGGTGTACTCCGCCGTGACGTTTGCCTGATAAGCCTCGAAATCTTCGATCGTCTCGTAGTAGTTATTCGGGAAATCGGGGATGCGCAGCGTGAGCTTCTCCCCCGTCACCGTGACGGGACAGTTCTCCTCTTTGACGTATGCGCCGAAGGCGTCCCTTCCGCTCCAATAGCTCTGCGCCGAATTGGCTTGCGCTCCGACGGCGGGCCGCACGCCGCCCAAAAGCAGCGCGCCCGCGACAAGAAGCAGTCCTGCCGATTTTTTCATATTCTCTGTCTCCTCACATATAAGACGCGGCAAAAAGGAAAATTGCTCTTTTTCAATTTTGTCCGTCGGGCGGGGCGGGGAAATCCACCCAGAAGCAACTGCCCTTCCCCTGTTCGGAAGTGACCCCGAACGGTATGTTGTACTTCTTCAAAACTTCCTTGACAATGGAGAGCCCCAGCCCCGTGCCCTTGACGGGGCGTTTGTGCATCTCCGACGAGCGGTAATAGCGCTCCCAGATCGTATCGATCTCCTCGGGCGGGATGCCCCGCCCGCTGTCGATGACTTCGAACCGCGCTTCCCTCTCCCTCTTCTTTAAGCGGACAACGACCTTTTTGTCCTCCCCCGTGTAGTTGACCGCATTGCCGATGAGGTTATAGAGCACCTGCTCGACGCGCGCCTTCCCCGCGTAGGTATAGAGATCTTCATCGATGTCCGTTTCGAATACATAGCCCTGCGTTTCGGACAGATATCCGAATCTGCCCACGACGCTGTAAACGTCCTCCGTGAGATTGAACACTGTCCTCTCCACGTTGTCGGCGTCCGTTTGCAGGCGGGACAGATCGAGCACGTCTTCCACAAGCGCGGCGAGACGGTCCGTCTCGTCGATGATGATCTGCGTATGCTTCGCCCGCTTTTCGGGGTCGTCCCCCGAGATCTCCCGTATCATCGCGGCATATGCCTTGATCATGGTAAGCGGGGTCTTGAAATCGTGCGAGACATTTGCGATGAGCTCTTTCTGCATCTTGTCCGTCTTGGAGATCTCCTTGCCCGCATAATCGAGCGCCTTGCTCAGATCGTTCACTTCGGTGCAAAAATAAGAACCGCTCTCGCCGAAGTCGTAATTCCCGCGCGCCAACTGTCTCGCCCGCTCCGTGACCGCGGTGACGGGCTTTGTGATGAGCATCGAGACGAATCCGCTCACCACAAAGGAGAGCGCCACAGCGAACAGCGCCGTGATGAGGGAATACCACGCCATGTCCCTCGACATGCTGTTGATGAGTTCGAAAGAACTCGAACAGTAGATAAAGTGCACCCGCCCGCCAAGTTCGATGCGGCAGGCATAGCCCGCAAAGTCGTCCGAATAGAGCAGCCATCCCGCCGCTTCCGTTCCGCCGACGGTGGCTTGCTCCTTCTCATATTCCTCCTTTACCCTCTCGATGACCGCCTTGAATTCCTCCGACTGCTCTTCGTTCGGAAGATCGGGATAGAGCAGGATCGCTTCATTCCCATCTCCCTCCTCATCCATGAAGAGATAGGCGCTCACGCCGTATTGGTTTGCGGCGGAGAACATGATGCGGTTAATATCTTTGAACGGGTAAGCGGAATCCAGAAGGGAGGTGCTGATCGTGCGCCCCGCCTTCACGAGATTGCTCTTGATCTGCTCGCGGTATTGCTTGTTCATCTGATAGTTCTGCACGAGGGTGAAGAGCGCGATGAGCAGGATCGCGAAGAGCAGAAAGGTAAACCAAAGTATGAGATTGAGGTTGAGATTGACGCGGCGCGTCTTTTTTGTCTTTCGCATGTCGGTTTACGTTTCGAATTTATAGCCCAGCCCGCGCAGGGTGACAATGTATTTACGGTATTCCTTCAAATTCCCGCGGAGCATCTTCACATGGGTATCCACCGTGCGGTCGTCGCCGTAAAAATCGTACCCCCAAACCTTGTTGAGCAGTTTCTCGCGGGTGAGCGCGACCCCCTCGTTCTCCACAAAGTAAAAGAGAAGTTCGTACTCCTTGGGGGTAAGTTCGGCGCGCTGCCCGTCCACATATACGTTTCTGCCCACCATGTCGATCTTGAGACCCCCGTATTCGAGGATCTCCCCCTTCTTTTTCTCCGCTCCGCTCGAACGCTTCACAACGGCATGGATGCGCGCCATCACTTCCTTGGGAGAAAAAGGCTTGGTCACATAGTCGTCCGAGCCGATCTCGAATCCGAACAGCTTGTCATATTCCTCCCCGCGCGCGGAGAGCATGATGACGGGCACTTGCGAAAATTTGCGGATCTCCTTGACGGCGGAAAACCCGTCGAGCTTGGGCATCATCACATCCATCAAGAGGACGTCGTAAAAATTCTCGCGGCACTTCTTCACTGCTTCCATTCCGTCCTGCGCCTCGTCCGCCTCGCCCCCCTCGAATTCGATATATTCCCGCAAGACCGCGCGGATCATTTCTTCATCGTCTACGATCAGTACTTTCATGATCTTCCTCCTTTCTCTATCCTATCATCCCTCTTTTATGAAATTTTCACCGGTGCGTGAAATTTCCGTGAAATCCCTTTCCCATTATAACACACCGCCCGCCGCTTTGCAATCCAAATTTTCGTAATTATTTGCAAACAAACGTTTGACAAACCCAAACATATGTGCTAAAATAAGGGACGGATATGATCGACGAGATGCGGTTGAAAATTTTGACGGAGGGGGCGAAGTACGACGTCTCCTGCTCTTCCTCGGGCAGCAAGCGGAAGAACGAGGGCGGCATGGGAAACGGCTATGCCGCAGGGTGCTGTCACTCCTTCACGCCCGACGGGAGATGTATTTCCCTGCTCAAAATTTTAATGAGCAACAACTGCATCTATAACTGCAAGTATTGCCCGAACCGCCTCGACGCAGACGTGAGACGGGTGAGCGCGACTCCCGAAGAGATCGCGCAGCTTACGATCGACTTTTACAAGCGCAACTATATCGAGGGGCTGTTCCTCTCTTCCGCCGTGGAAAAGAGCCCGAACGATACGATGGAGCGCTTGGTGCGCACGGTGAAGCTGCTGCGCACGCAGTACCGCTTCCACGGGTATATCCACCTCAAAGGCATCCCGCGCGCCGACGAGGCTCTCATCCGTGAAGCGGCGAGCTATGCCGACCGCATGAGCTACAACATCGAACTGCCCTCGGAGGCGAGCCTCAAACTGCTTGCCCCCCAAAAGAGCAAGGAGAGCCTGCTCCTGCCCATGAAACAGCTCGCCCGCGAAAAGGCGGTCTTTCGCGAAGAAAAGCGCAAAGGGCTCTTCCTGCCTGCGGGACAGACCACGCAGATGATCGTGGGCGCTTCTCCCGAACCCGACGGGCAGATCGTCCGCCTCACCCAGAGCCTCTACCGAAACATGGGGCTCAAGCGGGTGTACTATTCTTCCTATGTGCCCGTGGTGCACGACTCCCTCCTGCCCGACCTTCCCGCGGGACAGCTCCGCGAGCATCGGCTCTATCAGGCGGATTGGCTGCTGCGCTTTTACGGATTCACCGCCGAGGAGATCGCGCCCGAAAACGAGAACCTTCCCCTCGATTTAGACCCCAAGTGCGCGTGGGCGCTCAGAAATATGCACCTCTTTCCCGTGGAAGTCAACCGCGCTCCCCTCGAAATGCTGCTGCGTGTGCCGGGGATCGGCGGGCGGAGCGCGCAGAAAATTTTGGAGGCGCGGCGGTACACCAAGCTCGGTTTCGAACATCTTGCGCGGATGCGGGTGGTGCTCAAGCGGGCGCGCCACTTCATCACGGCAAACGGAAAATTTTACGGGGCGGAGAATGAGACAGCCGTGCGGGGATTGCTCACGGCGGGAGAGAAAAACGAAAACGCCGAACAGCTCTCGCTGTTCGGGACATCGGAGACGGCGCTTTCCGCGCTCACGGGGGAACTATGATCTATTTCACGGACGGCACTGCCGAGAGCTTCCTCACCGCCTTTTGGCTTGCCTTCAAAGACGGGGAAAGCTACATCACATCCACCCAAAAACAGCTCTCGCTCGGGCAAAAGACGGTTTTCGTTGCGGCGGACGGGGAGAAGGCGGAACGGGCGAGGAAGCGGCTGCTTTCCTTTGACAAGAACTGCATGGACGACCTCTCCCTCCTCTTGCGCAGCGGGCAGGAAAACCGCGAACAGATCGCAAACAGATATCTGCATCTGCTCGCCGAAAAAAAAGAGCCCGTGAGCAAGATGTTTGCCGAGGAAGCTGTGACCGAGGCCACGGAGTGCATCCGCAGAGTGACCTTCGAGATCCACCGCCTGCACGGATTCGTGCGGTTTATGGAGACCGCGAGCGGCGCTCTCTACTCTCCCCTCTCCCCCGACAACGACGTCGTGGACCTGCTCGTCCCTCACTTCCGTGCGCGGCTGACCGAATATCCCTTTGTCCTGCACGACGTCAAGCGCAAAAAGGCGGCCGTCTATGACGGGAAGAATACCTTCCTCGCCCCGCTGGAACAGGCGAACATCATCCTCTCTGCCGATGAAAAGGGCTGGCAGGAACTCTGGCAGAGGTATTACAAGAGCGTTAATATCCCCGAGCGGGAGCGGCTCAAACAGATGCGCGGCTACATGCCCGTGCGCTATTGGAAGTTCATGCCCGAATTCGATTCTTTTTAGTTTTTCCTTTCTTTGTATTAGAAAAGAGATGGGCGAATGGGCTTTTTGAAAGCCTTTTGCGCTCATCTCTTTTTCAAACGCCGTACAAGCGGCGTTTTTTATAACTGCGTCAAAAGTTCGTTGAAGGTCTTCAGGTGCTCCTTTTCCTGTTCCAGAATGCGGGTGACGACCGCCGCAACGGGAGGATTTTTGAGACGAAGCAGGATGTTTTCATACCCCATGACCGCGTTCTCCTCGGCGCAGATGTCCGCACAGAGCATCTGGCGGGGATTCTTGTTATAGTTCACGCAGGAAGCCGAATAGTACCCCACAGGGTAGGGCGGGCAGGCGGTATAGACGGGCGGAGCGCCCAACTTTGCGATCACCGTTGCAAGGATCTCGAGGTGGTGCATTTCCTCTACGGCGATCTTCACGATCGCGCGGGCAACGTCCGTCTTGCCCGCTTCGCCGAATATGACCGACTGATACACGTACTGCAAAACTGCCGTGAGTTCGCCGTCCTTGCCCGCATAGGCGGGCGCGATGAGGCGCAAAGTCGCAAAGTCCTCCTTGATCTCGTTGAGCGTAGAAGCGGACATTTCGGTCATATTGGTTTCCCCCGATGCTGTTTTCTTTCAGCTTATGCGGGGCGGGAGAAATAAGTTCCCAATGGGCGGCGAAGATCAGCAGGCGTCTTCCCCCGAGACGAGAAGTCCGTCGCGGCAACGGACGCAATATCTGCCCGTTTCGCCGTCGAAATCCATCCCCTTGACGAGCCGGCCCCATGCTTCCGTCGTCCCTTCAAACACGATGCACTTCAGCCTCTCGCATCCGAAAAAGGCATACTCGCCGATCCGCTCGAGCGTCTCGGGGAGCACGATCTCTTCCAGAGAAGTACAGCCGACGAAGGCGTAATCGCCGATCTCCTTCACCGATCTGCCGACGATCGCCCTGCCGAGCGCGGAACAGTTCTCGAAAGCGCTCTTCCCGATGGAAGTAACGGTGTCCGCGCAGATGAGCGAAGTGAGCGTATGGCAATCTTCAAAGGCGTTGTCCGCAACGCACCGTTCCCCCGAAAGGATGTGGAAATGGGCGGGAGTTCCGATGTAGCCCGTTTCCTTTTCGCCGAGGAACAGGTAGTCAAAGGAATCGTCCAAAAACCGTGCGACGCCATAGCCGACGAGGCACAGAAGAGCGCAGAGCCCGTTGCATAAAGTTCCGAGCCACATCAACGACGTAAACGCTCCCCCCGCCTCGGCGGTTATCTTCCCCGCCTGAGACAGCCCCTCCTGCTCGGCGTGAAAGGCGTCCGACGCTTGAAGCAGCTGAACGGCGTCTTCCGCGATGTTTTGATACATGGTGACCGAGACGATGAAGAGGAGCGCCGCAAACACATAGGGCAGTGCGGTGAGAAACTTCTTGCCGCGGAAGCGGAGCTTCGAGAAGTGCAGAACGACCCCTGCCACTGCGGCGGCCGCCGACAAAAACAGAAAGACTGCGAGCGTGATATACGACCCTGCGAGAGAGGAGGAGACCTCCGAATATCTCTCGAGCGCGGCGGGAACGTTCTGCTGCGAATCCTTGAAGACGGAGATCAGAGTTGCGCATTCCCCCTTTGCCGAACATACGTCCTTCAAAAAGGCAAACAGATTTCCCATGCTCCCGTTCGCCGTTCCCCCTTCCACCGTGTAACGGCAAACGGGGAGGAACATGAGGACGAGGGCTGCGATACAGATCAGGGAAAAGAGGATCACGGGAGTATGATGCAGTACCGTGCGGAAGAGACGAATACCCTTCGCGGAGATCGAATTAACGCACGAAGCGCGCTTCATCAACTTCTCGTTCTCGCCCTCGTATGCCCTCAGCTGCGAAGCCTTCACAAAGTAGAAGCCCAATGCGGAGAGGGAGACAAGAAGAAGCAGGAGCACGCAGGTCAGAACGAGCATGAGCGTCGAACCGAGATATGCGCCGAATCCGACGCGAAAGGCGGCGGCAAAACCGAGCGTCAGTGCGCCGAACAGATAGCCCGCAACGATCAAAAGGCTGCCCCTGCCGATCTTTCTGCGGTCGCAGAAGAGGGCGGCAATGGCGAGCAGAAGGGAGACCGCCGCAAAGATGACCGTGAGATAAGAGAGGGCGACCCAAGGCTTTGCGCTCTTTACGTACCCGATGCGCGTAAGGCTTTCTGCATGGAAGAGATCGTACAGCGAGAGCGTTTGCCCTTCCCCGCCCGCAAAGGGCAGAAATGCGAAACAGAGCGCCAGAACGGTGGCGCATAAAAACATCCACAGCGAGGTAGAACGAAGAAGATCGCGGCGTTCTTGCCGTTTACGGGCGACGTTCAGATGGGGCTGCAAAAAGAGAAGGGATAAAAAAGCGCCGACAGAAGAACGCTTGCGGACCGCGCTTTCCTCTCCTTCTTTGGAAATTTCGGACATAAGTTACCTCCGTAAAAAAATAAGGGTGCACCAACCCGGGGTGCACCCCGCAAAATGAGTGTCCCCGATTGTTTTGCCCCACAATTTTCCGGCATATGGAAAAAGAACACACAAATTGCCCGTTATAGCCCGTATGCCGAAAGATATAAAATTGTGGAGCAGTTTTTATTATATCACTTCCAAAAGAGGAAAGCAAGCGTTTCGCGTTTCCTTTTGCAATTCGCACCCGTCCGAGCCCGAAAAGGAAGCGCCGCCCGCGTTCTTTTGAACGCGGGCGGCGCTTTTTTAACCGTTTTGGGAAAGACGAACTCTGTCCCCCTCCACTCTGTAGAAAAAGCAGGGCGGACCTTCGTTGTATGAATGCGCATAAAAACCTTCTGTGCCGTCGGCATACTTTATATAATTGTAAAAGAAGAAGTCTATCCTTCCGCTTGTTCCCGCAAAGAGTTCTTCGGGAACGGAAACTTCGAGCTGTTTGGAATAGGACACATAATAGGTCTTGTTCCCGCAGACGATCCCCTCGCCCGTCTCCTTCGTCTCCAAATCTACGGCAAAGTCGGCAAGATCGAGCTTGGAATAGTCCGAAAAGGTCTCTGCATAATAAATTTGCGCGCCGTCCGCATAGTCCCCTTCCGTCGCGCCGTCAAAGGAATCATTGCCGCGGACGTCGTAGTTATACACCCCGACGACCAAGGAAAATTCCACCATTTCGCCGCGGCGGCCGAATTCCTGCTCCGCCAAACAGGAGAATTGCTCCTCGTCGATCCCGAAGAGAAGGGTCGCTTTTACCTCCGACTTTTCATAGACGTCGGTTTGAAACAGATACCCGCAATAGAGGGGGGAGAATATTTGGGGGGCGGAACTCTCCGTTCCCTCCTCTCTTCCGAGCGCGCCGCCGCCGAAGCCGAGATCGGACATGATGCTGTTCCCCGAAATGAGATCGCCCGAGACCGCCCCGTCCCTTGCCGAAAGGGAGAGCCCGACGGGGATGGCGACGCAGGCGAGCGCGAGCGTCGCGCCGACCGCGATCGCTCCCTTCCATGCGGGGGAAAGCCGCTTTTGCTCCGTCTTCCTTCCAGCTTCTTCCAACCGCGAGAGGATGCGCCCCTTCGCCTCCTCCGTGAGGGAACTGTTCTCCATATATTGCTTATAATTCATGTTTTGTCCTCCAAAATGCGCTTGAGCTTGCTCTTGGCCCGCTCGAGCCGCTTCCGAACGGCGCCGTCCGTCTTTTTGACGAACCGCGCGATCTCCTTCGAGGTATACCCCTCGAAGTAAAACAGGTAGATGATCTCCCGATCGAGAGGAGACAGCTCTTTGAGCTCCTCCGCAAGCGAGGTCCTTTCCTGTGCGGAAGGATCGGGCGGCTCTTCGCTCAAGGGCGTCTGCCGCTTGCGCTTGCGCAGGATATCGAGACTTTTGTTCACGGTGACCCGCAAGAGCCATGCCTTGCGCCTCTCTTCGGGGATCTCCCGCGTAAAAAAGGCAAGCAAAACCTCCTGCACGACATCCTCTGCGTCGGCAGCGTCTTTCACATAATGCAGAGCAAGGCGATAGATGGTGTCGCCGTAATTTTCCAGCACCTGCTCGGTCGTCTCTTTGTCGTATCCCTTCATCTGATCATTCCATGGAATGTAACCGTTACACCCGTAAAACGTTTTTCGGCATCCTTTTGTGACGGAAAAACCAAAAATTTTTTCCAAAATATGGAAAGGGGCAAACCGTCAGGCTCGCCCCTTCTTGCTATCGGCTTGTTCAGTTGTCGAACTCATAATGGCAGCCCGTGTACTGTGTGGGGGGCATCGTTTCGCCTTCGCCCACATAGATGGTGTTCACGACCTTGCCTTCCTCGTTGACGACCTTGTAAGAACCGGTCTTGGGGCATACATCGCCGCAATTCAGTCTCATATTTTCACCTCCGATACTCTTATTTTGTTACGGAGAGAAAATTTTATGCAAGAAAGCAGCGGGAAGGGAAACGGCTCACAGGATGCCTGCGATGTCCAGCCAAAAACAGGTGAGCGACAGGAGGATGAGATAGACGGAGAACCATTTATAATTCGCCTTGCGGATGACTTTGAGCATCGCCTTCACGGCAAAGAAACCCGCGACCGCCGCAAACACGACGCCGAAGATCATACCGACGATCTCAGCCCCCGTAAGGGCGGCGGAGACGCCCGCGTCGCGGAAGATCACATCCTTGAGTTCGACGGCGACGCTTCCCAAGATGACGGGGACGCTCATGAGGAAGGAGAACTTTGCGACATCCTCCCGCTTCGCTCCCGCGACCGTCCCCGCTACGATGGTTGAACCGCTCCGCGAGATCCCGGGGAAGAGCGCGACCGCCTGCATACACCCCATCGCCGCGGCGTGCCTCCAATTCAACGGAGAGGTGTTTTTGCGCTTCAGCGCCACGTATTCGCACACGAGCAGCAGCAGCGCGGTGACGGCAAAGCAGAGCGCGAGATAGGCAACTCCCCTGTCTCCCCCAAACAGCGCGTCTATCTTGTCGTTGAACAGCAGCCCCACGACGCCTGCGGGGATCGTTGCCGCGATGAGCATGAGCAGGGTTTTGAAGGGCTTCTTGAAGAGGGCAAGGATGTCCCTGCGGAATACCCACACGACCGCAAACAGCGTGCCGAGGTGGAGCATTACATTGACGAACATCATGCCCATCTCCCCCACACGGTAGTTGAGGACGCGCTGCAAGAGAGACAAATGTCCGCTTGATGAAACGGGAAGGAACTCTGTGAGTCCCTGCACCGTGCCTAAGATGATAGATTTCCAAATCGCCTCAAAATATTCCATTCCGATCAATCCTCGAAGAGATCTTTGTAGCGATCGAGGTACACTTTGACGCTGCCCGCCTCTTCGTCGTTGTAGCGGGTGAGTGCGGTCGTTTCGAGCTCGCTCGAATAGGAGGAGAAGCTCGAGGAAGTGAGCGCCTGATAGTAGAGGTAGGAGAAAGTGCCCTCGGTGTAGATGTCGTTCATATCGAACGTAAAGGGACTGTTCTCGCCGCCGTCGTACTTGAACGTGCAATACATGATGTGCCAGCCGTAATCGGAGGGAGCTACCGTGATCGTGCCCGCGCCGCCTCTGACCGCTTCCTGCGCCGC
Source organism: uncultured Clostridia bacterium (assembly GCA_947629575.1). GTDB lineage: Bacteria > Bacillota > Clostridia > Christensenellales > Borkfalkiaceae > Gallimonas. The sequence goes on along the minus strand of CANREF010000004.1, from coordinate 69,204 downwards.
CCATTCAAACTCATTCACGTATTCGGTCTTGTTCGGAGTGACCACATAGCCGAGATAGCTGTTGAGACCCGCTGTATCGGTATTATATGCGAAGGAAAGTTCGTTGATGACGGAGAAAGCCTTATTCTCGTTTGAACCCTGCTTAAAGAGGTTGTTTGCATCGAAGCTGCTTTTCAGTTCATTGATATGAGCCTTGTAGTAGAGGAAGCTCGAATATTCGACGCCGCCGTTGACGTCATTACCTTTATAATAGTCTTCGAGGGGCTTTGTGAAATATGCCGGGGATGCGGGCGTATCCACCGTCACGGTGAAACCTGCGTATTCAAGATACCCTTCCATTTCGCCGAGGAACCCGTTGATATCGATCTTGTTGGGCTTGAGCGTATACTTGTTGTTGCCGTGCGCGCCCGCGCCCTCTTCGGATACCACCGTTCCGTTATAGCTGTATTCGCCGTAATAGTTGGGGATAGGCTCGTACTGCGCATTGTCCCCCGCAGACTTTACTCTGTTGTTTTCAAAGAACAGGTACTGTCTGCCCGCGTCGTTGTTCGTATACATCTTTTTGTCCTCGGGAACGTAGGAGTAATCCTCATGCCCCGTGAACCACGTTCCGCGCTGGTCGGTCGCGGTGATCTGCGCGAGCAGGGAGGCGCGGGTGACGAATTTATTGCCCTTCACGTCGCCCGGATCGGCGAGCGCGTCGGTGAGGGCCTGCGTCTGCAGTGCGTCAAAGGGAAGCAGGATGTTGATGACATACCCCCAATTGGCGGGCGCCCAAAGCACAAAGCTCTCGTCGGACGCGCCGTCGAGCGCGTCGTTCACTTCCGACTCGCTGTCCGCAAAGTCTTCCTTCTGTTTGTCGAAGGTCTGCTGGAATCTGTCATCCTTGATCCAATCTTCCTCGACCTTCGTCTTTGCCTGTTCGCGGAACACTTCGGAGATCTTGTTGATGAGGACCGTCTCGTACTGGGAGACGCGCTCTTCCGCATAATAGGAGAGCTTGGTAATGTCGCTCGTGTCCTCTTCGCCCTTGGAGATGAGCCCGTAGTAATAGAGATTTGAAAGAAGGGACTTGTACGCCTTTCTTCTCGTGGAGAGGGTAGAGCCCTCGGGCGCTTCATATGTGCCGCAGCCTGTAGCGGTGGCGCTGAATGCGGAATCCGCGCTCTGGGGAGTGCCCGTCGCCGTATAGATCTTATACTGAGGATCGTAATAATCTTCGTTCGTCGCGTCAACGCCCGTGGGGGTCGTGCGGGCGGCGTCGTGATCGTGCTCCTCGTCCTCCGCCTCGATGTACTGCGCCTCCAAGGAATCGAGGGTGGAATTGAAGGTGGTCTTCAGATTGTATTTCGCCTGTTCGCGCTCAGGCTCGCTGAGGAAGTAGGCGATCTTCGCAACCTCGGGATCGGTACCCTTCGCCACCTCGTCGGAGATATAATCCCTATACCCCTTGATGTTGCACTCGCGGTCGTTGGGTTTCCCATTTTTGTCTACATCGGTGATACTGCCCTTATTGAGGAAATATGCCTGTGCATATTGCAGATAGATGGCGCGGTTGATGAGGTTGTCCTTAATGAGGTCGTACGCCTGTTCTGCGGTATAGCCGTAGGAATTGACGTAGGTCGAGCCGTAGCTCGCATACGCCGCGACGAGATCGCGCTTGTAGATGTAGCTCGTCTCGATTTGAAGCCCGTCCTGGATGTTTTCCCCGAACTCTTTGGCAAACGCATCCTGCTTCTTCATGATGTTGACCTCTGCGACGACTTGGGAGAGGTCCTTCTGGATGTTGGTCGTCACGAACGCGCATCCCGATAAGCTGCCTGCGGCGAGAACGGTTGCGAGCGCGAGCGCGGCTGTCTTTGTCTTTTTGAATTTCATCTTTGTCACTCCGAACTTGTTATCTTTCTTGCGGGGATACTCTCCCGCAGTTTCATACCAAACTATTATACCGCACTTTTGGAAAAAGTGCAATGATTTCTCGGTGAAAATCAGTGAAAAGTTGCCGCAAATTTAAGAAATTTCGTCATGAGCACCATGGTTTTGCTTCCGCTGCCCCCGTAAGGGAAGCGAAGAACGGGCGCGCTCGTCATATCGAGGGAGACAACTTGCCCGTATTTATCCATGGCGGCATGGAGCTTTTCATCCGAGAGCGCATTGAGTTCGGCGAACTCGAGCGCGCCTCCCTTCTGCCCCACCGATATCTTCTTTACGTTGAATTTCGCCGCATAGCTCTTCATGAGCGCGATGATGAGCAGGTTCACCGTCTCCGAGGGAAGAGGTCCGTAAACTTCCTCCATGGAAGTGAACACCCGCTTGTAATCCTCGTTACTGCCTATCTCCGCGATCTGTTTATAGCAGTCGAGCCGCCCTGCGTTCGATTCGATATACTTCTCGGGAATGTAAGCCGCCGCCTTGATATCGAGGTCGACGGTCTCCTGACGCACTCCCGTGAGTTCTTCCTTGAGGATCTTGGCGTACAGTTCGTAGCCGACCTTATCCATCTGCCCGTGCTGTTCCGCGCCGAGGACGTTCCCCGCCCCCCTGATCTCGAGGTCGCGCATCGCGATCTTGAAGCCGCTGCCGAGCTCGGTGAACTGCATGAGCGCCTTGAGCCGTTCCGCCGCATTCGCCGTCATGACCCGCTCGGGCTTGAATGTAAAATAGGCGTGCGCGAGCCGCGAGCTCCTTCCCACCCTGCCGCGGAGCTGATAGAGCTGGGAGACCCCCAACCTGTCCGCGTCGATGACGATGAGGGTATTCGCATTGGGAAGATCCACGCCGTTCTCGATGATGGTCGTCGTGACGAGGACGTCGTACTCCCCGCGGTAGAAGCCGAACACGTTCCTTTCGAGCACGGCTTTGTCCATTCTGCCATGGGCGACGGTGATGCGAGCTTCGGGCAGAAGATCGGTCACGCGCTTGGCAAAGGTATGGATGCTCTCCACGCGGTTATAGAGCAGAAAGACCTGTCCCTTGCGGGCAAGCTCCCGCATACAGGCGTCGCGGATGAGAGCGTCCGTCTCCTCGGCGACATATGTCTGAACGGGCAGACGCGCCTGCGGAGGGGTCTGAATTGTGGAGATGTCGCGTATCCCCGAGAGGGAGAGGTGAAGGGTGCGCGGAATGGGCGTTGCCGTCATGGTGAGGCAGTCCACATTGCGCTTGACATTCTTGATCTTCTCCTTGTGTTCCACCCCGAAGCGCTGTTCCTCGTCGAGAACGAGAAGTCCTAAATCGTGGAATTCGACGTCCTTGGAAAGGAGACGGTGAGTGCCTATGATAAGGTCGATCTCCCCCCTTTTGAGCGCGCCGAGAATGGCGGTCTGCTCTCTTTCGGTGCGGAAACGGTTCAGACAGGCGACGCGCACCCCGAAATCCTTCATCCGCTCCGTGGCGGTGCGGAAGTGCTGTTCGCTCAAGACGGTGGAGGGGCAGATGAGCGCCGCCTGCCGCCCGTCGAGGATACACAGATATGCCGCGCGGAGGGCGACTTCCGTCTTGCCGAAGCCCACATCCCCGCACAGCAGCCGCTCCATTACCTTGTCCGAACACATATCGGCGAGGATCTCGTCGGTGGAGGCGCGCTGGTCGGGCGTATCTTCGTAGGGAAACGCCGCTTCAAACTCCTCCATTTCCTCGCGGTAAGGGGGAAAGACATATCCCCTGCGCTCCTGCCGCTCGGCATAGAGGGCTTTGAGGTCGAAGGACATCTTCCTGAGAGAGGCGCGCACCCGCGCCTTCACCCGCTCGAATTCTCCGCCGCCGATCTTGGAGAGCGCGGGAGACTCCCCGCCCATATATTTGGACAGAACGTCCATCTGCTCGACGGGCACATAGAGAGTGTCGCCGTCCTTGTACTCGAGGGCGATATATTCCTTCGTCCCGTCCGTCGTCTCGATCTTCTTTGTGCCCGTGATCTTGCCGATGCCGTAAGTCTCGTGTACGGCATAGTCCCCTATCTCGGGCGCGAGGAAGAGATCCCCCCTCCTCTTCTTTACGCGGCGTTCCTTTACCGTCTTGAGGAAGAGTTCCCCCGTGCCGATGACCGCGAGCTTGCATTCGTGCAGTAAAAATCCGCTTGCAAGCGTCTCGCCGAGCACCGCGATCCCCGTGAACTCATTGAGGTGCGCGGGAACGGGGCGGGGATAGATCCCCTCCTCCGAGAGCTCTCCCCTCAACTTTTCCGCGCGTTCTCCGCTCCCGCACCAGAGCATGACGCGATAGCCCGTCTTCTGCCAAACCCTGAGGTCGGCTATGAGCTCGGGCAGGGAATTGAGATATTTCCGCGCTGGCGTGGAGGTAAATGTGAACGTTCTTAAGGGCTCGAAAAAGAAGAGTTCCCCCATGAACGTCTGCAAGGCAAGATCGCGGAAGGAGGAGAGCGCGGACAGGAGCTCTTCGCGGCCGAGATACTGTCCCTGCGAAAAGCGCATCGCCTCCCCTCCCGCATAGAGCTGTGAAAAGCGCTCGCCGTGTTCCTTATAGAGCCCGTCCGTTTTGTCCCGTATCAGCTTACATTCGTCGAAGATCACGAGGGTATTTTCGGGAAGTACGGAAAAGAGCCCGCAGGAATTTTCGAGAAGGGGCAGGACGTAATCGGTGACTTCGCCCGACGAAATTTCGTCTGCGATCGTCTTCATGCGGCCGTATGCCTCCGCGTTCAACGCGCCCTTGAGTTCGCGGGCGAACACTTCCCCGATGTGTTTTCGGTCCGCTTCCGTGGGAACGGCGTCCGTCGCCGCGGCGATCTCTACCTGAGCAAGCTGCGGAAGGCGCTCCGCCGTGATCTCGTCGTAGGGCTTTACCGCCTCTACCGTGTCCCCGAAGAAATCGATGCGGACGGGGTGTTCATGGTTCACGGGATAGATGTCGAGGATGTCGCCGCGAAGGGCGAACGTGCCCTTGGCTTCCACCTCGTACTCGCGCACGTAACCCATGTTCACGAGCTCGCGCACAAGGGCATTCAGCTCCCGCTCCTCCCCCTTTTTGAGAAGGACGCAAGGGAGGGTGCGCGGGATGAGCTGGATCGCCGCTTCGATGTCGGCGACGAGCACGTCTGCGCCCTTTTGCCACTCGTAAAGGGCGGTGAGCCTGCGGAAGAGGGCGTCCTTGGAGAGAGCCTTCCGATAGGTGAGCACCTCATCCTTGGCGGGAAGGCGCACGCACTTTTTCCCCGAGAGCACGGAGATCGCCTCGAACGCCCGCTGAGCGGAGAGCGCGTCCGCCGTGAGATAGAGGACGGGGCGCGCCCACAGAGAGGCGATGAGGTATTTATGCGCATCCGACAGCCCGAATGCCGCGGTGGGGATGCCGTTTTCCACACTCGCGTTGAGAAGGGGGTAATCTCCCCCTAAATTTTCAAAAGAAAAAAAGCTCATCCGTTATATCTCGTCATGACAAGCTCGAAGCTCTCCCCCTTCGCGAGGGAGACCGCCGCCTCCGCCGCCCGCTTGCAGGCGTCGGTGAAAAGGGCGTAGTCCTCCTTCCGCACTTCGGAGAGAACATAATCTATGAGCGGAATGTCCACCTCGGGATCGCGTATGCCGATGCGCACCCGCGCGAAGTCCGAAAAACCGAGCTCGGCGATCACCGAGCGCATCCCGTTGTGCGTGCCTGCGCTGCCCGAGGGGCGGACGCGCACATGCCCCTTGGGAAGGTCGTAGTCGTCGTAGATGACAATGAGCTCTTCGGGAGAGACTTTATATTTTGCGACGAGCTGTTTCACCGCCCTTCCCGAGGCGTTCATATACGTCACGGGGCGGGCAACGATCACCTTCTCCCCTCCGAGAAAGGCTTCCGCAACGCTCGCCTCGCATTCCTTTTTCTTGAACTTCACATGGAGGAACTCCGCGACGTCCCCCGCCGCGAGAAAGCCCATGTTGTGAAAGGTCTTTTCGTATTTTTTTTCGGGATTCCCGAGCCCGACGATCAAAAACATATTCTACCTATTGATTGAAGAGTTGATTTTGAAAAGCCGCCGCTCACCGCGGCGGCACACTTTTTTATCCGTAGTTCTGTGAATTCAGTCGTAGATCTTGCTCATCGGCTTGTCGAGATACACGTTCTCGATCGCCGCCGCCCATATCTCCGCCGTAGAGAGGATCTTCATCTTCGGAAGTCTCTTTTCCTCGGGAAGCAAGATGGTGTCGAGCATCACGAGCTCGTCGATGGGCGATCCCTTCAGCCGTTCGATGGCGGGACCGGAGAGCACCGCATGGGTGCAGCAGGCCTTGATCTCCTTCGCGCCCGCCTTGACGAGCGCCTCCGCGCCCTGTACGATCGTGCCCGCCGTGTCGATCATGTCGTCCACGAGGAGACACCGCTTGCCCTCGACGTTTCCGATGATGTTCATGACTTCCATGACGTTCGCCTTGGGACGGCGCTTGTCGATGATGGCGAGCGGGCAGCCAAGCCTTTCCGCCACCTTCCGCGAACGGTTGACCGAGCCGATGTCCGGCGAGACGACGATGAAGTCGTCTCCGAGCTTGTTTGCATAATAATTATAAAGTGTAGGACCGCCGAGCAGGTTATCCACGGGGATATCGAAGAATCCCTGTATCTGCGCTGCGTGCAGGTCCATCGTGAGCACTCTGTCCGCGCCTGCGGAAGTGAGGAGGTTTGCAACGAGCTTTGCGGAAATGGGGTCGCGCGAGCGTGCCTTTCTGTCTTGACGGGCGTATCCGAAATAGGGCATGACTGCCGTGATCCTTCCCGCCGACGCACGCTTTGCGGCGTCTATCATGATGAGCAGTTCCATGAGGTTGTCGTTGACGGGGGAAGAGGTGGATTGGATGATGAAGAGGTCTCTTCCGCGCACCGTCTCGGCAATGTGCACATTGGTCTCTCCGTCCGAGAAGCGGCTCACCTCCACGTCGCCGAGGGCGGTATTGAGCTTCTTGGCGATCGCCTCCGCAAGGGGGCGGTTGGAGTTTCCCGCAAACAGCTTGATTTCGTTTCCGTGTGTGATCATAGGATTCCTCGCTCGTTTTTGCGCTTCTCCATTTTATCTTTTTTTTCCATTCAAGTCAAATGTTTCGCCTCGGTTTTTCCCGATTCGGGAAATTTTTTTCCGCCGCTTTTTTCGCCCTCACATGAAATTTCACACAAATTACGCTTTTATTCATAGACTTTTCCCCAAATTTATGATATAATCGGAATAAATATAAATTCATGCGAATGTAAGGCAAGCAATGAAGTTCCTCTCTCCGTACAAATCGATCACTGTCCTCTTGGGCGTGGGATGTCTCCTCGGGGCGCTGTCCGCGGGCGGGAGCGTGGGCGCTCTTGCAAAAGAGGAAGGCCTGCCGCACATTGTCGTTCGCGCGGAAGATCCTCTTGCCGCCGTCGAGGCGCTCGAGGGGCGCTGCGGCATCGAAGACGCACGGGAAAATTTCGAATTCCATATCGCCGCTCCCGTTGCTTACGGCACGGTCTATCGCTTCCGCGCCAAGGGCGGGAACGCCGACGTGCTCACCCTCTCGGCGGACAGGGAGGGAAATCTGCTCTCCGTGAACATGGCGGAGGAAGCCCCCGAAGAGGCGGGCGCTGTGAAAAGCTGCGATCTTTTAGTGAACAGCCGCCAGACGGACGCGCTCGGCAACGAAGTAGAACTGCCCATAGAGTTCGACGGCGGCGTCTATTCGCTCTCGGATGAGCTCCGCAACCTCTATGTCTTCGACATGAACAACGGGACCAACCTCTTGCTCGGGCAGCTTTATAAGAGCGACACCGACGCCTTTTCCGATCCCCTCGCCGTGAGCGCCTATGCGAGCGTCATCAAGGCGTATGATTTTTATGCGGATGCGGACAATATCGGTGTTTCCTATTGCGGTATAGACGGCAAAAACGACGGCGTGGCGGGAAACGCTTCCCAAAGGGGAGAACTCTCCGTCTACGTCCTCGTCCACTATTCCCAGAATTACATGAACGCGAACTACACCTTCTATCCGACCGAGCGCGCCGCCCTTCTGTGCATCGGCGACGGAAGAATGGGCGGGGAGCTCTTCTTGCAGGCGCGCGCGACCGACGTCATCGCCCATGAATACCAACATGCGATCACCCAATTTACGGTCGGGCTCAGCTATCTGAATGAATCCGGCGCTCTCAACGAGGCCTTTTCGGACATCTTCGGCGCGCTCATCGAGGGGCACGACCCAAGCGAAGAGGCGTTCTGGACAACGGGCGAAAATGCCGTCCCCGAGGGCGAGGGCTATCTGCGCTCCGCCATCCGTCCCAACGATACCACCCGCTTCAACTATCAAAACAAATATCCCCTCTGCCACCGCGCCCATAGCCATACCGACTGCGATTCGGGAGGAGTGCACTACAACAGCGGCATCGCCACCCATCTGCAATATGATCTGTGGCGGCTCATGCCGGATTTCTTTACCCGCCAACGCATCGGGACGCTCTGGTTCTCCACCCTCAACGCGCTCACTTCGGGGGCGACCTTTTCGGAATTCGGACGGGAACTGCGCAACGCCGCGGAGCATCTCGGCTATCCCGATGAAGTGCTCTCCCTCATCGACGAATGCCTGTTCGCGAGCGGGATCACCGCCAAGGGGAATTTTCATATCGTGACCTTCCGCGACGCAAACGGCTCTCTCTTGGACGAGGTCTGTGTGCGGGACGGCACTGCTCCCATCCCGCCCGCCGTCCCCGCAAAGGAGAGCTCTCCCCTCTACGACTTCGTGTTCACGGGCTGGAGCGAAGACCTCTCCCACGTGACGAAAGACGTCACCGTGACCGCACAGTACGAGCCTGCGCTTCGCACCTATCCCGTGTACTTCCTCGGCGAAGACGGGCAGGTGCTCAAAGAGGAACGAGTGCCCTTCGGGGAGGGCGCGACGCCCCCCGATCCCCCTCAAAAGGCGAGCGACGCACAGTATGAATATGTCTTTACAGGCTGGGAAGGAGACTATCTGTCTATCACCGAAGAGACCTATGTCTCCGCCCGCTTCGAGCGAAAGATCAGAAGCTATTCGGTGCGCTTCCTCTGCGACGGAGTGCCGAAGCAAGAATCCACCCTCGAATACGGCTCTAAGATCATTCCGCCCGATGCCGTTCCCGAACGGGAAGGCTATACCTTCGCGGGGTGGTATCTCGATGAACAGTGCACCCAAGAGGCAGAGCCCTTCCCCACCGTGACGGGAGACGCCGATTTTTACGCCAAGTGGGAGAAGATCGGCGAGGAAGAGCCGCCCGCTCTCCTTCCCTCCGAAGCGAAGGGATGCGGCGCAGCGTCCCCCTACCTTCCCCTTCTCTTGCTACTGCCGCTGCCCTTCCTTCATAAAAAAAGAAAAAATGAGGTGAGAACATGAAAAAACTCAGTATGACATTTGGAGTGTTACTTGCAGCTCTATTGGGCGGAACATGCCTCTGCGGCTTTGCCCCGTCCCCCAACGGAGAAGTCTTTATCTCCCCCGAAGATCCCCTCTGCGCGCTCGAACAGATCGGCGGCGAATACGGGCTCAAAGACGTGCGGGAGAACTTCTCCCTTGAAAATTGCGTGGAAGTCGCCTACGGAAAAGTTTACCGCTTTGCGGGCACGGAGAAGGACGTCCGCCTTGCCGTGGACGAGAGCGGGAAGCTCCTCTCCGTCACCCTCGACGACGCCGCTGCAGAGGGCGAAACGGGCGGGCTTCCCTCCCTCACCGTAAACACCCAACAGACCGACTTCAACGGGGACACGGTGGACGTGGGCGTCGATCTTACGGACGGCGTATACACCCTCGGCGACCCCCTGCGCAACATCTACGTCTATCATGCGCACAACGGCACGGGGCAGTTCATCAGCGACGATGAACGCTATCATAACACGACGGGCGTCTTCGACGAGCCCATCGCGATCACCTCTTACCTCAACATGATAAAGGTGTACGATTTCTATGCGAACGGCGGGGTCGGAAAGCCCTTCCGCGGCGTGGACAACAGCCACGATACCGTTGCGGGGAACGCAAAGGCGAACAAGGAGAGCGACATCCGCCTGCTCATCCACTACGGCGTGAAGGAACAGAACGCCCACGGCTGGTATGAGAAGTATACCAATTCCGCCATGGTCGGCGTGGGCGATGGACTAGAGGATGCCTATTTCTATATGCTCGGCAGAGCGGCGGACGTCATGGCGCACGAATACCAGCACGCGATCACCCACTTCTGGGTGGACTTCGTGCAGATGAACGAGTCGGGCGCGATCGACGAGGCGATCTCGGATATGCTCGGCGCGCTCGCCGAAGGGCACGAGCTCACCGACGAGCGGTTCTGGCAGATGGGCGAGGACGCCGTTGGCGCAAAGGAAGGCGGGATGCGCTCGATCGAAGCGCCCGAGGGGGAATACCGCTCTTCTTTCAATGACCTCTTCCCCGCTTGCCACGAGACGCATAACCACAATATGGAAGGATGCGATTTCGGCGGCGTGCACTACAACAGCACCGTGCTCACCCATGCACAATATAAAATGTGGAAAGCGCTCCCCTCCTTTTACACCAAGGAAAAGATCGGCCAGCTCTGGTTCTCGGTCATTCCCCTTCTCGGAAAGAGCGCGACATTCGAAGACTTCAAGACCGCCCTTCTCACGACGGCGGAAAACCTCGACTTTACGGAGGAAGCTCTCAGGGTCATGAAACTGAGCTTCCTCGACGAGGACATCGTGTCCACCCACATCGTGCAGTTCTGCGACGAGGACGGTTCTTTGCTCGCGGAGGTCACCGTAAAGGACGGCGAAGAGGCGGTCTTCCCCTATCCTCTCCCCACCAAGGAAGCGGATGAACAGTACGAATATACCTTCGAGCGTTGGAGCGAAGACGTTACCGCCGTCACCGACGATATGACGGTCAGAGCCGTTTACAGCGAGACGCTGCGTTCCTATGACGTCTATTTCCTCGACGAGAATGGGATCGTTCTGAAAATGGAGACAGTGCCCTACGGGAGCGCCGCAACGCCGCCCGCAACGCCGCCCGAAAAGAAGGGAAACGCGCAGTATGAATATGTATTCACGGGCTGGGACGGCGACTACAAGCGCATCACGGGCGAGACCTATCTCACCGCATATTTCGAGCAGAAGATCAGAAGTTATTCGGTGCGCTTCCTCTGCGACGGAGTGCCGAAGCAAGAATCCACCCTCGAATACGGCACGCAGATCGTTCCGCCCGACGACCTGCCCGAAAAGGAGGGCTATACCTTCGTGGGGTGGTATCTCGATGAGCAGTGCACCCAAAAGGCAGAGCCCTTCCCCACCGTGACGGGTGACATCGATTTTTACGCCAAGTGGACAAAGGCCGAAGAACCGACCGAGCCCGAACCGAGCGAACCGAGCGAACCCAACGAGCCGAGCGGTCCGAGCGAGCCGCAAACGCCCGAAGAGCCTGCGGGCGAACAGTCGGGGTGCGGCGCTGCGCTCTCTCTGCCCCTCATCATATTCCCCCTGCTTTTGCCTCTGTTCAAGAAACGGAAAGAATGATTTTGCGAAAGAGGCGCGGCATTTCCCGTTTGGGAAATGCCGCGCCTCTTCTTTTTATTGCTGTTCTGTCTTTTTCTTCTCGCGGGCACGCATCTCGGTAAAGAAGGAGGTGAGCACCTCGGCGCATTCCTCGCCGAGCACGCCCCCCGTCACCTCGATCTTGTGATTGAGCAAGTTCGCCTCGGCAAGTTCCTTGGTGAGGCTTCTGCCCTTTTGCTCATAGGCGCCGAAATAGATCCGATCGATGCGGGCGTTCAAGGCGGCGCCCATGCACATCGGACACGGCTCGAGCGTAACATAGAGCTCCGCCCCCTCGAGCCGCCAGCTTTTCAGTTTTTTACAGGCACGGTCTATGGCGCGGACTTCCGCATGGCGGGTCGCCATTTGCAGCTTGGTCCGCAGATTGTATCCTCGTCCGATGACTTTGCCGTCCAAAACGACGACCGCGCCGATGGGGACTTCCCCCTCCGCCTTTGCCTTTTTTGCAAGGCGGATCGCCTCGCGCATGAATTTCAAGTCCATTTTTTCTTCTCCGCAAAATATTCCGTAAGCGCGGAAAGCGCGCTGCCGCACATCTTTTCAAGCTCCGGAAGCGTCTCCCGCCCGAGCGGATGAACGCCCCGCCCGCACTCCACCGTAAAGGCGGGGATCTTCAACTTTTCGATGCACATGTCCTTATATCCGCCTGCGGAATTCTTCGCCTCTTTCAGGGGATATTGTACACTTTTTTGCAATACGTATGCAATTTTTTTGTCACGCATCGCCCTTAGCGGCGGTTGGTGAAATCGCCAGTAGATCTCCTCGCCCATGGTGTGCCAGCTCACGGTGAAATCGGGCAAAACGGAGAGCGTAAAGTCCCAAAGCGCCCGCGATTCGGGAGCACAGAGCGGGGCTCTTCCCACATAATTTTCGCTCGCGGGGGCAAAGACATTTTGCGCTCCAGTTCCCCAACGGGCGTCGAAATTGACGTTGAGGTCCACCCCCTCGGCATTTGCCTTCCAGAGGGAAAAATCCTCTCTTCCGCCGTTGAGAGCGCGCAGAGTTTCCCGTCGCTGCGCAGGAAGGGAAGAAACGCCGATCTCGGACAGAAGCGCGCCGTCGGGGTTCGTAAGGGGCAATACCCACACACCGCCGCAGCTGATCCCCCGTTCCAAATGGGCAAATGCCAAGAGCGTTGTGACCCACTCTCTGCCGTGGATCGCATACTGCGAAATTCCGACGGGCGGCGTATGCGTTCCCATGAAGAGCGCATAGAGCGGCCGCCCCTCCGCACTTCTGCCGTACACCCGCTTTTCCCCCGCATAGTGTCTGTAAAAGTCCTCTACGGTCTCATAAATATTCATGGAATATCTTATGATGACCTGTGCGAAAACGTCCTGCTCAAATCTGCGCCGCTATGCTTAAAATTTCAAAAACAGCACTTCGCCGAGGGACGGCGAATAGAGGATGGGGATCTTGCGGTATGTCGTACATGTTCTGAAAAATGAAGTGTATCGTTTGCTCCGTTTTTCGTAACTTATTCCGTCCGCACGGAAACGGACCATCAATTTCACACAGCCGCGGAATTCTTCGCCAATGCTAAACGGTCTTGCCGCACTCTCTTTCAAATCGGACGCAGACAGGATCTTCCGAATGAACGCCTTTTGACGTTCGAGAGAAAAGAACAGCGCGAGGCTCCCTGCCGCACAAACCGCCGTTAACACAGGAACAACAGTCAAACCAATCCGGAAATCGGTCATTTCCTCCTGCGTTACCGTCTGCAAATTGATGATCAAGAATGGCACAAAGAAGATTATTAAAAGCGCTGTAAGAACGGCAAACAGCGCAGCAAACACACAAAGTATTTTCGGTTGATGTTTTCCGTATTTGAGCGTTCCCGCAATATCCGAAATTGAGTATGCTTTCATAATTCTCCTTCTGTGCGAGCAAAACCACGCGATTTTTCGTGAATATGATCCTCTGCGCGTTGGAAAACCACGCTTTTCCATAAGCGCCCACAATTTGCCGTATGCTTACGGCTTTTGTCCGATGAAACGAATAAGAGGACAAGTGAGTTAAGGCATAGAAGAAGGTTTCCTCGCACATTTCTTTTCGGAGCGAGCCCTTGCTCATTGGAGCAGTTCCCCCACCACCCGCTATCGCGGGAGCTGTCTCACGCGGGTAGAAACCCGCGTTCGGTCACCGTTCGCGCTGTATAATGCGCTCACTCCTGTCACAGCGCGCCAACGATTATCAATCGTTGGCAGAATGCGCTGTTCCACCCCAAAGGGGGTAGGCCTTAGGGCGAGCGGAGCAAAGAAATGTGCGAAACCATTCTCAATTACTGCGCGGAGCAGGGTTTCCCTGCGGCAGCGCACACAATTTGCCGCACTCTTACGGCTTTTTGTCCGATGAAACGAACGACAGAGCCAAAAAAGTTAAGGCGTTGAGAAAGTTTCCTCACGGAAAAAGATTTTGCGTAAGCAAAAGATTTTTCGTGAACTTATTTGTGGTATTCGCTTCTCGCGTTGATCATAAAGGCGCGGTAGACTTGTTCGAGCAGGATCACCCGCATGAGTTGATGGGGAAAGGTCATTTCCGAGAAGGATAACAGCTCGTTTGCCGCGCTTTTAACGCAAGCATCCAGCCCGCAGGAAGAGCCGATAATAAACGTGATCTCCTCGCCGCGGTCGGTGAGCGCGCGCAGATCTTCGGCAAATTTTTCGGAAGTGCATCCCCTTCCCTCTATCGCAAGGGCGATGACGTGGCCGCGGCAGGCGCGCAAGATCTCCTCCGCCTCCTCTTTGGGCGAATTTCTCTCGGGAAGTTCCCTTACTTCCGCCTTGCAGAAGCGGGAGAGCCGCTTCAGATATTCCGCGCAGGCGTCGCGGAGATACCCCTCTTTGAGTTTCCCCACGCACACAAAATTGACCTTAACCATGGACGAACCCCATTACCAGCGCCGCGATCCACTCGATCGCACAGATGAGAAGCCCCCCGCCCGCGGCGACGGTGAATTCCACGCCGTAGACGAGCTTCCCGCGCCCGTTCCCCCTCTTGTCGAAAAAGACGAGATAGACGAGGACGAGCACAAAACAGACCGCCGAGGGAATGATGAGCCCGAGATATGCCCCCATCGGCAGCGCGCTCAGTTCCCCCACCCCGCAGGCGGCGAGAATGAGGATGACCGCATTGTTGCAGAAGTGGGCGAGCACGGTGGGCAAAATGCTTCCCGCGCGCAGGGCTACGAGGGAGAAACAGATCCCGCACAGGAATTGGTAGATGGTCTGTTCGGGCCTGCCGTGGAAGAGCGAAAACATCGCGCCCGAAAGGAGAAGGACGGGCAAAAGTCCCCAGCCGCTCCCGCGCATGTTTCTCGCGAGCACGCCGCGGAAGAGAAGTTCTTCAAAGAAGGCGGGAAGCAAGCCGATCACAAGAACGGCGGGAAGCAGATTCCACCCCGCAAGCTCGGGCACGTCCACGCCTTGGGAATGGTAGCCCGCCTTCCCGAGCAGAGAGATGAACAGCCCGTTGAGTTCGCTCAACGAAAAGAGCAGCCCAAACTGCAAGAGCAGGGCAATGAGAAAATACTTGGGATGACAGCGCTGGAAGGGCGCTTTGAACGATTCCTTACTGCGGATGAAATAGAGCGCCGCTGCGCCTGCAAAGGCGATCTGCGCGCAAAGATAGGCGAGATAGAGATACCAATTTTGCTTCTCGTATCCCTCCCCCGCGGCGCTGCCGACCGCTGAGAGCAGCAGGGACAAAACCACAGTAAAGAGCGCGGCCGCCGAATAGGCGATCCCGCTTTCCGTGAGATGTTTTTTTCCGAATTGTTCTTGCTTTTCCTCTGCGCTCTGTTCCATGGCTCTATTATAGCGAAATTTTTCGGAATTTCCAAATAAAAACTTTGCTTTTTCGGAAATTTGTTCTATAATTGGTGTATGAGAATGTTAGACACAACGGTCATTTCCGACTGCGTATACCGCCTTGCCCTGAAAGCTGGACGCACGCTCACGGACAGTTGCCGCCGCGCGCTCGAGTGCGCCAAGGAGCGGGAGACGGGAGCGGCGCGCTTCGCCCTCACGACCGTCCTTGAAAACGAGGTCTGCGCCAAACGGGAAAATATGCCGATCTGTCAGGATACGGGCATGGCGGTCGTCCTGCTCGAAATCGGGCAGGAAGTGTGCTTGCAAGGTCCTCTTCTTTCAGACGCCGTGAACGACGGCGTGAGGAGAGCTTACGCGGACGGATATTTCCGCAAGAGTATCTGCGATCCCCTCACCCGAAAAAACACGGGCGACAATATCCCTGCCGCTCTGCATGTCGAGCTCGTTGCGGGAGAGAAAGTGTCGGTCGCGTTCCTGCCCAAGGGGTTCGGCAGCGAGAATATGAGCAGGCTCTATATGCTCACCCCCGCCGAGGGCAGAGAGGGAGTTTTGCGCTCTGTCGTCGAAACGGTTCGCCTTGCGGGCTCTCGCCCCTGTCCGCCCGTGTATGTGGGCGTTGGCATCGGCGGGAATTTCGACGGCTGTGCGCTTCTCGCCAAGAAGGCCCTCCTGCGGGAAGTGGGAAGCAGGAATCCCCGTGCGGACGTCGCTTCCATTGAGGAGGAAGCGCTCGAACGGATCAACGCGCTCGGGATCGGCGCGCAGGGGTTCGGAGGCAGCGTGACGGCGCTCGGCGTGAGCTGCGAGATCGCCCCCACTCACATCGCGGGGCTTCCCGTCGCGGTGAATATCCAGTGCCACTGCGTGCGCTGCGAAAAGGAGGTCCTGTGATGAAATTGACCCTTCCCCTTACCGCAGAGGACGTCTCCCGCCTGCATGCGGGCGACCCCGTGCTTCTCTCGGGCACGATCTATACCGCACGGGACTGTGCGCACAGACGCATTTTTGAACTTCTCGACAGAGGCGAGCCCCTGCCGTTCCCGCTGAAAGATTCGGTCATTTATTATGCAGGCCCCTGCCCCGCGCCCGAGGGAAAGGCGTGCGGAAGCTGCGGGCCGACGACTTCCGCAAGAATGAACTCCTTCGCCCCCCGCCTGCTCGATTTGGGACTGGGCGGCATGATCGGCAAGGGCGAGATGAGCGAGGAGACCGTGCAGGCACTGGTGAGAAATGGGCGGGTGTACTTCGCGGCGATCGGCGGAGCGGGCGCGGCCTATGGCAATGCCGTCCGAAGCGCCGAGTGCATCGCCTTCCCCGATCTTTTGAGCGAAGCGGTGTACCGCATGGAAGTGGAGGATTTCCCCCTCGTCGTCGCCATAGACAGTTACGGAGAAAGCGTTTATCGGAGAAAAGATAAAATTTTGCCCAAAAACGATTGACAGAACAAAAAAAAGCGTGTACAATGATACATGCTTTGGGAGCATAGCTCAGTTGGTTAGAGCGCGCGCTTCACATGCGCGAGGCCACAGGTTCAAGTCCTGTTGTTCCCACCATGGGGATATGGCTCAGTTGGTAGAGCGCTGCGTTCGCAACGCAGAGGCCACGAGTTCGAATCTCGTTATCTCCACCAAAAAGGGACGGCATAGCCGTCCTTTTTGCATGTGTGGAGATAACGAGTAAAAAGAAATCGTACCCACGAGTTCGCCCCGCTTCGCTTGGTCGAAATGACATCAACCCCTGCCCCCCGTCCAACCCCACCTGTCACTTCGTGCCACCCGCCCCCTTTAAGGGGGCATGTCACATCCCACACGATAACACGCCGAGGCGAAATGCCTCGGCGTGCCCTGTTTATCCCGCTATGCCGCATCGATCTTCTGCACGGCATGGACGCAAAGGTCGAACAAGACAAACTTGTTCTCCACTTTATTGTTGTTTTCATCGTCAAGGAATTTCAGCGTCACGGTGAAAATTTCCGATTCGCCTACATCGACCGATCCGACCGCCTCGCCGTCGGTTGACGAGAGCCCGTCTTGAAGGCGCACTTCGCGCTGCACGCCGTCGTCCGTTGAGACTGTCAGCTGCAGCATGGAAGCAAAGGTCTGATCGCTCACGACTGAATTGCAAAAGGTCTCGAGATAGTAGTAAAACGCCACGTCGCCGCCGTTCGCTATCCGCATTTCGGCGGTAAAAGTGCTGCCGGGCGCGACTACCGTTCCTGCGGTGATGCCGAAAACGCTGTCCTGCGTTTCCGCAGAAAAGTCCTTTACCTGGGCATCGACAACGCTCGAAAAGTTGCCGTCGTTGCCTATATTGTAAGTCGTGAGTTTCACCCGTTCGAGCGTCGCTTTGAGCGAACCCGCCACGAGATGCGTGGGGGTGGACACCGTTTCGTCGTACAGACCGTAAGAAACACCGATCACAAGTGCAAAACAGCATAGCACAATTACTACAGCCAGTACAAATATCTTTTTTTTCATAGTTCCCTCTGCGCGGAGGGACTTTTGCCCGAAGGAAAGACCGCCCTTGGGTTTGAGCGTTTCCATGAGCATCGCCGCCAAAGCGACCATACAGAAGGCGACAAAAAATTGCGGTTGCCGCAAGATACAGATCAAAACGCCGAGGAAATGGCTCGTGAAGACAACTTTGCCGATCACACGGTTCGGACCTTGTTCGTCCGCCGTGTCGATCGTCTGCGTCCCCACATGCGTCCCATTGTCGCCGCAGAGCACAATGGTATACCAGCCGCCCCGCCTTTCGATGCGCTGTATCCTGTGCGTGACCACCGTGCTTCCACCGATGATCTTATAAGAAAATGTCAGAACGTCGCCGATCTTGAGACTTGAATAAAATCCTTCGCGCTCATGTTCATCGCTTGGGACAAGTCTTAACACGATCACGCTCCCGGCGGGAATATCCCGTATGGCGTAATTTCCGACGTCTGCCTGCGGGTTTTCCTCCATGGACGAGGACATGACGATCCGCGCCTGATAGCCGAACAGCCCGCTCTTTCCCGTGAGACATAATATCATGATGACGCCGCCTGCCGTTATGGAGAGCAGAACGGAGATCAGGATACGTTTGATGATACTTCGGGTACATCTGTGCCCGTCTTTTGTTCTTACCATAGTATAAGGAGATCCCTCTTCTCGCAAAAGGCCCTCCACTATAATGTATGAATTTCTTTCAAAAAGTGAGATTTCCGCCCTTCTGTCGCTCTCTTTTTTATAAAAATTACTTGACAGGACGATGTGAAAAGTATATAATGTAAGAAAAATAATACTTTTAGGAGCAAACTATTATGGAAAACTTTCCCGAAGGAAAATACCTTGCTACCGTGAAGATCGGCCCGAAGGGGCAGATCGTCATTCCCAAAGAGGTTCGCGACATGTTCTCCCTTCATGCGGGCGACGCCCTCCTTCTCATGGCGGATAAAAATCAAGGGATCGCCCTGCAGCCCTTTTCGTATGCGGAGTCCTTCTGGAATGCGGTGAAGCAAGTCAAGGGCGAGGAGAACTGACGTGTACGCGCTCGAAGCCGAGGGCTTAAAAAAGGTCTATCCGAATTTTACGCTCGGCGGCATTTCTTTCGCGGTAGAAGCGGGACAAATTGCGGGACTGATCGGTCGGAACGGCGCGGGAAAGAGCACTGCGCTCAAATCCATCATGCGGCTGGTCTCTTCCCAAGGGACGGTGAAGGTGTTCGGGAAGGATTTTTCCCAAGAAGAGGGCGAGGTCAAGGAGCTGATCGGCTATGTCGGCGGCGGGTTTCGGTTCTATCTGAACAAGTCCCTTGCCTCGATCGCAAGGGCGGTCGCGGGGTTTTATCCGCATTGGGAGGAAGAGATGTTCAGACGCTGCTGCGATGAGTATTCGCTCGTCCTTTCCAAGAGGGTGCGGGAACTTTCCGAGGGCATGAAGATCAAATTTTCCCTTGCGCTCGCCCTGTCTCATGGCGCGAAGCTCCTCCTTTTGGATGAACCGACGAGCGGGCTCGAACCCTCTCGCGGGAAGATTTCTGCGATACGCTCCTCTCTCTGAAAAGACAGGGCGTCACCGTCTTGTTTTCCACGCATATCACGTCCGATCTTCGGCGCGTTGCCGATCAGATCCTCTATCTGTCGGGTGGAACGCTCCTTGCGGATGAGCCGCTCGAAAAGCTCATGAAGCGGTTTCGGGTCGGGGTGTTCGCCTCTCTTTCGGAAGCGGACGCAGCGCGGGCGATCGGCGTGAAGGAAGTGAAGGGAGGCTTCGAGGGCTTGGTCTCACCCCCTTTCGGCGAGCGGGAAGCCACCCTCGACGAGATCATGATCCACCTCGAACGATAAAAGGAGACAAAATGAAAGCGCTTCTTAAAAAGGAATTTTCCCTCTGCCTGCATCCGACGGCGTTTGTCTTCCTGCTCTTTGCGGCGTTCGTCCTTGTGCCGAACTACCCCTATGAACTAATCTTCTTCTTTTCGGGGCTGTCCGTTTTCTATATCTCTTTGGCGGCGCGGGAGAACGGAGATTTGGCGTTTACCTGTTCGCTTCCCGTCAAAAAGCGGGATGTGCCGCTCGCGCGGATCGTGGCCGCCGTGATATTCCAATGCGCCCTGCTCGTTTTGACTGCCCTCTGCATTGTTGTAAAGCAAACAACTTTTCCTGAAGCGATGCTCATAAATCTTGTGGGGAACAGCGCAAATCTCGCCTTTTGCGGGTTCGGCGCGATCTTGTTGGGCGCGTTCAACCTCACCTTTTTCCCGCTCCACTTTTCGCAGCCGAACAAGGTCGGCGTCCCGTTTGCGATCGCATTGGCGGTGCAGTTTTGTCTCATCGGGCTCATGATCTTGATCCGTCATCTGCCGTTCTATGGGCCGCTTGTCTTACCAGATCCCAAGTATAGCGGCGTGAAACTCGCCGTCTTGTTCGCGGGGCTTGCACTGTACTTTGCCATGACCGCGCTATCCGCATGGCTTTCCGGGAAGCGGTTTGAACAGGTGGACTTGTAGACATTAATGCTACGGCATCCCCGTGCGGAAATGCGCGGCATTTATTTGCAATTTTAAGAAAATCGATATATAATAAAACTTGTGTTTGCCGTCCAAACGGAATTTGCTCGGCATGGGAGGTCAAAATGACGAAATCGATCAAGCGTATGCTTCTTATATGTTGCTCGGCAGCGCTTCTTCTGTGCGGCGCGCTGCTCGCCGCCTGCGGGGAAGAGAACGAAACTCCAATGCCGGAAGGAGGGACGGAGGAAATCGCCATCGAGGGAAGGATCGTTTTCGATGAAGATTCCGAACGCGAAGATCACGATTTCGACGAAGATGTCACCCTCCGCTTTACACCCATAGACGGAAGCGCGGACGGCGCCGCCGCTACGATCGTTTATCAAGACGGGACGGGAAATACGGCGGCAAAGGGCGGATTTACGCTCGCCATGTCGGGAGAAGGATATGTCCTTCGCGACGAGGCGGAAAACGAGTATGCGGCCGACCTCGTTTGGTCACCCGAGGGCACAAAGAACTCCGTGACGATCTACGGCGAGTTTATCGCCGATGAAGAGATCAAGGACTACGAGGGCGCCATGAATACCGTCTATCACGGATATTTCGGGCTCGCGGGCGTTGAGATAAGCCAAGAGATGTGGTGGATACAATTCGGGGAAATTCCGCGAACGCAAACGAAGTGCCTCAACGTCTACAATCCCACGATCCTCGATACGCCCCAATACGTCGATCCCGTATACGGCGAATTTTATTGTCTGTATAACTTTATCCCGGGAGACGGCGGCTATTCGGCGTCGTTCTATCTTACGGAAAAGAACGGCGCGCGCTATTTGTTGATTCGGCTCATCGAATATCTCCCGGAAACGCTTTCGTGGACGACAAATTCCTGCAAGGTAGATAACGGGTACGACGAGGAAGAATGGGAAGAAAATGCCATCACAAAGTCGACGATCCTCTATTCCGCCAAGCTCTTCGGTCTTGAAAAGGGGGCGGAGGTCTATACCCCTTATAGCTATAACGACCCCCATCATAATCCCATTCGCCAATATGAATATACGATTTTGAAAGAAGAGGACGGCGAGCACGATCGGATATTCTGGACGGACGCGGAGTGCGGCTTCCTGTCCCACGTCGATTTCGACGAAAACGGCGAAATTGCCCGGGTATACGACGCCTGTGCGGGGTTTGTCTTTGACTTCTTGCCCGACCTTTCGACTGATTTTCAATACGCCTTCGGCGCCTTCCTCATGTCGAATGCCGAGGATATCTACACGCCGAAAATGATCTATGATTTCGGGTATGTAAAGGGCGGAACGATCTACTATCCCCCGCTCACACAGATCAAAAAGAACGAGGATAATACCTTTACGGTCAAAGAATTGACATCCGACGGGGAGGTCGTCAATCAATGGACGGTCTCATTTTCCGACCTGAGCGCGGAGATACCCGTTCCCCATGTCGCGGAAGTTTCAACGACGCTCGATTATTCGCTCTCCTTCAACTGGGCGTACGCCGAGACGGGCGCATCGGAAAAGGACGCGGACGTATTCTTCATCGCCCCCACCTCTGTCTCGGGCAAGGCGGGGATCCTGAACTTCTCCTATACGAGCGCACGGCGGGCTTTCAAGGGCGCTATCGATATGGAGAAAGGCATTTATGACGACAACGCCCGCTTCTTTGCTCCCTACTACCGGCAGGCGGTCCTCTACGATTATTCTTTGGAGAACGCGGTTCTCGAAGAATATCTCACCTATGCCTATTCAGACGTGCGCAATGCCTTTCTCTACTACATGGAACATTGGAACGAGGGGCGTCCCGTCATTCTCGCGGGCTTTTCGCAGGGCGCCGACCACTGCATCCGCCTCATGAAGGAATTCTTCGGCGAGGGAGAGGAAGCGACCGACCTTCTCGTTGCGTGCTATGCCATCGGTTGGCGGGTCACGCAGAAAGAGCTTTCCGAGAACGGGTTGAAGTTTGCGTCGGGCGAAAGGGACACGGGGGTCATCGTTTCCTTCAATACCGAAGCAGAAAACGTGACGGATTCGCTTACCGTTCCAAACGGCATGAAGGCGCTCTGCATCAATCCGCTCAACTGGAAAACGGACAATACGGCGGCGGACAAGAGCTTGAACAAGGGGGCGTGCTTCTTCGACACCAACGGAAATTTATTGGAGGAAAAGGAGCATCTCACGGGAGCATTTATCGACGAAGCGCGCGGCACGCTGAAAGTTCCGTCCGAGGATATCGATCCCTCGGTCTATAATAACACATTGGGTGGTATTGTCGGCGCGGGGGTATACCATTACTACGACTATCAGTTCTTCTATAAAAATCTCGAAGAGAACGTGCAGACACGGATCGCAGCTTATATGGCGGATGATGTCCTTTAAGCGGGAATATGAGAAAAATTTCTTCCGCAAATGGCTTGACAAGGGGTTGAAAATCGGTTATTATAGAACAGCAGACGAAATGTATGGGCCTGTTTCGGATTCGATTGCAAGCGGATTTCGTCGGACGCACGCCGGAGGCTCGGCTTCGTTAAAAACGGAAAAATTTTAATTGCTGAAAATAACAGCACCGCCACCCGGAGAGCTCCGGCTTCCCGTTTGGCACTTGCGGCGTAACTTTACGCTCCGTCCTGCCCCGATTGCCTACGGTCGGGAACAGGGCGTCAACTCAGTAGGGAATGTCTTTTCTCGGCTGGCTTCCCCCGAGAAAAAGAGGCATTTTCGGAAGTATGCCCTTCGGACGTTTGTCTGCGGACCGACGGCGGGCGAGATATGACCACAGACTAAGCGTGTAGTGTCCGCGGAGGAACCTTGTAAGACCGCAGTTCAACTCTGCGCAGGTCCACCATAACAAGCAAATACGCACAGGGTGGGCGGTGCGTATTTGACACGAACAAGTCCACCAGAAGTTCTGTCGCATATATGCGGCGCAATACGGTGTCAAACTCCGCTTGCCTTGGGTCATTTACGCCCAGTAAACTCCCCGTCGGCAATGCTCGTTTTCCTTGTCTTGCTTGCATCTCTGCGACAGAAGAAAGAAACAGTTTTAGACAAGACACTTTCATGGGGGTATAGCTCAGTTGGTAGAGCGCTTGAATGGCATTCAAGAGGTCACGTGTTCGACTCACGCTATCTCCACCAAGGGAAAAGGCACCTGCAAAGGTGCCTTTTCCCTTGGTGGAGATAGCGTGCTGCGAGATAAACGTGCCTCACGTGGGCGACCGCCCGCATCCTTTCATTTCTAAGGGCGGCACGAGCGGGCATCGCCCGCGAAGTACTCACGCGTTCCACCACGCAAGGGACGGCAAAGCCGTCCCTTGCGTGGTGGAGATAGCGTGCTGCGAGATAAACGTGCTTCACGTGGGCGACCGCCACATTGGAAAGAGTAAAAAAAATTCCCTCCAAAGGGGGGCATATTTTCAAAAGAATTTTCTACCATTCTTTTCTACCGCATAAAAGATCTATGGAAACAGAGAATAAATCGGCAAGAAGCCAAAGATAGGAGAGCGTGGGCTCTGTTCTGCTCTGCTCCCACTCGCTCACACACTGCTGCGTGACCCCTATCGCCTTCGCAAGCGTTGTTTGAGACATCTTTTTTTCCAAACGCATTGCTTTCAGATTCTCCGAAAACTTGTTCGTCATAAAAATATTTTACAATTATACTTGTAAAATTACTTGACTTACAAGAATACTTGTGATAAGATAAAAAAGAAGCAAAGGGGAACATGTTATGTTTTGCAAAAATTGTGGAAAAGAGATCAACGATAGGGCTGCTTTCTGTGCTTATTGCGGCGTGCCGACATCTCATGACGAGAGCTCTCAGCAAACGGAAGCAACGAATGTTTTGGCGATTATTGGCTTCATCTTCTCGTTTTTTATCCCGATTGTCGGCATAGTTTGCTCTATCATAGGCTATAACGAAACAATAAAGCACAACGAAAGCGGCAGAGGTCTTGCGCTTGCGGGGATCGTCATCAGTGCTATCTTTATGGCTATCGGAGTGATTGCAATCGTTATCGCAGCGGTCATGAGCGCATAATATCCTTAATTTCAAGGAATATAAGCCGCGGGACGCCGAGTATTCGGCGTCCCGCGGCTTTCTTTTTGCTCTTCTCAATTCAAAACTACATCTTTCAGGCTCTCATATTTCTGCATGGCGGCTTTCTTGATCTCTTCAAAATTGAGCCGCCGCTCGAACGCTTCATCCGAGAGCTTTTTCGCCGCAAAGATCACTTCCGTGGTATAGCGCAGATTCTTGATGTCGTTCAAAAATTTCCCGCTCTGGCGAGTTCCGAAAAAGTCCCCGCTGCCCCTGAGCTCCAAATCTTTTTCCGCGAGTTTGAAACCGTCGTTCGTGTTCTTCAAAATATTTAACCGTTCCGTGGCGGTATCGCTCTCACTGCCCACCAAGAGGAAGCAGTAACTCTTTTCGCTCCCCCGCCCCACTCTGCCGCGGAGCTGGTGAAGCTGGGAAAGCCCGAACCGCTCGGCATTGTAAATGACCATGATCGTGGCGTTGGGAACGTCCACACCCACTTCGATGACGGTCGTCGAGACCAGACAGTCGTATTCCCCCCGCTTGAAGGCCTCCATGATCTCCGTCTTTTCCCTGTCCCTCATTCTGCCGTGAAGAAGGGCAAAGCGCACGTCGAACAGCTTGCCTTTCAGTTCTTCATAAAGTTCTGTGACGGAAGTCACCTGCCCCTCGTCATCATCGATCTTCGAACAGACGAAGTACGCCTGCTTGCCCGCTCTCACCTCCCTGCGGATGTAGGCGAGCATGTCCGCATACTTATACGAGGGGATCACGGAAGTGGAAATTTCTTGTCTTTCCTTGGGTTTCTCCGTGATCGTAGTCACATCGAGATCGCCGTAGAAAATGAGGGACAGCGTACGCGGGATGGGCGTTGCGGACATGACGAGCACGTCGGGATCTTCCCCCTTTTCGCTCAGCGCGTTGCGCTGGGAAACGCCGAAGCGGTGCTGTTCGTCGCAGACGCAGAACGCAAGATTTTTGAAGCGCACATCCCCCTGCAGGACGGCGTGCGTGCCGCAGAGGATATCGATCTCCCCCCTTTCGAGCGCCCCTTTGATCTCCCGTTTCTCCTTCGCCGTGGAAGCGCCCGCAAGGTAGCCCACGCGGTGCTCGGGAAAGATCTTCTTCAGAAGCTCGAAATTCTGTGCGGCGAGCACTTCGGTGGGCGAGAGGTAAACTGCCTGAAAGCCGCTCTTCACCGCCATGAAGATGCCCGTGAGCGCGACCGCCGTCTTCCCGCTTCCGACGTCCCCCTGCAAGAGGCGGTTCATGCGGGTAGGACCTGTCAGATTGTCGTAAACGGCGCGGACTGCCGCCTGCTGTCCCGCGGTAAAGGTAAAGGGAAAGCGCTTTTCAAACTGCGCGACTTCCCGCTCCGTGACGGTATAGCGGTTGAGGCGCAACTCGTTCTTGTCCCCCTTGATGAGCTTGAAGGCGGAAATGAGGGTGAAATACTCCTCGAGGGCGATGCGTTCGGCGGCGTTGAGCATCTGCGTCTGCGTCTCGGGCAGGTGCACGGCGCGGAACGCTTCCCGCAGCGGGGCGAGCTTATATTTTTGGATGAGCTCCGCGGGAATGACCGAAGTGATTTGTTCCGTTTTGAGGGCTTCCGCGATGAGATCGCGCAAGACGCGCTGGGTGAGCGAACCGCGCAGGGAATAGACGGGCACGAGCCCTTTGAGGCGGGTGTTCTTTTCGAGGGGCTCGAAGGAGGGATTGACGAGAGAAATGCGGTCGTAATAGTTCTGCACCCTTCCGTAAAAGAGGTATTCGCCCGGTTTGAGCTTTTGGGCGATGTAGGGCATGTTGAACCAAACGGCGGTAAAATTGTCCCTTCCCTGCTCCAAGAGGGCGCGCACCATCTTGTTTCTGCCCGTATAGCGAACGGGCTCTACCGAGACGAGGGTGCAGGCGATGAGCGCCATATCGTTGTGGTAGACGTCGCGGATGGAGACGCGGTTTGTCATATCGAGATAGGCGCGCGGAAAATAACGGATGAGTTCTTCCGTTGTGTTGATGCCGATCTTTTGAAGGTCTTTGGCGCGGCGTTCACCCACGCCGCGCAGTTTCACAAAATCCATTCTTTTACCCGACGATCCCCTGCCGCCGTTCCCGCTGCAAGAACACGAGTTGAACGATCGAAAGGACAAAGGAAGCGAGATATGTCCCTTCGCAAAGCAAGACCAGCGCGGCGTACGGGATCGATTGCACCGTACTCAAATTCAAAATGCCCGAAAAGAGCAAGACAGGCAGAAAAATACTCAATATCACGAGCGCAGCCACGGTAGAACCGCGTTTACTGCGGACGGCAAACAGACAGATCGCGATGACGATGAGCGCGAGGGCGACGGGAAGGTCGAGGATAACGGGGACCGCCGTCAAAAAAACGGTGAGGATCGCTGCGATCCCTTGGCTCAGGTCGCCCCCTTCGATGAATTTGCCGATGTTGATCAGCCCCAAAAAGAACGCTACAAGCGCCGCCGCCGTAATAAACAGGCAGACGGCAAAAGCTATGGTGATCTTCTTCATGATCTACTCCTTATGTATCTTTTGAAAAACGGCTGCGCGAAGCGCAGCCGCAACTCATCATTCGAGAGATACCAAGTAGTAGTACACGGGCTGTCCGCCGCTGTGATAATCGACGTCGCAGTCGGGGAAGGCTTCCGCCACCTTTTCAGACAGCGCGGCCGCGTCTTCCTCCTTCACATCTGCCCCGTAATACAGCGTGATCACTTCGTGCTGATCCTCTTTCAATTTGTCGAGAAGTTTGAGAACGGTCTCGTCGATCGATTCGCTCTTCGATAGAATTTTTTTGTCATCGAGCCCGATGATGTCCCCTTCCTTGATGTTGAAGCCGTTCACGCTCGTGGTGCGCACCGCGTGGGTGACGCTGCCCGCTTTCACGTTGTCGAGCGCGTGGATCATGTTTGTCTTGTTCTCTTCCACGCTCGCATCGGGAGAGAAGGCGAGCGCCGCCGCAAACCCCTGCGGCACGTTGCGGGTGGGAATGACGTGAATGGTCCTGTTCTCGACGAGCGCCTTCGCCTGTTCCGCCGCCAAGATGATATTCTTATTGTTGGGGAACACGAACACATTGTCCGCATTGATCTTCTGCACCGCCGTCGCGATGTCCGAAGCGGAGGGATTCATCGTCTGTCCGCCCTCGATGACGCGATCTACAAACAGGTCTTTGAAGATATCCGAGATCCCGTCGCCCGCGCAGATAGCGAGCATCCCCTGTTCCTTCTTTTCCGCGGCGATCTTCGCTTTGAGCGCGCGGTTCTGTTCGAGCATGTTCTCGATCTTGGGACGGTCGAGCTCGCCCAATTCCAAGGCATAGGTGAGCGCAACGCCCGGGCAGTTGGTATGAACGTGCACCTTGATCATTTCGAGATCGCCGATGCAGATGACCGAATCGCCGATGTTCATGAGATTTTCTCTCAGTTTATCGATGTCGGCAAGGGTGGTGCTCTTCTTTAAGTTAATGACGAAGAATTCGGTGCAGTAGGCGAACTGGATCTCGCCGAGGTCCATGTTGATGATCTCGGAATTGTCGCCGAAGTCGGCATCGAGGCTCTGCGCCGCGTTGGCTGCCTCCGTCTGCACTTCGGAGACGATCTCGTCCCCCATGATCGCCGCCTGAAAGCCGCGCATGATGGTCATGAGCCCGACGCCGCCCGAATCGACGACGCCCGCCTTCTTCAAAACGGGCAGAAGCTCGGGCGTCTTGGCGAGCGCCCTGTCCCCTTCTTCGATGATAGCGGGAAGGAAGGTGTCGAAATCGCGGTATTTGCCCGCATTCTTCATGGCGAACTCGCTCATGAGGCGGACGACCGTTAAAATAGTGCCTTCCTTTGGAATGGCAACGGCGTTATAGGCGACTTTTGTGCCCGCTTCGAGCGCCTTGGCAAACGCGCGGGTGTCCACTTCGGGCTTCCCGACGCGCAGAACGGAGCACATTCCGCGAAAGATCTGCGAGAGGATGACGCCCGAATTGCCGCGCGCGCCCTTCAGTGCGCCCTTTGAGACGCAATCGCACACTTCCATGAAATTATTGGATGTTGTATTGGAGAGCTCCTTGACTGCCGATTGTATGGTGAGAGACATATTGGTTCCCGTATCGCCGTCCGGCACGGGGAACACATTGAGGGCGTCTACTTTCGCCCGATTATTATCAAGCATTTTTGCGCCGACCAGAACCATTTTGCGGAAGGTCGCGCAGTTGATGGTTTTCTGCATGAGAGACTCCTTATTCTCTGCGGATGAAGGAAATGGGAAGAGGCTCTCCATGGCGGAAACTTAAGGAAGAGCCCCGAAAGTGCGGACTATAATTTCAAGCCCATGACGTTGACATTAACCGTATCCACGATCATTCCCGTAAAGTTTTCCACTTTGTATTTGATGGATTCTTTCAAGGACTCGGCGACCGCCTCAATGGAGACGCCGTACTTGATAAGAACATAGACATCGATGAAGATGCGATTGCCCGAAGTCGTGACTTTCACGCCCTTCCCGCCTGCATCTTTCTTGAGGAGTTCGGCAAGTGTGTCGGTAAAACGGCGCGCGACCGTATCCACGATGCCATAGCTTTCCATCGCGGCTTGGGACGCCACCTTTGCGATCGCCAGATCGGAGATCGATATCTTTCCGTATGCATTGCTTGTGCTGACCGACATACTGTTCTCCTCAGTCGGGCGAAGATACATCTCGTTCGCCAATACCTATTTTATCCTATTGTGCCGCTTTTTGCAAGCATTATTATAAATTTTTTCTTGGTTTTTCGGATTTTTTTCTTTTTAGCCCCCGTTTTTAATTGCCTTTTTCCCGTAAAAATGATATGATGATGAGGATTTCCGTGGCGGGGTCTCCGTGCGGAGAGATTACGGAATAACCCATCGGAGGTGAAGATAATGTCGAGAGTATGCACTATCTGCGGGAAAGGCCGCACGAGCGGTAACAACGTCAGCCACTCCAACCGCAAAACGCGGAGAGCGTTCAACGTAAACGTTCAGAAGGTGACTTATAAGGCAGATGGCAAGGTCGAGACCGGCTATGTCTGCGCACGCTGCCTCAAGAGCGATAAAGTGGAACGCGTATAAGTTAAGCACAAAAAAGAGGGACTGCTTTGAGCAGTCCCTCTTTTTTGTGCGGCCGAACTTTTTGCCCCCTCCTCAGGAGGGGGTAACAAAGCTCCTCCTTAGGAGGAGCTGTCGCCGCAGGCGACTGAGGTGGTGAATAATCAGAAGCCAAAGACACCACACCCGCCCCCTGCGGGGGCACCCTCTCCTAAGGAGAGGGCTTAGCCCGACCCTTTGAGGGGGATCCAAGCCCTACTCCCTGTGGGGGATAAGTGACAGCCTTATCCAATATCCGAGCCCGTGAGAGTGCCGTTGGTGCAAATAACTTCTTGAATGGGAGAACCGTACTTCCAATAGCTATCTTTTTTGATTGCTTTCCACTCATCGGTCGTCCCATTGAACTTGATTGAGGTCAATCCTTCGCACCAAGCGAACGCATAAGTCTCAATTGAAGTTACGCTGTTTCCGATTATGACCGAAGTCAGCCCGCTACACTCTCCGAACGCCCCATATCCTATCGAGGTCACGCTGTCGGGAATCGTGATTTCCGTCAACCCGTCGCAACTTCCGAACGCCGCATATCCGATCGAAGTCACGCTGTCGGGAATAGTGACCAAAGTCAACCCGTAGCAATTCTCGAACGCCGAATCTCCAATCGAGGTCACGCTGTTGGGAATTGTGACCGAAGTCAACCCGCTGCAACCACCGAACGCAGACAATCCAATGGAAGTCACGTTGCTTCCAATAGTGATCGAAGCCAACCTTTCACAACCATAGAACGCAGACTCTCCGATCGAGGTCACATTGCTTCCAATAGTGACCGAAATCAACGTATCATACCCGGAAAATGCTTCCGCGCCGATTGAAGTTACCGAAATCCCTCTGTACTCGTTCGGAATGATAATTTCTTTCTCGGGACAGCTTCCGAGACCTGTGACGATATACCCGCTCCCATCGGCAACCATAGAATATTCCAATAAGATATTGGAATTCACCCCACATCGGGTGCAAACATGATTTTGAAAATCATGCCCAAGCGGTGCTATTTTTTCAATTTCATCCCTCATTTGAAAACCGCACGTTTGGCAAACTTTTGCCACAATTCCCTCTTGATTACAAGTCGGCTCTTGGATCGTCTTTTGTTCATATTTATGTACATGATCTTTCTTGGCGTATATCACCACTGTGTCCATGATCTTGAGCCTCATCACGTCGCCGTCGATCGTGCCGTTTGCGATTATATCTTTTATGCCGAAGATCTCGCCATACAGTTTGATCTGATTCCCGTCAAACTCTACGTCGCAGGAATAGCCCGTTTCATCGGTGTAACTATTTCCATTCAAAATAAGATATGTCTCGTAGTCGTACTGCTCGTTGGAGTAGAGATAGTAAGTGCCGTCGTGGCGGTGGATAATAACGATCGGAATCACGACCGAGAGGATCAATACGAGCACAAAGGCGGCGATCAAAAAGCCGAACAGCTTTTTATGTTCGCTCACCCAGCGCTTGAAAGATCTTTTCTTTTTGGGCTTGGGTGCGGGGCGGGACGGGGCATAAAAGCTCTTTCCACAGTAGGTGCAGAACTTCGCGCTGCCGTCAAGCCGCGCGCCGCAGCCGGGGCAGGTCTTTTTGTCCATCCACTTCGTGCCGCATTCGGGGCAGAAAGTGCCCTCGAATTCCGTACCGCATTTGGGACATTTGTTCATATGTGTTTCTCCTTTTATAAATTTTTCCAATAAAAAAGTGTGCCTCCAACCGAAGACACACTGCGTTGGTATCCCCGATTGTTGTCACACAAACTTCCAACCACTTATTGAGTAGGGAAAATAAAGAGATACGCAAAGCCCAGTTTGCGCCCCTATCCAATAAGTTATTCTGTTTGTGTGACGCACTCAGTATACCACAGCGTTAAAAATTTTTCAAGTATTTTTCCGAAATCATTTCAAAACGCGGAGCACGCGAAGGGCGTTTCCGCTTGCGATCTTTCGGGCGACGCGTTCGCCGAACTTTTTTTTGAGCTCTTCCGCGAACTTCGGCATACAGGCAGGGTCTTTCAGATAGGGATTTTCGGGAATGCCGTCGAAGTCGCTCCCGAGCGCCAAAACGTCCTCCCCGCCGATCTTTATGATGTGCTCCGCATGGGCAAGAAGCGCCTGCCTCTGTCCGTCCGCCGTTCTGTCCGCGCCGAGAAACCGATCGTAGAAGTTCAGCCCCACGACCCCGCCGCTCTCTGCGATGAGGCGGATCTGCTCGTCGCCGAGGTTGCGCGGATGCGGGAAAATTTCGCGCGCATTGGAATGGCTCGCGACAAAGGGAATTCCCCGCATGACCGCGGCAACGTCTTTGACGAGCACGTCGCTCCCATGCGAAACATCGACGAGCATACCAAGTTCCCTCATCCGCTCCACGGCAGTTTTGCCGAAGGGGGTCAAACCCGTCTGTGGTTCGATCGGCGCGCCGAACGCGTTCGGCGCGCCGATCTCATTTTGAAAATTCCATGTGAGCGTCATCATGCGCACGCCGCGCCGATAGAGCGCCTCGAGCTTTTCGAGGCTTCCCTCGATCGCTCCCCCCTCTTCCACCGTGAGAAGGGCGTTTATGCGCCCGAAGCGGATATCCGAAAACTTCCGCACGGGAACATACCCCTCAGTTTCGCAAAGTTTATCGAATTTGTCGCACAGCGCAAGCGCGCGGGCAAAGCGCCCTTCCCGCTCGCGGATAAAGGCGGCGAAGCACTGCAAAAGACAGCCGCCCCGCCGCAAATTTTCCTTCGTGACAACGAAAACGCCCTCGCTTGTGAGGGCGTCGCAGTGAAGATCGATATAATTCATCCTTTGTAGAAGAGCCTGATGATGCACCCGACGATGTGCGGGAGCTTAATACAGACGATCATCTTCCCTCCTCATTGATGATGCAGAGCGCGTATCCCTCCTCCACGGTGAACGAAAAATCCCCGCCGCTCTCGGTGAGATTGGAGACGCCGCGCGTAGAGCCGTAGCGAAGCCACAGATCCTGCATCGGGTATTTCAGCCCGCTACTATCCATGATATGCGCGTCGCCGCCGAAAGGTAACAGCGAAACAGTCTGCCCCTTCCTGCAAGCAAACTCCTGTTTTCCCTTGCCGCAGAGGGAGATCTCCGCGCCGTTGGTCTTGAGGACAGCCGCAACGCCCGCTCTCTTCGCCTTATATAATAGGTGAAGATTGCCGAGGAAGTGGTCCTCGCGCCCTCCCCCTCCGCCGTAAAAGATGAGGTCGGCAGCGCCAAGTTCCAATGCCCTGTCCACGGCGAGTTCGCCGTCCGTCTCGTTCTTCTCGGAGGGGAATTTTTTGAGGGGTGCGGGAATGGGTTCTTCGTTTAAGGAATCGAAGTCGCCGAGGTTCTCGTCGATCTTCACCTTCCCCTTCGCCCATGAATACGCCCCGTCGCAGCAGATGACGTAGGCGTTTTCCGCCTCGATCGTACCGCGGTAGGGCTCGCCGTTCAAGAGAATGACGACTTTCCGCCCGCCGATCATCCGCGCAGCCTCCGTATGGTCGCCGCCATATCCGCCGCGCGGAACACGGTGCTCCCCGCGACGATGACGTTCGCCCCCGCCGAGATGACGTCTTTGACGTTCTTTTCGGTGACGCCGCCGTCCACTTCGATGTCAAGATCGCCCGCGCCGTGCTTTATGCAATAATTTCGCACAGTCTCAATTTTTTTGAGCGTTTCGGGAATGAATTTCTGCCCGCCCCAGCCGGGGTGAACGCTCATCAAGAGGAGCATATCCGCCCCCTCGTCCACGGCGGGGAAGAGCTCTTCCGCAGCCGTCTCGGGGTTGATTACGGCGCTCTTCTTTACGCCGAAACTTTCAATTTGTTTGAAAAGAGCGGGGATGTCGCCCGCCTCGGCATGGACGGTGATGATGTCCGCGCCGCTCATGGCGAAGTCCTCGATCTGCGTCTCGGGGTGCAAGACCATGAGGTGGCAGTCGAGCGGGAGCTTGGTGTGCGGACGGATGGCCCTTACCATCTGCGCGCCGAAGGTGATCGGCGGAACGAAATTCCCGTCCATGACGTCGCAATGCACAAGGTCCGCACCGCTCTTTTCGAGCCGTTTCACTTCTTCCCCGACTTTGGAAAAATCGCTCGCCAAAATGCTCGGTGCAATTTTGATGTTCATAAGCCCCTCCTTATTCGTAAAAGAACTCGTCAACAAGTTCGCCGCTTCCTTTATAATACAATTTCCCGTCCTCGGCGTAAAAGGTCGCGTTCTCCTCGTCCACCGTGAAAGAATAGACGATCTTTACGGTGAAGTCAAATTCCTCGTCTTCGAGATCGAGATAATACCCGAGATAGCTCTTTCCGTCGACATATTCGAGCGTGCGCACGTTCTTGCCCAAACGGACGGAAAAGACGAGCGTCTCATACTCGTCATCCGAGCGGTGGTAAAAGTCGAAAAACCCGTCGCTGCAGGAAAACCCTTTGTCCCCGGAAAACCCGTATTTCTCCGCACTGACGCGCACCGCAAACGGGCAGGGATAGCCCCGCCCCGTGTAGCCGCCGAGGGTGGTGACGGGATAGCCCATGAACTCGTCGGGGACTTCAAAGGACATATCTTCCTCCCCGCACCAATTCGGACCGATACAAAAGACGTCTTTCTTCAGATCGGAGACGCCGTATTCCATTCTGCCGTCCTCGGACTCCCGATAGGAATACGACCCGCAGCCCGTACAGACAAAAAGAATTGCCGCCGCACATACCGCAGCGATGATTTTGAACCGCATAACTTTTCTCCTGATTTTCGCGAAAAATCTTTTGCTTGCGCAAAATCTTTTTCGCGAGGAAACTTACCTGAATGCTTTAACTTACTTGTCCTCTTATTCGTTTCATCGGACAATAAGGCAAAAGTAATTGCCAAATTGGGTCGCCTACGGCGGAAGTCAATTCCGCCTAAGGCAAGTGATTGAGAATGGATTCACGAAAAATCTTTTGCTTCGCAAAATCTTTTTCCGTGAGGAAACCTTCCTCTCCGTTCTAACTTTTTTGTCCTCTCATTCGTTTCAAAGGACAACAAGGCAAAAGTAATTGCCAAATTGGGTCGCCTACGGCGGAAGTCAATTCCGCCTAAGGCAAGTGATTGAGAATGGATTCACGAAAAATCTTTTGCTTCGCAAAATCTTTTTCCGTGAGGAAACCTTCCTCTCCGTTCTAACTTTTTTGTCCTCTCATTCGTTTCAAAGGACAATAAGGCAAAAGTAATTGCCAAATTGGGTCGCCTACGGCGGAAGTCAATTCCGCCTAAGGCAAGTAATTTAGAACTCGCCCCACCCTCGTCACTCGCTTCGCTCGTGCCACCCCCTCCCACGGAGGGGGACTAAGGGGTGGGAGTTCCAAAATAGTGGCGCGTTGGAAAATCACACTTTTCCATAAGCGCACACAATTTGCCGCACACTTACGGCTTTTCGTTTTTACGAAGCAGTTATCGGGTGGGTAGATAGTGACTGCGAAGCAGACAACTTAACTCCTCGCACATTTCTTTTCGAACGACACCCCTTCCGTCACGCGCTTTGCGCGTGACACCCACCCCTCAAGGGGTGGGCAAGGGGGGAAGTGAGCAAAGAAATGTGCGAAACCTCCTCACGAAATTTTTCCGTCAGGAAAAATTTGTGAATACTGTGCTCTCAGTTGTCCGCAAGCGCCGCCGATGTCGGAGCCCATGCTGCGGCGGAGCGTCGCGGAAATTCCCTGCTTTTCCAAAACTTCCAAGAACTTCTTCGCGTCCTGCTCCTCGGCGGCGCGCAGGGAGCGCTCCTTCACTGCATTCAGTCTGATCAAATTGACGTGGCAGGGTCTCCCCTTCAGAAGTTTTGCAAGCGCAAGGGCGTGCGCCTCGTCCGCATTCTCCCCCGAAATGAGGGTGTATTCGAAAATATATCGCCGCCCCGTCCGCTCGAAATAGTTCGCGCAGGCCTCCAGAATTTCGGAAATTTTATACCGCTTCGCTATGGGCATGGTGCGGGCGCGCTCCTCGTCCGTGACGGCGTGAAGGGAGACCGTCAAGTTGAGCGGAATGCCTTCTTCGGCAAACCGTCTCATCTCGGGAACAAGTCCGCAGGTGGAGAGCGAGATGTTCCGCGCGCTGAGATCGATCCCCTCTTCGGCGGTCAGATGTCGTAAAAACTTGATAACGTTATCATAATTATCGAACGGCTCGCCGCTGCCCATGAGCACGACATTGGTTACGGCGCGGTCCTTGAGCGTTCCCCCCTCGCTTCGGTTGACGGCGAGGATCTGCCCCAAGATCTCCCCCGATGTGAGGTCGCGCAGACGCCCGCCCAAAGTAGAGGCGCAGAACTTACACCCCATGCGGCAGCCCACCTGCGTGGAGACGCACTGCGTATTGCCGTATTTGTATTTCATGAGCACGCCCTCGATGAGATTGCCGTCCGCAAGCGCGAACAGGTATTTCTTCGTACCGTCCTCTTGAGAGACGAAGGTCTCGAGGATGCGCACGGGTTCGTCTTCGAAGCGCGCAAGAAGCGCCGCGCGAAGAGAGGCGGGGACATTCAGTTCGGAGAGTTTCTTCCCCTGCATGAGCCCGAGATAGACCTGCCCGGCGCGGAACTTCTTTTCCCCGAGCTGTTCGATGAGCGTATTCAGTTCTTCGCGGGAAAGATCCTGCAAGATCTCCTTCATACCTTCCTCAATTTGGCGACATAAAACCCCGCCCCGTATGCCGTATCGGGCAAAAATTGCAGCCCGTATTGCGTCTCTTCATGGGGAAGCGGGCAATCCGTCTTCTCCGCCGAAAAAGAGCTGCCCGCATGGAGAAGAAAACTGCCGACGATATCGTCGTTCTCCTCCCGCAGAATGGAACAGGTGGAGTAGTACAGCGCGCCTCCCCTCTTCACATATCGGGCGCAGTTTTGCAAAATACCAAGCTGGATATCATGTAATTGCGTAATATTTTCTATGCTTTTGCGAAGGGGCAGATCGGGATTTTCGGCGACCGTCCCGAGCCCCGAACAGGGCACATCGCACAAAACGCCGCCGAATTTTTCCTCCCATTCGGGGCGGAAGAGGGAGGAATCGGACTGCACCGCCGTCACATTGTCCGTTCCCATGCGGGAGATATAGCTCCCGATGAGCGAGACGCGGTGCGGATGCAGTTCGCAGGCGATCACCTGTCCGCACTTTTCCGCGAGCAGAACGCTCTTCCCGCCCGGTGCGGCACATGCGTCGAGAAGGGTCTCGCTCGGCTCTACGACGGAGCACACGCCCACGCTTCCCACCGATTGGAAGGTGTAATCCCCCCTGAAAAAGCCCTCGTCGCGGACGAAGTTTTCAAACAAAAAAACATGCGGAAAGGGCGTGTTTTCATGGGGACGTTGCATATAATTTTGTTCATTGCGCACGAAACGGACGCTCACGCCGCGGCTTCTTGCCGCCATGATCTTTTCGGCGCGGCCGCCGTACTGCTCCTTGAGCTTCTTCACCGCAAAGAGCGGAAAATTGTACCGCACCGAGAGCCCTTCATCGCCCGAGGGAAGGCGCACTTTCTCCTCGTCGAAGGCGCGCAGAAAGGCGTTCAGAAATCCCGCCATGCCCCCTTTCCCGAGCTTTTTGCACAGCTCCACCGCGGTATCCGTGACCGTGTAACGGGGCTTCTTGAGGAAAATGAGCTGATAGAGCGCGATCTTGAGAAGGACGCGCGCCGCGAGCTTGGGGCTCTTGGGGGCAAAGGTTTTGACGCAGAGCGACAGAAAGCCGTCGTTTTCGAGTACGCCGTACACCGTTTTGACGGTGCGCGAACGGTTGAGCGGCTCGAGATCGGTCTCGGCAAGGGCGATCTTCAGATGCGCCCCGTCCGAATAGACCTTCATCAGAACGCGGTACGGGTCATAAAACGGGTTTGTCAAAGCGCTGTCCCACCTGAATTTTTCTTCCGTTCAAAAAGTCGCGCGCGGACATCCTTCTCCCGCCCGCGGGCTGCAATTCCGTGATCCTCACTGCCCCTTCGCCGCACTTTACCACGAACCCCTCCTTGGAAGCGGAGACCACCGTGCCTGCGGGAACTTCCTCCGTGCATATAGTCTCCTCCGCGAACCAAAAGTTCAAAACGAGTTCCCCCACTCTCGCAAAGGCGAACGGGGCGGGAGAGAGCCCTCGGATGAGACAGCTCACCTCGCGGGCGGAACGCGAAAAGTCCACCTCGGTGCGCTGCACCTTTTTGCAGACAAACCCCTCGCCCTGCTTTTGCAGGGAAAGCCCCCCGCGCGCGACCGCTTCCGCCGTTTTCGTCGCAAGTTCCCCCGACAGACGGGAGAGCCGATCTTCCAGCGTGCCGCGGTCGTCGGAGTCGTAGATCGGGCACTTCTCCGCAAAGAGGATGTCCCCCGTGTCGAGCCCGAGTTCGGTCTTCATGACGGTGACGCCCGTCTCACGGCAGCCGTCGATGATGACGCGCGGAATGGGCGCTGCCCCGCGGTAGGCGGGCAGAAGGGAGGCGTGCAGATTCCAGACGCCGAGCGGGAACACATCGAGAACTTCCTGCGTCAAGATCTGTCCGTAGGCGCAGGTGATCATGAGGTCTGCACCGATCTTTTTGAGGACGTCTGCCTCGTCGCGGATCTTTGCGGGCTGAAGGACGGAGATCCCCAGCCCGAGCGCGGTTTGTTTGACGGGGGAAGGGGTCAAAACGCCCTTCCTGCCCTGCGGCTTGTCGGGCTGGGTGACGACCGTGAGCGCATACCCCGCTTCGTATAGCTTGATGAGGGGCTGCACCGCGAATTCGGGCGTCCCCGCATAGACGATCTTCAACATCTTTTCTTTTTAATCCTCCGCCTTTCGCACATCCCTCGCCTTGTCGGTATAGAGGATGCCGTCGAGGTGATCCATTTCGTGACAGACGGCGCGCGCAAAGAAGTCCCGCGCAACGAGGGAGTACTTGTTCCCGTTCCTGTCCTGAAAGATGACTTTCACTTTATTGGGGCGAAGGACGTCCCCCGCCTTGCCGCGCACGGAAAGGCAGCCTTCCACGCCGTACTGCTCCCCCTTCTGCCAGACGAAAATGGGGTTGATAAGTTCAAAGAACCCCTCATCCACGTCCACGAGCACCGCCCGTATGGGAACGCCCACCTGCGGCGCGGCAAGCCCCGCGCCCTCGGCTTTTTTGAGCGTCTCCTTCATATCGTCGAGCAGTTTCCAAAGTTCCCCGTCGAACTTCGTCACGGGGGTGCATTTCTTCCGCAGTACGGGATCTCCTACCTGCACAATATCCAAAATCATAATGACCTCAAAATTTTCTCAGCTCAGATTGCTCGGATTTTCCTCTACGTATACGAGAGTCTTTTTATAGTCGGCAGCTGCGCAGATCTCGTAGATCTCCCTGAGCGGCGCGCCGTCCGTGAGACGCATGAGCGTCTGATAGCGGAACTTGTTCCTGATGCGCTTGATGGGCGAGTGCATCTTATTGAAAAAGAGGAATTTGTCGCTCATGCGGGCATACAGTGCCTCCAGCTGCCGATACACCGTTTTGAGCGCTTCGAGCGCTTCCTTTTCATCCTCGCCGACGACCATCACCCGCACGATCTTCGCAAAGGGCGGGAACGCCGTTCCCGCGCGCATCGCGATCTCGTGCTCGTAAAAGCCCTCATAGTCGTACTTCGCCGCAAAGCGCAGGATGAAGTTCTCGGGATCGTAAGTCTGCAGGACGACTTCCCCCTTCTCCTCCGCTCTGCCGCTCCGCCCCGCCACCTGCGTGACGAGCTGGAAGGTGCGCTCCCCGCTCCGATAGTCGGGAAAGTGCAGGCTCATGTCCGCGTCGAGAATTCCGACGAGGGTCACCGAAGGGAAATCGTGCCCCTTGGCGACCATTTGAGTGCCGACGAGCACGTCCGCCTGCCGCTCCGCAAATTGTTTGAGGATCTTGTAATGTCCCTCTTTGCCGCTCGTCGTATCGTTGTCCATGCGCAGGATGCGCGCCGCGGGGAACAGCTTTTTGAGTTCCCCCACCACCCGCTGGGTGCCCGTTCCCACATAGCCGAGATGAACGCCGCCGCAGTTCGGACAGCCGCGCAAGAGATGATATTTCGTGCCGCAATAGTGGCACTTGAGACAGTCCTCCTCGCTGTGATAGGTGAGGCTCACATCGCAGTGCTCGCACTTGGCGACATAGCCGCAGTCGCGGCACATGACCGTCTGGGAATACCCCCTGCGGTTGAGGAAGAGGATCGCCTGATTCCCGCCGTCGAGACAATTTTTGAGTTTTTCCCGCAGGACGATGGAAAAGGGGGAAGGATTCCCCCGCCTGACCTCCCTGCGCATGTCCACGATCTCTACTTCGGGAAGAGCTCTGCGGTTGATGCGGTCGGGCATACGGATGAGCTCGAACTCCCCGTCCTTCGCCCGCTTATAGGTCTCCACCGAGGGCGTGGCGCTGCCGAGCACCAATTTACAGCGGTTGTACTGCGCCCGCAAAAGGGCAATGTCGAAGGTGTTATACCGCGGCGAGCTCTCCGAAGAATAGCTGCCGTCGTGCTCTTCGTCGATGACGATGACGCCAATGTTTTCGACGGGGGCGAAGATCGCCGAGCGCGCGCCGATGGCAATGCGGGCGTCCCCCTCGCGAAGCCGCCGCCATTCGTCGAACCGCTCTCCCGCCGAGAGCCCGCTGTGCAGGATCGCGGCGCTCGGCCCGAACCGTGCGCGCAGCTGGGAGAGCATCTGCGGCGTGAGGGAAATTTCGGGGACGAGAAAGATCGCCGTCCTTCCCGCCGCGAGCTGTTTTGCGATGAGGTCGAGATAGACCTCCGTCTTTCCGCTCCCCGTAACGCCGTGCAGAAGACAGACCGTTCTGTCCGTCTCGCCGATCTTTTTCACCGCTTCCCTTTGGGCGGGCGTTAAAGTATGGTCTGCCCGTTCGCCCGAAATGCCGCGGTAGGGATCGCGCAGCACCCGCTCCTTCTCGAGCAGAACGATCTTTTTATCGGTGAGCGCCTTGAGCGCCGAGCCGAATCTTTCGCGCAGGAAGACGGTATCCGCCTTGCCGTTCTCCCGCAAGAATTCCGCGAGGGCAAGCTGCTTTTTTGCGCGCGGGTCGATCGTGAACGGCTCTTCCGCGAGGCGGGCGAAGGTGCGCTTTGCCTCCCCCACCTTCCCCGTCCTCATCTCTGTGGGCAGGAAGAGGCGCAATACGAGCGCCATGGGACAGCGATAGCGCGCCGCCAGCTTCCCCGCAAGGGAGAGACATTCGCGGTTGAGGGCGGGATAGTCCTCCTCCGCGCGGTATATCTTTTTGAGTTTTTCGGGCGGGACATCGCTCTTTTCCTTCAAGCGCATGACAAAACCCGTCGCCGCACTCCTTGCAAAGGGCACGACAACGCGCATTCCCGCCTCGATGTTTTCATCGCAGGCGTAGTCGAAGATCTTGTCCACGTCGCTGTGGGCAATGTCGATGATGACTTCCGCGATCATGATCTGCCGTCATAAAAAACACACCCCGCATGAACGGGGCGCATTCTCAATCTCTCGCGCACTTGACCTTGCCGCTCATGATCTCTCTGCAGGCAAGCACGATCTCCTTCTGCTTCCCGGGCAATTCGAGAGCGCCCGTAGACTGCATCTGTTCGATGATCTGGCGGGTACGCTTGGAGGCGACCACACACAGCTCATATCTGCTTATGGGTTCTTCTTCCGTGCCGAGCTTTCTCACAAGCGCGTCAACCGATGGTTCATTGATCATATCTGTCTCCTTAAACTCTGTTTTTTTCCTGTAAATAGATCTCGCGCAGCCGCTGCTCCGTCTCCTCTACCCTGTCGTTGACGACTACATAGTCGAACTTATCCTGCAGGGAAAGCTCGTATTCGACGCGGGCGAGGCGGTCGCGCATCTGGCTCTCCGTCTCCGAATGCCGCTTCTCGAGCCGCGCAAGAAGGGCGTCCTTATCGGGGGGAAGGAGGATGACGAGCACCGCTTCGGGATAGGCGCGCTTCAGATTGAGCGCTCCCACCACGTCGAGATCGAGGATCACCGAGCTCTGCTTCAGCTTCTCTTCCACAAAGGAGCGAAGAGTCCCGTAGTAGTTGCCGAAGTGATTGTCGTACTCGAGGAAATCTCCCGCGGCGATGTGCGCCTGAAATTCCTCTTCGCTGATAAAAAAGTAATGCACGCCGTCCTGTTCGCCCTTGCGGGGTGCGCGCGTGGTACAAGAGACGGAAAAGATGAGTTCGCCGCTCCCGGAGAGCCGCTCCACCATCGTTCCCTTGCCGACCCCGGAAGGACCGGAGATCACAAATAAAATGTTTCTCATTCGAGGTTTTGTATTTGCTCCCGCACTTTTTCGATTTCGTTTTTCATACGGAGCGCGGAGGCGGTCAACGCCCCGTCGTTGCTCTTGGAACAGATGGTATTGCACTCACGGTTAAATTCCTGCACCAAAAAGTCGAGCTTCCTGCCCGCCGCGGGCTCTTCGCAGATCTTGCGGAACTGGACGATGTGAGAGGAGAGGCGGGTGAGTTCTTCGTCGATGTTGCACTTATCCGCAAAGACCGCCGCCTCCGTCAAGATCCTGCTCTCCTCGACCTTCCCGCCGAGATATTCGCAGACGCGCTCCGTGAGCCGCTTGCGATATTCCTCTGCAACGAGAGGGGCGCGAAGGGAGATCTCCGCGTGCAGCCGTTCGATCTCCTCCATGCGGGAAAGCAGATCGGCCTTGAGCCTCACGCCCTCCGCCGCGCGCATCGCGGAAAGGGCGGCGAGCGCTTCTTTAAGCGCCGTCTTCAATCCGTTCACCATCTCCTCGTCCGCCTCTGCCTCCTCCGTGCGGAGGACGTCGGGAGACTTCATGAGGAAGGAGACCGTTACGTCGTCGGTGAGCGCGGGGAATTTTTCCGCAAGCTCCTTAGCTGCTTCGCAGTAGGCGGACGCCGCGGCAAGATCGACGTAGAACTTTTTGGCGCGTTCCCGCTTATCGGCAACGGCGACGAATACGTCTACATGGCCGCGGACGAGCTTTTCGCGAAGCATGGAGCGGATGAGCTCTTCATATTGGGAGAGGATGTGCGGACATTTTACGGAGATATCGAGAAAGCGGTTGTTGACCGATTTGAGTTCCACACCGATCTCCAGCCCCGCTTCCTTATAAGTCCCCTTGCCGAACCCCGTCATACTGTACATCATATTTCCGTCCGTTTCAGATCCACGGAGCAAACTCCGATAAGATAATTATAACACAGTTTTTGCGTGGAAGCAAGTTTTTTGGAAAGATTTTTCACTTTCTTCCGAGGCGCTCCAAAAATTCTTCCTCCCCGATGACGGGGACGGAGAGTTTCTTCGCCTTGTCGAGCTTACTGCCCGCCTTCTCCCCCGCGATAACGAGGGTGGTCTTCCCCGTGACTGCGGAGGAACATTCGCCGCCCGCCTCTTCGATGAGCTTTTGCGCCTCGGGGCGGGACATGGACGACAGACTTCCCGTGAGCACCACCGTCTCCCCCGAAAAAGCGCCCT
This sequence comes from uncultured Clostridia bacterium, assembly GCA_947629575.1. Lineage (GTDB taxonomy): Bacteria > Bacillota > Clostridia > Christensenellales > Borkfalkiaceae > Gallimonas. The sequence goes on along the minus strand of CANREF010000004.1, from coordinate 26,279 downwards.
TCCGCCTTTCCCGCACATAGGGCGCAACGCCGCAGGCAAACAGCCGCTTGAGTTCGGCGGCGTTCTCTTCGTCGGCAAAATAGCCCGCAATGGCGCGCGCCGTGATCTCGCCGATGTTCTCGAGTTCCACAAGTTCCTCTTCTTTGAGGGCGGCGATCGCCTCCACGCTGCCGAATGCCGCAAGATCGCGCGCGGCGACCCTTCCGATCCCGCCGATGCCGATCGCATAGAGGAAGCGTTCGAGCGGGACATGCTTGCTCTTTTCGATGGCGGAGAGCAAATTCCCCACCTTTTTCTCCTTATAGCCCTCGAGGAATTTCCCCTCTTCGTCGCGGAAGCTGTCCTCCGTGAGCGCATAGAGATCGGAGAAGCGCTTTACCCCCCTCTTTTCATACAGGAAGGAGAGCGTCTGTTCGGACATCCCCTCCACGTCCATGGCGTTCTTGGAACAGTAGTGGGTCAATTTCTGCACGATGCGCGGCGGGCAGTTTTCATTGCTGCAGAAGAGATTGGCGCCGATCTCCGTGACCGCACTGCCGCAGAAGGGGCAGACGGAGGGTTTTATGACGGGGACTGCACCGCCGTCCGAGACCGCGCCGAGGATCTCGGGGATGACTTCGTTGGAGCGGCGGATGAGCACGCGGCTTCCCACCTGCACCCGTTTTTTGGTGAGGTCGCCGAAATTGTTGAGCGTCGCCCTTCTGACGGTAGCGCCCGCAAGATCTACGGGATCGACTTCGGCGAGCGGGGTGAGTTTCCCCGTCCTGCCCACCTGCCAGAATACCTTTCTGACCGTCGTCTCCGCCTCTTCCGCCTCGAATTTGAAGGCGATCGCCCAGCGGGGGAATTTATCGGTATAGCCCATTTCCGAGCGCACCCCTTCCTCGTTGACCTTGACGACCGCGCCGTCGGTGAGAACGTCGATCTTCTTGCGTTCCACTTCGATCTCGTCGATGAAGGACATGACCTCTTCCCCCGTTTTGCAGATCTTGAAGTAGGGATAGGTCTTGAACCCTTCCCGCCGCAAAAATTCCATGCCCTCCTCCTGCGAGGAGACGGGGTCTTCGCTCATGTAGTTGATGTCGTAAAAGAGGATCTCGGGCTTGCGGGTCGCCGTTACCTTGGGGTCGAGGTTGCGGATCGCCCCCGCCGCCGCATTGCGGGCGTTCTTTAAGGGGTCGTCGGGATGAGCCGCATTGTACTTCTCGAGCTCCGAAAGGCGGATGATCGCCTCCCCGCGCACTTCGAGCGTTCCCCGATAGGAAATTTTGAGCGGGAAACTTTTTACCGTGAGCGCCTGCGCGGTGACGTCTTCCCCTTCCACGCCGTTGCCGCGCGTGGTGGCGCGCACAAAGTCCCCGCCCTCGTAGGTGAGGCAGACGGTGAGCCCGTCGAACTTGTATTCTACGGTGTAAGTGGGCGAGCCGTGCTTTTCGGCACGGGTAAAGAAGGCGTTCATCTCGTCTTCGGTGACCGCCTTATCGAGGGAATAGAGCCGCGCGATGTGGGTGTGCCGTTCAAATCCCTTGACGGGCTCGCCGCCCACTCTGCGGGTGGGAGACTCGGGCAGCACTACCCCCGTCTCCCGTTCCAGCTCTCTGAGTTCGTCGTACAATCTGTCGTACTCGCGGTCGGATACGGTGGGCGCGTCGAGGACGTAATACTCGTATGCCCACCGGTTGAGGATGCCGCAAAGTTCCTTCATTCTGTCCATGATCTCCCTCCTTATCCGATGATCTCAAGCGGCGCCAGGACGGCGGCGAGATCTTTGTTGCCGTAAGTCTCGAAATGCACCGTGAGGATGAGATTGCTCTGCTGCCCGCGCAGCGCCGTGATCACCCCCTCGCCGAAACGGGTATGCCGTACCTTTACGCCCACCTGAAAGCGCGTGAGCTCCACTCCCGCGGTGGACTGCGTTGCGACCGTCCTTGCGGGGCGCGGGGGCGCGGAAGAAGAGACGGAAGATGCGGAAGAAGAGGCGGAAGGGGCGGATGAGCGGGCGGGCGCAACTCCCGAGCCGTAAATGTTCCCTTCGCCGCTCTCGTATCTGCCCACGGAGCGGGGCGCGGAATTTCCAAACCCGTAGCCCCCTCTCCGCCGCGCGCCGTAGTCGTAACCGCTGCCAAAGTCCCCCGTATACCGCGCTCTCGTCTCCGAAATGCCGAGTTCGTCCTTGAGCTCTTCCACAAAGCGGGAACGCACAGTGGGCTCTCTTCTGCCGTACAGATAGCGGCTGCGGCTGCGGGTGAGCCAAAGTTTTTCCTTTGCCCGCGTTATGGCGACATACATGAGCCGCCGCTCTTCCTCGAGAGAACCGTTCTCATCGAGGGCGCGCGGGGTGGGCATGATGTTCTCCTCGAGCCCGACGAGGAACACATTGCGGAATTCCAACCCCTTTACGGAATGGATGGTCGCGATCGTCACATAATCGCCGTCGTCCATTTCGTCGGTATCCGAATAGAGGGTGATCTGCTGGAGATAGTCGGACAGCGTGCCCTCGGGATTCATGCGGACGAACTCTTCGACCGAATTCTGGAATTCGTCGAGATTGGCGCGCTTTGCCGCCCCCTCGTCCGTGCCGTCGAAATACATGTCGTAGATGCCGCTCTTTTTGATGAGCAGATCGGTAAGCCTGTCCAAGGGAAGGTCCTGCGACTGCGCGACGAGCTCCTTTATAAAGCCGCCGAAGGAGTGCAGTTTGGTCTTGATCCCGTCCGACAGGGGGAGAGCGTCGCATTCGAGAACGGCGTCGAAGAGGGAGAGCTCCTCCCCGTTCGCGTAGTTCCAAAGGGTCGCGACCGTCTTCTCGCCGATTCCCCGCCGCGGCACGTTGATCACCCGCTGTACCGCCTCGCTGTCGAAGGGGTTTGAGGCGATCCTGAGGTAGGCGAGCACATCCTTGATCTCCTTGCGTTCAAAGAATTTGAACCCGCCGAATACCTTGTAGGAAATGCCGTATTTGGTAAATTCCTGCTCGTAGGAACGGGTAAGGGCGTTGATGCGCATGAGCACGGCGAAGTCGGACAGTTTATAGCCCATTCTGCGGTATTCGGTGATGATATGGGCACAATAGAGGGCTTCCCCCGCCTCCTCGTCCGCCTCGTAATAGACGGGTTTCTCCCCTTCCCCGTTCTCCGTCCAGAGCTGTTTGCTCTTGCGCTTTCTGTTTTTGCGGATGGAGGCGTTCGCCAGAGAGAGGATCGCCTTGGTGGAGCGGTAATTCTGCTGTAATTTATAGGTCTTCGCCTTGGGATAGGTGTGCTCGAAGTCGAGGATGTTCGCGATCTCCGCCCCCCGCCAGCCGTAGATAGACTGGTCGTCGTCGCCCACGACGAACAGATTCCCGTGGACGGAGGCGAGCATCTTGACGATCTCGAACTGCACGGCGTTGGTGTCCTGAAACTCGTCCACATGGATATAGCGGAATTTCCCCGCAAAAAAATTGCGCGCCTCGGCGTCCTGCGCCAGAAGATCCCGCGCCTCGAGCAGAAGATCGTCAAAATCGAGCGCGTTGTTCTGCTTCAGGTGCTCGTTGTACTTTTCATACACCTTGCAGCTCTCTTCCACGCTCCTCTCATTGGAGAAGCGGCGGCGGTATTCGTCGGGAGAAAGTCCGAGCATCTTGGCGTTGGAGATATGATATTTCACCGTTTTGAGGGCGTCCTCTTCGGCGAAGCCGCACTCCTTGTAAGCCTGTTTGATGACGGCGGCGCGTTCCTGTTCGGAATAAATGGAAAAGTTCTCGTTGAGCCCCCTGCGGTCGGCATACATGCGCAAGATCTTCACGCACATGGAATGGATGGTGCACACCCACATGCCCGCGATGTCGGTCATGGAGAGCAGCCGCTCCTTCATTTCGTTCGCGGCTTTGTTGGTGAACGTGATCGCGAGGATATTGGAGGGGGAAACGCCGAGGTCGCCCACGAGGTGGGCGATGCGCGCCGTTAAAACGCGGGTCTTCCCGCTGCCCGCTCCCGCGAGCACGAGCACTGCGCCCTCGGTATCATAGACGGGCAGCTTCTGTTCTTCGTTGAGCGTAAGAGTTTCCATACTTCTTTATTATAGCATAAAACTCCCCGCCTGCGCAAGCGTCGCGGGAAGGATTTCGCAAGAAAAAAGAGAGCAAAGGGCGGAACGCCGCAGCCTACCCGCCCTACGCCCTGCCCTTGAGCTCGAACTCGTATTCTCTCTTGAAGCGCTCGAGCGCCTGCAGATATTTTTCGGAGAGTTCGAGGGTATAGCGCTGCTTTTCCGAATAGGAAAGTCCTTCGTAATATTCCTTGTCCATGAGCCTGCCGATGGCGTCCGAGACTTCCCCCTCGCTCATGAGGAGTTCCTTTACCTTGAGATAGAATTCGTCGGGCGCTTCGCCGCGGATCTCCGTCTCCACCTTTTGGCGGAAGTAGAGTTCCATCTTCCCCTCGTTGATGCCCTGTTCCTTCGCATAGGTGCGCTCGTTGTCCAGCTTTTTCTCGCATTCGTGCCAGAATCCGTTTTTCATACGTGCCTTGGCCTCTTTTGCAAGCGTTTTCCATGTGCGCTCCATAGCTGTCTCCTTCCTTCGGCATTTTTACCCGCCATGCGACATTTTTTGCAGAAAAAATCCGTAACTCTCGTTACGGATCGACTTTAACCTCTGTTTCTCTTTCTTGCCGCTTCGGCTTTCTTTCTCTTCTTGACGGAAGGCTTTTCGTAGAACTCCTTTTTACGGAGATCCCCGATGATGCCGTCGCGCGAGCACTTTCTCTTGAAACGGCGCAGCGCGCTTTCCAGATTCTCGTTATCACCGACCCTGATCGTAGACATCTCTCCTCAACCCTCCTTCGCCGAAGCACTTATTTGCGAATATTATAGCAGACAGAATTTTCCTTGTCAATTTTTTTCGGGCGCAAATTGGGAATTTCCCGAAATTTTTCAGCCGCGTGCACGCGCGAGCAATTCCTCCGCGTCCGCCTGCACGAGCGCGAGCGCCGCGCCCACGCTCCTTTCGCTCTCCCCGCGGAGAGAGAAATAGAGTTTGAGCTTGGGCTCCGTTCCGCTCGGACGGACGCACACGAATCCCCCGCCCTCGAGCTCATAGTAGATGCAGTTGCACTTCGGAATGTTCAGCGGCTCTTCCCTGCCCTCCCGCGTTCTCCTTATGTCCGCGGAATAGTCCCGCACCGCCGCCACGGCATAAGGACCGAAGCTGGTGACAGAAAGCTGCTTGAGCGCATCCACGACGGTGTTCATTTCCTTCATGGCGTTCAGCCCCGAATATTGCACCGAGATGTTTTTATCCAGCACGTAGCCGTATTTTTGATAGAGCTCGAGAAGTCTTTCATACACCGTCTTGCCGAGATAGGCATAGTAGCACACCATCTCCGCACAGAGCATACTTGCGACCACAGCGTCCTTGTCGCGGGCATGAGTTCCGCGGAGATATCCGCAGCTCTCCTCAAAGCCGAACACAAAGGTGTGCGAACCGTCCTCTTCCCACTCTTTGATCTTTTCCCCGATAAATTTGAAGCCCACGGGCGTTTCGAAAAGGGTCACGCCGAACTCATCGCAGATGGGCTTTGCCATTCCCGTTGAGACGAAGGACTTGACGACCGCGGCGTCTTTTGGAAGCGCGTTCTCCTCCTTGAGGCGGGTGAGGATATAGTCGAGCAGAAGGACGCCCACCTGATTGCCCGAGAGAGCGACGAATTCCCCCTCGCTGTTTTTTACGGCGACGCCCAAACGGTCGGAGTCGGGATCTGTGCCGAACACGACGTCGGCGTCGATCTCACCTGCGAGCGCGATCCCCATCGATAAGGTCTCCTTGAATTCGGGATTGGGCACTTTCACCGTGGAAAAGTCGGGGTCTTCCCCGATCTGTTCCCGCACAACGGTCACATTGATCCCGAGCCGCTTCAAAATGCGGGTGACGGGCAGATAGCCCGACCCGTGCACGGGAGTATAGACGAGTTTGAGATCTTTCCCGCACTTTTCCACCGCCTTCTTGGACAGGGTAAGCCCCTCGAGCTCGCGAAGATAGCTCTCGTCCACTTCCGCGGAAACGGGAAGGATGAGAGGACTGTCCGCCTCGCCCTGCACGGACAAATAGTCGCCGATCTTGCCGATGTAGCCCACGACGAGCGCCGTTGCCTCGGGGGACATCTGCGCACCGTCTTCACCGTAAACTTTATAGCCGTTGTATTCCTTCGGATTGTGGGAAGCGGTGATCATGATCCCCGCCGCGGCATGGAGATAGCGCACCGCATAGGAGAGCATCGGAACGGGATGAACGCCGTCGAACAAAAAGGCGCGGACGCCGTTTTTCGCAAGCACCGCCGCGGACTTTTCGGCGAACAGGCGGGAATTCCTGCGCGTATCGTAAGAGATGACGACCCCGCGCTCCATCGCCTCCTTCCCGAGCGTAACAAGATATTCCGATAACCCCTGCGTGGCGCGCATGACGGTGAACTCGTTCATCATGTTCGTGCCGCAGCCGATGATGCCGCGCATACCCGCAGTACCGAATTGAAGCTCCCCGCCGAAGCGGTATTCCTTCTCCTTTTCGTCGGCGGCGATCTTCTTCAGTTCGTCCGCATAAACGGCGGGAAGGCGGGGGTCATTTAACCATTTGTCATAAATTTCTTGATACGTCATAGCTTTTTCCGTCCTTTTCCTCAATCCCCCATGCCCTCTGGCTTGCCGTCCGCGCCCGAGATCTTGCGGAAAGAGAGGAAATATTTTTTGTTGTTGTCTTCATAATAATGAACAAATTGCAGGCTCAGGATAAACAGATGACTTGCGGGAATGGAGATGATGAGCAAGCTCCCGAGCGTGAAGATGCCGAACATGAGATTGAGAACGACCAAAAGATAGAGAGCGATGAGGTAGGTGGAAAATCTTCCCGCAAAGCCGCGCCTTGCGCGAAAACTTTCCTTGAACGCGGCGCCGACGCCCTTGTTTTCGGAGACGACCGCGGGTAGCCATGCCGAGATGAAGGTCATTTTCAGAGATTCAAGGCAAATGAAGGCGGCAACGGAAAGAGACAGCCCGAGCAGAATGGTGAAAAATCCCCACGAAGTCAAAAGAGAGGGAATAAAGAAGAAGAGGAACCAGCATGCCACGAGGCTCAGAAGATCGTAGACGAAGGAGAGCGGCACATAGATGACCTGATACAGCGTTGCCCTTGCGAGGTCACGGAAATAGGCGGACGAGAAACGGGTGATCCCATAGAATGCCATCCTATCGTTGAGAATGGACGCCGTTGCAAAGAGAGCGGTGCCGTTCAGGAAACGTCCCACAAGGAAGAGCAGCACTACGCCGATGATCGAACCCACGATAGAGCCGATGTTCGCGCCGAGCAGGAGGAGCAGGTCTTTCAGAGCCGAGGCGAATTCGGTGCGGAAGTTCACAAGGAATTCGGTCTTTCCCGAAGTGAGGGCGGTAAAGAAATCCCCTATGAGCGTGAGGATGTGCTTGGCTTCCGCACTCGAAAAGATGACATGCAGCCCGAGCGTTATGACGGCGTACATCAGGCTGAAGACAAGGACATTCGTCACAAGCCGAAACAAGAGCAGCTTGTAGACGTTGCCGAAGTTGTTGACGAACATACGAAAGGCGTTTCTGAATCTCATTTCAAAGCTCCCTGTAACTGCGAAGCAGGTCCTCCCTGTCTAACTTGTCGGTTTCAAAATAGAGGGACTCCATCCGTACGCAAAAACTGAGATATGCGAACAGAAAGAGCAGGAATGCGATCAATCCCGTGAGGATATCCGGACCGAATGCGCTGCCCGTGATGATCACAAAGCAAGGCACATAGGTGATGAGAAGGGAGAGGATGAGCTTCCACCGCACCCCCACCGCGAGGCGGTAGGAATAGAGGAAGGCGTTGTACGGTCCGAACCCCGTGATCTGCATACAGGGCAGCCACAGGTAGAAGACGGATATGAGAAAGAGGAGCACAAAGACAAAGACGACGCACGTGAAGGCGAACAAAAAGCAGGCAAATCCCTTTGCTTTGATCGCCGCGATCGCAAAGAGCACAGCGGAGAGCACGAGCGCCCAGAGTTCATAGAGCGCGAAGAAAAAGAACACCACTCCGATGAATGCGCCGATATGGCTGCCGAGCTGGGAAAAGACGCCGCTCAGCGTGCGCTTTCCGATGCGCATGTGCTTTTCCACGAAAGCAAGGAGCAAAGAGGTGAAAACCACAAGGCAGATGAGCGCAAGACAGCTATATATGACGCCGAGCGCGGAATCGAACCGAAAGAAACTCCACGCGCGGAAGATCTCGAAGAATTCAAGTTCAAGCGTTCCCGTGAAAAAGCTCCGCGCTACAAGCTCCACTCCGCCATAATCCACCGAGAGGGCGAGAAAGATCGCCGGCATCACTGCAAACGGCAGTAAAAACCAGAGATTTCTCACGATGTATTTCCAATGTTCGAACACGGTCCGCATCATCTTCCCCTTCGGCGGAGGCATCCAAATAGTCCGCGGATGCGCCTGCACATAATATACTACTGTATATTATATACCAAAATCAAATTTCTGTAAAGAGTTTTTTCGGAAATTTTTCCCCATGCAAACAGTTCGCACTTCGTGCTCGTGCCGCGCTTTAAGAATCAGAACTGCGCGCGGGACGGACTGACGCGGGAAGCGTACTCTCGCTGCCCCTTGTAGGGGAAGTGGTCGAAGCGCCGAAAGGGTTATCTCGCTTCACTCGACATCTTCCCTGTAAGAGACGCCAAGCACCACCCCCCTGCCCCCCTCCTTGGAGGGGGCGGAATGACGCGGGCGACCTGCTATTTGTCATGTCGAGCGTAGTCGAGACATCTCTTCCTTAGTTTAATGTAGTGAAGATTTCTCGACTCCGCGCTTCGCGCTCCGCTCGAAATGACATTTGGCGCGACGCCACTTCGCCTCTCTGCGGCGACGGGCAGAGAAGAGGATTACTTCGCGTTAGTTTATTTTCGCTTTGAAAAAGGAAATCGGAACGCTCGTGCCGCCCTTCGACATGAAAGAATGCGGGCGGGACGAACCTCGCGGAGAAGAGGATTCGCCGCTTGAGCGCGGCGCACGGTTGACAATTATCAATTGTCAAGTCGGCGGTAGAGCCCGCCGACCTGCGCCGCCCCCTCGCGCGTGGAAGGGCACAGGGGGCGGCTTGCCTCCCCTCGAATCCTCTTCTCTGCTCACAATCATGAACGCCCGAGGGCAAAAAGCCCTCGGGCGTTCATGGCGCAGAGAAGAGGATTCGAACCTCCGGTAAGTTTTTGACCTACACACGATTTCCAATCGTGCTCCTTAAGCCTCTCGGACATCTCTGCAAAGACTATCGTTATTTTACACGAATCCGAAAAAAATTGCAACTATTTTCCGCGTGATTTCCCATATTTTTTTCCGCTCCCCCTCCCGCGCTCCTTTCGCCGCTTCCCCCTTCCCCCGCATTTTGATCGTATTTCACGTTTTTCGAAAAAATACATCTTGACACAAATGGGAAATTGTGGTAAACTATAGTAAATCACCGAGGATGAGCTCTCTATGACGATCAGCGACATTGCAAAAGCGCTCGGGATCTCCAATGCGACGGTCTCAAAGGCGCTCAACGGATCTTCCGACATCTCGGCGGAAAAGAGGAAAGCGATCTGCGATTATGCGCAGTCGGTAGGCTATCGTTCCCGTAAGGCGCGGTCGGTAAACGGCAGGGTCGCCCTCCTGTGGACGGTGCCGATAAGTTCCCCTCTCTGCGAGACTGCCCGCTCGTTTTGCGTGGCTGCGGAGCGGGCAAGATATGTCGTGGTGGAAGAGATGCCCGGCGAAGATCTTGAGCTCGACGACTATCTCGCCGCGAACCGTCTGTATGGAGCATTCCTCCTCGGGGACGGAGAACCCTTCAAGCGGCAACTGGAACATCTCCGTCACCCCACCGTTCTCGCAAACGGCTATTATACGGGAAATCCCCTCGTCGCGGGTGTGGAGAGCGATCTTCTGCGCGGTACGCAGGAAGCGGTGAATTATCTCTTTTCTCTCGGGCATGAGCGCGTCGCCTTCCTCTGCGAAGAGGGCTTCTCGGGCGCAGAGCGGTTTGCGGGCTATGTGCGCGGACTTCTCGGACGGGATGTGAAGTTAAAGGGCGAACTCGTATTTTGGGGAAAGAACTGCGTGGAACGCGCCTTGGAGACGGGCAACTTTACGGCGGCGGTGTGCGCTTCCGACAAACTTGCGCGTAACTTGTGCGACTGCGCGGGGCGAAGAGGGATAAACGTTCCCGAAGAACTCTCCGTGATCGGCGCGGACGACGTGCATTTCCCCGCCGACCCCTCGCTCACCGCGGTGAGGCAGAATTTCACCGAACTCGGAAAGTGCGGTTTCACACTCCTCGAAAATCTGATGAACGGAATCCCCGCCCACCGCGCCATGATCGGCTGCACCCTCGTCACGGGGGAGAGCACTTGCCCCCCTCCCCGATCGGAACAGCGGGAGCGAATTTCCTAAAAACGGATAGGAGCGCCTTAACGGCGCTCCTCTTTTTTGCTCAGTAAATCGATAAATGCTTTCAAGGCAAAGGAGGGATTGGAATTGCGCGGGAGCGCCATCCCCACCGAGCGGAGGGGCAATGCGGGTTCGACGTCAAGTTCGAACAGCACCCCGTCGTGCAGTTTGTTCATGGTATACTCGCGGGGGATACAGCCGATCCCCATGCCGTCCGCAACGAGCCGTTTCATGAAGCCCCAGCTGTCCACTTCCACCGTGGGCTCGAGGCGTATGCCGAGCTGTCGGCAGAAGCGGTCGAAGGACTCCCGTGAGATCATGTTCGGCTCCATTAAAAGAAGCGGGTATTGCTGCAATTCCCGTATGGAGAGTTTTTTCCCCTTCAAAAAAGAGAACGCCTCGCCCGCGATGAAGATGTCCGTGAGCATCATGACGGTATCCGTAAGGTGGATGCCGTCGTCGTCTTCGATGGGAAGATTCAAAAAGCCGATGTCGCAGCGGTCGTGCTTGAGATGTTCGATCGTCTTGGGCGAAGTATCGGTGATGAGTTCGAGCTTTACCTGCGGATAGAGGGCATGATATTCCACGATCCTCTCCGCAAGGCAGTACTGGAAGATCGTCTCCGAAGCGCCGACGCGCAGAGTGCCCGTCGCCCTGTTTTTGAGTTCCGAGAGCCTTTCCTCCACGTCGTTGAGCAGCCGCAGCGCCTTTTCCACATCGGGAAAGACGAGCTCTCCTCCCTGTGCGGAGAGTTCCATGCCCTTGTGCAGCCGGTTGAAAAGAGACGTCCCGAGCTGGTGCTCGAGCTGCTTTATCGCCTGCGAGACGGCGGGCTGGGAGATGTACAGCTCTTCCGCGGCTTTGGTGAGACTTCCGCACTTGGCGACCGTGTAAAATACCTTATAGAGCTCTAAGTTGACCATGTTCTCTCCTTTGCCGTCCCTATCAAAGGGCGGCGGATTTATTTTTGCTGCGTCTATCCGTTTGAATGACAACTCATTTTCCCACGCAGAATTTTGAGAAGATCTCCTCGATGACGTCTTCAGAAGCGGTCTCGCCGCTGATCGTGCCGAGCGAGGTATAAGCCGCCTTCAAATCTTCCGCATACAGCTCGGAAGGAAGCCCCGCCTCTGCGCCCTCGCAGGCGCGCTTCGCGCTTTCCAGCGCCTCCGAGATCGCGTGGAAGTGCCGCTCTTCGAGCAAGAACTCCCCGTCGTGCTCCTCGCCGAATCCGCGCCGATAGAGCATCTCCTTCAATTCTTCCACTCCCTCGCCCGTGACGGAGGAGACGTTGAGGTCGCAATTCTCCCGACGGGCGAGATCGCATTTTGCCCCGACGGTGATGACGGGCACTCCTTCGGGAAGAGGCATTCCTCCGCGCTCTCCGAGATATACGATGACGTCTGCAGCGCGGATCGCATTCTCGGCGCGGCGGATCCCCTCCCGTTCGATCTCGTCCTCGCTCTCGCGGATGCCCGCCGTGTCCGTCAAGCGGAAGAGCACGCCGCCGATCTCCAAAGTCCCCTCCACTCCATCCCGCGTAGTGCCGGGAAGGGGGGAGACGATCGCGCGGTCATAGCCCAAGAGGGCGTTCAGAAGGGAGCTCTTGCCTGCATTGGGCGCGCCGCACAGAGCGACGTTCACCCCCGCCTTGATCTTCTTTCCCGTGCGATAGCGGGACTTCAATCTTTCCAAATCGGAAATGAGGGGGGGAAGCGCTTTGAGCACTTCGCCGCGCACATCGGCGGAGAGATCTTCCTCGGGATAGTCCACGTCCGCATCCACCCGCGCAAGGCAGTTTTTGAGGATCGTCTGCAGCCGTTTCCCCTCGGCGGTAAGTTTTTCGGTGTAGAGCCCGAATCCCGCCCGCACCTGCGCTTTGGACTGCGCTCCGATCATCTCCCCCATGCCCTCTGCGGCGGAGAGGGAGAGCTTGCCGTTGAGAAAGGCGCGACGAGTGAATTCCCCCGCCTCTGCGAGCCGCGCTCCGAGGGAAAAGGTCCTTGCGAGCACGCCGCGGGCGATCTCCGTGCCGCCGTGGCAGTGAAATTCCACGACGTCCTCCCCCGTGAAAGAGTGGGGAGCGCGGAAATAGACGCAGCAACCGAGATCGGAAAATTCTCCGCAGTCGATCGTGCCGACATAGAAAGTATTCGGACTGTATTCCCCCTTGCGGGAGAACATGCCCCGCGCAACGGAGAGCGCCCCTTCGCCGCTGACGCGGACGATGGCGACCCCTCCCTTTCCCTGTGCGGTGGCAATGGCGGAGATCGTATCCTTCATATCCTCATTATAGCACATTTTTCGGGGGAATTGCAAAAGAAAAACGGGCATATTTGCGGTTTATACTCAAAAATCGGAGAAAGGATCGTCCTGACCGCCGCCTGAATTGCCGCTTTGACCGCCGCCGCTCTGTCCTCCGCTCTGCCCGCGGTCATCGCCGAAGTCGGAGAACGGGCTTCCGCCCTGCGGCGCGTTTCCGCCGTAGCCCTGACCGCCGTTGTAGTTTCCGTAGCCGCCGTTTCCGCCGTAGGGCGCATTCCTGCGGGCATATTCCTCCATGCGGCGGCGCATATAAGCCTGATAGTCGATCGGGCGGTTATTCCTTACGGCGAAGATGACGAACCCGCGCGCGGGAACGATGACGCAGAGGAAGGTCATGAGGAAGGGATTGCGCGCATAGTACTTGCGGAAGAACGCCGTATAGAGCACGAAGAAGAATACCGCGACGAGCAGCCAGACGACGTAATTTATCATGTCGCAGTAGAAGACCGCATCGCACAACCAGCTCATGCTTCCCATAGCGGCGCGGTTGAGTTTCCACGTCCCGCCGCCCGATTGGTTCTGATCAAAGATGTAATATCCCGCCTTCAGCGTGAGGAAATTGAGCACGAGCACGAAGATCTGCAGGCAGATATAGAGCACTTCGAGAAGCGCTGCATACAGCCCCGCGCGCTTCATCTTCTGCCCGAAGAAACTCGCCTCTCCCGCAAGTTTGCCCGACAGCCACGTGCATGCAACGGGGATGAACCCGAGCCACGGGTATTTGTATCCCGCGCGCTTGGCGAGCCGATACAGCCCGACGCCGCAAAAGATCTGTCCGATCAGGAACAACCCCGCCGCTACGCCGATACAGATATACAGCTGCAGCGAGAGCGTGTCCACGACTTCCTGCGAGGTCTCGCATCTGACGCTGAAAAAGTCGAGAAAGAACTGCGGGATCCCCATCCAATCGAAAAATTCCATACTACTCCTCCGTGCCGAACAGCGGCACGCCGTAATCTACTTTTACGAGGGAGAGCCCCTGCGGGGGCATCGTCTTTGCGAGCGCCTTCCGCTCTCCCGTTTGAAAGGCGCGGGTGATCCCCTCCGCCTTTCCTGCGCCCACGGCGAACAATTCGCCGCTCAAAATGCGCACCATATTATATAAAAATCCGTTGCCTGTGACCTCAATTTCATAGAACGTACCATAAAATTCTTGACGTTCCCTGACTTCGAGGTCATAGATCTCGCGCACGCTCGTTCTGGAAGTAAAGCCCGAAGAGCGGAATGCGGCAAAGTCGTGAGATCCGATGAGAAGCCTTCCCGCCTCCCTCATCTTTCCGACGTCTGCGGGATAGGGCAGCCGCGCCGCATACCGCCGCGCAAGGGGCAGCTCGCAGGGAGCATGATATGCAAGATAGCGATAGGTTTTGCGCTTTGCCTCCCGCGTGACGTCGAACAAGGGAGAGGGCGCGCCCGCGCTCGCGAGCACGCGCACATCGGGCGGGAGCAAGCGGTTGAGACAGGCATAGAGCTTTTCCGCGGGAATGGAACTTTCCCCGTCGAGCTGGGCGACCTGCCCCAACGCGTGCACGCCCGCGTCCGTCCTTCCGCTTGCGGCGATCGCCGTCTTCCTGCCGAAGACCTTTTCCGCCGCCTCAGCGAGCACTCCCTGAACGGTGCGCCTTCCCGGTTGATCTTGCCAGCCCGAAAAGTCGGTCCCGTCATAACCGATCAATAAAAGATATCTCATAGCGGAAATACGGGGTAAAACCTCATGAGCACGACTCCCGCGATGACCCCCGCAAGGAGGAGAACGCCGACGAGATCGCGCCACGAAAAACGCAGTTTTTTATATTTTGTCCTCTTCTTGCCGCCCGAATAACAGCGCGCGTCCATGGCGTCGCCGAGTTCGTCCGCACGGCGGAACGCCGAAAGAAGAAGGGGTATGAGCACGGGCACGATCGCCCTCACCCGTCTGATCGGTCCGCCGCTCCCGATGTCCGCGCCGCGCGCCTTCTGGGCGTTCATGATGCGCTCCGTCTCGTCCAAAAGAATGGGGATGAAGCGCAAGGCGATGCTCATGATGAGGGCGAGTTCATGCACAGGAAAGCGGATCCACTTGAGGGGCGTGAGCAAGCTCTCTATGCCGTCGGTAAGGGCGACGGGCGTTGTGGTATAGGTGAGCATGGAAGAGCAGACGACGAGCAGGACGAGGCGCACGACCAGGAATGCTGAGAACACGATGCCCGCCTGCGTCACGCGGAAGATCCCCCATTGTAAGAGCACGGCAGGACCGTTCCAATACACCCGCTCCCCTTGATAGAAGAAGATATTGATCGCCGCGGTGAACAGCACCAAAAAGAGGATGCCGCGGACGGCGCGCAGGACCTTCCCGATGGGGACGCGGGAAAAGAGGATGGCGGCAAATAGTACCGCCGCGCAGATCCCGAGCGCCAAAAATTCCTTCGCAAGGAAGATCGCCACGATGAACCCGATGAGGAAGAGGATCTTGAGCCGCGGATCGAGCCCGTGCACGAAGGACTTTACGGGATAGTACTGCCCGAAAGAGACGTCTTTCAGCATGTCCGCCTCCTTGCGAGCACCTTTTCGGCAAAGTCCTCAAGGGTAAAATCGCTGTCGATCTCCACGCCGCGTTTTTTCAGAGCGAGGGTGAGTTTTGCGGTGAGAGGAACGTCCAGCCCGAGCGCAAGCAGCTCTTCCGTCCGCTTGAAAAGTTCCCGCGGCGGAAGGACGTATTTCACCCTTCCCTCTGCAAAAACGGCGACCCGTGTGCAGTTTTCCGCGATCTCATCCATATCGTGCGAAACGATCACGACCGTCTTGCACCACGAACTGTGCAGGGTGTGCAACAGCTCCATGATCTCCTGTTTCCCGAGGGGGTCGAGCCCCGCAGCGGGTTCGTCGAGGACGAGAAGTTCGGGCTTGGTGACGATGACGCCCGCAATGGCGACCCGCCGCTTCTGCCCGCCCGAGAGTTCGAAGGGAGAGACTTCCTTCACTGCTTCATAGTCGAGCCCGACCGTCGTCAGAGCGTCCCTTACCGCAGCTTCCGTCTCTTCCTGCGAGGGCTTGCCGTCCGCAAAATTTTTATAGCCGAAGGCAACGTCGTCGAAGACCGTCTCCGCAAAGAGTTGGTTCTCGGGATATTGAAACACCATGCCGACCTTCCGCCGAAGGGCGCGGAGATCTGTCTTCCTGTCCGCGAGGTCGAACTCCCCCACCGTGAGCACGGTATCCCCCCGCTTTGCCCTCCTTTTGAGGGCGGAGGGCAGGCGCAGAAGCCCGTTCAGGTGCTGGACAAAGGTGCTCTTCCCGCTCCCCGTGTGCCCGATGATCCCGAAGAACTCCCCCTCTTCCACCGTGAGGGAAACGTCGTCGAGGGCGCGGGTCGCAAAGGGAGAACGCTCGTTATAGATATAGCTCAGATGCTCGGTCACGATACGCATTTTGCGATCTCCTCCGCAAGTGTTTCGATCTCGAGCGCGTCCGTAACGGGGATACCCCCTTCCCGCAGGCGGTTGCAAAGGACTTCGATGCGGGGAAGGGCAAGATTGTAGGTCAAAAGTTCCTCACGGCGGCGGAAAATATTTGCGGGAGCGTCCTGCATGACGATCTCCCCGCGGTTCATCACGACCGCCCGATGGCAGAGCAGCGCCTCCTCCATGAAATGGGTGATGAGAAGAACGGTGATCCCCTCCTCCTCGTTCAGCTTCCGAACGACCTCGATGATCTCCTTTCTCCCGCGCGGATCGAGCATCGCGGTCGATTCGTCGAGGATCATGACGCGGGGCTTCAGGGCGAGTACGCCCGCAATGGCGACCCGCTGTTTCTGCCCGCCCGAGAGACGGGAGATGGTCGCCGTGCGGTAACTTTCCATGCCGACGGCGCGGAGGGCAAAGTCGATGCGCCGCCCGATCTCCCCGCGTTCCAGCCCCACGTTCTCTGCGCCGAAAGCGACGTCGTCCTCCACCAAAGAGGCGACCGCCTGTGAGTCGGGATTCTGAAAGACGATCCCCACATCTTTGCGGATGTCGAAGAGATTTTTCTCCGTGAGAAGTTCTCCGAATACCCGTATCTCTCCCTCATCCGCCGTGAGAAGACCGTCGGCAAGACGGGCAAGGGTGCTCTTGCCGCTCCCGTTGTGCCCGAGGATCGCGACAAACTCCCCTTCCTCAACGGAGAAATTCAATTTTTTCAGCGCGAAGCCCTCTTCCCCGTAAGAGAAAGAGACGTCGCTGAATTCGAGTGCCTTCATAGCGTTTCTTTCGATGATTTTATTATAACAGACTTGAATGTGATGTACTCCCCCTTTTTCATGAAAAAGGAGTGAAATTTTCAGCGGATGACCGCAAGTTCTTTGAGCGCGCGGGTGCAGGCGATATATTTTTCATTCGCCGTCATGTCCCTGTCGTAGACTGCGACGGTGGTGAATTCCAGCCCCTTGCTCTCATAGACGGTCATGACATTGACCTTGGAGCGGGAAAGTTTCCCCGCGGCAGAGAGAAGGGAGAAGCCCCGCCTATCGAAGAGCGGCAGAAATTCTTCCCTTGTTATGACCGCCTTGAGCCCCTGCTTTGCGCGGAAGTATCCCCCCACCTTTCTGAGCGTGAGATCGGCGACGGCCGCTCCCGTGAGCCCGATCGCGGTCATCTTCACGTCCGCAAGCTCTGTGACGTATTCCACGATCTCGTTGGTATTGCGATAGTTGCGGTTGAGTTCATAGACATTTTCAAACCTCTCCCAGCTTCCCACCCCCCGCCAAGGAGTGATATTCTGGCGAAGATCTCCGAAGATATTGAAAGCTGCGCCCGAATGGATGCGTTCGAGCAGGGCATACTCGGAGGCGGAGACGTCCTGCCCCTCGTCCACGAACACGAGCCCGTAGCGGGGGGTGAGCTGTCTGCCCGCCGCCGAGAGCACGGCGCAGAGCGCATAGCCGTCCGAGGGGTATATCCCCTTCATATTGAACCGTTTTTTATATTGTTTGATCGTCCTGCGGTAGTAGAAGCGCACAAGATCGACCGCCGAGGCGCATTTACCCGCTTCCGCACACAGCTCGGAAGAGGAGAGGATGTGGAAGAACTCCGCAAGCAATTCGAGACCGTTGCCCATGCTGCGGATGACGCCTGCGATCTTCACCGTCTCCGCCATGAGTTCCTCCCGACGGGCGATGCGGTCCGCATAGGTGAGCTGCTCCCCCTCCCCCGTCTTGATACGGTAGCGTTTGAGGTCGGAGATCTCCTTGCCCAAAGTGACCTCGAGCTCGTTGAGGTCGGCGATCGCTCCCTCGAAGACCCGCTCCGCGCGGGTAGCGACTTCCTTCGCGCATCCGTAAAATTCGATGAAACGGCGGAAAAAGCGGTCGGGCGTGCGCACGGGCTCGGAGAGGACATAGCGAAGAAAGTCCTCCACCTGCACAAAGGCGCTCATGAGCCCCCGCATGGGTTTGGTGAAGTAAAAATTCCCCTCACGGTTCTCCTTCATCTCCCCGAGCACACAGCGGCGCACCCGCACGGAGGCGTTCTTTACCTCCGTATACGCCGCCTGCCGCGCAGCACAGTCCTCGAGCAGTTCTTCGGCGACCTGCCTGCATTCCTCCGAAGCGAACAGTCCGCTGATGTCGTCGTATATCCTGCCGATCTCCCGCGCGATCTCCTGCAGGAAGTCCTCCGAATAGAGAAAGGAAAGATATTCCCCGCTCTCGCGCTCTCTTCCGAGCTTGGAGGCAAGTTCCACCCCCTCGTTCGCGAGCACGCGGAAGAAGTAATTCTGCAAAGTCACGGTGGACACCTTCTTGAGCTCGAGCACCTGCGAAAGTTCGTCGATGAAGGCGTTGAAGGAATCCGAAGGGGTGATGACCAATACATCCTTGGGACTGAGCGATTCATTGTTATACATGAGATAGCTCAAACGGTGGAGCATGATCATCGTCTTGCCGCTTCCCGCACAGCCCTGAAGGACAAAGCTCTCTCGCTCGGGAAGGGTGATGATCTCGAACTGCTTCTCCTGTATGGTGCGGATGATGTCGCGGACGTGGATATCGTCCTTCCTGTCGCGGATGATATTGCGCAGATAGGGATCGAAGAGGATCTCCTCGTCCCTGCCCGCGATCTCTTCGGGGGTGAGAACGTCCTTCACCGAAAGATATTCGTTGCGGAAGGAGAGCACTTTTCCGTTCTTGACCGAAAGCGCCCGCCGCAGGACGGTGCGGTATTCGTATTCGTTGATCGTGAAATTGACGCGGCTCTTCTGGTAGTAGCGCACGGCGAGAGGGGCGCGCCAATCGACGATCTCGAGGTTGACGTCGCCGCGCTTGCCGATGTAGTAGCTGTTATAGCCCTCCTTATCGTCCACGACGTCCATGCGGGCGAAATAGGGTTCGGTGAAGTAGCATTTGTAGTCCTCGAGCTTGCGCTTCAGTTTGCCGAGTTCTGCGCCGAGCACGAGCACCGAATGATACCCCTCCGCTCCCTCCTGTTCGCGCGCCTTGGCGATCTCCGCCTTGGTCTCTTCGATCCGCTTCATATAGGGCAGGATGTGGCAGAGCTTGAGCATGGAAAGCACCGCCGCGAGATGATCTTCCTCGTAGCGCTGCTGCGTCTCCTCTTCGAGCAGGGAGAGATACCAGCTCTTATCCACCGCTTTGCGCGGTTCGAGCTTTTCCTTGATGTCGGCTTTCTTCATTCCGCCACCGCTCCGCGATCCGAATGTCCATTTCTTATCATACCATACTTTTTCCGAAAAGAAAAGGGTTCTGCGGCAATTTTTGCAAGAAAAAAGAGGGTTTTCGCCCTCTTAGCCGTTTTGTTCGTCCTCCACGGGCGGCGGCTGCCGTTTGCCGAGCACATGCGCATATACGATACAGACGATCGCCGCCGAAAGGATCGAAAGGACGAGCGGCGCGACGGCGACATACTGAATTTCCCTTAAGGTGGGAACGACCCCGAAGACGAGCGCGAGAGCGGCGGAGAGAATTCCCGCCGCAAAGAAGAGGTAGCCGCCGAGGCGGTGGGTCTTCCGCCACACCTCTTCGCTCTTCAAGGTCGCGGCGGTGCGGATGCCGATGACGCGATTGGGCTCGATGCGGGGCATACAGTTCCCCAGCCAAACAACGAGCAGTGAAAGCGGCAGCACCATGACGAGCGCAAGGGGGAAGTCGGTGCGTTCCCCTATCTTTACGCCGCTCGCGATGAGGGCGAAAAACGCCCAGCCGATAGTGGCAAAGATGATGCCGAGCGCAGACAGAAGCCCCACCGTGACCGCGCGGTTCTTTTTCTGCGCAAGGGAAGCCCAGATCCCCGCCGAAATGAGCGCCGCCGCGCCCGGAAGCGCGACATAGACCCACGGCGAACCGATGACGTCCGCCGTCAGGGACGCGTCGAAATGGATGGGCACTTGTGCGGGCAGAGTTCCGACCCCGATGGCAAACGCCGCAAAATTCACAAGCGATAGTACTGTATAGACAATGGCTGTTTTCATGTCGTTCCTTATTTGCGGGCGACGCCGAGAAGATAGGACAGCATGCCCTGCATGACGGGCGAATTCAGGGAATAGATGATGGTCTGCGCCCGTCTTGTCGTTAAAACGAGCCCCGCCTCTTTGAGGACGTGGAGATGATGGGAAACCGTCGCCGCGGTGAGGTCGAATTGATCGCAGATCTCCCCCGCCGTGTGCGGACGCCCCTTCAGTAGTGTGATGATCTCCCGCCGCGTCTTATCCGACAATGCGCCCCAAGCATCCCTCATGGCTCTTATCCTCTGTATTTTGATGTTTATCTAAATTATATCACTTATGGGAAAATTTGTCAAGAGTTATTTCGATGTTTTTCGAAATAAAAAAGCCCCTCCGCGGAGGGGCATATGCTAAGGTAAGGGGGATTTCTACCCCCTCGTGGGAG
Source organism: uncultured Clostridia bacterium (assembly GCA_947629575.1). GTDB lineage: Bacteria > Bacillota > Clostridia > Christensenellales > Borkfalkiaceae > Gallimonas. Next base: position 5,629 of record CANREF010000004.1, on the reverse strand, counting down.
GGGGACAAAAGGGGTGGGGCGTGTTTAGAATCGTCCGCGAGCAAAACCACGCTTTTGCGCTGCGCTTTGGGCGGCAGGGACCGCCGCAAAGCACGGCGCGGAGGCCACCGCGCCTGTCGTGGCGCAGTTCACAGCGCCCCGCGCTGTTGAACAGAATTGCGCCACTCCACTCAATTTGCGCGACACCTCGCGCTTTTTGTTTTTACGAAGCAGTTATCGGGCGGGCAGATAGTACTACGAAGCAAACAACTTAACCCCTCGCACATTTCTTTTCGAACGACACCCCTTCCGTCACGCGCTTTGCGCGTGACACCCACCCCTCAAGGGGTGGGCAAGAGGGGGAAGTGAGCAAAGAAATGTGCGAAACCATTCTCAATTACTGCGCGGAGCAGGGTTTCCCTGCGGCAGCGCACTCAATTTGCCGCACTCTTACGGCTTTTCGTTTTTACGGAGCGATTATCGGGCGGGTAGACTGCGGCTACGAAGCAAACAACTTAACTCCTCGCACATTTCTTTTCGAACGACACCCCGCAGTTTGCTCATAGGACGAGATCCCTCGACTTCGCTTCGCCACGCTCGGGATGACGTGTCGGTGGACGGGGGGGAAGTGAGCAAAGAAATGTGCGAAACCGTTCCCAATTACTGCGCGAAGCAGGGTTTCCCTGCGGCAGCGCACTCAATTTGCCGCACTCTTACGGCTTTTCGTTTTTACGAAGCGATTATCGGGCGGGCAGACAGTGGCTACGGAGCAAACAACTTAACCCCTCGCACATTTCTTTTCCATAATGAGATTTCTCGACTTCGCGCTTCGCGCTCCGCTCGAAATGACAATTAAAGCGTTTGGCGCATAGCACTGGGAAAAGAAATGTGTGAACCCAAATTCTCCCTCGCCGTAGCAAGCATGAGTTTGATACGGTTTTCCTGATTGACCTTGGTCGCGGAAGGGTCGTAATCGACGGGCACGATGTTCGCCCGCGGGAAGAGCGCCTTCACCGCGCGGGAAGCTCCCTTCCCCGCGATATGATTGGGAAGACAGCCGAAGGGCTGTGCGCAGACGACATTCTCCGTGCCCGTCTCACACAGCGCCGCCATCTCTGCTGGAATGAGCCACCCCTCCCCCATCTTCACGCCTTGGTTGATGACCTTGTCCGCCATGCCGCGAAGATGCTCGAAGTCGTGCAACGGTTCAAATCCGTATTCCCCCATCCACTTGATGAGCTTCTTCTGTCTGCGGCGAAGCCAAAAATACACGAAGCGGAAAACGGGTGTGGAAATGCTGCGTCTGCCGTAATACTTTGCGTCGTTGAGGTTATTCACGACGCAATACATGATAAAATCCATCAGGGCGGGAACGACGGGTTCGCAGCCTTCCGAGAGCAAAAAGTCCTCGAGGTGGGAATTTCCCAACGGGGAATATTTGACGTAGATCTCCCCCACGATGCCGACCTTGATCTTCTTTTCCTTTTTGACGGGCACGGCGGCAAATGCGGCAAGAACGCTCTTTACATGCTTGGAAAATTTCCCGAATTTTCCGCGGTCGTATGCCGCGCACAAGTCTTTGATGCAGCGCTCCCGCACCGCGGCGCAGTCACCCGCATGGAGTTCGTAGGGCATGGTCTGATCGAAGAGGCTCATGATAAGGTCGCCGTAAAAAACGGAGAGCCCGAGATCCATCAAAAACCGCAAATTGAGTTCCAACCCGTTTCCCTTTTCGAGCCCCGCGAAGTTGAGCGAGAGGACGGGGACTTCGGGGAATTCCGCCTTGAGCGCTTTGCGGATAAGGGGGATATAGTTGCTCGCACGGCAGCCGCCGCCCGATTGGGTAATGAGCACCGCCGTGTGCTTGGGGTCGTACTTGCCGCTCTTGAGCGCGTCGAGGAATTGCCCGATGACGCAGAGCGCGGGATAACACGCGTCGTTGTGCACATGCTTCAACCCCTCGTCGATGACGGCGCGCCCTTCGTTGTGTAAAACTTCCACCTTGTAACCGTTCGCACGGATGACATGGGTGATCAGGTCGAAGTGCCACGGGAGCATGTCGGGCACGAGAATGGTATGCGTCGCCTTCATCTCATGGGTGAAGCGGGGATAATCGTCTGTAAAATCTACCGTGCGGCAGTCGTTTGTCCTTCCCGACGGGGAAGCGTTCACATGGTCGCTTCTCATTCCCTCTCCCTCCTTGTCTGTTCTTCTATGGCGGCGAGCAGGGAACGAAGCCTTATCTTCACCACGCCGAGGTTGTTGATCTCGTCGATCTTGATCTGGGTATAGAGCTTCCCGCGACTCTCGAGGATATGCCGCACTTCATCCGTCGTAACGGCGTCGATCCCACAGCCGAAGGAGACGAGCTGCACCACGTTGACATTCTTTCTGCGGGTGGCGAATTCGGCGGCGCGGTACATGCGCGCATGATAGGTCCACTGGTTGAGAACGTTCACCTTGACGAGATTCCCCTCTTCAAATACGGAGTCCTCGGAGAGCACCGCAAGATCGAGCGAGGTGAGCAATTTATTGATCCCGTGATCGATCTCGGGATCGACGTGATAGGGCCGCCCCACGAGCACGATGACCTGCTTTCCCCTGCGCTCCGCCTCCGAAAGGATCTCTCTCCCCCTCTCCACGACGGCGGCGTGAAATTCCCGCATCCGCTCCAATCCGAGGCGGAACGCCCGTTTCACGAGGGAGGAAGAAAGACGGTATCGCGCGAGCGCGCGGCAGAGCGTCTTTACCGTAGCCGCTTCGCTGTTGGGATCGAGATAGGGCATGATGAAATTGCGGTCGTTGAGACGCTCGTTATTTGCTTTGAGCAATTCGGGATAATATGCAACGACGGGACAGTTGTAATGGTTCACCGAATCGTGTTCGTTGATATTGTAGCTCTCGCAGGGATAGAAGATGAGATCCACCCCCTTGTCGAGCAAGCTCTCGATGTGTCCGTGCATGAGTTTCGCGGGATAGCAGGCGGTATCGCTCGCCACGGTGTGCTGTCCCTTGAAGTAGAGAGCGCGGGAACTCTTTTCGGAGAGCACCACTTTGAATCCGCAGGTCTCGAAGAAGGTCGTCCAGAGCGGGAGCTGTTCATACATGACGAGCTGCAGGGGAAGCCCCACCGTGCCGCGCTTGCCTTCGGCGTTTTCGTCGGGCAGAGAGAGCAATTCCCCGTATTTGAAGGCATAGATATCGAGCGGCGCATCGGGCGGTTTGAGCCCCGCGCCCCTCTCGCACTTGTTCCCCGAAATGAACTTTCTCCCGTCCGAGAAGGTGAGGATGTTCACATTGCAGTGAGAAGTACACCCCTTGCAGATGACGGAACGGGAGGAATAACAGAAATTTTTGAGCTCCGCCTCGGTGAGAAGGGTGGAAGTGAGTACGGCGGGCGTCGTGTTTTCCTTGGCATAGAGCGCCGCGCCGAAAGCGCCCATGAGCCCCGCGATCGCGGGACGGACGACTTCCTTCCCCGTTTCGAGTTCAAAGGAGCGCAGCACCGCATCGTTGAGGAAAGTTCCCCCCTGCACAACGATGTGATCGCCGAGCTCCTCGGGCGTGCGCGCACGGATCACTTTATAGATAGCGTTCTTGACGATGGAAGAGGAGAGCCCTGCGGAGATGTCCTCCACGCTCGCGCCCTCCTTCTGCGCCTGCTTCACCGAACTGTTCATGAACACCGTGCAGCGGGAGCCGAGTTCGACGGGCTTCTTGGCAAACAAGCCGAGGCGGGAAAATTCTTCGATCTCCATTCCCATCGCCTTGGCAAAGGTCTGGATGAAGGAACCGCAGCCCGAAGAACATGCCTCGTTGAGCATGATGGAATCGATCGCGCGGTTTTTCACTTTGAAGCACTTGATGTCCTGTCCGCCGATATCGATGATGAAATCCACTTCGGGATTGAACCAGAGCGCGGCTTTGAAGTGCGCCATCGTCTCGACGACGCCGAAATCGATCTTGAGCGCGGCACGCATCATGTCCTCGCCGTAGCCCGTGACGCACGCGCCGCGGATGTTGATGCGGTCGCCGATGAGGGAATATATCTCCCTGAGCCGCCCCGTAACGATCTCGAGGGGCTGGCCGTTGTTCGATTGATAGTGAGAATAAAGGATCTTGCAATCGGGGGTGATGAGCATGAGCTTGGTCGTCGTAGAGCCCGAATCGATGCCGAGATAGGCGTCCCCCTCGTATTTGAAGATGTCCTCAAAGGGCAAGTCGCTCCGTTTGTGGCGGGCGATGAAACGGCTGTATTCCTCCTGCGAAGAGAAGAGCGGCTTCCCGACTGCGATCTCCCCTCCGCCGGACGCCTCGGAAAGGCGCTTTTCCAGCTCGGAAAGTTCCTCTTCCTTGGAATTTTGCGCATACATGGCTGCGCCGATGGACATGAAACGCGGACCGTTATCGGGAAAGATCGCATGCTCCTCATCGAGCCCGAGCGTCTCGCAAAACGCCTTCCTGAGCCCCTGCAGATAGTAGAGCGGCCCGCCGAGGAAAAGCACCTTCCCCTTGATCCGCCGCCCCTGCGCAAGTCCCGAAACGGTCTGGTCTACGACCGCATGAAAGATAGAGGCCGCGATGTCGCTCTTCTTCGCGCCCTGGTTGAGAAGGGGCTGGATATCGGACTTCGCAAAGACGCCGCAGCGGGAAGCGATGGGATAGACCCGTTCCGCAGTGAGAGAGAGCTCGTCCATTTCGTCCACGGTGACCCCCAAGAGGGTCGCCATTTGGTCGATGAACGCCCCCGTGCCGCCCGCGCAACTGCCGTTCATGCGCTGCTCCGTGCCGCCCGTGAGGAAAATGATCTTCGCGTCCTCTCCGCCGAGTTCCACCGCCGCGTCCGCGTCGGGATAAAATTTGCGGATCGCTCCGAACGCCGCCTGAACTTCCTGCACGAAATCGATCTTGGCGCGCTGGGCAAGCCCCAGCCCCGCCGAACCTGTGATGCACGCCTTATATCGCGCGGAAAAGGGACGGACCTTCTGCAGTTCGCCCAGAACACATTCCCTCACGCGCGAAAAATGCCGCTCGTAAGAGGAATAGAGAACGGTCCCGTTCTCATCGATCACGCTGACCTTTACCGTTGTAGAGCCTACGTCGATCCCAAGTAGCTTTGCCATTGTGCTTCCGAAAAAGTGAATTTTTTATTATTATATCATAGAATCTTAAAATTGACAAGTTTTTTTCAATGGGAGGAAGTTCCTCCGTTGGGCGAATCATTTCAGGAGGCTGCCCTTCCCCAATTCCCGCTGCATTTCGTACTTGTGCTTCGTGGCGTTCCCGCCGCGCAGGTGACGCTCGCTCAGATTGACGCCGAGCACCTTTTGAACTTTTTTGTAGAGCGCCGGATCATAGGAAGGCAGCCGTTCCGTTACGTCCTTATGCACAGTCGACTTGCTCACGCCGAAGTGCGCCGCGCATGCACGCACGGTACAGCCCGTCTTTGCAATGTATTCTCCGTTCTTCCTCGTCCGCTCTTCGATATCATTCCACATGGACTAAGCTCCCCTCCCTCTGTCGGGATAGTTATGCTTATGTCGAATTTCGGAGAATTATCACAGATTTTTGTCAAGTAAATATCCCCCACTAAAGTGGGGGCTTTAATTTACGCCCTAAAGGGCATGAATACCGGCGGGGTGCTCAAGCA